>NZ_JBSWYQ010000005.1:0-289437 GCF_056161165.1 Alteromonas sp. ABV2_168 | reverse complement strand
GCGGAGAGAGAGGGATTCGAACCCCCGGAAGGTTTGACCCTTCGCCTGATTTCAAGTCAGGTGCATTCAGCCGGACTCTGCCATCTCTCCGTTGAGTGGTGCGTATCATAATGATTTTATCGTGATTGAAAAGCACTATTTCAAATAAAATCAATTAAGTGCGCAATATGCAAACAATCTGCTCAGAATTTAACATCACTGTTGCTAAAGCGATTATTTCCTGAACAGGCTGATACCTTTATGTAATTACAATGGAACATTGACTGCCATTTGAAAGCAAAAAAGCCCGCTTAGTTAAGCGGGCTTTTTCAGAATGTGGCGGAGAGAGAGGGATTCGAACCCCCGGAAGGTTTGACCCTTCGCCTGATTTCAAGTCAGGTGCATTCAGCCGGACTCTGCCATCTCTCCGAGAAGTGATGCGTATCTTAATGATATTTTTTTGCCTGTAAAGCGTTAATTATAAAAAAGCCTTTAACCGGTTAGCTTTTAATCAACGTATTAATAAATAACAGGCAGTTGATGATTAATGCAGCACAGTGACATGTCTGTTTACAGTTTGGGGTTGAAAGCACTTGAAAAATGGAACCAAAACCCATACAAATGACCTAAGATAATGTTACCAGGCTTTTCTGGTGTTTATAGTCCTATTGGAGGAAACAATGGATCAACGTTCGATGTATGCAGGTGCATCTCAACAGTCAGTACTGCAAACAAATAAGGTATTGCGCAATACTTATATGTTGCTGGCTATGACACTGGCATTTAGTGCAGTGTGTGCCGGTATCGCTATGGCGGTTGGCATCTCTCCTATGATGTCGTTAGTCATGACCATCGGTGCGTTTATTACCTTATTCGTGGTTCAGCGTAAGGCTGAATCTGCATCCGGTATCTACTGGGTGTTTGCATTCACCGGTTTGATGGGTGCATCACTGGGTTATACCCTTAACTTTTATTTAGGTGTAGCGGGTCCCGGCCTTATTATGCAGGCATTAGGTGCGACAGCTCTGGTATTCTTTGCATTGTCAGGTTATGCACTTACCACTAAGAAAGATTTCTCTTTCCTTGGCGGATTCCTGCTGGTAGGTCTGGTAGTTGCTGTAGTCGCCGGTATCGCGAATATCTTCTTCATGGTACCTGCGGTATCACTGGCAATCAGTGCTGCTATTGTGTTCATCATGTCAGGTTTCATCCTGTTTGATACCAGCCGCATTGTTAACGGTGGTGAGACAAACTACATCCGTGCAACCGTTTCAATGTACCTGAACATCTATAACCTGTTCACTTCTATCCTGCACTTACTGGGTGCGTTTGGTGGTGATGATTAATTAAAAGGCTTACTGCCTGAGGAAAACACCCCGTAAGGGGTGTTTTTTTATTTCTATGTCCCGTTATTCTGTACTTGTCACATCATCACCCTACGACAACGACGGAGCCTCACGCGCTCTGGCCTTCTGCCATCAGTTACTTGCTGACGGTCAGGAAATTGAACAGATATTTTTCTATCAGGCCGGCATTTACAATGCGCTGCCGCAAATGAACCCGCCTAATGACGAAGTGAATGTCTATCAGGCATGGTGTGATTTGAAATTAAAAGCACAAACGTCATTACGGGTTTGCATGACCGCGGGAGACAAGCGGGGTGTAAACGGCACCGGCGAAGAAGAGGTTTTCGAACATACCGGCCTCAGTGATTTTTTCACTTCACTTCATCAGTGTGAGCACCTGGTACAATTCTGATGGCACATTTACTCATTCGTTTTACAACCGCCCCCTACTCTGTCAGTCAGGCATCCGACGGGCTGGACTTTGCCATGGCAGCAACGAACTACGGCCACGAAGTATCAATGCTGTTTGAAGGTGACGGCATCTACCAGTTAACAGAGCAGGCCCCGCAACAGCAAGGGGTGAAAAATCAGTTTAAAAGGCTTAAAGCGCTGCCATTCTTTGACATTGAAGACTGTTACTACGTGCAGTCCGATTATGCTACCAGAAGAATTACTGGGCGGGATGTATTAAAAACTGTTAAGGCGTTAACTGATGATGAGGTGCCGGCGCTGATTGAACGGGTTGATCATGTGGTGACGTTCTGATGATATTATTTATTACTACCTCAAAAAGTAATGATATGCAGCAGCGCTATCTCCGGAATGCTGAAACCTTGAACATACCCGTTATTCTTCGTGGAAACGGCGTTTATCAATATGGTGAACTGCAAGAAAGTGATGTTCCGCTTTACGTACTCGCTGACGATGCTGAATGCCGCGGCGTGAACTGTGAAGAGGGTGACCTTATCTCACACAGCAACGTTATTCGTTTCACTCAACAATATGGCAAGTGGATAGTACTATAATGGCCGGCAATACAAGCTTTGAATGGCAAGGCAAAGACATAGAAACTGATAAGAACGGTTACCTGCTGGATTACACGCAGTGGGACGAGAGCATGGTGCCTGTGCTGGCGGAGCAGGAAAACATTTCTTTGACAAAAGAACATTGGGAAGTGGTTCGTTTTGTCCGGAATTTTTATCTGGAATTTGAAACCAGTCCTGCGGTACGCGCACTGGTGAAAGCAATGGCGGCCGAATACGGTCCGGAAAAAGGTAACAGCCGTTATCTTCAGCGGTTATTTAAAAAAGGGCCGGCCAAACAGGCAACAAAACTGGCGGGCTTGCCTAAACCCGCCAAGTGTCTGTAATAAAAAAAATGGCGTCTTATGAAGACGCCATTTTAGTGTTTACCGGTGTGATTAAGCCGGTTTAATTTCAGTCACACCACCCATGTAACTTACCAGTGCTTCCGGCACTTTTACGCTGCCATCAGCCTGCTGATAATTTTCAAGAATAGCCACTAAAGTACGGCCTACAGCCAGACCTGAGCCATTCAGCGTGTGTAATAATTCAGGCTTATTCGTTTCCGGGTTACGGTAACGGGCCTGCATCCGGCGCGCCTGGAAATCAAGCATGTTAGAACATGAAGAAATTTCCCGGTAAGTATTTTGCGCCGGTAACCAGACTTCCAAATCGTACGTTTTACAGGAACCAAAACCCATATCACCGGTACACAGCAACATTTTGCGGTAAGGCAAGTTCAGCTTCTGTAAAATCACTTCCGCATGACCAGTCAGTGCTTCCAGCGCATCAAAGGAATCTTCGGGTTTAACCAGCTGAACCAGCTCAACTTTATCAAACTGATGCTGACGGATAAGACCTCGTGTATCACGACCGTAAGAACCCGCTTCACTCCGGAAGCAAGGTGTATGGGCAGTCATCTTCACCGGCAGGGATTTGGCATCAAAAATCTCGTCACGTGCCAGGTTGGTCAGCGGAACTTCAGCAGTTGGGATCAGCGATAACCCCTGACCTTCTTCGGTGGCAGGCTGAGTATGGAACAGATCTTCACCGAACTTAGGCAACTGACCGGTACCATACAGGCTGTCATGATTGACCAGATAGGGTACGTACATTTCCTGGTAACCGTGTTCTGCAGTATGCACATCCAGCATGAACTGAGCGAGTGCACGGTGCATGCGGGCAATGTGGCCGCGCATTACAACGAAACGACTACCGGTTAACTTCGTCGCAGCAGCGAAATCCAGCCCTTTATTTAAAGCTTCAGCTACATCTACGTGATCTTTTACTTCGAAATCAAATTCAGCAGGTGTGCCCCACTTACTGATTTCCACATTCTGGTTTTCGTCTTCACCCACCGGCACAGATTCGTGGGGAAGATTCGGGATCCCCTGAGTCAGTGCAGTGATTTCAGCCAGCAATGCATCAAGTTCATTTTTTGCTGTGTCAAGATCGTCGCCCAGCTGGCCAACCTCGGCCAGTAATGGCGCAATGTCCTGGCCCTGCGCTTTTGCTTTACCAATGGACTTACTACGGACATTACGTTCATTCTGTAATTCCTGCGTTTTTGTCTGCAGGGATTTGCGCTTTTCTTCCAGCGCATTAAAAGCGTCTGCATCCAGTGTAAAGCCCCGGTCGGCAAGGCGTTTAGCAGTGTTCTCAATGTCTGCCCGAAGTAACTTTGGATCTAACATGTAATTCTTTTTATCCTTTCATCATTGCTATTGCTGCCCATCCTGCCAGCAGGCACAGGCACACATTTAATAACACATTGGCTATGGCTTTCATTATCAGGCCATTTTCCAGTAATGTCAGTGTTTCGATAGAGAACGTGGAAAAGGTGGTAAATGCCCCTAAAAGGCCGACACCTATCAGAGCACGATAGGGAGAATCCATCAGTTCATGCCGCTCTATGAATCCGTATAACAGTGCAAGGCTGAACGAGCCTAATACGTTCACCGTCAGTGTACCAAAGGGCAGCGCTTTTCCAAACCAGGAATCGATATTAGATGTGACAAAAAAGCGCAGACACGCGCCTATTGCGCCGCCTGCTGCGATGTAACAGTACAAGACAATTCCTGTTGGCATGACTATCCCTTTTTATCCGTAGCCTGTTGATTCAGTGTGTCGAGAAAATCCCGTTTTGCTTTTAGTTTCTGCTCCAGTCCACGTTCTGTGGGCTCATAGAAACGGGTACCGGCAATCTCTGGCGGCAGATAGACCTCGCCCGCTGCAAAAGCATGGGGCTCGTTATGCGCATAACGGTATTCATCGCCGTGCCCGAGCTCTTTAAGCAGTGCCGTCGGGGCGTTCCTTAAATGCACCGGAACGGGATAATCCGGCGCTTTAGCTGCCATCTGCTTTGCCTGACTGAAGGCCATATAAACGGCATTACTTTTTGGCGCAAGTGCACAATATACAGCCGCTTGGGCAATGGCCCTTTCCCCTTCTGCCGGACCGACACGATGATAACAATCCCAGGCGTTCACACTCAATTGCATGGCTCTTGGGTCGGCGTTGCCAATGTCTTCAGACGCGATGGCCAACAGACGTCTGGCTACGTACAGCGCATCACCACCGCCGTTCAGTATTCTTGCATACCAATAAAGCGCCGCGTCAGGATCTGAGCCACGTACTGACTTGTGAAAAGCGGAAATTAAATCGTAAAACGTATCGCCACGTTTGTCATAAGCAGCCACTTTTTCGCCGGTTGCCTGCTCAATATCGCTGAGAGTGATGACATCGCCCTCAGCGAAATCCCCGGCCAGTTCAAGATAAGTCAGTAATCTGCGGGCATCACCGGCACACAGGCCAAGAAGCGCCTTTCTGGCATCATCTTTCAGCTTAAAACCGCGTTTGCCAAGCCCTTTATCTTTATCTGATAACGCCCTGTTCAGCACCCCGTTAAGCGCATTGTCGTCCAGCGACTGCAACACATAAACCCTGACCCGTGACAGCAATGCATTATTCAGCTCAAAAGAGGGGTTTTCTGTGGTGGCACCAATAAATGTAACCGTACCGGATTCCACAAAGGGTAAGAATGCATCCTGCTGACTTTTATTAAACCGGTGAACCTCATCAACAAACAATAATGTACGCTGACCATGACGCTGATCTATTTCAGCCTGCTCCATCGCGGCCCGGACGTCTTTTACACCGGCGGTGACTGCTGACAGACGCACTACCTTTGCCTGTGTATACGCAGCAATCATTTCTGCCAGTGTGGTTTTGCCTGTACCGGGAGGTCCCCACAAAATCATTGAATGGCAATGACCGGCTTCCAGCATTTTTCTTAAGGGCTTCCCTTCGCCCAGTAAATGGGTCTGACCGGCATAATCATCGATGCCGGCCGGCCGCATACGGGCAGCCAGCGGGGCGTAGTCGTCTTGCGAAAACAAACTCACCGCTGATCGTCTACCATAAATTGATCAGAAATATCTGCCTGAAATGTATCGGCTGCCATAGGAAAGCGGGTACTGCTTTGAGAAAACAGAATGGTGCTGGTTTGTTCCTGTGCATCCAGTGTAGACAAACCTGTAAGGCTGTTGCCCTCAAACAACAGGGTCAATTCACGGATCTGACCTTCACCGTTTTTAGGGGTAACGATATATTCAGATGCATTGTCGTCAGCAGCACGGATAACGAATTTCGACCAGACAGTATCATCATCAGAGGTTAGTAACATAAACGGGTTATCTTTTACCTGACCTTTCTGATCCATCACGGTAACCTGCATGGCAAAGGGGTCGATATTCCAGACCGTTTCGCCATCAGCAATAAGCACGTTGTCATCCGGTGCGTAAGTTTCCCAGCGCAGCTTGTCCGGACGGGCCAGCACCACTTCGCCTTTGGTTTCGTGAACGATATTATTACCGCTATCAGTAATAACCTGCGCATACTGCGCTTTGAACTGATTAATACCGGACAACAAAGATTTTAACTTTGCACCTGCGGCGTCATCCGCCTGCGCGGAAAAAGCGAAAAAGCCGGATAAAACGATGGCGTAAATAAAACGGTTCAATGTACTACTCCTTGGGTACAGGGGGCGCAAGCACTTCCCTGTTACCGTTATGACCTGGTGAAGATACGACACCATTCGCTTCCATTTGTTCTACCAGTCTGGCCGCACGATTGTAACCAATTCTGAATTTACGCTGCACGGAAGATACACTGGCCCGCCGCGTTTCAGTTACAAATGCCACGGCCTCATCGAAGAAGGCATCATACTCCTCGTCACCGTTTTCTGCTGCTTCTCCCGGCAGTAAGACTTCCGCAGTGGCTTCACCGTTAAGAATTTCATCAATGTAATCAGGCTTGCCCCGTTTCTGCCAGTCACTGACTACCGCATGCACTTCATGGTCATCCACAAAGGCACCGTGTACGCGCGTCGGCACTGGGCTGCCGGGCGGCAAATACAGCATATCACCCATACCAAGCAGCGCTTCTGCGCCCTGTTGATCCAATATTGTTCTGGAATCGATTTTACTGGATACCTGGAAAGCGATACGGGTGGGTATGTTGGCTTTGATCAGACCGGTGATAACATCTACAGACGGGCGCTGCGTGGCCAGAATAAGATGGATACCGGCGGCACGGGCCTTTTGCGCGATCCGTGCTATCAATTCTTCTACTTTCTTACCCACAATCATCATCATGTCGGCAAATTCGTCAACAACCACAACAATGGCCGGCAATTTCTGTAAATCCGGCGCTTCTTCTTCCATGCTGTCTTCAGTGCGCCACAACGGATCTTTAATCGGCTCGCCGTCTTCGATGGCCTGTAACACCTTGGCATTATAGCCTTTCAGGTTTCTGACCCCGAGAGCAGACATTAATTTATAGCGGCGTTCCATTTCACCTACACACCAACGCAACGCGTTAGCGGCTTCCTTCATATCGGTGACCACTTCTGCCAGCAAATGAGGGATCCCTTCATATACAGAAAGTTCCAGCATTTTCGGGTCTATCATGATCATGCGGACATCTTCGGGCTTAGACTTATAAAGTAAGCTTAAGATCATCACATTCACCCCGACGGATTTACCGGCACCGGTTGTACCGGCCACCAGTAAGTGAGGCATTTTCGCAAGATCGACCACAACCGGTTTACCGCTGATATCCGCTCCTAACACCATGGTCAGAGCAGACTTATTGCTCTGGAAGGCGTCACAGGTGATCACTTCACTCAGACGAACCATTTCACGTTTTTTGTTAGGCAGCTCAAGACCTATCACAGACTTTCCTGGAATAACTTCCACAACACGCACTGACATAGCAGACATAGCACGGGCTAAATCTTTTGACAGACCGGTAATTTTGCTTACCTTCACGCCGGGCGCCAGATCAAGCTCGAAACGGGTGATAACAGGACCGGGATAGACGCCTACCACACTGGCTTCAATGTTAAAATCTGCCAGTTTGTCCTCCACCAGACGGGACACCATATCCATCTCTTCCTGAGTGATAGGGTTTTCTTTACGGTCGGGGCGTTCCAGCAAATCGAAAGATGGCATTGGCCCTAATGCAGCAATTTCAGCCTTCTCAGCCTCTTTTGCAGCCACCGCTTCAGCCAGAGTTGTCGGCGCTTTTGGTTTTGCAGCGGGTTGTGACAGCGGCTTCGCAGCCTCAGGCTGTTCTGTAACCGTTGAAGTTTCAATGTTTTGTGGTTTGTCATCCGAATCATCTGATGCATCATCCGTACTGAACACCGGTTCAGATTTTTCAGCCGGAGCCGTATCTTTGTCTTTAGACGGCATCACTTTTTCTTTAAAACTACTGAAAGAGAACCCGGACTTCTTGTCCGCTTCGATGGTTACCGGTTCATCAACTTCAAAAGGTGGTTCATCATCGTCATTGGCGAATACTTCATCAGGAATACCAAATGAAGGCTCGTCCCGCTGACTCCCTGACCAGGGAGAAGACGTTGTTTTATCACTCTTGCGCGGTGCATCTTCAGGTGGTGGCGCAGCTCTCAGTGTCGTTACCTCGACAGTATCGCCACTCCCCTGCCCTGCAGATTTTTCTGAAGATAAAGCCAGCTTTGGCATATCAAGACCGATAAGCTGTTGCGGGACCGAAATGGTCTTTCGGCCGAACCAGATGGTTGCACTGCCCATACTGTCGATAATATCCAGCCAGCTGATACCGGTAAGTAATGTAAAACCGGTGCAGGAAAAACAGAGCAACAACAGAATTGTGCCGGCAGTATTAAAATAAGGAATGAGTGCAGAACTGATTACATCACCGACAAAACCGCCAGCCGAAAAGTTATACAAATCGTTAAAATTGATACTTGCGATGCCGGTAACACCCAGCGCAATCAGTAATCCGCCAATGATTCTCAGGCCGATAGTCAGATAATCAAATTCATCGAGATCTTTGACGTGCTGAAATAAGAACCAGCCAATAAAGGCAAAGCAAAACGGTAAAAGATATGCCAGCCAGCCGAAACTGAAAAGTAATAAGTCTGCGACCCAGGCGCCTGTTGCCCCCACCCAGTTATGCACATCAAGTTGTAAGCCTGCCTGACTCCATCCCGGATCGCCGGGATGAAAAGAAGCCAGTGCCAGTAAAATAAAGAATGCGAAAACGCAGGCGACCATCATGCCTGCTTCAAGTAATCGCTGGATACCTGTTAAACGCGCCATAAACCCTTAATCATCTTTATCCGTCACCGTAAGTGCAGAAGCCTTTCCATGCACACAGAAAACAACGGTGACTTGTTTTAACACACTTTTATTATTTTAATATTTCTTCAGCCGTGATGAATACTGGCTGAACAGCGACTGAAACTACAGTAACTGTGATATTACAGACTACCACAAAGGGAAAAAGGATACCTAGTTTAATATACAGTGGTTTTAACCGTTTCCACCCTTCTGCAGCACTGGCAACTACGCCACTTTTAGCCGTCATTTCATATTGATGCGTACTGCAGTGGTACTTTTTACTTCTTCCATCACCACGTAGGTTCTCGATTCACTCACACCGGGTAAACGAAGTAAGGTATCTCCCAGTAATTTCCGGTAACTGGACATATCCGCTACCCTTGCCTTCAGCAGAAAATCGAAATCTCCGGACACAAGGTGACATTCCTGAATATCTTCCTGATCCTGCACTGCAGCAGAAAATTCTGCGAAGATATCCACCGATGTTTTCGTTAAAGTGATTTCAACGAAAACCAGCATGGCAGCGCCCAGTTTCTCGGGGTCAAGTGTAGCATGATATCCGGTAACATAACCCTGAGCCTCAAGGCGCTTAACTCTTTCAAGACAGGGACTGGGACTAAGCCCCACTGCTTTAGCCAATTCAACATTCGATATCCGCCCGTCTTTTTGCAGCTGTGTAAGGATATTTCTGTCTATCCGGTCAAGGTGTTTTGGTGTTTTTACCAGCATATTAAATTCTGCACTTTCTTTGTTTTACAAAATATAGCACGGCATCCTGAAAATCTTCAGCACATACTTCGTTTTTTTCTCACGTATACTGCCGCCATCTGAGACAAACAAAAAACAACAATTTTTGAGGGTTCTATGTTAGTTGGTGTACCAAAAGAGATTAAAAACCATGAATACCGCGTTGGTCTGACGCCTGCAGCAGTTAAAGAATTTGTTACCCATGGTCACGATGTGGTTGTGGAAACTCATGCAGGGACTGCCATTGGCTTCACTGATGACATGTATGTGTCTGCAGGTGCCCGCATCTCACAGACGGCTGAGCAGATTTTTGCTGAAGCTGACATGATTGTTAAAGTAAAAGAGCCTCAGCCCAATGAATGCAAAATGCTGAGAAAGGGTCAGACACTGTACACGTATCTGCACCTTGCTCCGGACCCTGTTCAGACTGAATTACTTATCGCATCCGGCGCCACTTGTATTGCCTATGAAACAGTAACAGACGACCGTGGTGGATTACCCCTGCTGGCACCGATGAGCGAAGTTGCCGGACGCATGTCAGTTCAGGCCGGCGCACACTACCTTGAAAAAGCCCACGGCGGCAGCGGTACTCTGCTTGGTGGCGTACCGGGTGTAGCACCGGGTAAAGTACTGGTAATTGGTGGCGGTGTTGTAGGTATCAACGCGGCTAAAATGGCTGTTGGTATGGGTGCTGATGTAACCATTCTGGATCGCTCTCTGCCACGACTCCGTCAGATTGATGATATCTTCAACGGTCAGGTTAAAACAGTATTCTCAACGGTAGATGCCATTGAACAATATTCATCAAAAGCAGATCTGGTTGTCGGTGCAGTCCTTATTCCAGGTGCGGCAGCGCCGAAACTGTTGAACGAAGACCATATTAAAGCGATGAAGCCGGGTTCAGTTGTGGTGGATGTGGCCATTGACCAGGGCGGTTGTTTTGCTACTTCAAAAGCGACAACACACCAGGATCCTGTTTATATTATTGACGACGTGGTTCACTACTGCGTTGCCAATATGCCGGGCGGTGTTGCACGCACCTCTACCATGGCACTGAACAATGCGACATTACCATTTGGTCTGGCGCTGGCTAATAAAGGCCCGAAACAGGCTATGCTTGATGACAAACACCTGCTGAACGGTCTTAACATTCACGAAGGAAAAGTAACGTATAAAGCGGTAGTCGATGCACTTGGTGAAAAACTGGGTCTGACGTATACACCGGCTGAAGAAGCGCTGAAGTAATCAGTAAAGATATTAAAAAGCCCCGTTCTGTTCATACAGGACGGGGCTTTTTTGTATAACTTACCTCACAGAGAGGCATTCACTTCTTTGAGGACGCTGAGCGGATCAGCAGCCTGCGTAATGGGGCGCCCCATTACCAGGTAGCTGACGCCGGCGTTCATCGCATCAACCGGTGTCATCACACGCTTCTGATCGCCAACGTCACTGCCTGCCGGACGAATACCAGGCGTTACCAGCAAGAATGGCGCCTTCATAGTTTTACGAAGCAATACCGCTTCCTGCGCTGAACACACAATACCGTCCAGACCAGCTTCAAAAGTCAGTGCAGCGAGCTTCTCTACCTGTTGTGCCGGCGTCACACCGGGAACAACCCGTTGTAACTGAGCTTCGTCCATACTGGTCAGCACGGTGACGGCAATCAGCTTTGTTTCGGGATGTGAACTGGACTCAATAGCCAATTTCGCTGCTTTCATCATTTCTGCGCCGCCGGAAGCATGAACGTTCACCATCCACACACCCAGCTCAGCAGCAGCTTTACAGGCTTTCGCTACGGTATTGGGTATATCGTGAAACTTGAGGTCGAGAAAAATATCAAACCCCATATTAACCAGTGTCTTAACGAACTCAGGCCCGAACAGGGTGAACATTTCTTTTCCGACTTTCAGGCGGCATATTGCAGGGTCTAACTGCGAAACAAACGCCAGGGCGGTGTCTTTGTTATCATAATCCAGGGCAACAATGACTTTAGGATCTTGCATGAGGAATTTATTCTCCGTCTAAGCCTTTAATGGGTTTAACAACATTCCATTTTTTACAGGATGGACATAGCCAGTACAGTTTTCTTCCGGAAAACCCGCAACTGGTACAACGGTATTTCGGACGCTGCTTCATTTGCTCTTCAACAAGTCCTTTCAGTAACCGCAGACTGTTTGCAGATGCTTCATCGTTAAGCTGGTCAATGTACAAGCCCATGAGCGTTTTAAAGCCTTTCATGGTCGGGCGTTTGCGTAACTGATCGAGCAGGTAATCGGCAGCTTCCGAGGTCTTTCCCTGATGAATTTTTATATCTACCATGGCGAGATACGATGTGGCGCACTCCTGCCAGTGAGAAGACAACGCTTCTTCAAAGCCGTCCCAGTCTCCGGTTTCCTGTGCAATTGCTTCAAGTGCGGGGACCGCTTCACTGAACCAGTTGAGGTCGTGCTCTGCCACCTGTACAAAATACGCTTTCGCATCACCGAAGCGCTTCTGGTCAAAAGCAATATGTCCAAGCATTAACCACGGGCGGACAGCATGCTCATCTGCATTAACCGCTTTCTGCAACAGAATAAGTGCTTCACCCTGCTGTCCATTATCCTGTTCCAGTTGTGCCTGTTCACAATAAAAATGGGCCAGACGCTCGCTAACATCATCACTGTCACCATGACATTCAACCATCTTTTCAGCCAGTTCGATGGCCCGTTCCCACTCTTTCGTAGTCTGATAGATGCTGAACAACTGTTGCTGGGCAACGAGATAATGCCTGTCACTGTTCATCAATTGCAAATAGGCACCTTCAGCCCGCTCCAGAAACCCTGCCTGCATATAATCGCGCCCGAGTTCCTTTAAGGCGTTTTCCTGCTGGTTAGATTGAATTTCCTCTCTGGAAACCAGGTTCTGGTGAATCTTGATAGCGCGGTCAATTTCTCCCCGGTGGCGGAAAAAATTCCCCATGGCAATATGGGTTTCCACCGTATCACTGTTCAGATTAATCATCTTAATCAGTGTATCAACGGCTTTATCAGGTTGATCGCTTAACAGGAAGTTAAGGCCACGATAATAGTGCCTGGACAGAATACTCGATTGTTTCCGCTGTGCCTGACGCACACTGTTACGGCCCATTATCCAGCCGTACCCGGCTGCCACAGGCAAAAGTAGAAACAACAGTTCGAGCATAAATTATTCTTTGATGGCTTTGCGTAAACGACTGCGGGTTGCAACCAGCTGCACGCGCAGACTTAACCAGCTCAACAACATCATGAGCAATCCGATGATAATACCGATACAGAGCGTAACAGCAATCAGCGTAGACATGCGTATTTCTGCCTGTGCAATCAGGTAATTTACTGTCACTGATGCATCATTCTGCGACCCGATAGCAAATGCCAGTACGAGGAGAAACACAATAACAAGTAAGGTAACTATTCCTTTCAACACAAAGACCTTTGTTCTTTAACTCTCTGAGAGGATAGCAAATTGTGTGAAAACATGACATCAGAATCAGCAAAAAAGCCTTATCAGGCTGATTCGGCCTGGCTGGCCTTTGCTGTTTGTGGTTTTACCGGCCTGAGCCGGGCTCTCAGCACTGCCTGTTGCAGGACAGACTCACTGGTGAGGTATAACACATGAGAATACGATGATTGCATGACATTAAAACGGTCATACATGGGTTTATCAATGCGCGATAGTTGTGCCAGACGCTTTTTCGTCATTGGTGATGACTCTGACTGACAACGGACAACATCAATTTTGGTTACGCATAACTCAACTTTATCTTCCTGGATGTGGTTATGCACGTGCTTACGCATTGATCCGTATAAAAAATCCGTTTCCGGAAGGTAAACCAGTTTATTGTCTGACTTACGCACACAATGGACAACCGATACACCGGTAACTGCACCATGAAACATATCAACCAGCAATTTCGACTTAGGTTTTTGCGCATCTTTGTCGGCAAAGAACCCATGCATCGGGACCACATTTTCAATGGCTGAAAATGGGTAAAGGTCATCACAGGCCGGGGTCTGATAAACTGTCTTTAACCGGTTAAGTAAATAACGGTTAGTAATACATAAAATACTCGCTGACGGATGATGTCGCACCGCGAGTTCCCATAAGAACCTGTGAGTATTACGGTGTAAAAGGTTGGTGTCTTTGTTTTTGAACCAGGCATAATTTTTATGCACAAATTGCAAAATGCCCGCCGCAATCGCATCCCGTTTTGAAGGCAACCGCAGTCTTACCTCTCTGGTCGCAGCAGAATATCCCACGATGTCATATTTCTGATTTTTAATCTTCAGCTCGGGGACGGAAACTTTAATTTCTTTTTCCGGCTTACTGAATGGCTCAGACAAAACTATACGCATCCCCCTGGAAGAAATATCTTTCACCAGCACGGGACTTGAACTCAGCAAGCCACTTTTTACCGCCCCTTCTTTGTCGATAATATAACGTGCCTCGCTTCTGCGGTTCATGTCTTCATCAAATACCAGACTGAAGGGGTATTGAGCAGTATCTTCAAGTAATTCTTCAGGAATCGCCGGCATCGGACGTCTTTCCGTCACGGCAAGACCATGCAGTGAGGCGGACACATTCTTACAAAAAAGAATGTGAGAAATGGCATCGAGTTCTTCGTAATCAGTCTGGATGAGGTCGTGAATGGCATAGGCCTTTTGCCTGTCATCGCGGACGACTTCTGACAATCGGCATTGCAGACAATGCAAACTTTCGTTTTTATTGAGCAAATGAATGACCGGTGCCAGTAAATCAGCTGATTCAAGCTCTCTTAACGTGGCCAGAATTCTGAACTCGCCCTTTTTCGTTTCAATAACGCCCGAAACAACAAAGGTTTCTTTATATTTAAACAATTCTTTTAATATGCGCGGAAACAGCTTCATGCTGGTCAACTGACGGATATTGGCAATACCGCCTGAGTTTGATTCATTTACAGCGGTGAACAGAGCTGAAAGTGGTTTAACGCCGTTATCAACCTTTTGAATAAACAAAGGTACCCAGGGGCTGTTATCAAGGACCCTGTCCCGTTCAAGATCCTGCATGGCTCTTTCACTTTCCAGTTCCCGCTGTAAGGGCTGCTGGAAAGATGCCATATCGATGTATTTCTGCAGGATTTTCGCTAAACGGGGATCGGTAGAAGGATGGAGCCTGAATTGTGTTTCGTATTTTTCAGTTTGCTTGTTAAATTTGATGCCGCTGACAACGTATTTGATTGCCATGCCTTTGGGTAGCCCGGGCACTTCCGGAAACTGAAAATTAAACACTTCTTTTGCTGAGACTTTTGGGGGCCGCTTACTTTCCAGCGACATTGACTTATAACCCAAAGAAGAAATAGTACAGGTTTTGCCCTTTTCGAACTCCAGAGACGATACAGGGAAATTGGGTGCGATAGCTAAATCATTACCAAAATGAATATCGTCAAGAGACTGGGTTTCTACCGTAAATGCATCAACAATCTTTTTATAGTTTTCTTTCTTTAAATGGGCCTGGTAGAAATCAGAATTCGTGATGGTTTCAAATACACCAACAGTATACCTGTCCTGATAGAGTTGGGATTCGGTTTGCAGAATACGTGCGCCAACTTTATCCAGACGCATTTCAACACCGAAATGAGAAAATTTGAATACAGGGAATTCTGCGAAGGCGGAGTTATCAGCGGGCGCATCAGTGATGCACGTAAGCCTCATGACTTCGTCCTTGATGATCTTCCTGACATTGCCGGGCACCCTGCCCGTGAACTTATTTAACCCTTCAAGCAAGCGGTTATCCTGCTCGTAAGGTATCAAAGCCCGTATCAATGGTTGATATTGTTTTATTATTTGTTGTTCTGTCGAGGCTGACATGATCTCAGCACATAGTATTAGTTAGCGCTTCACTAATATATAGGATATGTAAAGATGGTCAAGAATTAATCTCAGTGATTGGACTTCTCAGGAAATATGGTCTACGGGGTGCAAATTTGAGGATAAAAGGTAGTAAATGCGGGCAGAAAAAAAGCCGCTGATGCGGCTTTTTACGATTAGTTTACGGCGCTGTCTACCCTTTCCCGTAATTCTTTACCGGGTTTAAAGTGAGGGACGTATTTACCGTCCAGCTTCACAGTATCACCTGTCTTGGGATTACGCCCGACACGTGGTGCACGGTAATGCAGAGAAAAGCTACCAAAACCCCGGATTTCAATACGCTCGCCCTTTTGAAGGGTTTGCGCCATCTGTTCCAGGATTTCCTTTATCGCCAGCTCAAGATCTTTTGCCGGGATATGTCGCGCCTGATCCGCGAGCCGTTCAATTAGTTCCGACTTGGTCATTTAAAACCTCTCTCGTAAAAACGTTATTTTACAGCTACTACGGAGCGGGTGTGGGTTTAGCACACCCGTATTTGCATTATTCGCCTTTAGCAGCTTTAAATGCTTCTGCCATCGCGTTAGCGAAGCCAGCGTCTTCCTGCTGGTTAACTTTGTCGATAGCTTCTTTTTCGTCAGCCTGATCTTTCGCTTTAACAGACAGGTTAACAGTGCGATTCTTACGGTCTACGCCCATAAATTTCGCTTCGATGCTTTCGCCAACGTTAACAACTTCAGAAGCGTCTTCTACGCGGTCACGTGACAAGTCAGCAACGCGGATGTAGCCTTCAACTTCTTCAGCCAGGTTAACAGTAACGCCTTTTGCGTCAACAGCAGTAACTGTACCGTTAACGATAGCACCTTTCTTGTTATCTGTCAGATACTTGTTGAAAGGATCTTCTTCGATTTGCTTAACGCCAAGAGAGATACGCTCACGCTCTGGGTCGACTTGCAGAACAACGGCAGAGATTTCGTCACCTTTTTTGTAGTCACGAACTGCGTCTTCGCCAGTTTTGTTCCAGCTGATGTCAGACAGGTGAACCAGACCGTCGATGCCACCGTCAAGGCCGATGAAGATACCGAAGTCAGTGATTGACTTGATCTTACCAGATACTTTGTCGCCTTTTTCGTGTGACTTCGCGAACTCTTCCCAAGGATTAGCAATGCACTGCTTCAGACCCAGAGAAATACGACGACGTTCTTCGTCGATTTCCAGAACCATAACTTCAACAGTGTCACCTAAGCTAACAACTTTAGATGGGTGGATGTTCTTGTTAGTCCAGTCCATTTCAGAAACGTGTACCAGACCTTCAACGCCGTCTTCGATTTCAACGAAGCAACCGTAGTCTGTCAGGTTAGTTACCTGACCAGAGATCTTAGTACCTTCAGGGTAACGCTGGGAAATGTCATGCCATGGATCGTTGCCCATTTGCTTCATGCCCAGAGAAACACGCTGCTTGTCTTTGTCGAACTTCAGAACTTTAACGTTGATTTCGTCACCAACATTAACGATTTCGCTTGGGTGCTTAACGCGCTTCCAGGCCATATCAGTGATGTGCAGAAGACCGTCTACGCCACCCAGATCAACGAACGCACCGTAATCAGTCAGGTTCTTAACGATACCCTTGATTTCGTGACCTTCTTCCAGGTTAGCCAGCAGAGTTTCACGTTCTGCACTGCTTTCTGCTTCGATAACCGCACGACGTGAAACAACAACGTTGTTACGCTTAGCATCCAGCTTGATTACTTTAAACTCAAGCTCTTTGCCTTCCAGGTGAGTAGTGTCGCGTACTGGACGTACGTCAACCAGAGAACCTGGCAGGAACGCGCGTACACTGTTAACTTCAACAGTGAAACCGCCTTTAACTTTACCGTTGATAACGCCTTTGATAGTGACTTTATCTTCGTAAGCTTTTTCCAGCTCAACCCATGCTTCGTGGCGCTTAGCTTTTTCACGTGACAGGATAGTTTCACCGAAACCATCTTCAACAGCGTCAAGTGCTACGTCTACAGAGTCGCCAACAGCGATTTCTAATTCGCCTTCAGCATTTTTGAATTGATCAGCTGGGATAGCACTTTCTGATTTCAAGCCTGCATCAACAAGAACGATGTCTTTGTCGATAGAAACAACGGTACCTTTTACAATTGAACCAGGGCGTGTTTCCAGTTCTTGTAAGCTTTCTTCAAAAAGTTGTGCAAAATTTTCAGTCATAAGTTCAGTAAATTTTAAAAGTTGACATCCACATTACAGTCCGGCTAACGTGGGGTTGCTAACAAAAGTCGTCACGTCCTGTGTCGACATATCAAAATAATGGAACGAAAAAAAGAGGCTGCGCTTAAATCAGCGAACCTTCGATCTCACAACTTCCATCGCTTTTTCAAACACCTGCGTAATATCCAGGTGAGTAGAATCTATTACTACCGCATCTTCAGCCGGTACCAGAGGGGCAACTGCCCGCTGCGTATCACGTTCATCACGTGCTTTGATATCGGTTAAAAGGCGCGCAATATTAACATCCATGCCCTTCTCTTTCAACTGGGCATATCGCCGTTCAGCTCTGGCTTCAGCGCTGGCTGTTAAAAACAGTTTTACAACCGCATCAGGAAACACCACCGTGCCCATGTCACGGCCGTCAGCAACCAGGCCGGGCGCCTGCTGAAAGGCACGCTGGCGACGCAATAATGCTTCACGGACCCTGGGTAACGCGGCTACCTGTGATGCTACAGCGCCTACCTGTTCAGTGCGGATGTCATCAGTCACATCTTCGCCTTCCAGAATAATGCGGTTCGCTTCGCCGTTTGTTTCAAAGCTGACATCCAGACCGGTTGCCAGCGGCACAACAGAAGCTTCATCATCCACGGGTAAATCGTGGTGTAATGCTGCAACAGCCAGAACGCGGTATATTGCGCCACTATCCAGAAAATGCCATTGAAGTTCTTTTGCAAGTAAACTGCTCAGGGTTCCTTTACCAGCTCCACTTGGTCCGTCAACCGTGACGACGGGGATCAGTTGCATACCTGCTCCACTTGTTAAAAGGTTATTAAATCGCGCGCAATTATACGCACCTTGGCATGATAAGCAATGCTGCCTGTAAGAACAGGCAGCATTGTTTTAACTTAGAAAGCTGTCATTTTCCTGACAGTTAGCGACAAATTAGTGACAAATTGTCGCGAATCGGGTGAAGTAGTCTGGGAAGGTTTTGGCTGTACAGCGCGGATCGTTAATAGTGACCGGCGTATCGCTAAGTGCTACAAGAGAGAAGCACATTGCCACACGGTGATCATTATACGTATCGATTTCAGCATGCTTCAGTGATTTCAAAGGTTGCACGGTAATGTAATCGTGTCCTTCGTCCACTTCGGCGCCCAATTTACGTAACTCAGTAGCCATGGCATGCAGGCGATCCGTTTCTTTAACCCGCCAGTTGTAGATATTACGGATAGACGTCGGCCCTTCAGCAAACAGCGCTGTGGTAGCAATAGTCATGGCTGCATCAGGAATATGATTCATATCCATATCCACACCTTTTAACGGTGCACCGGTGACAGTCACTGACTCATCCGCCCATTCAACTTTCGCTCCCATCGCTTCAAGTACATCAGCAAAACGTACGTCACCCTGGATACTTTTACGACCAATGCCGGTAACTTTCACCGTACCGCCTTTAATTGCAGCAGCAGCCAGGAAGTAAGAGGCCGATGATGCATCACCCTCAACCATGAAACGACCCGGAGAAGTGTAAGTTTGATTTCCCTTAACCTCGAAGCAGGTGTAGTCATTGTTAGTGACGACAATACCGAATTTGGCCATGGTATCCAGCGTAATATCGATATAGGGTTTAGAAACCAGCTCACCCTTAATTTTTATCAGCGTATCAGAAACGAATAACGGCGCAGCCATTAATATTGCGGTCAGGAACTGACTGGATACGCTTCCATCCACGCTAACTTCTTTTGCCGACAACGGTTTACCGGCAATTTTAAGCGGCGGATAACCGGTATTTTTAAGATATGTGACATCAGCACCGGCTTCCAGCAAGGCATTAACCAGATCGCCGATTGGACGCTCTTCCATACGTGGTTCGCCGGTCAGTGTAACCAGCACATCACTGGCAGCAAGGACAGCACACAACGGGCGCATTGCCGTTCCTGCATTGCCAAGAAATAATTCGGTTTCACCGGCAACGTTGAATTTTCCGCCAATACCGGTAACCGTACATTCAGTCTTATCTTCACTCAGTGTGTAAGTCACACCCAGCTTTTCCAGGGCGACCAGCATGTGGCGGATATCATCACTGTCCAGCAAATTAGTCAGTGTTGTCTCACCTTTTGCCAGCGCTGCAAGTAACAGAGCACGGTTAGATAAACTCTTAGACCCCGGTACGTTGACTTCTCCGTCTACACGGGAAATTGGTTGTAATGTTAACTGCTCCACTGACTCACCCGTTTTGCTTTTCAAATTGCTGCATAAATTCAACCAGTGCCACAACACCTTCAACCGGCATTGCGTTGTAGATACTGGCGCGCATCCCGCCCACAGAGCGGTGCCCTTTCAACGCTTTCAGTCCGGCAGCTTCAGCTTGTTCTAAAAATGCCTGATTCAAGCCGTCATCTGCCAGATGGAAAGGCGCATTCATTTTAGAACGGTTGTCAGGATGCACCGGGTTTGAGTAGAAATCACTGTTATCGATAGCACTGTAAAGTAACGCTGCTTTCTCATCGTTGCGTTTTTGCATGGCACTCAGGCCACCATTGTTCTTCAACCATTTGAACACGAGACCCGCCAGATACCATGAGAAAGTGGGCGGTGTGTTATACATTGAATCGTGATTAGCCATCAATTCAAAATCGAAAATGGACGGGGTTTCTTTACGCGCTTTACCGATAAGGTCGTCGCGAACAATTAATACCGATAAACCGGAAGGACCGATATTTTTTTGTGCGCCGGCATAAATAATACCGTGTGCAGCCACATCCAGTGGTTGCGACAAAATACAAGAAGACATATCAGATACCAGCGGTACCTTACCTGCCTCAGGTAACCAGTCAAAAGCAATACCATCAACGGTTTCATTGGGGCAAAAATGCAGGTAAGCCGCATTCTGGTCAACATCGCCGGCATTGACTCTTGCGACTGATTTCAGTCCGTCAATCTCGATGGTTTCACCAATCACTTTGGCATTGTTGTATTTAGATGCCTCAGCAACGGCCCCTTTCGACCAGGAGCCGGTAACCATGTGCAAAGATGTGTCACCGGTTTGAGAGATGTTCAGCGGCACAGAGGCAAACTGTCCGCGGCCGCCACCATGGGCAAAAAGTACTTTGTAATTGTCCGGTACGGCCAGTAAGTCGCGCAGGTCCTGCTCTGCGGTAGCGGCAACTTCAATAAAATCTTTGCCTCGATGGCTGACTTCCATGACAGAACAGCCTGAATCACGCCAGTTCAGAAATTCCGCCTGTGCCTGCTGCATGACCTCTGCAGGTAACATTGCGGGTCCAGCACTGAAGTTAAATACATTACTCATAGATTATTTCAACACCTGTAAACACAACAAGCGGCAAAAGCCGCTTGTTGAATAAGAGTTAAAACGCGCTGCAGTTAACAGCGCGCCGGCTTATTCTTCTGTCGTTGGCTTATCGCTGTCTGAGACAGCGGCATCATTGTTAGCAGATGCTTCTTCAGCGGTGTTTTCCCCGCCTTCTTCCAGTTCAAGTTCTTCGTCGATCACTTCTTCGATACGTTGAAGACCTACTACTTTCTCATCATCAGCAGTTCTGATCAGACGTACACCCTGGGTGTTACGGCCAACCGTAGACACTTCACCGACACGGGTACGTACCAGTGTGCCCATGTTGCTGATAAGCATGATTTCGTCGGTTTCATCAACCTGTACAGCGCCGACAACTTTACCGTTACGTTCTGACACTTTGATAGACACCACGCCCTGAGTCGCACGACTCTTAGCCGGGTAATCTTCAAGGGGCGTACGTTTACCATAACCGTTTTCAGTTGCAGTAAGGATGGCGCCGTCACCGCGGGGAACAATCAGAGATACCACACGCTGACCTTCCTGCAGTTTAATACCGCGAACACCCGTTGCTGTTCTGCCCATAGGACGCAGAGCCTGCAACTCTTCACCGGTTTCCGGATCACGTTTTACTTCACCTGTTTCTGAGTCGCGCAGTTTTTCGTTAAAACGAACCACTTTACCTTCGTCAGAGAACAGCATGATGTCGTCATCACCGTGGGTGATTGATACGCCAATCAGTTCATCGCCTTCATTAAGGTTAACGGCAATAATACCACTGGAGCGCGGTCTGGAGTACAGACTCAAATCAGTCTTTTTCACCGTACCGTTGGCTGTCGCCATGAGTACAAACTTGCCTTCTTCAAATTCTTTGATAGGCAGAATGGCAGTGATCCGCTCGTCATTTTCCAGCGGCAGAATATTCACAATCGGTTTACCACGGGCGTTCCGGCTGGCAAATGGTAACTGATAAACCTTCAACCAGTACAGACGGCCACGGGTAGAGAAACACAGGATGTGGTCGTGGGTATTCGCAACCAGCAGACGCTCAATGAAATCTTCATCTTTCATCTTCGTCGCTGACTTACCTTTACCACCACGACGCTGTGCTTCATATTCAGTCAGTTTCTGATATTTCACATAGCCTTCACGGGACAGCGTCACAACAACGTCTTCCTGCTCAATCAAATCTTCAATATCAATGTCATGACTTGCAGCCGTGATCTCTGTGCGACGTTCATCACCAAACTCATCACGAACTTTTTCGAGCTCTTCGCGAATCACTTCCATCAGACGCTCAGGGCTACGCAGAATGTGCAGCAATTCAGCGATGATAGCGAGTAACTCTTTGTACTCATCAAGGATCTTTTCGTGCTCAAGACCAGTCAGTTTGTGAAGACGCAGATCAAGGATGGCCTGTGCCTGTTGTTCTGTCAGGTAGTACTTGCCGTCACGGATACCAAATTCCGGCGTCAGCCAGTCCGGACGGGCCGCATCATCACCGGCACGCTCAAGCATGTCGGCAACATCACCCAGTTTCCAGCCCTGCGCAACCAAAGCTTTCTTTGCTTCAGACGGACTCGGCGAAGCTTTGATAAGCTCAATGATAGGATCGATATTGGTCAGTGCGATGGCAAGACCTTCGAGGATATGGGCACGATCCCGCGCTTTACGCAGTTCGTATACCGTACGGCGGGTAACCACTTCACGACGGTGAAGGATAAACGCCTCAAGCATTTCTTTAAGGTTGAATACTTTAGGCTGACCGTTATCCAGTGCCACCATATTAATACCGAATACTGTTTGTAGCTGGGTATTGGCATACAGGTGGTTAAGCAGTACTTCCGCCGACTCGTTGCGTTTTACTTCAACAACAATGCGCATACCGTCTTTGTCAGACTCATCACGCAGGGCAGAAATACCTTCGATACGTTTTTCTTTTACCAGTTCAGCGATCTTTTCAATCAGGCGGGCTTTGTTTACCTGATAAGGGATCTCATTAACAATGATGGTTTCTTTACCATTACTGTCGGTTTCGATTTCTGCTTTGGCACGCAGATAGATTTTGCCACGACCGGTACGGTAAGCATCATCAATACCCTTACGACCACTGATCATCGCCGCAGTAGGGAAATCCGGACCCGGAATATGCTGCATCAGCTCTTCAATGGTAACGGCAGGATTCTCTATCATTGCGATACAGCCGTTGACCACTTCAGTGAGGTTGTGGGGCGGAATGTTTGTTGCCATACCAACGGCAATACCGGAGGAGCCGTTTACCAGCAGGTTTGGTACCTTAGTAGGTAAAACCTCAGGAATTTGCTCTGTACCGTCATAGTTAGGTACGAAATCTACGGTTTCTTTATCAAGATCCGCCAGTAACTCATGGGCAATTTTAGCCATACGTACTTCGGTATAACGCATGGCCGCGGCAGAGTCGCCGTCCACAGAACCGAAGTTCCCCTGCCCGTCTACCAGCATGTAGCGTAAAGAGAATGGCTGCGCCATACGTACGATGGTGTCGTACACCGCACTGTCACCATGAGGGTGATATTTACCGATAACATCACCCACCACACGGGCGGATTTCTTATACGGTTTATTGAAGTCGTTTTTGAGTTCGTTCATCGCGAAGAGTACGCGGCGGTGAACCGGCTTGAGGCCGTCCCTTACGTCAGGCAATGCTCGCCCGACAATAACGCTCATCGCATAATCAAGGTAGGAGTTTTTAAGCTCTTCCTCGATATTTATGGGGAGAATTTCTTTAGCGTTATCAGTCATAAACTGCTATGTCCCTTGATTCAAGTTCAAGCGTATCCAATGTCACGCACTTTTAAATGCAGCTAAGAACAGCGCTTTCTTATTATGGGTTTTACAAGTAATCATTGAGTGTATCACCGGATGACAGATTTATGTAGCGCTTAATACCCGCAAATGGGGCTGTTATTACCAACCGATTACTTTTCACGCAATTAATCCACTTTAATACACAAATCGTCCCTTTTACTGCTTTGATCATGTATCGTATTTATCAAAATCAATCTCCTCTATCTGATAATACGAGCACCAGTATGTCGAATGTCGATGAACAAGAAATTGCCAAATTCAGTGAACTGGCCTCCCGTTGGTGGGATACCGAAAGTGAATTCAAACCCCTGCACTTAATCAACCCGTTAAGACTTGATTTTGTGCAGCAGCACTGTGATGGTCTGTTTGAAAAGAAAGTGCTGGATATTGGTTGTGGCGGCGGCATTCTTGCAGAATCCATGGCTAAACTGGGTGCTGATGTTACCGGTATTGATTTGGCGTCTGCTTCTTTAGAGGTTGCTAAACTTCATGGTCTCGAATCCGGTGTAAAAGTCGATTATCAGTGTGTTTCTGCAGAAGACTTTGCAGAACAAAGACCCGGAGAGTTCGATGTGGTGACGTGTATGGAAATGCTCGAGCACGTTCCCGATCCGGCATCGATCATCGCTGCCTGCGCCAGGCTGGTTAAGCCCGGTGGTCATGTATTTCTGTCTACTTTAAACAGAAATGTGAAATCCTGGCTGATGGGCATCGTTGGTGCCGAATATATCCTCAAGCTGGTACCAAAAGGCACGCATCAGCATGCCCGTTTCATTAAGCCTTCAGAATTAATGGCAATGACCGATAAGGTTGATCTGTTTGCCAGAAACACCACAGGTCTGCATATGGATCCGCTAAGCCGCCAGTTCTACTTATCGGACAAAAACATCGATGTGAACTATATCGTCCATACGCAAAAAACCCTACAGTAAACACTATATATAGTATTTAAGAATAAATATTACGCTATATGTCGTATTTGTAACCAACCCGCTTTGAGCGATTAAAACTTTTTAACCGGCGATCAAAAAAAGTAAAAAATGGTTGCATCTGTCTGATTTGGCTTAATCATGCCGCTCATAGGTGAGTTACCACTAACCTTTTTCAGGCACCGTTTTGATCGCTGGATAAACCACCAGATATTGGGTTGCAAAACCACGCAAACCTCACTATCTTGTGTCTTGTCCGACGGGTGTTTTAGAACAATAAAGTAGTACAAAAACACGGGATCCCGCCAGGCAGTAAGGGATCTCTGCTGGATCAAGCTTTCAAGGCTTAGCAAATTCAATTTTATAAAGATGAAAAGGGTGCCAACCCTTGCTTCATGCGCTAACAAACTAACGGCCAGTACAAATGAACAACAACTTGTATGTCACTAAACGCAATGGCGAAAAAGAAGTCATTGAGTTAGATAAGATCCATAAAGTGATCACGTGGGCAGCAGAAGGGTTAAATAACGTTTCTGTTTCTCAGGTAGAAATCAAAGCTCAGATCCAATTTTACGATGGTATCAAGACCGGCGAAATCCACGAGACATTGATCAAGTCTGCAGCCGATCTTATTTCAACAGATGCGCCTGATTATCAGTATCTTGCAGCCCGTCTGGCTATCTTCCACCTGCGTAAAAAAGCATATGGTCAGTTTGAGCCGCCTAAATTGTTTGATCATGTTAAAAAGATGGTTGAACAGGGTAAGTATGACGAGCACCTGTTGTCTGACTACACCCAGGCTGAATTTGAGGCGATGGATGATTTCATCGATCACTGGCGTGATATGACCTTCAGTTATGCTGCTGTTAAGCAGCTTGAAGGTAAGTATCTGGTACAAAACCGTGTTACCGGCGACATCTATGAAAGTGCCCAGTTCCTGTATGTTCTGGTAGCCGCCTGTCTGTTCGCTGACTACCCGAAAGAAGCCCGTCTTGATTATGTCCGCCGTTTTTACGATGCAACATCGACATTCAAGATTTCTCTGCCTACACCGATTATGTCCGGTGTGCGCACCCCTACCCGTCAGTTCAGCTCATGCGTACTGATTGAAACCGGTGATAGTCTGGATTCTATCAACGCCACCGCCAGCGCCATCGTAAAATACGTGAGTCAGCGCGCCGGTATTGGTGTAAACGCTGGTCGCATTCGTGCACTGGGTAGTCCAATCCGTGGTGGTGAAGCTTTCCACACAGGTTGTATTCCTTTCTACAAGTACTTCCAGACTGCGGTGAAAAGCTGCTCTCAGGGCGGTGTTCGTGGTGGTGCAGCGACGTTGTTCTACCCGCTGTGGCACATGGAAGTTGAATCACTGCTGGTATTGAAAAATAACCGTGGTGTTGAAGAAAACCGCGTACGTCATCTCGACTACGGCGTGCAATTCAACAAGCTGATGTATCAGCGTATGATGAAAGACGGCTACATCACACTGTTCAGCCCGTCTGATGTACCCGGTCTGTACGATGCTTTCTTTGCTGATCAGAACAAGTTCGAAGAGCTGTATGTGAAATATGAACAGGATGACTCCATTCGTAAGAAGCAAATTAAAGCCATGGAACTGTTCAGTTTGTTTATGCAGGAGCGTGCTTCAACCGGCCGTATCTACCTGCAAAACGTTGACCACTGTAATACTCACAGCCCGTTTGACCCGGCTATTGCCCCTGTCCGTCAGAGCAACCTGTGTCTTGAAATCGCGCTGCCGACCAAGCCGTTGGAGCACGTAAACGACGAAAACGGCGAAATCGCACTGTGTACGCTGTCAGCATTTAACTTAGGCGCGATTAAATCTCTGGATGAATTCGAAGAATTATCCGACCTTGCTGTGCGTGCACTGGACAGCCTGCTCGACTATCAGGATTACCCTGTTCCGGCGGCATACCATGCCACTATGAATCGTCGTACGCTGGGTATAGGTGTTATCAACTTCGCTTATTATCTTGCGAAGAACGGCGTGAAGTACTCTGACTTCAGCGCAAACCCGCTTATTCACCGTACGTTTGAAGCGATGCAGTATCATTTATTGAAAGCGTCTGTGAATCTGGCAAAAGAGAAAGGTGCGTGTCCTAAATTTAATGAGACCACCTACTCTAAAGGTATTCTGCCTATCGATACCTACAAAAAAGATTTGGACGCCATTTGTAATGAACCCTTACACATGGACTGGGAAGGCCTGCGCGCTGAAATGATGGAGCACGGACTACGTAATTCTACGCTGTCTGCGCTGATGCCGTCTGAAACGTCTTCGCAGATTTCAAATGCAACCAATGGTATCGAGCCGCCCCGTGGTCATATCAGCATTAAATCCAGTAAAGATGGTGTACTGAAGCAAGTTGTTCCTGAATATGAAAATCTGAAAGATGCCTATGAACTGCTGTGGGATATTCCGTCCAATGACGGTTACCTGCAACTGGTTGGTATTATGCAGAAATTCATTGACCAGACTATTTCTGCTAACACCAGTTACGATCCGGGCAAATATGAAAGCGGTAAGGTACCGATGAAGTTGCTGCTCAAAGATCTGCTGACCTCTTACAAGCTGGGTGTGAAAACACTGTATTATCATAACACCCGTGACGGCAACACCGACACCAGCTCAATGGAAGTCAAACAAGGCCAGGCGAAACCTCAAGCACAGGCGCAAACTGCTGTGATTGAAGAAGACGACGACTGTGCCGGCGGTGCATGTAAAATTTAACGATAAACCAGGGCTTGCCCTGGTTTCTTCCGTTTTTAACTGATAAATCTGTTCTGAGTACTATCGCAGTTATGAAATACACAACGTTTAATCAACAAAGCGTCAATCCTCTCGTCGAGCCAATGTTTTTCGGTAACCCTGTTAACGTAGCCCGTTACGATCAGCAGAAGCACAGCATTTTCGAAAAACTCATTGAAAAACAAATCAGTTTCTTCTGGCGACCGGAAGAAGTTGACGTTACGCGTGACCGTGTAGACTTCCAGAAACTCACAGAGCCTGAGCAGCATATTTTTATTTCTAACCTGAAATATCAAACCTTGCTGGATTCCGTTCAGGGCCGCAGTCCGAATATTGCATTCCTGCCCATCGTGTCATTACCGGAGCTGGAAACCTGGATTGAAACCTGGTCTTTCTTTGAGACGATTCACTCCCGTTCTTACACTCATATTCTTCGTAACCTGTTTTCCGATCCGAGTGCAATTTTTGAAGACATCGTGGTTAACGAGCAAATCAAGCGCCGTGCTGCTGATATTTCTAAATACTACGATGATCTGATTTTCCACACACAGTTGTGGCAGACACAAGGTGAAGGCGTTCATACCGTCGACGGCGAAGTGTACGAAGTGAACATGCGTGTTCTGAAGAAGAAAATGTACTTGTGCATGAATTCAGTCAATGCCCTGGAAGCGGTCCGCTTCTATGTGTCCTTTGCCTGCACATTTGCCTTTGCTGAGCGTGAGCTGATGGAAGGTAATGCGAAAATTATCCGTCTGATTGCCCGTGATGAAAACCTGCACCTGTCCTCTACTCAGCACGTGCTGAACTTGTGGGCCAGAGGCAAGGACGATCCTGAGATGGCAGAAATCGCTGCAGAGTGCCATGAAGAGGCACGCCAGATCTTCATCAGCGCTGTTGAGCAGGAGAAGGAATGGGCTGATTACCTGTTCAAGAACGGCTCAATGATCGGTATGAATAAGGAAATTCTGTGTCAGTACGTGGAATACATCGCGAATCAGCGTATGACCGCTATTGGCTTTGACGCACCATACGAAGTGAAAAGTAATCCACTGCCGTGGATGAACAACTACCTGAACTCAGATAATGTACAGGTTGCGCCTCAGGAATCAGAGATCAGTTCCTATCTGGTTGGTCAGATTGACTCTTCAGTCAGCGAAGATGACTTCGCCGATTTTGAATTGTAATTCCTACCTTCCCCGTTAATGGGAAAGCCTGAATCCACACTTCGTATCGATATTGTCGATACGGGGTGTGTTGATGCCGTACCGGATAAAACACTGCTGGAATCTTTAGAATCCGCAGGTGTCGCTTGTCATTATCATTGCCGCGACGGATTCTGCGGAGCCTGCCGGACTAAATTGATAGAAGGGTCGGTGGAATATACCACAGACCCCCTCGCCTTTATTGACGACGATGAAATACTGCCCTGTTGCTGTAAGCCGGTAACAAACATCAAAATAGATGTTCCGCTTTAACTTACCTGACTTAACGCATTATCAGGAATGAATCTTTAGCAATCCTTATCTTCCAGATCCATTTTATCTTTCATTTTTTCACAGCCGTCTTCAATAGCATTACCGGCATCGTCGGCCCACTCTTCAGCTTTATCTTTGGCACCGTCTGTCCAGTCTTCCGCCTTATCTGCTGCATCTTCAGCAAATTCCTCTGTCTTATCTGCCACATCAGATGCTGCATTTTTTGCATCATCAAATGCACTGCTGGCGGCACTTTTTGCTTTAGTCATTGAGTCTTCAGCCTGTTCCTGTTTTTCTTCGCTACATGCGCCAAGCACGCAGGTAAACAGACCAATGCATAGTAATGATGAGAGTTGTTTTGTCATTTTCATATGTCTTTCCTTTTACGCAGTTGAGTGTGTACTGATGTTAATCCTGTGGGCAATCAATACCTGCAGGACTGGTTAAAAATAACACAATATTACAAGGTAACAACAGCCACCTGACTTTTATGGCTACTGAACCGTATGCTGTCAGTGCTTATCGGCACGGCTCTGAAACTTACGTTCTTCGGTGTTGATTTTGATCCACTCGCCGGTACTGATGTACTCCGGCACCTGAACAACCAGACCGGTAGACAGAGTAGCGGGTTTGGTACGGGACGTCGCAGAGGCTCCCTTAATGGAAGGGTCCGTTTCTACCACTTCCAGTTCAACACTCATGGGTAAATCAAGCGCTACCGGCACTTCGCTTACAACCAGAACCTGAATACCGTCAGTTTCTTCGTTAATGAACAAAGCTTCATCAGCAATACTGTCTTTATTCAGATGGTAAGGTGTGTAATCTTCTTTATCCATGAATACATATTCATCGCCGTCGATGTAAGAGAACATTGCTGGACGGCGCACTAAATCAGCCATTTCCAGCATGTCAGAATCCTTAAATGTTTCATCATATTTTGCACCGCTTACCACATCGTACATACGCATACGATAAATGCTGCCGCCTGCACGGCCCTGTGGTACAGAACGGTCAATATCTCTGACAATACATGTCTTACCGTCAAAAATGATGGTGTTATTCTTTTTAATTTCACTTGCCTTAGGCATGGCGGTTCCCTGTATTAGTAAATCAGACCAACGGGCCCGATCAGGAGTGGAAAGCCTCTATTTTCCGCGATTTCTCGTCGGTAAGAAAGCGTTTTAAATGTATGTTTTGCTGATTGAAACGGCGACGTCAGATTAAGGAAACGCTGTTTGGTTATAAGCACAGAATTTGTGCCACTTCACTTACCAACGCGGAGTAACTTTTCGTCTTTAATAATACCAAGCTGATACAGCGCCAGGGCAATGTCTTCAAGTTCCGCATCCTGCTCAGGAGTCCGGTCAGCAGTCTCTCTGAGAAGTTGATAATGCGCTTGCATGGATTTAGTTCTTTTGGACACTTGCCGGCACTCAAAACACTCGCGGCAATGTGAGTCCACATAAAACTTTAAATGTTCAAACCAGTATTGTTGTTCTCTTGCGAAGAAGATGAAAAGCCTGCTGCAGACCGTACAGGTTTCCTCTATATCTACGTAGATGCGACGCGGGCACATCCGGAAATTTTGTAACGACGTGTCCGCCTTAATCGCTGTTTGGGGAAAAAACTGAAGTGACGAATATCTCCAGTGAGCATTGGTAATCTCTTCAAGTGAGTGTTCTTCATCTGAAGCTAACGGGACATTTCCATATTTTGGATGATTAACATATTCCATTACCGATCCTTTGACTTTCTGTAGCAAAAACACACAAAGTTATTTCTCTATGCGAAGCGCATGTATAGAAACCTGTTTGTTAAACCTGCCGGTCAGCGCTATTTTCTTATTACCAGTATAATGCCACCAATGATTGCAGCACTGGCAATAATGACTCTGACGTTAAGGCTTTCAGATAGACATACCCAGCCCATCAAGATGGCAATTACCGGTACACTGAGTTGTAAAGTGGCGGCATTAGTCGCCGCTATTTTAGGGAGTACGGCGTACCACAAGGCATAACCCAAACCCGATGCGATGGCACCGGACAATACGCCATAGATAATACCGTAGCGGATAGTTGTTTCTGAAAGTGAAAGTGGCTCATCAACAAAGATAAACAGCGCGACAATAAACGGCGTCGTACGGACAAAGTTTCCTGCCGTCATTAAAAGTGGCGATGCTACGCCTTTGCCTAACAGTGAATACACTCCCCAACTGATACCGGCAGTAATCATCAGCAATGCAGCGGGCAGCGGCGGGGCTGTAACGCCGGGCAGTACCAGATAAATTAAACCTGCAAAAGCTACTACAAAGCCGGCTGTCTGAATAAAACTGAACCGTTCCCCTCTTAAAAAGCCGATGCTGATCATTGAAATTTGTACAGCACCAAACAGCAAAAGAGCGCCGGTGCCCGTAGTTACGCTTTGATAGGCAAAAGAGAAACCTGCTGCATAGCAGAATAGTGCGACAGATCCTGCCCAGCTTCCCTGTTTTGCAGGATTATGCCCTTTCATTTGGATAAGCAAACTCAGCACCACAGCACCGCTGAGTAACCTTACGAGTGTGAAAGAAGCCGGCCCGATATCAGTCTCTACCAGCGCCATCCGGCACAAAAGGGAATTAGCAGCAAAAGCCACCATGGCTAAGCAGGCGTACAACAACGTAGATACAGGCATGAATCGCTCCTTTTATTTTGTTCACCTTCCCACGACAAAGGAGCAATTACAATGGTACTTGAGATCCGGTTACTCCGGTCCGGTAAACACCGGACACAAAAAAAGCACCCGCAGGTGCTTTTCAAAAAGAGACGACTTTAGAGCTTTAGGCCCAAACGGTCAGCCACTTCAATGTATGTTTCTACTACAGAACCTAAGCCCTGACGGAAACGGTCTTTATCCATTTTCTTACGGGTTTCTTTGTCCCACAGGCGACAACCGTCAGGACTGAATTCATCACCCAGAATAATATTGCCATCACTGTCCAGGCCAAATTCCAGTTTATAATCCACCAGAATCATACCGCCTTTATCGAACAGATCTTTGAGTACATCGTTAACGGCAAAAGTCAGACGTTTCATCTCTGCAATTTGCGCTTCAGTTGCCCAGCCAAATGCAGTGATGTGATAGTCATTAACCATAGGATCATGCAGCGCATCATTTTTGAGGAAGAATTCAAAAATGGGAGAATCGTTTAGCATCAAACCTTCTTCAACGCCCAGACGACGAACCAGTGAACCTGCAGCAACGTTGCGAACGACGCACTCTACCGGAATCATATCCAACTTTTTCACCAGAGAATCGGTGTCTGACAGCAACGCCTCAACTTGTGTGGCAATGCCGGCTTCTTCCAGCTTTGTCATAATGAAATGATTGAACTTGTTATTCACTTCACCTTTACGGTCAAGCTGTTCAATTTTTTCACCGTCAAATGCAGACGTATCATTTCTGAACTCAAGGATGAGTTTTTCGCTGTCATCAGTGAGGTATACAGTTTTGGCTTTACCGCGGTAAAGTTCTTCGCGCTTTTCCATCATCAGTCTCAAAAATTAGATATCCAGATTGTCCTGAGTCATGACACGGGCAAATTGCTCGTACATGTCGGCAACCTGATTAGGTTCAAACGGCTGACTCTCATTATCCATGAAGGTCACACTCGTTCTGTTTTCGCCGGCCGGCACCACTTTCAAACGATAATCACCTTTTTCAAGAAGGGATTCACCGTCAGAGAACAGGCTGCCCCACCAACCGTTATCCTCACCATTATAAGTGACAAATAACAGGCCTGTGGTTCTGTCTAAATCTTTTACGTCAAAACCAAGGTTGCGTAACACCAGCAGCATTCTTGGCCATACAATATCGTGTCTGGCGTCAACCACGTAGGCTGCATCACCGTTAGCGTCAAAACCCATTTCCAAATTAAGACCACTGCGGATTTCAGCAATACGTTTACTCTCGTCGAGTCTGATTTGGTATTCGTAATGAGTCAGTACTTCGTTCAGGATGCCGATTTCTTCTCTGCGTTCTTTCATCGCATCAATGGAATCCATGGTGATGGTTTCACCATCTGCACCATTAAATTTGAAATCCTGCAATTTAGCGCGTAACGCAGCAGTCCGGCCGTGAGGCTTTAGTTCCATGGTGAAAACAAAGCGACGTGAAACCTCTGACGTTTCATTCTCAGTCCAGTCGTACCAGGCTGACTCTTCGGTCGTCTTTTCAACGGCCCAGTCAGTAACAAGTCGGCCATTTTCTTTATCGAAGCTGTCTACACCGATGTGATTTTGCTCAAGAAAGCTCAGCACCGTGTCCCAGATAGCGGTATTCAGCGGCTTGCTGTCATCTACCTGATCGAACCAGACCGTTGCTTCCTGTTTGCCTTCTTCAACATGTGAACCCGCCACAAGGGGCAGGACAAGCGCCGGAGACTGAATCGTCAGTTTGCGGCCGGTAAGACGGGTGTCTGCATTCTGACTTAATTCCGGAAGATCATAATCAGATGTAAATTCAGGCGAATCTAAACCTTCAGGCACTTTCACAGAGGCCCGCTGGGAAACTTCAAGGTAGTCATAACTGCCCGATGCAGTCTCATAATCCTGTTGGCTTGAACAACCTGTCAGGGCTATTACAGATAAGCCACTGAGCAAAGCCAGAGTGTTTTTCATCGGTGTTCCTTATTAACCAGAAATCAAAGCGTGTTTTTGTAATAGTTCTTCGAGTGCTTTTTGGCTCGCAAGTTCCGGTAAAACCATCGGTAATCGTAATTCGGCACTGTTGATCAGCCCCATACGGTATAACGCCCACTTTGGCATTACCGGATTTGGCTCAATAAACATGCCGTTATGCAGGGTTTCAATAGTAGCATTAATACGGCGACATTCCTCAGCGTTGCCGGCCAGGCCTGCTTCGCACATTTTGGAAATTGCGCCGGGAACCACGTTAGCCGTTACTGAAATAACCCCGTGTCCGCCCTGACATAAAAATTCTGCACTGGTACCGTCGTCACCGCTAAGCAACAGAAATTCTTCAGGCACCAGCTTCTGTGTGGCTTTGAGACGTTCAATACTGCCGGTTGCATCTTTAAGACCGACAATGTTTTTGTGTGTGGCCAGTTCTGCCACTGTCTCAGGTAACATGTCCGCTACGGTTCTGCCGGGTACATTATAAAGCAGCACAGGTAAGTCAGTCGCATCAGCGACTGCTTTAAAGTGTGCAACCATACCCCGTTGTTGCGGCTTGTTGTAATACGGTACAACGCTGAGAAAACCATCGATCCCTAAACCCGCCATTTGTTCACTGAGGAAGATGGCTTCATCCGTTGCGTTTCCACCGCTGCCGGCAATCACAGGAATACGCCCTGCTGTCATAGCAACGGTCTGTTTGACCACTTCAATATGTTCTTCAAAAGGCAATGTGGCGGATTCACCGGTTGTTCCTACTGAAACAATACCGTGTGTGCCCTGCTCTATATGAAACTCAATAAGTTTCTCAAGTGCAGGGTAATCAATGTCACCCGCGTTGGTCATGGGTGTGACAAGTGCAACGTAACTGCCTTTAAACATATTATCTCCCGCGTTTTGTGAGCGCACATGGTAATGAGGTACAGCCCTAAAAACAAGTTATCGCAAGGGCTTTTTAGACGTTAATCGACAACCTTATTCTAAATAATCACTATTCCGTCAAAAATTGGGGATAAAACCCTTACATCAGACTGTTTTTCGAACTGACGCGGTGCTTAAGCTCACTTTATGATGCCGGAACGTGGCATCAAAAAATCCTGATGTGTTAGTATAAATGTGGCTCCGGTTTTATAAGTAACGACATGAATCATCAGTTAATAGTCACGATTTTGGGTACCGACAAGAGCGGCATGCTGAGCGAAATTGCCGGCACCGTGTCGGAAGCGCAATGCAATATTCTCGACAGCAGGCAGGCGATATACGGGAAAGAATTTTCCCTGACCATGATCATCGAAGGTTCCCATCAGGCAATCACACGGGCGGAGCTGGCCATTCCCCCCATGTGTCAGAAGTTCGGCCTGCTTTCTATGATGAAGCGAACCAGCCATCATGAGAAACAAAATTTAGATTATCTTTACGATGTGGAGTTCAGCGGCGAAGACAGTCATGGCCTGCTGAAGTCGGTAACCGGCTTTTTTGCGAAACGGCACGTCTCCATCAGTGCGTTTCGTCAGCGTACCTTTAAAGATAAAAAAACCGGCAAAGAAATGATGCGCTGCAAATTTGTTGTCAGTACGCCGGATTCCGTTGATATCACGCAGCTTCGTTCGGAGGCTGATGCCCTGTTCGGTTCCCTGAATCTGAGTGGCAAGATTATAGACAAAAATAAAGGAGAATTATGAACACCTTAAAAGCAGGTGATAAAGCACCGGCATTTACCCTGCCGGATCAAAATGGCGAAGCCGTTAATCTGGCAGATTTTGAAGGTAAGAAAGTACTGGTGTATTTTTACCCTAAAGCAATGACACCGGGCTGTACCGTGCAGGCTCAGAACCTTCGCGACAGCAAAACATCACTGGATGAACTCAATGTTGTGGTACTGGGGATCAGTCCGGACGCAGTTAAACGCCTGCCAAAGTTCATTGAGAAAGAAAACCTGAACTTCACCCTGCTCTCGGACGAAGACCACGCTGTGGCTGATGCTTTTGGCGTCTGGGGTCCAAAAAAATTCATGGGCAAAGAATACGACGGCATTCATCGTTTAAGCTTCCTTATCGATGAAAACGGTGCTGTTGAACACGTGTTTAACAAGTTTAAAACCAAAGACCATCATCAGGTTGTACTGGATTATCTGAATCAGGCTGGTTGATAACCCCGTTTACTCCGTCGTTCACAAAGCAAAAAGCCCTGTCAGAACAGGGCTTTTTTGTTCGGACGTACCGTCAATAAGTGTTTAAGTGTTACAGGGCGGCGGTTCATCCGGTCCGCCGGACCATGCTGTTATCAGCGCTTTGACTAGTGTTGCCAGCGGGATGGCGAAAAACACTCCCCAGAACCCCCACAATCCGCCGAAGAACAGAACCGCCACGATGATATAAAGAGGATGTAAGCTCACCGCCTCGGAGAACAAAAGTGGTACCAGTAAGTTACCGTCCAGTGCCTGGATAATGCCGTAGGCAATCATCAGATACCAGAAATCAGGGGTCAGCCCCCACTGAAACAATGCCACAACAGCCACCGGAATGGTGACAACGGCTGCACCGATATAGGGGATAAGCACTGACAAGCCAACCAGTACGCCGAGCAGAATGGCATAGCGCAAGTCCATCAGAGCAAAGACAATGCAGGATACAGATCCCACAATCAGAATTTCGATAACTTTGCCGCGGATATAATTTGCTATCTGGGTATTCATTTCATGCCCGACCTGCGTAATCAACCGGCGCTCTTTCGGTAACAATGACGAAATGCCATCAAGAAAAAACAATTTGTCTTTCAGCATGAAGAACACCATCAACGGCACCAGAATCATATATACCAGTAACGCTGCAACATTACCGATTGAACTGACAGATGCTGACAAAAGTTGCTGCCCCAACTCCACCAGATGATCATTGAGACTCTCCATCATCTGCTGAATTTGATAAACCTGTACATAGTCAGGATACTTATCCGGTAACCGCAGGATCCAGTCCTGTGCGTTTTGCCAGATTAGCGGCGTTTCCTGAATCAGATTCACGCTCTGACGGCTCACAGTAGGTAACAAGCCGACAATCATCAGTATGGTGACAGCAACAAACGCCAGCATCACAACGCTGCAGGAAATGGTCCTGCTGACACCAATATTTACCAGCCGGTTCACCGGCCAGTCCAGCAGATAAGCAATCACAGCTGCCACCAGAACAGGCATGATAAGCCCACCCCAGAATACGAACACAGTTGCCGTCAACAGGATTAAGATCAGCAACATGGCTGCATCGGGGTCAGAGAACTTCCGGCGGTACCAGCGGCCGAATACACTGATTAAACTCATAAATTCTGCTCAGTCGGAACGGAAAAAAATGCATCATAGGAGAATCACTGACTGCTCTGCAACCCGGATTCCGCGGTATTACAGGCTAAATGAAAACTTCCGGGCTACATTATGCATGAAGCGATATAGCAATCGCCTGTATTGTACGGCACAATGCTAAAATAATGCGATGGAAAAATGAAACTAATCATGGAGTTTGCCACTCTATCTGTAAACGCTTCAGTGGTACTCAACAGTAACAGGTTCAATGAGATATTTAGCGCGAAACGGAATTAAAATAGGCTTGTGTTTGCTGGCAATGAGTTTTTCTGCCATTGCACAAACCAGTAAATACAGCGATCGTAATACGTTACCGGAAATAGGTGTGGTAGCGTCTGACGCCCTTTCCCTTGACAAAGAGATGCTGATTGGCGATGCCGTTATGCGGCAAATGCGCGGCGGGGCCCCGATTATCGGCGACCCGGTACTGGATGAGTATTTGCAGGATCTGGGCAACCGCCTTGTTGTTCATGCCGACAATACCAAGTTTCCTTTTGAATTCTTCTGGGTCAACAACGATGCCATCAACGCCTTTGCTTTCTTTGGCGGCCACATTGGTGTGCATACCGGCCTTATTCATAATGCGAAAAATGAGAGTGAGCTTGCGTCAGTGCTGGCCCACGAAATCTCTCACGTTACCCAGCGTCACCTTGCCCGCCACATGCAGGCACAACAGCGTGCTACGCCACTGGCCATTGCCAGTATATTAGGCGGTGTTTTACTGGCGATGGCAGATCCTCAGGCCGGTATGGCAGCCATTTCCGCCGGTCAGGCCGCTTCAGCGCAAATGCAGATTGATTATACCCGTTCTAATGAACAGGAAGCTGACCGGATTGGGATAGGCATGTTATACCGTGCCGGATTTGATCCTGACGCGGCAGCCAGCTTCTTCTCAACCTTGCTGGAACAATACCGCATGGTATCCCGTCCGCCTGCAAGATTGCTTTCTCACCCGTTAACAGAAACGCGTGTTGCAGATGCCCGCGCCAGAGCCGGCGATTTTCCACCTGTGCGGTTAAGAGAAAGTATTTCTTTTCATCTGGCAAAGGCCAGAGTGATGTCCAGGTACACGTTCAATAAAAAATACAGCCTGGAATACTACCAGGATGCGGTGGACCGTAAGAACTATGTAGTCCGTGAAGCGGCAATGTATGGTCTAGCGCTGGCACTCATGCGCAATGAGAAGATTCCGGAAGCAGCGAAGGTGATCGATACATTACTTAATGAAGAACCGGATAATCTGTTTTACCTTGATGCAGCCACTGATCTTTCTCTGGCAATGGGTAAACCGCAGGAAGCAACAGAACGTCTGGCACCGCACCTGCAATTAACACCACGCAATCAGGTACTGGCATTGAATCAGGCCAATGCGCTTATTGCCGCCAATGAAAATGACAAAGCTGTTCAGTTACTGAAAGACTTGTTGCTGGTGCATCCTGACTATGAAATCGCCTGGCAGTTACTCACTGAAGCATATAAAAACAACAAAGATTTTCAGGGCATGCATCAAAGTAAAGCAGAAGTGATGGCACTGAACGGTGCTTACCGTCGCGCTGTGGATGAATTACAGTTTGCTTATAACTTTACTGCCGACAAGCACCTTGACAAGCAGCGGATCCGCGCAAGGATTAAACAACTGCGGGACGAGGAAGAGCGGCTGAAACGACTGTAAATGCCTCCCTTAATTCAGTGAGCGGAGGTACCCGCCTCCGCGTTTGTATACTGAATTAAACCGTCCAGGGAGTCATCGTCCTGCTCACCGTACAACGCTTTCACAACCTCCCCCTTAGGTGAAATCAGATACGTTGCGGGCAGATAGTCCGGATACGGCATGGGAAAAATGGTTTCTTTTGCGGTGTTTATCACAGCAAACTCAATATTTAGCTGTTGTGTTAAGGCACGCAGTTCCTGCTCATTTTTGTCATCAAAACTGACACCGGTTATCTTCACATGGTCAGGCAGGCGATTAATCAGCCTGTTCAGAGCCGGGATCTCCCGTAAACAGGGAGAACACCAGGGGGCGAAAAAGTTGATGATATGCCATTCTCCGCCATTGTCTGCCCAGCGAACCGGCTGTCCAGAAAGTGTAACGGCATCTGCGCGGGTATATTGCTGAAGTTGCCAGCCGGCAATCAGTGCAACCACAGCCGCACTGACAATCATTAATGATTTTTTCATGATTAATTGCGTCCGGTCATATTATTCTTACATTAATACTTGTTAGAATTCATCTCAGTGAAATTTATAACACATTGAATAAAAAGCCTATGTCTTCAGTACAAATACTTCATAACCCCCGTTGCTCCAAAAGTCGCCAGACCCTCACTTTATTACAGGAAAAGGGTATTGATGTTGAAGTCACCGAATACCTTAAACACCCGTTAACCCGGGAACAGCTTGAAGCCATTGCTACAAAGCTGGGTGTTTCGTCCCCCCGTGACATGATGCGGACAAAAGAAGCTGAATATAAAGAGCTGGCATTAGGTGAGAGCTCTGTTACCGACGAACAATTATTCGATGCCATGGTTTCTGTTCCGAAGTTAATTGAGCGTCCGGTGGTCATAAAAGGTCATAAGGCCCGCATTGGTCGTCCACCTGAAAGTGTTCTGGACATACTCTGATGTCGCCGGTACTGGTGTTGTATTACTCAAGAAACGGGACAACCCGGCAACTGGCAACACATATCGCCAGAGGCATTGAAAGTACAGGAGCCGAAGCACGGGTGCGTACCGTGCCGGCGATCCCTGAATATATGACACCATGGCCGGATGTTCCCGAAGCAGGCGCGCCCTTCGTTACCCGTTCTGATCTGACAGAATGTTCCGGTCTGGCACTGGGGAGTCCGGTCAGGTTCGGAAATATGGCCGCTCCGCTTAAACATTTCCTCGACAGTACTTCTCAGGAATGGCTGAAAGGCGTACTGATTGATAAACCCGCCTGTGTATTCACCTCCGGTGGCAGTATGCATGGCGGACAAGAGTCAACCCTGCTTACCATGATGCTGCCCCTGCTCCATCATGGCATGGTGCTCTTTGGTATTCCTTACACTGAATCGCAATTACACGATACTGCTTCCGGCGGCTCGCCTTATGGTGCCGGACATGTGTCAGGCCACAGTGACGGTAAACTGACTGATGATGAATCAGCGCTGGCTTTTGCCCAGGGAAAGCGTCTCGGGGAACTGGTACGGCAATTAGCACGGAAGAAATCATGACAGAAATGGCACCGGCAACTAAAAAAGCACGCTGGCTGGCGTTACTCAGTTATCTCGGATTACTCGCCTGGGTAACCTTGTGGCAATTTGTATTGGTTGAAGAAAGGGTCTACGGCACGCTCTTCATCGCCATAATTTATATTTTGCCTTTACTCCTGCCACTTCGCGGCATCATTGCAGGGAAACCCTATACCCACGCCTGGGCAAACTTTGTTGTACTGTTTTATGTGATCCACGGCATTACAGCCGGTTACGCGGCACCGCAGGAACTGGGTTATGCCATAACGGAACTGATACTTGCCACGGGCATGTTTGCCGGTTGCAGCCTGTTTGCCAGATTACGGGGTCGGGAATTGGGTCTCGGACTTAAAAAACTGAAAGATGTCATGAAGGAAGAGAAGCAGCGCTTCGAAGAAACGGAATAAAGACACCATGACACACAGAAAGGTTATTCTTTTTCCAATTCCCGCTTAATCATAGCCACAGACAGTTTCTTCTGTTCCTGCAAAGAGCGGGTGTCCAGCCGGTCGAGCATAGCAAGCAACGCCGGTAAATCACGGTCACAATGGGTGAGTAAAAACGCCAGAGCCTGTTCGGAAAAACGCATACCCCGTTGCGCCGCGCGCTTTTTCAGCACATTCAGACGTTCATTATCAGTCAGGCCTGCCAGTTGCCAGGTAATACCCCAGCTCAGACGTGAACGTAAGTCAGGTAATTTGAAAGCGGGATGGTTCGGGCCGATGGAAGAGGTCCAGATAAATATGGACGTATGATTGTCTACCACACGATTAATAAAATGAAAAAGCGCCTCTTCCCACTCATCAATGCCGGCAATGGCATCAATATTGTCCAGACACACATAAGGCAGGCGCTCCAGGCCATCAAAGATCACCGGTGTCCAGTCAGCATATTCCCGTAAGTTTAAATAAATATGCCGTGTCTGGTGAAAGGCAAGTTGGTGGCATACGGCATAAAGTAAATGACTCTTGCCCCGCCCCGCAGCACCGGTAATACCGACACCCGCCAGCGGACTATTGTCCAGCGAACTGAATGCCGTGTTATCCCGCCAGCGGCTGCCACTCTGGCTCAATGCAGAGAGAAAGTCTGCAAGGCCGCTGTTTTCACCAGCCTCAAAGCTTGCGAAGGTTTCATCATCAGGTAACGATACCGCCAGAGGTAACTGCATAGGCGCTGTGTTATTCGTTCCAGTAAAAGTTCAGTCCGTCAAGGGGGTTACCTGACACGTCAGACACCGGCTTGAGTTTTGAATCCAGGCTCACCAGTTTGAAAAAGTCACTGGTTTGCGACAACAGCGACAGTGAGAACGTCGCCACAGACCCTTTCTGACTCACCAGCGACACATGACTCACCATGCTCATCTGTTCCATGTATTCTCTGGCATGCACGTACTTTTCCAGCGAGTCCACATTGGCAACAGAGATAGAAATGTTATTCACTTCTGTTTGTTCATCACCGCTACGGACTGAAAAATGCTGGCCAAGATAATCGCTGTATTCTTCAAAAAACAACGCGGTAAGGCTGTCTTCATCATCTGCATAAAGGGTACCGAACTGAATGTCGTTATTTTTGATCACTACCCAGTCAAGGGCCCAGTCACCTTGCGTATGCTTTTGTGACATTGCTTCGAATTCGCTGCGGGTGAACGCCGGAGAACGGGCTTCTTCCACAAGATCATCCACCAGGTAGGTATTCAAATCCTGTAAACCATTATTGGAAAAAGCAGGCCGGTAGGTGTCATAGCGAAATGCTGATGCCTGCTCCCGCGTTTGCTGTTCTTCTTCAATGTCAGGCACAGCATTCATCTTTACTTTGTATAACCGCGCGCCGACAATGTAATCAGGCTGATATCTGACCGAAGCAGTTTGCAACGTTCTGGCAAACCGTCCCCAAACATCAAAAACGGAAATATTCACGCTGTCATCTAAATCCATCAGCGGGAACACGACAGGCACGCCTCTTTCAACAGCCAGTTCACGTAGACGACGGCTTACCTGTCCTTTAGCACCGTCATCGATGATCTGGCGGTTTCCATTTTCATCTTCGGTGGCAAGCCACAATAAAGTATCCGGTCTGCGCTGTCCCCAGACGGGTAATCCGGCTTCCCTGATCACCTTTATAACTGACCGGGAATCAAACTCAGCGACATAAGACAACTGACCGTTAACCACATCAAACCGGTACGCCCGCAAATACCGTTCAGGTTGAGACAACATGGCCCTTACTGCACTGTTTGAAGTAGCTGCACGCTGACCGGTAATTTTTATGACTACCTGTTCCAGTGCCTGACGGGCCGCTTTCTTCTGGGTCGATGATGACTGATCGGACACAGCCACACTGGCCTCGTTAACTGATACCACTGTACTGGCCTGAACGGATCCTGAGAAAGCTCCGGCAAACAGAGAAACAACAATGAACACTAAAGAAAAGGAAGATAATTGAAAAAGCATGAAGAATTAACGCCGCTCCGTGAAACCCGTACCTGGACTATGCGAAAACGTATTGTGTGTTATTTACCGGAATATTTCACCACTAAAATGTAAAAGAATAGCATCAGGACAGATCAGCAGCCGAATTCCCCCCTGCGCCCTGTTGGACTTACTGCAACTTACTGGTAGAATCCGCGTCTTTCCAATCACCGCACCAGGGCCATACTCGTGAGCGAAAACAAACAGTCACTTAGTTATAAAGATGCAGGCGTAGACATTGATGCCGGAAATCAGCTGGTTGAACGTATTAAATCTGTTACTAAAAAAACAACCCGTCCGGAAGTCCGTGGTGGCCTTGGTGGTTTTGGTGCGTTATGTGAACTGCCCGCGAAGTATAAACGCCCGTTACTGGTATCCGGCACCGACGGTGTAGGAACTAAACTGCGCGTAGCGATGGATGCCAACCGTCATGACAGCGTGGGTATCGATCTGGTTGCTATGTGTGTTAACGATCTGATTGTTCAGGGTGCAGAGCCGTTATTCTTCCTCGACTATTACGCTACAGGAAAACTGGACGTAGATGTGGCTGCAGACGTGGTCACCGGTATCGGTGAAGGCTGCGAACAGGCTGGCTGTGCACTCATTGGCGGTGAAACAGCAGAAATGCCCGGCATGTATCACGACGGCGATTACGATATTGCCGGATTCTGCGTAGGTGTTGTAGAAGCTGATAAAGTGATTGACGGCAGCGGCGTAAAAGCTGGTCAGAAAATTATTGCTCTGGCTTCGTCCGGCCCGCATTCAAACGGTTACTCACTGGTCCGTAAAATCGTTGAAGTCAGCAAAGCAGACGTGAATGCAGACCTTGATGGTAAGCCGCTTATCGATCATCTTCTTGCGCCAACCCGTATTTATGTGAAGCCGGTACTGGCACTGCTGGAAAAAGTAAAGGTAGAGGCCATCTCTCACATCACCGGTGGCGGTTTCTGGGAAAATATTCCCCGTGTGCTGCCTGAAAACGCCAAAGTTGTAGTAGATGAGTCAAGCTGGCAATGGCCTGTCGTATTTAACTGGTTGCAGGAAAACGGTAACGTTACGCAACATGAAATGTACCGTACCTTCAACTGTGGCGTTGGTTTGATCCTCGTTGTCGATGAAAACGATGCAGATGAAGCCGTCCGTATTCTGAATGAAGGCGGAGAACAAGCCTGGTTACTGGGTCATATTGAAGATCGCAACGGCGATGAAGAACAGGTAGAAATTAAGTAATGACTACCGCTAAACCCCGCTTATGCGTACTGATTTCCGGTAACGGGTCTAATTTGCAGGCTATGATCGACAGTATCGAAGCCGGTCAGTTGCAAGCTGAAATTGTGGCGGTGATCTCAAACCGCCCGGGTGTATTCGGTCTTGAAAGAGCCGGAAAAGCCGGCATCCCTGCACATTGCCTGGATCATAAAGATTTTTCAGACCGCGATGAGTTTGACGCAAAACTGCAATCTTTGATTGATAGTTTTAGCCCGGATGGCGTAGTACTGGCCGGATTCATGCGTATTCTTACGCCTGAATTTGTTGAACATTTTTCCGGTAAATTATTGAACATCCACCCGTCTTTGTTGCCAAAGTACAAAGGGTTACATACCCATCAACGTGCGATTGATAACGGCGACAAAGAACACGGTGTCAGTGTGCATTTTGTGACTCCTGAACTGGACGGTGGTCCGGTAATCATCCAGAGTCGTGTACCGGTATTTGAAGATGATACCGCAGATGAACTGGCTGAACGGGTTCAGGAACAGGAACGCCGGATTTATCCGTTAGTGTTGAAGTGGTTTGTCGCCGGTCGTCTGACAATGAAAGATAATAAGGCTGTGCTTGATGATAAAATTCTTCCGCCGGAAGGTTATGCCAACGACTAAACCGGCAGGGTTTCTGCTGTCACTTTTGTTGATGCTGGTTTCTGTACCGGCATCTGCAGAAGACAAACCTGTTATTACTCCTTTTGAAGCGCATTATACCGCTTATAAATGGGGTGATGATGTGGGTGAAGCCAAAATCAAGCTTGAATATCTGAGCGACGAACAATACTCCCTCACCTATTCTTCAGACGTTTCCAAATTCTTCTTATCTGACGAACGTTTTGAACACTCCGTGTTTTTTGCCTCGGAAGATACAATTCTGCCTTTCTCCTACTACTATAAGCGCACGGGTACCGGACCCGATAAACAGCTTTCGGTTAAGTTTGCCAGTTTCCCTGACAAGCAGATAGAAATCGAAGGTGGTGAGACTCTGCCATGGCAGGGAGAAACCGATAATCAACTTTACCGTATTGATCTCGCCAGACAACTGGCCGCAGGCAAAACAACCCTGTCTTATGATTTCATTAACTACCGTGGCGAACGGAAAAATTATGGTATTGAAGTCACCGGTGAAGAAAAACTGTCACTGCCTTACGGCGAACTTGACACTATTAAGGTAAAAATTCTTCGCGACAATAATAGCAGCCGGGAAACATTTGCCTGGTTTGCCCCCGCTCTGGATTATAATCTGGTCCGCCTGCAGCAATTTAAAGATGGTGATGAGCAGGGGGATATCAAGCTCAGTGCATACCGTCATCTTTAATCTACGTTAAGTTGTAAAATTTTTGTGTTCTCTTTCTTGACCTTTGATGTGACAGACATTAGTTTTAGCATCATACTCTGGTCTGACCTCAGTACAACTTACTGATTCAGCATATTTCATACTGTTAAGGAGCAATGTATGGGTGAACTCGCGTGGTTTATCATATTCATGGTGGCCGTTTGTGTAGCCGCGTATAAGCGTATGAGCTTAACGTCTACCGTGTCTTTACTGGCGGGCATTATGGTGCTTGGCACAATCACCGGAAGCATCGGTTTCTTCAGCTGGCTACTCTTCCTCATCATTGCTGTTCCACTGTCTATGCCGGATGTACGCAGAAAATTCATTTCATCACGCCTGCTCGCTTTTTACAAAAAAGTTAGTCCGGAAATGTCCGCAACTGAACAGGAAGCCATTGATGCCGGTACAGTGTGGTGGGACGGCGAGTTATTCTCCGGTAAACCTGACTGGAATAAACTCCATGCAATTCCTAAAGGCCGTCTGACCGCGGAAGAAAAGGCATTTCTTGATGGTCCGGTAGACCGTGTATGCCATATGGTTGATGAATGGCAAATTAATCATCAGAACGCTGATCTGCCGCCGGAAATCTGGGCCTATCTGAAAGAGCATAAATTCTTCGCCATGATCATTAAGAAAAAATATGGCGGTTTGCAATTTTCAGCCTACGCGCAATCGAGGGTATTGCAGAAACTGGCGGGTTGCTCTGCAGTGTTATCCAGTACAGTAGGCGTTCCGAATTCTCTTGGTCCCGGCGAATTGCTGCAACATTACGGCACTAAAGAACAGCAGGATTATTATCTGCCCCGGCTGGCTGACGGAGAAGAAATTCCCTGTTTTGCACTTACCGGCCCTGAAGCAGGTTCCGATGCCGGCGCCATTCCCGATACCGGCGTAGTGTGCCGCGGTGAATGGGAAGGAAAAGAAATTCTGGGCATGCGTCTTAATTTTAATAAGCGCTATATCACTCTCGCACCGGTGGCAACGGTTATCGGACTGGCATTCAAGCTGGAAGATCCTGAAGGGCTGTTGGTAGGTCAGACAACCGCAGGCATTACCTGTGCTCTGATCCCAAGAGACACGAAAGGACTGGAAATTGGCCGTCGTCATTTCCCGCTGAATACCCCCTTTCAGAACGGGCCGCTTAAAGGTGAAGACGTATTTGTGCCCCTGGACTTCATTATCGGTGGACCGAAAATGGCGGGCAAAGGCTGGCGCATGCTGATGGAGTGTTTATCAGTGGGTCGTTGCATTACCCTGCCCTCTACCGGCGCCGGCGGTGCAAAATCAGTGGCACTGGCAACCGGCGCCTATGCACGTATACGCCGTCAGTTCCGCATTCCTGTTGGTCATATGGAAGGCGTGGAAGAAATGCTTGCCCGTATCGGCGGTAATGCTTACCTGATGGATGCCGTCACCCGGTTCTCCACGGTAGGTGTAGATTTAGGCGAAAAACCGTCCGTGATATCTGCCATCAGCAAATATCACCTGACGGAGAAAATGCGCCAGGTCATAAACGACGCTATGGATATTCACGGTGGTAAGGGCATTATGCTCGGGCCAAATAATTATCTTGGCCGCGGTTACCAGGGCGCGCCCATTTCCATTACCGTGGAAGGTGCCAATATTCTTACCCGCAATATGATGATTTTCGGTCAGGGCGCTATGCGTTGTCACCCGTACGTACTGTCTGAAATTCAGGCTGCGGCAATGACGGATAAATCTGAACAACTCCGGGAATTTGATAAAGCGGTATTTGGTCACCTGGGATTCGCCGCTGCAAATAAAGTAAGAAGCCTGTGGTTCTCACTCACCGGTGGTTTATTTCACCGCACGCCGTTTAATGACGACACCGGTCGCTATTACCAGTTACTCCAGGGTTACAGTGCTAACCTGGCATTTCTGACTGACGTGTCAATGGGTCTGCTTGGCGGTGAGCTTAAGCGCAAAGAGCGTTTATCTGCACGACTGGGGGATATTCTCAGTGGCTTGTATTTGGCAAGCGCGACGCTGAAACGTTTTGATGAAGAAGGCCGGTTACAGGAAGATGCTCCCCTGATGCACTGGGCACTGCAAAACACCTTGTTCGACATTGAAGAAGCACTGGATACCTTTATCAGTAACTTCCCGAACAAAGCAATGGCTGTGGCATTAAGAGTATTGATTTTACCCTTTGGCAGACGTTGTAAACGTCCCGATGACAAACTGGAACACCAGATCGCAACCATTCTGCAAACGCCCGGCACAGTGCGTACCCGACTCGGTGACGGTCAGTACCTCACACGGGAGGAAGGCAGTCTGTTTGGTGATCTGGAGCAAACACTGGATGACGTGCTGGCTGCTGAGCAGGTGTTCGATAAAATTTGTAAGGCCAGAAAAGCCCGTCTTCCCTTTACCGGTCTGGATAAACTGGCTGATGCAGCATTATCAGACGGTATAATTGACGAAGAAGAAGCTGAGTTACTTACCAGAGCCGAAGCCGGCCGCCTGCGTACTATCAATGTAGATGATTTCGACAACGAAGAACTCATTGCAAAAGTGAATACAATGGCTTAAATGCTGCCTGAAACTAAAAGGCCGCATCAAAATGATGCGGCCTTTTTTATTCTTCGGGAGAATTAACTGAACTGCAATTTGTCCATCAGCAGTACAGCCTGAGTCCGGGTGTTAATTTCAAGCTTGCGTAAAATTGCACTGATGTGTGCCTTGATAGTCGCTTCGGTCACATTCATTTCGTGGGCAATTTGCTTATTCATTAAACCTGCACGCAGGAAGCTCAGCACCTGAATTTGTTTCGGCGTCAGTTCACGGAATCGTTTCAACAGTTGAGTGAGTTCTTCATCAACGTTTTCCAGGTCCGCTTTCATCTCTTCCGGTACCCAGTTTTCACCACCTTTAATGGTCACGATTGCTTCAGCAATTTGCTTTGTGGGCGATGATTTGGGAATAAAGCCCTGTGCACCCAATCCCATAACCTGAGCGACAACATCAATGCTTTCATTGGCAGAGATAACCGCGACGGGTAATTCCGGATAAACATCTTTAACGGAAATAAGACCGTTGAAGTATTCGCCTCCCGGCATATTTAAATCTAATAACAGTAAATCAATGTGGTGATTTTCAGTTAACACGGTCATCATGGATTCAAGACTGTCCGCTTCAAGAATTTCAGCGTCCTTGAAATACGGTTCCAGTGCAGCACTTAATGCTTCCCTGAACAGTGGATGATCATCTGCAACTAATATACGAGTCATATAATGCGGTGCCCGAATTATGTAATTTTTCCTGTTACTATAGGGTAATACTTTAGGCTAATGATATAAAGTCAAATTAACTTAAGGCGCTTTATAATCAAGAAATTTTTCCTTTTAAATGAAAAAAACGTGGCAATCCTTTAAAATCTGCCCCGTTTTTTAGCTAATCAGTAAGGTCTTTCAGTGCAAAAGCCGGATAATATTTTTGCCAGCCATATGACAACCGTCAGTGATTTCCGATTTGATGAACACGTAGCTGACGTATTTCCCGATATGATTCAACGTTCAGTACCGGGTTATCAGACGATTCTGCATACCATCGGAGAACTGGCCAGAGCCAGAGTTACTGATGGCAGCAATGTGTATGATCTCGGCTGTTCTCTGGGGGCTGCCAGTCTTTCTGTTGCACGCAACACGGATCATTTGTCCTGTCAGATAACCGGTATTGATAATTCTCCGGCAATGATTGAGCGCTGTGAACGGGTAATTTCCAGTTTTCATTTACCTAACCCTGTCACACTCCATTGTGAATCTGCTCTGGACACCAAAATAGAAAATGCATCTATGGTGATCATGAATTTCACCTTGCAATTTATTCCGCCGGAGCAAAGAGAAACGCTGCTGAGCAAAATTTTCAACGGCCTTAACCCGGGTGGGATCCTTGTTTTGTCAGAGAAAATTCAGCATCCTAGTGAACAGGGAAATCATCTGCTTATCGACCTGCATCATCAGTTTAAGCGCAATAATGGTTACAGTGAACTGGAAGTCAGCCAGAAACGGGCAGCGCTTGAAAATGTGATGCTCACCGACAGCTATCAGACTCACGAAAACCGGTTGAAAAAGGTAGGGTTTGAAGATGTGGTTATGTGGTTCAAATGCTATAACTTTACCTCTATGGTGGCCATTAAGGCTGGTGGAGTCAATGCCTGATGCGACGTATTTCTGATCCCTGGTTCACTGAATGTTACCGTCAGTTGCTGGACACGCCTCTGGCACACTGGCTTGAAACGCTGCCGGCACAAATCAGCGAATGGCAGCGGGAACACCTCCACGGAGAATTCAGTAAATGGTGTAAATTGCTGGAAAAACTTCCTGAGACCACTGTCAGTTCAAAAGAACTGAAACACAGTGTTACTGCGGGCAGCGCCGCTGACATCAGCGAATATCAGCAGAAACAGATAGAAGGTCTGCTGAAACAGTTTATGCCATGGCGAAAAGGCCCCTATCACATTCACGGCATTCATATTAATACAGAGTGGCGGTCAGACTGGAAATGGGATCGGGTACTGCCTCATATCAGCCCGCTTGCCAACCGTCATGTTCTGGATGTGGGTTGTGGTAGCGGCTATCACATGTGGCGTATGCTGGGAGAAGATGCTGCCGGCGTTTATGGCATCGATCCGACTCAACTGTTTTTAATTCAGTTTCAGGCTATCAGGCATTTTATTCCTGCCGCCAATATCCATTTTTTACCCCTGGGCATTGAGCAGATGCCGGCATTAAAAGCATTTGATACTGTGTTCTCAATGGGTGTGCTATACCATAGAAAAGATCCGGTACAGTTTCTCACCCAACTAAAAGATCAGTTACGCAAAGGCGGCGAACTGGTGCTTGAAACACTGGTAGTGGAAGGTGATGAACAAACCGTACTGATGGCAGGCGAACGTTATGCACAGATGCGCAACGTCTGGTTTCTGCCAAGTGTAAAGGCACTCACTGTGTGGCTGAGCAGGCTGGGTTTTGAAAATATTAAGGTCGCTGATATCAACACCACGTCTCTTGATGAGCAGCGCACCACAGAATGGATGACGTCTCAGTCTTTAAAAGATTTTCTGGATCCTGATGACATCAGCAGAACCATTGAAGGTTATCCTGCACCACAACGTGCAGTGCTGATAGCCACGAAAAAGTAACTTTATGTCCTGTTCGTTTGCAGACTGTTGCCAATTCTTGGCACCGGTCTGCGAGCATTCCTGACCCGGATTGGCATAATTGTTGTAGTTACTACTTTATAAACTGTGCTGAAACAGCACGTCACACAGGTAGTAACATGGATATTACGGGCTTTCTGAACGAGCACCAGTTACCGGACACTTACCAGGCCATTGCACAAGAATGGTTCATACCGTTAGCAGACGAAATCCTTTCGCACAAAAATGGTGCAGAAGGGCCATTTTTCGTCGGTGTTAATGGCTGCCAGGGATCAGGGAAATCCACATTATGCGACTTTCTTATCCACTACTTCACCCACCAGCACGGGCTGTCAGCCGTCACGATCTCCCTTGACGATTTCTATCTCTCCCGTGCAAGACGACAAGAACTTGCTGCCAACGTACATCCCTTGCTTTGCACCAGAGGCGTACCCGGTACGCACAATACGGTTCTGGCTGATAGCACTTTCACAGCGTTAAAATCTGCAGGCAGCGTTGCTCTGCCCCGCTTTAATAAAGCCAACGATGATCCTTTTGAAGGATCTGCGTGGCCGGTAATCACCTCTCCACCTGATATTGTGTTAATTGAAGGCTGGTGTTGGGGCGTGTCAGCGCAATCTGAGGACGCACTTAAAGAGCCGGTTAATGATCTTGAGCGTACCGAAGACCCGGATGGCACATGGCGGGGATATGTGAATGATAAAATTGCTGCAGATTATGAATCTTTATACGATGAAATGCAGTATTGGGTAATGTTAAAAGGTCCGTCTTTTGAGCATGTTTACAAATGGCGGTGTGAACAGGAACACAAACTGGCCGCGAAAACCGGAAAAACCGGAAGCGGTATAATGAGCGATGAACAAATCCTTCGTTTCATACAACATTATCAGAGACTCACAGAACATGCGTTTAATTCCCTGCCTGCAAAGTGTAATCAGGTATTTGAGTTAGATGAAAACAGAGTCATTAAAAACGTCATCAGGAAGTAGTCATGGACACAGCGAATACACTCATTTTCACTGACATGGACGGTACGTTGCTTGACCACCATACATACAGTTTTGAAGCTGCAAAGCCTACGCTGACCTCACTGTCAGAGCGAAATATTCCCGTCATCCCTACCACCAGCAAGACCTTTGTTGAATTGCTTGAATTGCGGGAAACCATTGGCCTGACCGGCCCGTTTATCGTAGAAAACGGCGCAGCAGCATACATTCCTCATGGTTTTTTCGCGAAAAAGCCAGCCGGTACCGTGTGGCAGGATGGATTTTGGTGCAAATCTTTCACCTCATCGAAAATGTACTGGCTGAAATTACTCGAAAAGGTCAAACCGGATTTTGCCGGTGAATTCACCCATTTCAGCGAGATGTCCAACGAGGACATCTGCGAAGCCACCGGGTTATCACCCGCAGAAGCTGCACTGGCTGCACAGCGACAATTCGGTGAGCCGGTCTTATGGCAAGGCACAGAGGAGAGAAAAGAGGCGTTTATCCGGTCTGTGACAGACAGAGGCGCCTATCCGCTGGAAGGCGGCCGTTTTATTCATATTTCCGGCGACTGTAATAAGGGCGCAGCCCTCCAATGGTTTGTCGAAGAGTTTATCCGTCAACATGACGAACCGGTGACCAGTATTGCGCTGGGTGACGGTAAAAATGATATTGCAATGCTTGAGGCAGCGGATATTGCCGTTCGGATCGCCTCCCCGAGTCATCAACCCCCTACACTAAAAAAAGAAGAAAATGTATACACCAGTACCCTGCACGGCCCGCAAGGCTGGACTGAAGTACTGACCCGATTACTTTTTTAACAGGACATGGAGAACACATGGCTGATTTTTATCAAAATGGCGTAGTGACAACGTTACACAACTTATCAAGACGCCCTACAGAAGAGCTTGAAGCTGAACTGTTACGATTTTCTCAGAAACGTCCGATGGCGCTGATCCTGCCGTCATTGTATTCAGAATTGGAAGGCGAAGCACTGCCGCACATCGTCGACGAACTCACCCACGTCCCCTATCTGTCTGAAATCGTCATTGGCCTTGACCGTGCAGATAAAGAGCAATACAAATCTGCATTAAAATTTTTCGAAAAGCTGCCGCAACATCATCGCGTTTTGTGGAACGACGGCCCCCGTCTTAAAGCCATTGACGAAGAATTATCGGCTCTGAATCTCGCACCTAAGGAACTGGGTAAAGGCCGTAACGTATGGTACTGCATGGGGTATATTCTGGCATCAAACCGTGCAGAATCCGTCGCCCTCCACGATTGCGATATCGTTACCTATAACCGCGACCTGCTGGCCCGACTTATCTATCCGGTCGCGAATCCTCAGTTCAACTACGAGTTCTGTAAAGGTTATTACGCCCGCGTAGCCAACGGAAAAATCAATGGCCGGGTTTCCCGTTTGCTGGTTACCCCGTTGCTGCGCGCATTGAAACGCACGCTGGGTGATAACGAATATCTGGAATTCATGGACAGCTTCCGTTATCCGCTGGCCGGCGAATTCTCTTTCCGTCGTGATGTGCTGAACGATATCCGTATTCCCAGTGACTGGGGCCTTGAGGTGGGCGTGCTGTCTGAAATGCACCGCAACTACAATCACAACCGCCTGTGTCAGGCCGATATTGCAGATAATTACGATCATAAACACCAGGACTTGTCATTCAATAATGACCAGGGCGGTTTGTCGAAGATGTCTATCGACATCACCAAAGCACTGTTCAGAAAGCTGGCGACTCAGGGATTTACTTTCAGCAACGAAATGTTCCGTTCCATTAAAGCAACCTATTACCGTATTGCGCTGGATTTCGTTGAAACCTATCACAACGATGCAGTAATGAATGGCCTGACATTAGACATTCACAATGAAGAAAAAGCCGTTGAACTGTTTGCCAGCAATATTATGAAAGCGGGTAACAGCTTCCTGGATAATCCGATGGAAACACCGTTTATTCCAAGCTGGAACAGGGTCACCAGTGCAGTACCGGACATTCTTGACCGCCTGCTGGAGGCCGTTGAAGCAGACACAGCAGAATTATTAGGGTAACGCATGACGAGTTGGGAACAATTACACGAAAAAGTCAGTCATCACTTGCAGTCGATTTATGCTGATGTGGTTCTGGATATCCCTGTGGGAGATCTTGCCACTCAGCTGATGCATACGATGCGTCTTGAAGAAGATAAAGACGTTGTTCAACCAACGCCGCACTGCAATTACTGGGATGAAGAAGATATTATCATGATCACTTACGGTGACAGTGTGATCAGTGATAATGAGCAGCCATTGTTTACCCTTGACCGTTTTCTGCACACGTACTGTAAGAACACGATCAACAAGGTACACATGCTGCCCTTCTTTCCTTACAGTTCAGACGATGGCTTTTCCGTCATCGACTATTCCAGTGTGAATGAATCACTGGGAGACTGGCCTGATATTGAACGGCTGTCAAAGCACTACGGCCTGATGTTTGATCTTGTTATCAACCATTGTTCTGCCCGTAGTGCCTGGTTTGACAATTTTCAGAAAGGCGAAGGCACTGGCAGTGATTTCTTTTTTACTGCCGATCCGTCTGATGATTTATCTATGGTTACCCGCCCGCGGGTGTCTCCCCTGCTGCGGGAAACTGAAACCGCCACCGGCACGAAACATGTCTGGTGTACGTTCAGTCACGACCAGGTGGATTTTGATTTCCGCAATCCGAAGGTACTGCTGGCTTTTGTGGAAATTATCCGTCTGTATCTGGATAAAGGCGCTAAGCTGTTCCGTCTGGATGCAGTGGCGTTTTTATGGAAAATCATCGGTACCAGTTGTATCAATCTGGCACAGACCCACGAAGTTATCCGTTTGCTCCGTACACTGATTGAACACACTGATCCTACTGTCATTATTATTACTGAAACCAACATCCCTAACCGGGAGAACCTGACGTATTTCGGTAATGCCAATGAAGCCCATGCTATCTATAACTTCTCACTCCCCCCATTGCTGGTAAATACCCTCGTGACCGGCAACTGTGGTTATCTGAAGAACTGGATGATGAGTATGCCGCCTGCCCAAAACGGCACGACATATTTTAACTTCATTGCATCCCATGACGGGATCGGTCTGCGCCCGGCTGAAGGGTTACTTGACGATGAAGAAATTTCTACACTGGTGCATACCATGCAGAATTTCGGCGGAAAAGTCTCCTGGCGGGCGTCTGATCATGGTCAGCAGAAGCCGTATGAAATCAACATTACTTTGTTTGACGCACTGCAGGGAACCACAGCAGGCCCGGATAAGTATCAGGTAGACCGCTTTATTTGTGCTCATGCCATTATGCTGGGCATGGAAGGTATACCGGGTCTGTACATCCATAGTTTACTGGGTACCAGTAATGACTATGAAAAAGTGGCTAACACCGGTCAGAACCGCTCTATCAACCGGCACAGATGGAACTTTGAGGAACTGGCAGCCCTGCTGGACTCGCCGTTTTCACAACATCATAAAGTGTTAACCCGGTTATCCCAGCTTATCCGTATCAGAAAAGCACAACCGGCTTTTCACCCCAATGCCACACAGTTTACCCTGCAACTGGGTGACACCTTGTTTGGCTACTGGCGGCAAAGTCTCGACAGACGCCAGAGCGTGTTCTGCGTCAGCAATGTCACTAATGAAGAACAGTCTATCCTGCTTTCCAGTATTAATCTGATTGGCACAGATAAATGGATGGACCTCATTACCCGTGATGAAATTGAAGACGTGGGCGGATTCATGCAGTTAAAGCCGTACCAGACTGTGTGGATCAGCAATATGGAGTTTGAAGACTGACACGCTTATCAACACCTGCGGAATTCTGGCCGCAGGTGTTGGTTTTCTTATACCAATCAGTAATAATCCCCTTCTTAATTCGCCTGCGCTAATAAATATGACCAATTCTGCTTCCACTCCCTCCGGCTGGCTTCCACTGGACGAGGCCCTGAGCCGTGCTCTTGCCGCTGTTACTCCTGTTACAGAAACTGAAAACGTTGCAGTATCTGATGCGCTGTACCGGATTACCGGCGAAGACATTGTTTCACAGACAGATGTACCACCGGCTGATAATTCTGCGATGGACGGTTACGCTCTTTATGCAGCCGATACCGCCGGCGCACCCGTCACGGTATCCGGTACGCAGTTTGCGGGCATGGCGTTGCCGGAAGAAAAAATACAGCGGGGTACAGCAGTAAGGATCATGACCGGTGCGCTTATCCCTCCCGGAGCAGAATGTGTGGTTATGCAGGAAAATACACGCAGGGAAGATGACATTATCACAGTGACCAAACCCGCTATTGCCGGTGAAAATATTCGCCGCGCCGGCGGAGATATCGCTAAAGGCGCACAGGTCATTAAACGGGGCACCCGCCTGGAGCCCGGTCATCTGGTACTGCTTGCCTCAATGGGGATCAGTTCAGTGAGTGTTTTCCGCAAACTCAAAGTGGGGATCATGGCTACCGGCGATGAACTGGTTGAGGCGGGAGTACCTTTGCAGTCAGGTCAGATTTACGAATCAAACCGTACCGGCACACGGGCCTTACTCGCACATGAGCCGGTCACAATCACTGACTATGGCATTATTCCTGATGACAAAGCCGCTCTGGAAACGGTATTTAAAGAGGCGTCTGAATCTCAGGATGTCATTATATCCAGCGGCGGTGTATCTGTAGGTGATGCCGATTTTGTTAAAGAACTGGTTGCCAGGCTTGGTGAGATTGCGTTCTGGAAAATCGCGATTAAACCGGGCAAACCCTTCGCATTCGGTTCTCTGGGAAATGCACGCTTCTGTGGCGTACCGGGCAACCCGGTGTCAGCCTGGGTCACCACACAGCAACTGGTGTTACCCATGCTCAAGCGGTTGAGCGGTATTGAAACTGACGGGGCAGGTAAGCCTCTTACCATTAATGCCACACTGACCGCCGGTATAAAACGTAAAGCCGGCAGACAAGAATTTCTGCGGGCGGTTATGGTTGTGCAGGAGGATGGCAGCTATAACGTCACTCAGTCAGGTAAACAAAGTTCCGGTGTGATGACCACCGTGACACAGGCCAATTGTTACATTGTCGTTCCGTCTGACTGCAAAATGCTCAGTGCCGGTGACACGGTAAAAGTGCAGCCATTTTCAGTTAACGGAGCATAATTCACCCATGGCGGCATTCATTTCTCCGCGCTTTGCCGTGGAAAGTAAACGTTTGATCACCCTTGCCTGGCCTCTGTTGATTGCCCAGATAACGCAGATGATGATGGGTGTTATTGATACCATTATGGCCGGTCATTACAGCGCTACGGATATGGCCGCTGTGGCACTGGGTTTCAGTATCATTGTACCGTTGCAGTGTTTTGTTCAGGGCCTGGGCCTTGCTATGCCCCCTATCCTGTCGAGATTACACGGAAAGGGAAATACATCTGACGTAGCCTCTGCGGCCTGGCAGGCCGGATACCTTCTACTGACAATCAGTTTACTCATTCTGCTTATCTGGCCGTTTACCGGCCAGCTGGTAGCACTGTTTCCCATGGAACCGGCACTCTACGATATTACCGTGGACTATGTGCAGTTTGTGTTGCTTTCCATGCCGGCATTTGCCGGTTATCAGTGGTTGCGTAACTTCTGTGAAGGCCTTGGCACCACCAAACCCACCATGGCCATTACGTTGATCGGATTAATGTGTAACGTCGCGGGTAACTACATATTCATTTATGGCGCAGGGCCGGTGCCGGCATTCGGGGGCGCAGGTTGCGGTATCGCCACGGCCATTGTTATCTACACGATGTTTTTCGCTACCATGGCTTACGTTTTGTTGTCTGACAGACTGAAGAAGTACAACCTGTTCGGCCACATCTATCGCCCGGATTTGCGCATGATCCTGCGCACATTCAAACTCGGATTTCCGGTGGCCATGACGCTTCTGTTTGAGGTTACCCTGTTTGCCGTCGTTGCCCTGATGCTGGCCCCTTTCGGACCCGGCACCGTAGCGGCTCACCAGGTTGCACTCAATTTCAGTGCAATCATGTTCATGTTTCCCCTGAGCTTAGGCATGGCGCTGTCAATCCGTGTAGGTTACCGGATTGGCCAGAACAATCCTGCGCAGGCCCGCATGGTGGTAAAAAGCGGTATTACCATCGGTATGTGTATTGCCACGTTAACCGCCAGCTTCACGTTACTGGCAAAGGATGCCATCATCAGCCTGTATACGCAGGATGAAACGGTATTTGCACTGGCTAACTCATTGCTGATTTATGCCGCGCTTTTCCAGTTCTCTGATGCAATCCAGGTGTTATCGGCCAATGCGTTACGGGGATACAAAGACACCACGGCTATGTTTATCATCACTTTCATTGCCTACTGGCTAATCGGTCTTCCCACCGGGCTTATTCTGGGTCGTACAGACTGGATAACCAGTGAGCCCATGTCCGCTGCCGGCTTCTGGATAGGTTTTATAGTGGGGTTAAGCAGTGCTGCCGTAATGTTAGGCAGCCGCGTTATGATTATTCAGCGCCGCCAGCGCGTTCACGCGGCTTAGGCGGCTCTTCCGGCCCGGTGGATTGCCACTGATCACCAATCACCGGGTCTTCTTCATCCTGCGATTCCCAGTAATAGCGCTTCCTCAGCGGTTTGGGATCCTGTTTACCAAACAGCAGTGCAGCAATAACCCCCCCTGCTGCACCGAAAAAATGCGCCTCGTAAGAAATTTGCGGGTCGCGGGGAAAAATAGACATCATCATGCCGCCATACAGAAAGAACGCGATCATCATCAGGCCCGTTGAGCGGTTATCTCTGCGCAGAATGGCAATAACAAACAGATAAAAAAACAATCCGTGTGCAACTCCGCTTGCCCCCAGATGCACAGACGGCCTGCCAAATAACCATACCCCAATACCTGAACCCAGCCATGCGAATGCCAGCGCTTTGCCTCTCGTAGCCGGATAGCCATAATACAGGGCGGAACCAAGAATGATCAGTGGCAATGTATTATGGAATAAATGCTCATAGGAACTGTGTACCAGAGGAGCAGTAATAATGCCGTGAAGTCCTGCTAAGGACAAAGGCACAATACCCAGTGTATTTAAGGGTAAATGGAACAACACACCGGCGGACTGGATGACCCAGAGCACTGTGACACACAGGACACTGAGCCATACCGATCGCAGCAGGATATCGCGTTTATTTGAATGCTTCATAATCCCGATATTGGGACAATACCGGGAATTACCAGACAGCGGCTTAATTACGGTTTAATTTATCCCAGTCATCCGGTGTATCAATATCCAGCGCAGCTTGCGGGTGAGGTACGGCAAAACACTCAGGGGCAGCAGCGTTGAGCAGTTTTGCCGCCCCCTTCTGCCCACTCAGAGACAAAAGCAATGCTTCATCAAGGTGAGGAAAGATAGCCGGTGACATGCGTTTTCCTTCAGCCAGGCTGGCAATCCGGCTGGCAGGAAAAATCCCTGCTTTTTCCGCGAGTGCGCGAAGGGAATCTGCAGTGACGGCCGGCGTGTCACCTAATCCGATAAAAAAATGATCCGGCGACAATGTGCCGGTTTCCTCACAATAATGCAGCACGGCTTTAACTCCGGTAGAAATACTGCCGCCCATTCCCTGCTGCCAGGCGTCATTGTGGGCGAGAGATACCTCTGGCAATACCGGACTATTAACCAGACATTCGGCAACCGCCTCACGGTAACAACCGGTCACCACAAATACGGGCAAATCCGTAAACGGCGCATATTGCTGTACAACATACTCCAGCAATGTGTCACCTTGCGGATGGGCAGTAAGTAATTTGTTGTCGCCATACCGGCTGGCCTCACCGGCAGCCAGTATAATAACCGCTATTCTGCCTGACATGGCTTCCCTTTCAGTGAACGGGCAGACTTGCCATTTACCACAGCGTGTGCCTGCGCAAGCATGGATAATGCAATTGACTCAGGTAGTTCACCTCCGATTGCGATACCGGCAGGTGCATGAAGTGGCAGCGGTAACAGAGATTCTTCAATGCCGGCTTCTTCCAGCACCCGCTCAGCCCGATGAGAGGGACCCAGCAAGGCAATATACTGTAAAGAATGCGGCGGTACAGAGACCATTGCTGCGAGCGCCTCACCGTCCATACGCACCTGATGATGCATAACAATGACTGCGTTCATCTGGTGATACCAGTCTGTGCCGCTAATCTCACCCGCTGCCTGTTCGTCTGTCACAGTAGCTGTGGTAAAGTCTGCAGGCCGCGCATATCGCGCTCTGCTGTCATTAACAATAACCCGCCAGCCGAGCCTTGAAGCCATATCGCATAACGGCAGTGCATCAACCCCGCCACCTAAAATGCCCAGCGTGGGAGGTGGTGTGAGTGTGGCTGTAAACAGAGCTTTGTCGCCGGGATCAGATGCCGCCGCAGACCCTGACGGAATACCCGGTGTGACCGGCTGTGAAAAATAAACGGATTGCTGCCGGCTGAGCGCATCCAGCACATCTGTCAGCCCCAGCCAGTTATTTTGTGCACTCACAGGTTGTAAAAGAAGCGTCACTTCACCGCCGCAACCTATACCCAGCCGCCACGCAACATCACCTTCTTCCTGCATATCATAAGTCACAATACGACTTTTACCTGTTTCCCAGCACCGTCGTGACTGATGCAATAAATCACTTTCCAGACATCCGCCGGAAACAACACCCAGCTGACTGCCAAATTTACTGAACAGCATCATTGCACCGGCTTTTCGGTAAGAAGAGCCTTCGGTATTGATGATGGTTGCCAGCAACCAGTTACCTGCATCGCGCTGAGGGAACCAGTCCGACAACACATGGTAAATATGATGATTCATTTTTCCCCGCCTGAACGACCATGAACAGCCTGTACGCTAAACGCAGTTACCCGTTCACGGTTTTATATTTCTTAAGCCGGTATCACCGGCAAATTTACCGCTAATATATAACAAAGTATCACCGCATCCGTGACGTCTGTCGTAAATCCTGTACCACTGCACCTGTCATCCCGGCTGAACGCTGTTTGTAATTACGGTGACTTTGACTGTAACGACCACCCGTTTGCCTGCTTTTTAACCCTCATCGCAAATCAAAATAAGTTATATCGAAAAAGCACTTTTCATTTTACAAAATGACACCAATTATATAACCGTACACAAATACCTGTGTGGTTCTGTTCATTTGACAGACTACATCATTGTCTGCAGGTATTTTTAACCAGGTAAGGAATAATAATGCAAGTATTTGACGACAACTCATTATCTATTGGCCGCACACCGCTGGTAAAACTCAACCGCGTTACCGGTGGCAATGTGTATGCAAAAATTGAATCACGCAACCCGAGCTTCAGTGTCAAATGCCGTATCGGCGCAAACATGATCTGGGATGCAGAAAAGCGTGGTGTTCTGGGCCCGGGTAAAGAGATTGTTGAACCGACCAGTGGTAATACAGGTATTGCACTGGCATTCGTTGCAGCTTCCCGTGGTTACAAGCTGACACTGACCATGCCAAGCAGCATGAGTCTTGAGCGCAGAAAATTACTCAAGGCGCTGGGCGCAAACCTGGTACTGACTGAAGCCCCTAAAGGCATGAAAGGTGCCGTTGCAGCCGCACAGGAAATCGTTGCTTCAGATCCTGAGAAATTTGTTCTGCTGCAGCAGTTTGATAATCCTGCTAACCCGGCAATCCACGAAAAAACAACCGGCCCTGAAATCTGGGAAGCCACTGACGGCAAGGTTGATGCCTTTGTTGCCGGTGTCGGTACCGGCGGTACGATTACCGGTGTTAGCCGTTACCTTAAGAATACCAAAGGTAAAGCAATTACTTCTGTCGCCGTTGAACCGACAGACTCACCAGTTATCACTCAGGCCAAGAACGGTGAAGAACTGACACCGGGTCCTCACAAAATTCAGGGGATTGGTGCCGGTTTCATTCCGGGTAACCTGGATCTCGACCTGGTAGATGAAGTAGAACAGGTAACTAACGACGAGAGTATGGAAATGACTCACCGTCTGATGAAGGAAGAAGGTATCCTTGCCGGTATTTCTTCCGGTGCGGCGGTTGTCGCAGCCAAGCGTTTTGCCGAGCGTCCGGAAAATAAAGACAAAATCGTTGTTGTTCTGCTTGCCAGTGGCACAGAGCGTTACCTGAGCAGTCCGCTGTTTGCCGGTGAATTTGGTGAACAGGAAGAAGTTCAGTAAGCGTTAAAGATATAAAATCAGAAAGCGGGGTATGATTACTCCGCTTTTTTTTCGCCTGTAAAATCTGCTATTTTTATAATAGTTTAGCCGTCCGGAATAAATATTATGAATTACCCTTCCCGCCACCTCAGTTCCCTGTTCATCGCTTTATGTCTGATTTTGATATCCGGTTGTAAAGAAAAGGAAGAAGGGCTCGGGCGCTACGGGATGATGGATGAAAATACGCCGGACTACGCTGCTGTGGCATTTATGAAAAGTATTTATGAAGACAAGAATATAAACCGTGCAGTAGAACTGAGTTCTGACAGCATGGCAAGAATGCTTAAGCGCTACCATACAAACCGCAACGTTCAGAGACACATTGTTAATTTGCGTTACGATACAGTAACCATTACACCTCAGGGATCTAACCGTGTGGGACGTAATGAGTTTGCGGAAAATGCCACCGTCACTTTATTTTTCAGCGGCCAGTATAATGATGACAAAGTGGAAGATTTAAGAACGGTACAAATGATCCGCGACGACGGGCTATGGAAAGTTGACCGCATCGACCCGGACCATTTTATGTAAACCGGTAAGCGGGGCTTTTACTGCCCCACTGCTACCCCTTCACGGCGGGGATCGGCGCCGCCAATCAACTTACCGTTTTTCACTTGTACGCCATGTAAACCTGAGTTCAGATCCATCACTTTGACATCATGACCCAGTGCTTCAAGTGCAGGTTTCAGCGCCTCAGCGGACGTACCGGACTCCAGCGCAGTATAATCATTTCTGTTGGTCATTCTGGGCAGATTAATGGCCTGCTGCACATCAAGGTTAAAGTCGAGAACACCAAACAGGGTCTGCGCGACATAATCGATAATACGACTGCCACCCGGTGAGCCGATGACCAGTTCAAGATCACCTTTATCATCAAACACCATGGTCGGGCTCATAGCACTGCGCGGGCGCTTACCCGCCTCCACACGGTTAACCACAGGCCAGCCGTTAATATCCGGATTAAATGAGAAGTCCGTAAGCTGGTTATTCAGCAGGAAACCGTCGACCATTAAGCCGGAACCGAACATAAACTCAATGCTGGTCGTGATAGACACCGCGTTCCCTTCTTTATCCACAATTGAGAAGTGGCTGGTGTTAGGCTGCTCCAGATTCATCCCAAGGTGAACTTTAGCATCGGTGTAAGGCTTGCCGGCCTTTGCTTTATGCCATTTTTCATTGATGCCAATCGTCTCTGCACGGCGTTTCAGGTAAGGCGCGTTTATCAATGCCGCAAAGGGTAAATCGGTAAAGTCGCTGTCGGCAATATACATTTCCCGGTCAGCAAAACTGAGGGCACTGGCCTGTGCAAATAAATGGGCAAATTCAGCACTGTCAGGCTGCAATGAAGCAATGTCCTGACCTTCCAGCAGTTTCATGATCTGGAATACATTGATCCCCCCGGAACTGGGCGGTGCCATGCCACAAATTTTATGTTCGCGGTAATCTCCGCACACAGGTTTTTTCTTTAATGCTTCGTATCCGGCAATATCAGCCGTGGTAATTTGTCCCGGGTTGATGGATGCCCCGTTCACTGCCTTAACAATTTTCTCAGCCACAGGGCCTTTGTAGAAATAGTCTGTACCGTCACTGGCAATATGGCGCAGGGTATCTGCAAGTGCTTTATTCTTTTTAACCGTTCCTTCCTTCAGCGGTGCACCGGCAGGATAAAAATAGGTAGCGCTGGATGGAAACTCTTTCAGACCCGGGTGTTTATTCAGCGAGACCAGGTGCGCCAGACGGGCTGATACCCGGAACCCTTCAGCGCTGGTGTTAATAGCATCGTCAAACAGGTCTTCCCATTTCAGCTTGCCGAATTCCTGCTGTGCAGTTTCCAGTGCTTTTAACGCGCCGGGAACACCCACAGATTTACCACCAACCACAGCTTCAAGCCAGTTCATCTGGTTTTTACCTTTGAAGAACCAGTAAGGTGTTACGGCAGCCGGTGCGGTTTCCCGTCCGTCAAATGTATGCAGCGTCTTAGTTTTATTATCCCAGTAAAGAATAAAGGCACCGCCACCGATCCCCGATGACTGGGGCTCAACCAGTGTCAGCATTGCCTGCACAGCCACAGCAGCATCAATGGCAGAACCACCTTTTTCGATAATGTTTTTACCCGCCCATGAGGCGTAGGGGTTTGCAGCCACAACCATATAATCATTGGCTATACGGGCTTTTTTATTTTCAAATCCGGTAGCCGCTTCAGGCTCAAAACGTTCAACAGCTTGAGTGGCGGACACCAGTGTGACCGATAAACAAACGACTTTAACAGCCGTTGCCAGAATTCCCTGACTGAACTTCAATGTATCGCTTCCTCTGAATTACTTAAATTTATCCCGGTTTAACGGGCGCTTGTTAATGAATGCATCGAATGCTTCTCTAGCTGCCGGCGTAGACAGCGCTTCAAGAAAGATATCCAGTTCAGCACTGATTTGTTGTTGTATGGCATCCTGCTCATTATTCATCAATGCTTTTGTCTGGTTCAGCGCGAATGCAGGCTTCTGTGCCAGTTTACGGCACACAGCCTCAACATGTTCGCTTAGATTTTCTGCCGGAATGATAGCGGTAACGACACCAAACTGCTGTGCTTCCTCTGCGCCAAAGGTTTCGCCCAACATCAGCCATTCGCTGGCCTTTCTGCGGCCGGCCAGTCTGGGTAACAGATAGCTTGACGCATATTCGGGCACCAGGCCCAGGTTAATAAAAGGCATACAAAAAACGCTGTCCGGTGCACAGTACACCAGATCACAATGTAACAATAAGGTCGTCCCGATGCCAACGGCAACGCCATGAACCTGCGCTACAACAGGACTAGTACACTGAGTCAGAGCATTCATGAAGGCAACAATCTCAGCAACGTTGTCGCCCTCCTCCCTGTGTGCAAAGTCTGCAATATCATTTCCGGCCGTAAACGCACTGCCTTCCCCCCTGAGCAGAATAACCTTCACTTCCGGATCAAGGCTCGCGGTATTAATTGCATCCGCCATTAACTGATACATTTCACGGGTTAACGCATTTTTCTTATCCGCGCGGTTCAGGCTGATGGTCAGAACGTGGTTTTCTATCTGTGTAGTCACAGTGCTCATGACAAAATCCTCACAAAATTACAGGCAAATTCTTATCAGTTTTCTGTATCATAGCGATTTAACAGCAAAAACTACAAAATTTCATGTCTTCTGATTTCACCAAATTTGCCGGACCTTATGGCGGGCCCATGCTACTGACACTCTGTGTGTTACTGGCCTGCGTCTTCGAACCCGTTTCAGGGGAATGGCTGGCATATGACCGTTACGCCATAGAGGGCTTTGAAACCTGGCGTTTACTTACAGCCAATATTGTCCACACCAACGGCTGGCACGCTTTACTGAATCTGGCCGGGCTGACTTTGCTCACCTTTCTGCATAGCGACCATTATCGTTTCATGCGGTTTATTAAATTATTTCTCTGGTGCAGTTTATTGACCAGTGCAGGTATTTATTACTTTTCACCGCAACTCATATGGTATGCAGGTTTGTCCGGCGCATTACATGGCGTGTTTTTGTGGGGCGCCTGCATGGATATCCGTGCAGGTTTAAATTCGGGCTGGTTACTGGCCTGCGGTGTTGTCGCTAAAATTGTTTATGAACAAATCAATGGCGGTTCTGCTGATGTGGAGGCACTGATTGGCGCTGCGGTTGCAACAGATGCCCACCTTTACGGCGCGGTAGCGGGTCTTTTAATGTTTCTGCTGATGATTATTCCGGTGAACAAACGCCGACCGGCAGTGCAGCACTGACAGACGGCTTTATTCAATTATCAGCCTTTAAGCGCGTACTCCGACAAACCTAACTCACTGATAACACGGTTAATGTGCGTCATAGCCTCATCCGTGGGCCCGGGATAGTCTCCGGCAATGGCAACGTTCCCCTGATAGCCAATATCTCTGGTGCCTTCCGGCGAACTGAAATAGGCAGCCAGAACCAAACCACGAAGACGGGAAAAAGCGTCAGCCGGACGCAGATATGCATCACCAGTATTGTCGTCCACCGTCGCTATATCATCCAGGATGGCTTTCTGCCGGGCTTCTGTCAGGTCCGTGAACGTCATGTCATGACGCAATGCAGCTTCGTCATCCAGCCATACCAGAAGTGGCATGATGAATTTGCGGTCGTTTTGCTGCCGCTCATAGGGTGCACTTATCCACTCGTCAATGACATCCGGTACATTAACCCCGGTCGCAGAAGGGTATTCCCCTTCCTGAGGAACAATAAGATCGCTGATGTCAGCAACCAGTTGCAGCTCTTTTTGTGACAGGAGCCGCGGCCAGGGTGATTCAGGCGGCATGATAAGATCAGGATCTTTCCCGTAACCGGCGGCATTCACCGGCTTCAGTGTGAGTTCAGGCCAGTGCCCCTCACCCGCTCCTGCTGTGGCCTTTGCGCTTTTATCCGGCTCGCCTGAACACGCTGTTAATGCAGGAAATGCCGCAGTGGCTGCCAGAGCACTCAGCCATTTTAACGATTCGCGGCGTGTTAACCGTGGCACATAAACGGAAGATTTTACATCTCTCATGGCTACAGGCTCCCTTGTTGAATTTGTCCTGCCAGCCAGCTTGAATTACGCATGGCAAGGGTCAGTATAGTCAGAGTACAGTTTTTATGAGGATTAGAGGCGAACACGCCGCCATCCATGATAAACAGATTTTTACAGTCCCAGGTTTGTCCCCATTCATTGGTCACAGAGGTGCCGGGATCGTCTCCCATCCTGGTTGTGCCCACCTCATGAATAATTTCGCCGCCTTTGAGGATAGCCTCTTCAGGAGAAGGTAATTCCCCCGGGTCAGCGCCCATATTGGCAAAAATTTTCTTCGCGGTTTCAAGGCCGTGCCTGACCTGATTGAGTTCATTTTCCGACCACTTCCAGTGAAACTTCGCAACAGGTATACCCCATTTGTCTTTCACGTCTTTATCAATTTCCATATAACAATGTTCATTCGGCACCATTTCCCCACGCAGCGCGAAGCCAATGTAACTGCCATAGGCAGAACGGGCCTCAGCTTTTACAGCTTCACCGTATCCCTGAAAATCACCGGCTACCCAACTGCCGGGCTCACGGAAACCACTGCCGATTTCAAAGTGATAACCTCTCGGAAAGTCCAGCTCCCCTTTTTCCTGCGCTTCGTGGCCCCACCAGGGAATGAACAAATGGTTCGATGTATGGCCATCTTCGTTATACCGTGGCCGGTCCCGCAGTGCCGGCACGTAGGCACCGATGTTCGCCCCGGTGGAATCCATCAGATTGCGACCTACCTGTCCGCTGGAATTAGCCAGTCCGGCAGGATGTTGTTCTGATGCTGAATTCAGCAGGATCCGCGCCGACTCACAGGCACTGGCGGCCAGAATAACCACGGGAGCATCAAGGTCGGTATCCTTACCTGTTTTCTTATCCACGTAGGTCACCCCCGTGGCTTTACCGTTCACATCTGTACGGACAGCTTTAACCATTGCATTCGTAATCACAGTCAGGTTTCCGGTAGCTCTGGCCATAGGGATCAATGATGTGGTGGTCTGAAAAGCCGCACCGATAGAGCAGCCATGACCACAGGGCGTGGCATAAAAACACTTCTGGCGGATATCCTGTGAGCGTGTCAGCACTGCACGGTGCATAGGCGCGGTTCGTATGCCTTCTTTACCGGCGGCAGCAGCCACCAGTAATTCAGTGACTCTGGGGGCCGGAGGTGGCTGTAATACACCTTCAGAAGAGTCAGGCATATCTTCATGACCGGTATTCTCCCCGCACACGCCGACAAGGGTTTCTGTTTTATCATACCAGGGCGCAATGTCATCATATTCAAATGGCCAGTCAGCGCCATGACCGTCACGGGTCTTACCTTTAAAATCATGATGAGAAAAACGCAGGGAATAACGGCCCCAGTGATTAGTCCGGCCACCCAGCATCCGCGCCCGCCACCAGAGAAACTCGGTATCATCCGCAGTCGTGTAAGGCTCGTCAGGTACGGTCCAGCCACCGTCTACGGTAGCGTCGTAGTAGCCAAAATCTTTATCCACATTCCCCGAGCCCATCAAAGGCGCATCACCGGGTCTTTTAAACATGGGGGTTTCTGTACGGGGGTCATAATCACGGCCAGCTTCAAGCAGCAACACTTTGATGCCCTGCCGGGTTAACTCGTAAGCAGCCATGGCACCGCCGGCACCGGAGCCAACTACCAGTACCTGAAAATCAGTGTTATCCATTTCACAGTTCCTTTATTTTTATATTTTTGAACCAGACCGTGTTGCCGTGATCCTGCAATCCAAGATGACCGGAAGAGTTAGCCGCAAAGCCTTCCCAGTCAGCAAATTTGCTCGCCGCCACCAGATTCTTCCAGGTTGATGTACCGATAACCACGTTGGTCGTCATCACACCGTTCTGCCACACCTGTAACAAATTATCGTTCAGTTTTATGCGGGTTGTATTCCACTCTCCGGCGGGTTTTGAAGCAGAGGAATGCACGGCCACCATGTCATATAGTGAACCGGCAAGGTGAGTATCTGTTTTGTTGTCGTGCGCTTTTTCGTTATCGAGGATCTGAATCTCAGGTGCATGGGAATAAATATATTTTCCGGTCTCATCGGCGAGAATAAAAATACCGCTGTTTCCTGCTTCTGAGATCTTCCAGTCAATGAGAAAATCAAAGTTCTCCCAAGTCTTGTCAGAGATCAGATCGCCACCACCAGCTTCAGCCAGCTTCATGGCCCCCTCTTCGATAGTCCAGCCGTCACCTACCTGTTTTTCACGATAGTTACGCCAGCCTGTAAAAGATTGCCCGTCAAAGAGTAACTGCCATCCGGCGGCAGACTCCTCTGCAGTAAGTGTATTGTCCTGTGCAGCCTGCACTGTGGCGGTACCGGCCAGATAGATCGTTGCGGCGATTGCCGTAAGCGCTTTCATCATATTTCCTGCCTGTTGTTGGTGTTTTCGTTCTTGTTGTATGCCGTCTCCGGCGGATAAAAAAAGGCAGTGATGGTCAGTCACTGCCTGCTTTATTAAAGGTTTGTATCAAACAATTTGTAGATCCTGCGGTACTCATCCAGCCAGGAACTGGGCTGAACAAATCCGTGAGGTTCAACCGGATATATCGCCGTTTCGAAATCAGTTTTCTCAAGTTCGATGAGGCGCTGAACCAGTCTCACTGAGTCCTGGAAGAACACGTTATCGTCGACCATAGGAGCAATGATAAGTAGTGGTTTTTCCAGCCCTTCTGCGAAGTAAATAGGAGAACTGCGCTCAAATGCGATGGGATCCACATCCGGCGTATTCAGAATATTAGATGTGTAAGGTGCATTGTAATGCGCCCAGTCAGTTACCGGACGTAATGCTGCGCCGGCTGCGAACAGATCCGGTGCGGTAAACATAGACATAAAAGTCAGGAAACCACCGTATGAGCCACCGTAGGTGCCGATTCGCGCCGGATCAATATTCGCATTTTCTGTCAGCCAGTTCACTCCGTCCCGTAAATCTTCAACTTCAGGTGTGCCCATCTGACGGTAAATGGCAGTACGCCAGTCGCGGCCGTAGCCTTTTGATGCGCGGTAATCCATGTCCATCACCACATAACCCTGCTGCACCAGCATACTGTTGAACATGTATTCACGGAAATACCCTGACCAGCCAAGGTGCGCATTCTGCAAATATCCGGCGCCGTGGTTAAAGACCACCGCTTTACGCTTTTCACCCTCGTTGTAGCCTTCAGGTAAATACACACGGGCATAAACAGGCTGACTGGTATGAGATGATGGCATCGCTACCACCTGAGGTACGGCCCAGGGCATTGACAGGAATGCATCGCTGACAGTATCTGTGATCTTCTGTGCTGCGCCACTGTCACCGGCTTTCTTAATGTAAAGCTCAGGCGGACGGTTTACTTTGCTGTGAGTCAACAGCAGTGTGTTGTTGTCAGGACTGAGTACAAAGTCCGTTATGCCGTTCAAATCGGTCATGGCTTCACTGGCACCGGTAGCGGTATTCACCCGGTAAACTTCATAAATGCCGGGGTGCTTTTTATTGGCCTGATAGTAAATGAACTTATCATCGCTGGTGAGTGCCGGCTCTTCCGTGACAAACTGACCACGTGTAAGTTGTTGAGGACTCTCACCGGGTACCTGCAGATAAAGATGGGAGTAACCGTCTTTTTCTGACTGATAGAAAAGTGTTTCACTGTTATTCAGCCAGCCAAATTGGTTGTGGCTGTAATTCACCCATGCATCATCGTGTAATCGCTCCTGAGTTTCAAACCGGCCTTTTTCAAAGTCAACAGTTACAATCCAGCGATCTTTGTTGTCCCACGCTTCCAGCATCAGGGCAAGAGCCCCGCCATTTTTGTGCCAGCGAACAGACGGATTGTTCCGGTCCCAGCTGCTGAACAGGGTAATGTCTCTGGGCAGGCGGTTAACCACATACTTGTCGCCGCGGGCAGCAGCATTTTCAGATTTCACGTCTGCAAGTACATCGTCGTTGTAGCCGGGCAAGCTCATGTAGGATAATTTTGATTTCTCACCGGTTTGCAGATTAACCAGCCAGGCATCGTGATTCACCGGCTCTGCATCAGCAACACGGCTTCTCACCCGCATTGGCAAGATCCGCGCATCTTCCTGAATGAAATGCGGCATGATGTCAGAGTCGTCTCTGGACTTCACATCAGCGGTAGTCACGACAAGTGCAAATTTACCATTCGGAGATACCGAAGCGGTGACCAGTCTGTCACCCTTATCGAACCAGACCTTATCCTGAACGTAGGCCGGACTTACCGTTTTCAGTTTTTCATTACGGTCAGCACTTTGCTCGCTCTGTCTGCGTTTTTTGTCGATATATTTGATTAATTTTATCTGTTCACCGGCAATATAGTCTTCCGGTTCGCTTACTGCTTCAGGTTTGTCCCCGAATGCCCAACTGAACAGTTGCTCACGTCTGCCATTATTCACGTCGATAGCAACGATACGGTTACCTGTGGTCACCATCAGCCTGCCGTCGGTCATAAAAGACAATCCGTGTACCGGTGCTCCGCCACGGATGAGTTGTTCAGCCGGCTGACCTTTGTGTTTTATAAAAACACTCTCTCCGGCGAGAAATGCCATTGTCTGGCCATCAACACTTTGTGCTTTTTCGCTGTAGCGGTACAGGTACTGTTCGGATAGCGGGATACGCTCTGCATTGGCAGGCATGTTGACCGGAGCGGCAAATACATCCCGGAGATGACTGTTCTCCCGTTCCTGCTCATACACCAGCATGCTGCCGTCAAGGCTCCAGCCGGGGCGTACCGGAGAACGACCCATCCACTGTGGATCGGCCATAATTTGTTTCAGTGTAATCGTTTCTGATGACACCGGTTGAGTGACTGTTTCCGGTGTTACCACTGCAGGTGGTGCATTGACCGGTACCGGCGTTGAGGAAGTAGCGGGATCAGCAGCTGTAGAGACACAAGCGGAAAGTGACGTGCCTAACGCAGCAGCAATAACGAGGCTTAACATTTTTTTCATTATGGTTCTGTCTTAAGTGTGTTATTTATAAGCATGTTAATTATACGCAACAAGGTAATTCCGACAGCCGTTTTCATCGGGTTAACTTGTCGGATTATCCCAGCCTAACGGTGACTGACCGGTGTCGTCAACCGCGCAACTGTTTCTCTGCGCAGATTACTGTTAAGGTTGAGACAAACTCTTCCACATCTTGAGGCCATTATGAAAAAAACGCTTTTGCTTGCGACACTTACTCTGTTCAGCAGTGCTACTTTCGCTGCTGAAAACTGCCCTTCTGTCCTGAAATTTGTTAAACGTAAACTGAATTCCCAGGAAACAGTGAACCTGTGCGAAGCATACCAGGGAAAGGCTCTGCTGATCGTGAATACAGCAAGCTATTGTGGATTCACGCCGCAATTTGAAGGACTGGAAGCCATGTATGAAGAATACAAAGGTCAAAACTTCACCATTCTTGGTTTTCCTGCCCACGACTTTAATCAGGAAGCAAAAGATGAAGGTAAAACGGCGGAATTATGTGAGCTGACCTACGGCGTAAAATTCCCGATGTTTGAACCTACTGTGGTTACCGGTGATGATCAGGACCCTCTGTACCGCATGCTCACCCGCGCCACCGGCGAAGAGCCTTCATGGAACTTCAATAAATACCTGGTAGATAAAGACGGTAACATCGTCAAGCACTACGGAAGCCGCGTTAAGCCCTCAGATGAAGATCTGCGCGCAGATATTAAAGCAGCCATGTAACTGGCTTTTCTGCCACACTCTCAGTTATAAACAGACATAAAAAAGCCCCGCACATGGCGGGGCAATCAAGCACACTCAACTTGGAACACACTTTAGCGGTAACGATTAAGCACAAGTCCTGGCTTAAACCGTTAATTGCTAACTGCATAGATTTAGTCATTACTAACAGTCTTTAGTTCAAATTATTTTTGATAAATTATCTGAATGTTAAAAAAGTGAGAAAAATCTGTAACTTCAGATAGAAAAATAGTGGGAAAAATTTGAGTTAAAGGTGAGGAAAATGGAGCAAGTAGCGGAAATTCAAGCATCACCCGGTTCGAAGTTCGCCAAAACACCCTACGAGAAAAGAAAGCCCGCTTACTTGCTGAAAATTATCATAACAGGGTTGTTGCAGAATTGCTTCTAAAATAACCCTGTCTTTACAAAAATTCTAAACGGTGTCAGTTAAACTGTCCGAAAGCCTGGGTAAAATCAGCTACCAGGTCGTCAGTATCTTCAATACCTACTGATAATCTGATCATACCTTCAGAAATTCCCATTTTCTGTCTTTCTTCCAGTCCGTTTTCAAAGAAAATGGTTGAGGCAACAGGAAGCGCCAGGGTGCGGTTGTCACCAAGATGAGTTGCACAAATCACCAGCTCCAGGGCATTTAAAAAGTCCCGCGGACTAATGCGGTCTACCAGGTCAAGACTCAAAATGGCACCATAGCCACCTGACAGCATTTCTCTGGCAGTATAATGCTGAGGGTGCTCAGCAAGACCCGGATAATACACCTTTTCTACCAGCGGATGACTGTCCAGCCAGGTAGCCAGTTTCATCGCATTCTCACAATTACGCTGCATACGAAGGGAAAGGGTTTCAAGACCGGTAGCAATTGCATGGGCAGAACCCGGGGCTAATGTTGCCCCCATGTCACGTAGCCCCTTCTTCTTGACCTGAGTAATTCCCCACTGCCCCTTGTCAGCGACCTGGTAGCCGGGTTTGATATTCGGGTAAGTTGACCAGTCGAACGTACCAAGATCTACCATCACACCACCCAGCACATTGCCGTGACCGGACACGTATTTGGTCAGCGAGGAAATAACAATCGAAGCACCGGCAGCTTTAGCATCGAAAAGCGGCGGCGGTGTCATTGTGTTGTCGATGATAAATAATAATGATTTTTCACGGCAGAACTGGCTGATAGCCTGAACATCTGCGACTTGAGTAGCCGGATTCGCCACGGTTTCAGAAAACACAATGCGGGTATTCGGCTGATAAAGTGCCTGTACATCCTCTATTGATGTCACATCGGCGAAACTGACCTGAATACCCAGATCCGCCAGCGTATCCACGAAGCAACGGGTATTACCGAATAAATACTGACTGACAATAATATGGTCGCCCGCCTTTAACAGTGATAACAGCGTGCTGCTGATTGCAGCCATACCTGTGGCAAAGCACAAAGCCCCTGCGCCACCTTCAAGTTCGTTAAGGATATTCTGCAACGCGGCAATCGAGCCTGACGAAGAGCGTGAATACACATGACCGGCTTTCTTACCCTGGAAGACATCGATAATACCTTGTGCATCCTCAAAGGCATAAAGCACAGAATTGGTCGTCCCTGTATGCACAGCGCCGTGCTCAGGTTGATTCAAAAGGCGGTCTGCATGTACCTGACGGGTAGTGAATCCCTTGTTATTCACGCTGAAACTCCACGTTTGATAAAAAATGTAGGAAGCAAAATCAGGCCGCACAGAGAGTGCCGGCTGTCTGTAACGCTAAAATAAAGCGGATTTGAGTTTGCCTGTGGAAGCGGATATTACCGCAAACCAGCGTTTACGCCCAGTCCCAATTGCCGGTGAGGTGACAAATCATTCGTTCGGATCCGCTTTAAAACCCCATGATGAACTATGTATTTTACAACCCGCAGCATCCGGCAATGATTTATTCCAATTTAACCTGAAGAAAATTGCATTTTAAGTCTCGTAATTTGCGTGAGCAGTGGCATAATGCCGACCTCGCTTAATTATCACGCAACGTGAGGAAAAATCGTGTTTGAAGTATTACCACAACTAGCTCCTGATCCAATTCTGGGATTGTCTGCATCATTTCGGGAAGATACCAATCCGGCTAAAATTGATTTAGGTGTTGGTGTTTATAAAGATGAGCAGGGTAATACGCCGATCATGACGTCGGTGGCTAAAGCTCAGCAAATTTTGCTGGAAAGAGAAACCTCAAAAACTTACATCACCCCGCAGGGTCATCAGGGTTATATTGATGGCATGCTGAAATTATTGCTGGGTGAAAACAGCAAAGTCATGCTGGCTGATCGCGTCGCTGCGGTTCAGGCGCCGGGTGGCTGCGGTGCGCTGCGTATTTTATCTGAATTACTTGCACGTTGCGGCGACAACCTGAAAGTGTGGGTAAGCGACCCTACGTGGGCGAACCACATTCCGTTAATCGGTTCTGCCGGTCTGCAAATCGAAACGTATCCGTACTTCGATAAAGCTGCTGCGGGCATTAATTTCGATGCGATGATGGAAACGCTTAAGCAAACCGGTAAAGGCGACATCGTGTTGCTGCACGGTTGTTGTCACAACCCTACCGGTGCAGATTTAACCAACGCACAGTGGGATGAAGTACTTAAATTGGCTCAGGAAAAAGGTTTCCTGCCATTTATCGATGTGGCTTATCTGGGTTTCGGTGACGGTCTGGAAGAAGATGCTTACGGCATCCGTTTACTGGCTGAAAACCTGCCTGAAGTGATTATTGCGGCTTCCTGTTCAAAGAACTTTGGTCTGTACCGTGAGCGCACCGGTCTGGCTGCAATTGTCACGAATGACAGTGCTACCCGTAAAATTGCCCAGGGGCAGATTCAGTCTGTTGCCCGTGGTATTTACTCTATGCCACCAAGCTGGGGCGGCGCATTAGTTGATATCATTTTGTCTGACACAGCGCTGAAGGACGAATGGACAACTGAAGTGAATGAAATGCGTAACCGCATGTCTGATTTGCGTACAATGTTAGTTAACAAACTGGCAGAGAATGGCGCTCAGAAAGATTTCAGCTTCCTGAATACTCAAAAAGGGATGTTTTCGTTCCTGTGTATTACACCGGAGCAGGTTCGTGAAGTACGTGCAAAACACAGCGTTTACTTCGTGGATTCAAGCCGCGTTAACGTTGCCGGTATTAACCAGCAAAACGTTGATGCGCTGGCTAAGGCCCTGGTTTCAGTGCTTTAACCTTTGTAAGACAAACGATAAAAGGTGGCTGATTGCCACCTTTTTTGTTTCAGAAATATTCCAGCCCTCTCAATTCGTCATCCAGCTCGTCATCCTCTCCGGAGATTTCCCTGACAGATAAATCCACCAGCCGGCTATGCATCCTGGCGGCAATGCCTGCAAGTAACGCATCTGCATTAATCAGTTCCTCGTCATTTAACGTGCTGTCTGTCGCCTGTTGTAACAGCCGGACCAGAGCTTCTTTGTCAGTGTCTTTCAGAGATCCTGTGCTTTTGTCCTCCATGACCACATTACGCACCCTGGATGAGAATTTATGTTTTTGATCCCGGCGGTCAATAAGCACATCGTGAAGCTTGTTCACCAACTTGTTGACATCGTTACCGGCATCATACAAGGCCTGCTCCTGCAATAATGCGACGTAACGCATATTTAGCAGAGGCATAAATTTCGTGCCTAAATCTGTGAGAACTGATTGCAAGGGAATGGTGAGATTATCAGTTTGTTTCACCAGCATAGAGACGTGCTCAGCATTTAACATTAGCCGATGTCCGAAGAAAAAATACTCTCCCTGTTTGCGAAGGGTTGTAAACACTTTAACCGTAGTTTCATCACAGGAGTCTGTTTTACCGTCAAAATAAAGAGGCCTGTTACTGTGCCGGAATTCCAGAACAGCATGGATCCCCTGCTCTCTTAATGCCGTGAGAGTAATACGGGCGATATCGGCAACACTTTTGGCATCATTCAGTTTGCCCAGGGTTTCCAACCCTAAACGGTATATAGCTGCTCTGTTTACTGCCTGTTCAGATACAATCACGGATTGCTTTTTATCGTGTTCGAGTTGCTGCAGCGCTTCAATCTGATCCTGAATGGCCAGTAAAGTTTCATAGAACGGTACGATGGTATAAGGCTTGGTGAAATAATAAGAAATCCCGCCATTGTATGCCTCAACCATGGTTTCTTCTTCATCATGATGACTGACAACAACGATAACCGGTGACGCCGCATAATCCGGCTTATAACTGGCGTGGGTAAGGCAGGATCCCTTCTCTCCCTCAATTTCCCATTCACACACTACCAGCTGATAATATTTGTCTCTCATCATGATGCGGGCATTCTCAAAAGAGTCAGCTACATCGACAAAAAAAGCTTCAGCAAGAGACAACTGATAAATTTCAGCCTGAATATCATCCGGCTCGACGACCAGTAAATTCAAAATTACCTCCAGTGTAAGAATCTTAGCAGTGACTGTCTGACCATTTCGCATTATCCGGCGCAGAAATACACGACGGACAGCACATGACCGAGCAGGTTCACAATTACTAAGTTATAGACACTGTCAGTACATCTTGCACGGATTCCACCTGAATTTATAATTAAAACAGTCTGTTCTTACACTAAGCGGCCATTTTCACCGTCATTTCATATTGACTGCGGTGTGCCTGCTCCACCATTTGTTGAAGCTTTCTTGCTGCATTCACGTGTTTTGTATCGCGCTGAAAATAGACCTGCTCCACAATACGACCTTCTTCGTCTATGAGAAAACAGGCAAGCTTTGCCCCTTTATGGGGTAAATACCACTGGTGAAAACGCAGTGAACGGTTTTGCGGTAATGACAGTATTTTCTGCATCATACAAAAAGGAATGCGCATAGAGGCCAGACGTTCATCAGCAGATGACAGAGTGACCAGCGATTGTGATTTATCAGCGCCATTTCTGGTGCGTATACCAAACGTGCGGATTAAATTATCAACTGTTTTCAGACCTGTATTCATAAGTCCCCCATATACTGTACATACAAACAGTACTGTATATTTGGACACTTATCAAGCATATTGGTCAAAAAAGCCCCGCAAGCGGGGCTGCTGAATTAATCAGTGGTAGATTCTGCTTCTCCGTAAATCCGGACTTTCTCATCACGCCGGCTTCTGAACAGTTTGCGTACATCGTGCATCATCAGGTACAGACAAGGCACCAGCAGAAGGGTGATCACCGTGGCGAAAAGAATACCGAAAGCCAGTGATACAGCCATGGGTATCACAATCTGAGCTTGCAAACTCTTTTCTGCTACGATGGGCATCAGCCCCATAAAGGTTGTCAGTGAGGTCAGAATGATGGCTCTGAAGCGTTGGGTACCGGCGAGAATAGCGGCATCAATTAACTTGTGTCCTTCCTGTCTGGCACGGTTAACGAAGTCCACCATGATTAAGCTGTCATTTACCACCACCCCGGATAACGCAATGATGCCGCAAATTGACAGCACGCTCACAGCAAGTCCCAGCACAAGATGGCCAAATATTGCCCCGACTACACCAAACGGGATCACAGACATAATGATCAGCGGTTGACTGTATGAGCGAAGCGGAATGGCCAGTAGTGCATAGATGGCAAATAAAGCAAAGAGCAGCCCTTTAACCAGTCCCATCATTGCATCGGCTTCTTCTTTAGAGTTGCCCTGCAGTTTAAAGTGCACCTCCGGATACTGTTTGAGTAATTCAGGCACGATTTTCATGACCACTTCTTTGGTAATTTCACCGGGATCCAACATATCCTTGTCGACTTTAGCGGTTACCGTCACCGAACGGCTGCCGTCTACACGGATAATAGAGTCATAGCCTTTGCCTAATGTGATTTCACCCACTTCTTCAAACGGAATATCATCGCCATTAGGCGCCCGTACCCGCATTTCCTGCAAATGAGAAACCGATGAGCGTTCCTCTTTGGGATATCGCACCATGACTTTGACTTCTTCATCGTCACGCTGCACCCGCTGTACTTCAGCACCATAGAAGCCATACCGTACCTGTTGACCGAGCTGCTGAAGTGAGATCCCCAGCGCCTCTGCCTGCGTGGTCAGAGAAAGCTGAATTTCATCGCTGCCACCGGCAAACGTATCATTGATATCTGTCACCCCGTCAAAAGACGATAATCTGGTCTTTAATGCTTCACTGACAGATTGCAGAGCGGCAATATCTGATGAACTGAATTCAAAACTGAGATCAGCCCCGCTCCCCATTCCCCCCGGCGCGCCGATATTGAAGGATTTTACGCCGGGAATTTCAGGCATTTCATCCCGCCAGCGCTGGTGGATCTCAAAGTCTTTCATTTCACGGCTTTCGCCTTTGGTCATTTCCACGAAGACTTCACCGCCCGTAGTACCGCTGTCAAAAGCAATGGCGTGTTTAATGATGCCGGCACCGGTTTCATCTGTGACATTTTTATCCATGCGGTACATGGCATCCAGCATGGTCGCCAGGGTCTGATCCCGCTGTTGCAGCGAAGAACCCGGCTCAAGTTCGAAAGATGCCATCATGAAGTCACTGGGAATATTCGGAAAGAACACGAAGCGTACTATACCGCCCATAAACAGTCCGATAGTCAGTATCATCATGGCCAGAAATATCGACAAAGTCAGATAACGCATGTGAATGGCTTTACGTAAAAATGGGGCGTACACCTTATCGATAAAGGTTTTGATACCTTCACTGAAAAAATCCCGGAAGCGCTGGAAGCGATTGGCTTTTGCCGGGTCATAGGGCTTTAATTTCATATGAGCCAGGTGGGCAGGCAGAATGAGCTTTGACTCCAGCAGGGAGAAAAGCAGACAGATGATTACAACCCAGCCGATTGTCTTCCAGATCACACCGAAGGGCCCGGAAACCATTAGCATAGGTGTAAAGGCAGCAACGGTAGTCAGCACACCAAAGGTAGCCGGCATTGCCACTTTCTTAACACCAGTAATGACATTTTCTGTACTGTGCCCTTTTTTATCGATTTCAGAGTATGCCGACTCGCCCATAATGATGGCGTCATCCACCACGATGCCCAGCACCAGAATAAAGGCAAACAGGCTTAGCATGTTGATAGACACATCAACCGCTTCCATGGGCATTACCAGTAACGTGCCCAGAAAACACACCGGTAACCCCCAGATAACCCAGAAAGCGAGTTTAATTTTCAGGAACAGAGACAGAACAATAAATACCAGTAGTGCACCGAAAAACATGTTTGAAAGCATCATGTTCAGGCGATCGGCCAGGTAAAATGAGCTGTCTCCCCAGGTATCGGCAGTAATATTACCCGGGAAGTCTTCTTTGTTTTTCTCAATGTACTGATTAACCTGATCAGAAATATCCAGTGCATTCTGATCACCCACAGCCCGGACCCGCAAGTTTACAGCAGGTTTACCGTCAAACTCTGAAAACTGATTATCTTCAACGAAACCGTCTTTAATGGCCGCCACATCACCCAGCGTAACACGGGTGCCGTTGCTGTCTGTCAGCAGTACAATGCGGGCAAAATCATCTCCCCGGTATGCCTGACCTTTGGTACGTAAAAGAATATCGCCGTTTTCCGTTTTTATCGCACCGCCAGGCAAATCCACACTGGACTGGCGGACAACATTCACCACTTCTGAAAAAGTCAGGTTGTATTTCTGCAGCGCCATTTCAGACAGTTCTATGGCGACTTCATAGTCTCTTGCACCCACAACGGAAACACTGGAAATACCGGGCAGATTGGCAATCTCATCGCGCATGTTTTTGGCGAATTCTTTCAGTTCCCGTTCGGTGGCCTCGCCATAGACAGAGATCCAGATAACATCCTGCTGAATTTTCTGGCGGTAAACCACCGGCTTCTCGGTGTTACCGGGAAATGTCGGAATGGCATCAACCTGCACTTTTACTTCATCAAGTACTTCCTGCACATCGTAGTCTTCATCGACTTCAATGCTGACGGTGCCCATGCCTTCTACAGCGGTTGAGGTTATTTGTTTAATACCGTCGAGATCTTTTACCGCCTCTTCAATTTTCAGTATAACGCCCTCTTCCACCTCCTGAGGTGCAGCACCCAGATAAGGCACCCTCACGTTAATAACGTCAATTTCAAAAGCAGGAAATACCTGTTTCTGAATCGAGAATGCAGAGAACAGACCGCCAGCAAGTAAGATTATCATCAGCAAGTTGGCAGCCACACTGTTACGGGCAAACCAGGCAATAATGCCCTTATGAGTATCGATTTTACTCATTGTCTGCTCCCGGGATTTTCAGCTCGTCGCTGTCACTTTCAGTAGCATCTTCCGTTATTAACTCTTCACCGGAAATCCGTACCTTCATTCCTTCATAGGGATTGGGCACGACACTGAAGACTACCTTAGGATTTTCCGGTAAGCCTGAGCGCACATACACCTGCTTTGCGGTAGCCCGCGCCACATCAACCGGGTTAATTTGCAATGTATTGTCTTTTGATACAGTAAGAATGGTGTTATCCAGCCGTAATACACTGCGTGGTAACACATACAGTTCTTCGAGATCCGAGCCGGTGATATCAGCTTCTGCAAACTGACCAAACCGTAAAACGGCTCCGTCCCTTTTACCATTCAGGTTGTAAGGGTCTTCCACTCTGGCTACGGCATATAATACGCGGCTACCGGCATCCATTACCCCTTCGGTTCTGACCAGCTCAGCATCCCAGTATTGAAGTGTTCCGGCGACTTTAGCTTTCAGCCGTACCGACGTTTTACTTTTCAGATCACCCTTCAGGTCAATATAAGCCAGTTCAGATTCAGTTACGGGCAAGCGGATTTCTGCTGTATCAGTAGAATAGATCGTGCCTGTTTCACTGCCCGCTGAAACGTACTGCCCGAGATCAATATTCCGGTTTATCACAATGCCATTATAAGGGGCTTTGATCTCAGTTCTGGCGAGGTTGCGCTTAGCTCTTTCCAGTTTCGCTTCTGCCGCTTTCACATTGGCCTGCTCACGGGCAAGCTGTGGTTTTCGTAATCCCAGTTCAGGTGGCACGACTGAGTTCACGGAACGCCATTCCTTTTCTGCCACTTTTCCTCTGGCAATTTCTTCCTGTAATGTTGCCTGTGCCTGCGCCAGTTCAGCCTCTGCCAGTTTCACTTCAGTCTGATAGTCCTGCTGCTCCAGCACAGCAAGTACATCACCTTTTCTGAATGTGCCCCCTACTTCAAACTGTTCCGATATAGCCATCACCTGACCATTAACCTGGACACTAATACGGGTTTGATTTTTAGGCACCACATTACCCTGAGAATGCACCACAAAAGCGGTTTGTTGTCTCTCAGCAAGCCTTGCTTCAACCAGAAAATCTTTAGATTCAGGTACTTTTTGTTCAGGCGGTGTTTTTGATGAAATGAGAATGATTGCCAGCACAAGCGCAATGACAATGACGATGACAGGACCGAGTGTTTTGACCCAACCACTTTTAGACATGAATATTCCTTTAAGGCGCAATGTAATAACAGCTGCCGGGGAAAACTGCCCCTGATAGATTAATGGGTACAGGCATTCCGGGCGCCGTTTTAACGGTATTATTATTTTTACATCTTTAGTGTAAACCTGTTGCCTGATGCTGGCTGCTTTTAGATTGTTAAATTTTATTTCTGTTTGTTTATATTTTTACTAAAGCAGCAACAGCTCACTGGCTGATTTTTAACACGAAATCCCTTGAACTGATTGAAAATTAGTCTTAACTTGGTGATGAATCATACGCATTTTGCACGAGGGATCTCATGAGTCTTAAAAAACAGTATTTAAAAACTAAACCTGCCTGTAAGGTCACATTCCGTTTAAATGCCAACGAGGCTGGTGAAGCTGCCACAGCAAAACTGGTGGGCGACTTTAATGCCTGGGATACGGATGTCACACCAATGAAAAAGCTTAAGAATGGTGATTTCACACAAACTGTAACGCTGGATGCTGATGCCGAATACCAGTTCCGTTATTTATTGAATGACGATGTGTGGGAGAATGACTGGGAAGCTGACGGTTATATGCCTTCGCCGGTGAGTCTGGAAGATAACTCGGTTGTAAGGGTATAGAAATTGATAGAAGGCGCTGGTACAGCGCCTTCTTTGCTTTATAGCTACAGGGCCTTTTCAAGTTCCGGCAGGATATCAAATAAGTCACCCACCAGACCATAATCCGCCACCTGAAAAATCGGGGCTTCTTCGTCTTTATTAATCGCGACAATCACTTTTGAATCTTTCATGCCGGCAAGATGCTGAATTGCACCGGAAATCCCTACTGCTATATACAAATCAGGGGCAACAATTTTACCTGTCTGACCTACCTGCATATCATTGGGTACAAATCCGGCATCCACTGCCGCCCTGGAGGCACCAATTGCGGCCCCCAGTTTATCGGCTATGCCCTCAAGCAAACTGAAGTTTTCACCGTTTTGCATGCCACGTCCACCGGAGATCACCACGTTTGCCGCAGTCAGCTCAGGGCGTTCGGACTCTGTGAGTTGTGCACGGGTAAAGGATGATTTTTCCGACGGAAATTCTGCATCGATGTATTCAACCGTCGCGTTATTACCATCAGAGACACTGTCAAAGGCGGACGTTCGTACAGTAATAACGTGTACTGTCTCTTCAGATTCTACAGTGGCAATAGCATTACCCGCATAGACCGGTCTGATAAAACGGTTATCAGCCTCAATGCCGGTTATGTCAGAGATTTGCGCGACATCCAGTAAGGCCGCTACACGAGGCATAAAATTTTTACCTGTGGTTGTGGCAGCGGTAAGAATATGAGAATAGTCCGTGGCCAGAGAGACCACCAGGGCTGACACACTTTCTGCCATCTGATGTGCATAGTGGGTACTGTCAGCACATTTGACCAGCGACACACCGCTTAACGCTGCGGCCTGCTCTGCTGCGGCTTTGCAACCTTCCCCGGCAACCAGTACGTGAATGTCTCCACTCAGTTGTGACGCCGCCTGTACCACTTTCGCCGTCTCCGGTTTCAAATGGTTATTGTCATGTTCTGCGATTACAAGAATACTCATGATATTACTTTCGCCTCGCTTTTAAGTTTTTCGACAAGTTCAGCCACATCTGCCACCTTCACGCCTCCGCTTCGCTGAGCCGGTGCAGTGACTTTGATCACCTTCACTTTTGAGGTCATATCTACGCCGAAATCCGCAGCTGTCTTTACATCAAGAGGCTTACGTTTTGCTTTCATAATATTTGGCAACGACGCATAGCGGGGCTCGTTCAGTCGTAAGTCTGTCGTTACCACAGCAGGTAAGCTTAGTGACACAGTTTGCAGACCGCCGTCTACCTCTCTGGTGACCTCCACCGTGCCGTCTTTCACATCAACGGCTGAAGCAAAGGTACCCTGTGGCATGCCGGTCAATGCTGACAACATTTGTCCGGTTTGATTATTGTCGGAGTCGATACTCTGTTTACCCAGAATCACAAGCCCGGGTTGCTCCTGCTCAACGACTTTACTCAACAGCTTCGCTACCTGCAAAGAGTCCGGCGAACTATCCGCTTCAATGTGCAAACCGCGGTCAGCCCCCAGTGCCAGTGCCGTACGGATTTGTTCCTGACAGGCTTTATCGCCGACAGACACAACGACAACTTCTGTCGCGACACCTTTTTCTTTCAGGCGGATCGCCTCTTCTACTGCAATTTCACAAAAAGGATTTAACGCCATTTTTGCATTAGTCAGATCCACACCTGACTCATCAGCTTTCACGCGTACCTTTACGTTGTAATCGATAACGCGTTTTACCGGGACAAGTACTTTCATTCTTTACCTCAGTTAGCCGGGAATAAGAGTTTGATTAATTACAGATAACGTCTAAACATTCATTGCCGGTGTTAAAAACAAAAAACCGGAGACGATGCTCCTGTTAAATAAAGCACCAGACTTCTCAGTTTACAAAGATGTTACAATTAACACCTGACTTTATCTTTACGTTAACGTAAACTTACCATGCAATTTACTTACTGTTGACGTAAACGTCAACCTGATTGACAAAACTTACCGGAGGCATTCATGGAACGTGAATCGATGGAATTTGATGTAGTGATTGTCGGTGCAGGCCCTGCCGGGCTGTCAGCGGCATGCAGGCTAATGCAACAGGCTCAGGCCGCTTCCCTCGAGTTGATGGTCTGTGTTGTTGAAAAAGGTTCTGAAGTAGGTGCACATATTTTATCCGGCGCAGTATTCGAAACCACTGCGCTGGATGAGTTGTTTCCGGACTGGAAAAATGAAGGCGCACCGCTGAATACCCCTGTGCTGAGAGACGACATTTATTACCTGACTGACGGTCAGCATGCCCGTAAACTTCCTCAGGCTCTGGTTCCCGATACCATGCACAACGATGGCAATTATATTGTCAGTATGGGCAATGTTTGCCGCTGGCTGGCTGAAAAAGCAGAGAGCCTTGGTGTTGAGATTTTTCCCGGATTTGCAGCCTCTGAAGTTTATTATAACGAAGACGGCTCAGCCGGTGGTGTCATTACCGGCGACATGGGCGTAGCAGAAGACGGCAGCCAGAAAGACGGCTACATGCCGGGCATGATTTTAAAAGCCCGTTACACAATATTCGCCGAAGGTTGTCGCGGACATCTGGGTAAACAATTAATTTCCAAATTTAATCTGGATGAAAATAGCGCTCCTCAACACTATGCCATCGGATTTAAAGAAATCTGGGATATTGACCCTGCCCTGCATGAACCCGGTCTGGTGGTTCACACAGCAGGCTGGCCGCTGACAGATTCAACGGGCGGTGGTTTTCTTTACCATGCAGAAAACAACCAGGTGTTTGCCGGTCTTATTGTCGATTTAAATTACGACAACCCGTACTTAAGTCCATTTGATGAATTTCAGCAAATGAAACATCATCCGGTTTTCAGGCAATACCTGGAAAATGGAAAAAGAGTCTCCTACGGTGCCAGAGCAATAGCAAAAGGCGGACTGAATTCATTACCTGACATGACTTTTCCCGGAGGCATTCTCATAGGATGTAATGCGGGTACACTGAATTTCGCTAAAATCAAAGGTAATCACACAGCGATGAAGTCTGGCATTTTAGCGGCAGACAGCATTATTAATGAATTAAAATCAGCAACACCTGATCCTGCATTAACGAATTTTAATCAGGCTTTTAAAACATCCTGGTTATATTCTGAACTGAACAGCAGTAAAAATTTTGGCGCAGCTATTCACCAGTTCGGCACGTTTTGGGGCGGCGTTTACAATACTGTTGACCAAAAAATATTCAAAGGTAAATTACCCTTCTCCATTAAAGACGATCGTAAAGATTATTTACAATTAAAAGATAAGAAAGATGCTACTAAAAAGGTGTATCCAAAACCCGATGGTATTTTGAGTTTCGACAAACTCTCTTCTGTCTTTTTGTCGAACACCAATCATGAAGAAAATCAACCTTGCCACCTGAAGTTAAAAGACCCTGAGATACCACTGAAGGTTAATCTGTCGAAGTACGATGAGCCCGCACAGCGTTACTGTCCGGCCGGTGTATACGAAATTATAGAAGAACACAACACGTTACGATTTCAAATCAATGCGCAAAATTGTATTCACTGTAAAACCTGCGACATTAAAGATCCGTCACAGAATATTCAATGGGTTGTCCCTGAAGGTGCAGGCGGGCCGAATTATCCGAATATGTGATCCAAATCCTGTAAATTAGCTATTTATTACAATTTTAAGAAAAAGCAGTGTTAAGCTGCTTTTTTTTAGATTAAAATTTGACTATCCTTTTTAAATACACAGTTTTTTAACTAACACAAGGTTGATGAATGAACGACTTTTTAGAAATACTGACGCATGGAAGACGTTTGCAAGGTGCCGTAAAGGATTTAAGCACAGCTGAATTAGAATCTGTACAAGAAAAGTTAGCCAACATCATCGAGAAAAGAAAAGAAAAAGATCTCGAAGAAGAAAAAGCTAAACAGGAAAAGCTGCAGAAAATTGCTGATATCCAAAAGCAACTTGAAGAAGCCGGTCTTGATGTCAGTGATCTGGAGTCGACGACTGTTGAAAAGAAATCTACCGGTAAAAAACGTCCGGTAAAATACGAATTGAAAGATGGTGAAGGTAAAGTACACCAGTGGACAGGTATCGGAAGAATGCCACGGGTCTACAAAGATGCGTTAGACAGCGGCAAATCGCTGGAAGATTTCGCAATTTAAAAAATTCCATTCAAAGGCGACATCAGTCGCCTTTTTTTCAGGTCAATCATGCAATCCACGTTACATTATTCTTTTTCAGAAAATACTGATTCTGATTATTTACTTGTTATTATTCACGGTTTATTCGGAACAGCTGACAATTTATCTGTCGTAAAGCGGCATTTCGCGCCCAAAGTGAATGTGCTCAGTGTAGATTTACCGGACCACGGTCAATCACCCCATCTGGAGCATTTTTCCATAGAGGCAGCAGCAGAACAGTTATACGCATTAGTCAAACAGTTTAAGAAAGCCCGCACAGGCATACTTGGACATTCGCTGGGTGGAAAGGTAGCAATGCGCCTCGCACTCACCCATCCGCAGTTTCTTGATGATCTCATCGTTGCGGATATTGCTCCGGTAAGTTATCCGTCCCGTCATGATGCGATAATCAGTGCATTAAAGTCGCTAGACCTTAATTCTGTCAACAGCCGTTCTGATGCGGACAAAAGTTTACAAAGTGGCATTCCGGAAGCCGGAGTACGCCAGTTTCTGTTAAAAAGTTTATATCAGGATACCGGTAAACAATGGCACTGGCGCTTTAATCTGGATGGTCTGGCAAACAGTTACGAAGCGATTAAAGGATGGCAAAGCAGCGATGCTCAATTCTCTGAGCCTGTACTTTTCATCAAGGGTGGTAATTCCGATTACATCACGGCGTCCATGCAGAGCGAAATATTGCAGTATTTTCCTGCTGCCCGCGCCCATGTTATTGAAGGAGCCGGTCACTGGTTACATGCAGAAAAGCCGGGCGCCTTCAACCGTGTGGTTGAAAAACACATATTTCGCCCGCATCAGGCATGATATAGCGCAAAAAATTACGTGGTTTTCACTGCGAGGCAGCTGATTTCTGTGCTATAGTTTGCGCCGATTTTGGACTAAGTAAAACTATGCTTGCTGAAAATTACGAAACCATTGAATCCATCATGTTTTATCTTGGGCTTACCGGCCTGTTTGTCCTGATGGGCTATGCCGTACATGATGTTCTCAAAAGTAACGATGTACCGCTTATCGGACGGGTAGTTGCCTATGGCGTACTCGGAATGGGAGCGCTGGGTTTTATTGCCAAAGGATTGATAGAACTTATTTGGTTAAGTACCGGCGTGTAATTTCAGAAGATGTATCGAACAGAGGGTTATTATGGCAAGTGTTGGCTTGTTTTTCGGTAGTGACACAGGAAATACCGAACATGTTGCAAAGATGATTCAAAAGGAATTAGGCAAAAACCTGATTGATGTACAGGACATTGCCAAGAGTACCAAAGAACAGATCGCTGAATTTGATCTTCTGATATTCGGGATCCCTACCTGGTACTACGGTGAAGCACAATGTGACTGGGATGACTTCTTCCCTGAACTGGAAGAAATTGATTTCAATGACAAGCTGGTTGCAATTTTCGGTTGCGGCGATCAGGAAGATTACGCTGAATATTTCCTGGATGCCATGGGCATGGTTCGCGATATCGTAGAACCCCGCGGTGCAATTCTTGTCGGTCAATGGTCTACAGACGGCTACGACTTTGAAGCCTCTAAAGGCATGGCTGATGATAACCACTTCGTTGGTCTGGGCATTGACGAAGACCGCCAGCCGGAATTAACCGAAGAGCGTGTACGTGCCTGGTGTAAGCAGTTACACGAAGAATTATGTCTGGCAGAACTTGCCTGATATAGAATTAAAGAAAACGGGCGCTCAGCCCGTTTTTTTTATAATCTGAAGCGCTCAACCACTTTCCGCAATCCTTCCATTTGCTCATCCACCCTGGCACTGGATTCATTTGCCAGACGGGTACTCTCTGCACTTGCATCAGCCAGCGTCACGATTGCGTTAAGATTATCATCAATACCCGCAAGTACTTTATCCTGAGCTTTAGTGTCTTTCACAAAGCCGGCATTAAACGCCTGCAGCTTCACAATGACCTCACTGATCCCATTAACCTGCTCATAGACTTTTTCACTGATAGCAACGCCCTGCTCCGCCTTTTCCATACTCAGGTTGATGGCTTCCACAGCTTGCTGTGCATCTCGTTGCAAACTGCCAATCATCGATTCAATTTCTTCAGTGGAGTTATGCGTGCGGTTAGCCAGCGTTCTGACCTCGTCGGCGACAACGGCAAATCCGCGGCCCTGATCACCGGCACGGGCAGCTTCTATTGCAGCATTGAGCGCCAGCAAGTTTGTTTGTTCCGCGATGGTTTTAATGACGTCAAGGATACTGCCGATGCTGCGGCTGTTCTCATCCAGCCGGTTTATGATGCTGGCGGATGCCGATGCCTGGCCAGATTGTTCTGCAACCTGTTGCCGGTTTTGTGCAACCAGTTCGGATGTTTGCTGCGTCTGACTGGCGACCCGGTTAAGTTCATCCACCGATTGCTGAATCATCGCGAGGTTTTTTTCACTGGTGCTTCTTACACTGGCAGTATCTGAGGAGGTTTTACGGACCCGGTCACGTTGTTGGGCCACCTGCTCCAGACTGCGTTCACCCATTTCCACACTTTCTCTGGCCACATCCAGCAGCGTTCGTTCCTGTTGCTGAATGTTACCGATAAGATCTCTGAGAGCTTCAGTTAAACTGTTTACCTTTACCGACAAATCGGCAAATTCATCATTGCCCTGTGTCTTCAGACGATACGATAAATCCCCTTCACTGATCCGGCCGAGACCACGGGTAATATTTTGCAGCGGCCCGGCAATGCTTTTACGCACAGTGAGAGTGAGTGCAACTGCAGCCACCAGACCAATAAACGACACCACCAGCGTATCAACAAGGCTGTCCTGGACAGTGTCCAGGATCAGGTTTTGCCCTTTCAAGGTTTCTTCAGTGACTTCTTCGTAAAGGTTATTGATTGTCGAGGTAGCCTGCGCCAGCGATGTGTTGGCACGCTGACGGCTTTCTGTGGCATGGGCGATGTGAGATAACTTCTGTTTCTGGCCGGCCATCAGACCGGATTCACCGGTGAGAATAGCCAGCATGGCATCATACTGCTGCTGAAAATTGCTGATGATACCGTCGGTATTCAGGCCACTGGCAGACCGGAACAGATATTCGGTGTCTACCGCCAGATTGCTCAACTGATAGTCCAGGTCATCCAGAATCACCAGTGAATCTTCAGGATCTTCAGACTTAACCAGTTCGGTGATGACCGAACTCAAAGTGAGCAATTTATTGTCAATATTCGCACCGAGGCCGGCCAGCGCATCGATACCGGGCTGTCCGTTATCCAGAAAGCTTAAATCCATCATCAGCGCTCCGGCTTCATCAATATGAGAGATAGCTTCTTCCCGCTGCTTTGCCAGAGACAATTGTATTTGTTTGCTGCTGATAAGCGCTTCGTACACCGTCGCGCTCTCACGAATAAATGTATTACCCGCCTCTACGGCCTGTTTTGATTCTGTGTGATTACCAAAGGTGGTATCGAAAATAGCGAGATCTTCAGAAAAGACTTCACTCAGTGCCTCAAACTCAGCTTTGTTTTTATTCAGTGCTGAAAGCTCATCCATGTAGTAACCGTTTGCCGTTACGGTCGCCAGAGACAATGCATCTGACTTCAGGGACATCATTTTTGTCTGAACCGGCATTTTCTCGGTGGCCACCGTTTCAGCAGAACGGCGGATGTCGCTGAGTCCCAGATAAGCAAGTAAACTGGTGATCAGTAATAAACAGCCGAACAGGGCAAAACCAAGGGTTATTTTTTGTACAACAGTCAGGCGCATCTTCTTATCCCAATCTTCGGTTTTATTTCCGTAACATGGTTATCATTGATTTTAATATAAGTTTTCCGGCCTTGCCGTTTTTTGGCCAGGAAATATGTCTGCGCACAGTGTTCCGTAATTGCCGGCAAGATAAATAATGTTGAAAACATCCCGGAAAAGTCGCTATTTTGCAGCGAAAAAGGCATAGCTTTCATTGAACTTATCGGTAGAAACTTAACAATGCTTTAGTTCGTTGAGAGGGTAAATCCTGAATAACTCTCTGCATACCGCCTGCAGGGTCCGGTTAGCTGCACAAAGTCCTTAAAAAACGTATGGATAAATGACAGGGATCAATGATTTACTCTGCAGATTAATGTTGAAGATATCCGCGCTTTTACTTTTAAAACCTGGCAAAGTACCTATAATGAGCGTTAAATCAGAAGAGCTTCCAGAAGTGATTATTTATGGATCAAAATAAAGAACTAAAAAAAGCGGGTTTAAAAGTTACACTTCCCCGTTTAAAAATTCTGCAGATCCTGCAGGAACCTGCCAACCAGCATATCAGTGCTGAAGATGTGTATAAAATTCTGATCGATCAGGGTGAGGAAATTGGTCTTGCGACGGTATACCGTGTGCTTAACCAGTTCGATGACGCTGGTATTTTGAACCGACACCATTTTGAAGGTGGCAAGTCAGTATTTGAAATCAGTCATAAAGAGCACCACGACCATCTGGTGTGTCTGAAATGTGGCAAAGTCATCGAGTTTGAAGATGACGTGATTGAACAACGTCAAATTGAAATTGCCGAACGCAATAACATCAAACTGACACATCACAGCCTGTATCTTTACGGTGAATGTAAAGACGGTACCTGTGATAAAACCGACGACTGAGTCGCCGGTCGTTAAGATTAAATAAACCTGCACAGCGTGCAGGTTTTTTTATAACGTAAACTTGTGTTTGTTGAAAGCTGTGATGGCTTTAAGCCATACCTCACCGGCCTGCCCGTTCCCCACGGGTTTATCATCCACCGAGATAACAGGGCTGATTTCCTTACTGGAGCTGGTTAGCCACACTTCATCAGCACTGAACAATACTTCTGCTGTAACCGGTACTTCCTGCACCTCAACGCCTTCTGCTGCAAGACTTTCAATGACCAGCTTCCGGGTAATTCCCGGCAAAATTTGATGATCCAGCGGTGGTGTCATGATAACACCCTCTTTCACAACGAATACGTTGCATGAACTGGCCTCAGTCACTTCCCCGTGGCTGTTCAACAAAATGATTTCCTGTTTACCGGCCTGCCGGCCTTGCTGATAATGCATCACATTGCCGAGCAGCGATGTAGATTTGATGTTACAACGCTGCCAGCGCTTATCTTCACCACTGGAGACATCAAAGGTTACCACTGCGGCTTTATCCGGCACCGGCGGCGCGGCGGTAGCAAACGCAAAAGCGAACACAGTGGGAGGAATATTGTCAGGATAACCATGGGCACGTTTCATCTCAGTACCCCGTGATACCTGAATATACACACCCACTGACGCAGAATTCAGAGCTTGTGTATTTTTCGTCACCAGTTCACTTACAAGCTCTGTCCATTGTGCCTTTGTTTTCGGATTTGTAATTGCCAGCTCATCGAGCCCGTTTTGTAACCGGTCGAGGTGGGCGTTCATACCAACAGCTTTACCGTGCAAGGTAGGGATCACCTCGTAAATACCGTCGCCGAACAGAAAACCTCTGTCCATCGGAGAAATACGTGCCTCTTCAAGGGGTAAAAACTGGTCATTTAAAAACGCGATTGTCATCAGATATCAATTGTTCCTGAAAAAATTGTCAATACGGGCTTGCCTTAACAGCCATGTTCCGCGGGCATTTTCCGGATCCACCGGATTAAACGTTAACGTTGTGCCGGGAACAGACTGCGCTACCCTCGGAAGATCATATGGCGCTATTACGCCGATTTTGGGATAGCCGCCCAGAGTTTGTCTGTCAGCCAGCATTATAATCGGCTGACCGTCTGCAGGCACCTGCACAGAACCGCAATTAATTCCTTCTGAGCGCATAGCTTCAAACCCCGACGATATGGCAGGACCACTCAGGCGATAACCCATGCGGTCACTTTGCGGTGTCACACTGTAGGCTGAGGAATAAAAAGTTGCCCGGACTCTGCTGCTGAACATGTCATGCTGATAAGCCGGAATAATATCAACCGGTGCATCACTGGCATAGGGAGCAAGCATGGAAGCAGGCAATTTGCGGCTTATGTTTTCCTGTGCTGCAGGGACAACATGAATTGTGTCACCGGCATGAAGAGGCCTTCCGTCACCGGCAAGTCCGCCCAGCTTTTCCCGCATCACGGTGCACACAGAACCGGCTATTTCAGGTATCTGCCAGGCGCCCTGAACAGCTAAATAGCAACGTTGACCTGCAAGCTGCTGCGAAACCTGAAGCTCATCTCCGGCGCTGAGGTTAACTGTGGCCAGTTCAGAAGCAGGTTCACCGTTCACGGCAAGTGAAACAGCAGGGCCGCAAACAGCCATAGTGGCTGAATGCTCAAATCTGATGTGTACATCACCGGCAATTTCAATGCAAGGATTGCCTTCAGGGTTGCCAGAAAGCCAGTTTGCAAAGTTAAAAGCTTCGACGTCTAAAGGACCTGAGCCGCTAAAACCCTGCTCCTGCATCCCTGTTCTGCCGGCATCAACGATTAAACTGATGAATCCCGGATTGATAATAGTAAAGGATATTGTCATGCCTTCACCTGCTCCAGGTATTCCCGCTCATCAATTTCATAGAACTCTACTTCGTCGCCGGCCTGCAACAGGGCCGGCTGCGCACTGGCAGGATCAAATAAAGTTAACGGACTGAGTCCCAGTAACTGCCAGCCGCCGGGCGATACTTGCGGATACACTGCAGCCTGACGGTCGGCCAGTGCAACCGCACCGGCGGGCACTTTTGTCCTCGGTGTTTTGCGGCGCGGTACCGACAGACGTTCCGGACTTTCCCCCAGATAAGCGAAACCGGGCGCAAACCCCACTGCAAACACGCGGTACACGGTTGCTGTATGCAATGCAATTATCTCACTGACCGCCAGGCCGGTGTGAGAAGCGACTTCATCGAGATCGTTCGCTTCCGGGGCACCATACCAGACAGGGATCCGGTGTCGTCGAAGGCTTTTTCCGGCTGACATCTGCGGTTGCAGTTGACGCAATAAACGATATACACCATGGCTGTCAGTTATCTTTGCATCGAACAAAATTAGCAGGGAGTCATAGGACGGGATGGCTTCTTTTAACCAGATTGGCGGATTCGCCTTCAACGCAAGATGATAAGCGGAAACCGCAGCGTTCATTTGCGTGACATCTTTACCACCGAAGTACAATATGAGACCGTCCATGCCGGCAAAGGCAATGTGACGGACATTGTCAAAGGGTTGCATGATTCAGCATTTCTCTGAATGATTTTGCCATCGCCACTGCGCCGGGTGAATCGCCGTGCACACAAAGGGTGTCTACCTGCAACGACAGCGTTTTACCGCCACTGGTTATAATCGTACCGTGTTCCAGTAATCCCTGTACCTGCGCGGTGGCCTGATCATGATTCAGCACCGCACCGGCGTGTTGCCTCGACATTAAATAGCCGTCATCGGTGTACCGGCGATCAGCAAAGGCTTCAAATTGAAGCCGGAGCCCGTAAACCTCAGCTTCTGCAATAAGTTTGTCGCTGTCAGGATGAGCCTGAATCATCAGACTGAGCGCTCCCTGCCCCGCTTCTGCCACGGCTTTCATGACGGTCTGGCGCAGCGCCCTGTCCTGCATTAAATCGTTATACAGCGCTCCGTGAGGTTTAACGTAGGACACCTCTACCTGCTGAATTCGGGCAATGCCGGTCAATGCTGCAATCTGGTATTGCAGGCAGGCTGTCAGCTCATCATCCGCCATTTTCATTGAACGCCGGCCGAAGCCCTGCAGATCCGGATAAGACGGATGAGCCCCCGTGGCCACACCCGCTGCTTTAGCCAGTGCGACAGCTTTACGCATTACCAGCGGATCACCGGCGTGAAAGCCACAGGCAATGTTCGCCTGATCGATATACTCCATAATGTCGCCGTCGACAGGCATATGCCAGGCACCGAAACTTTCACCAAGATCGCAATTCAACTTCATAATGGTTTAGCTCATTCTCACAATTGGTTATCATGTTACCTGTATTTACTTTCACAGTCAGTCCTGATGATACACATTGGCAAAATCAATACCCTTCAAGTCGGTGAATCACTGCCTTTTGGCTTTCACCTCTCCAGTGGCGATGATAACGATCCGCTGGTACTGCTAACCCATGAAAACATGGCCGCGCTGCCGGAAAAAGTGAAAACCGGTGATACGCTGGATATTTTTGTCGGCATCGATGAAACCGGAAATCTTGAAGCCTGGCCGCAAACTCCGGTAGCGCAGGCTGGTGATACCGTGGTGCTTAAAGCAACCGGCGCAACAAATTTCGGTGCATTTTTTGACTGGGGCGGTCAACGGGATCTGCTTGTCCCTGCGGGCATGCAGGACGGACCGGTCAATGAAGGCATGCGCTATGTTGTCCATATTTATCACGATGAAAGTACCGGCCGCGTCCTGGGTGCCACCCGGCTTCACCGTTTCATTAAGGAGTCGTCAGATTCATTGAAAGCCGGCGACGGGGTTGAATGCCTGGTGTATTCAAAAACGGAACTGGGTTTTAAAGTCGTCATAAATGGTGAGGCACTGGGACTGATTTTTCACAGTGATGCATTTAAGCCATTAAAAACCGGTCAGCGACTGGATGCTGTCATTAAGACCATCCGCGAGGACGGCAAAATTGATGTAGCCCTTCAACGTACCGACAAAACCGGCCGGAAAACACTGGAAGAAGCTATTCTGGAAGATCTGGAAGCGCATGGCGGTGTTTCTATCTTAACCGATAAAAGCAAACCGGAAGATATTTACGCCCACTTTAATGTCAGTAAAGCGGCATATAAAAAAGCATTGGGTGCGTTATATAAACAACGCAAAATTACCATCACGAAAGATGCAGTAAAACTGAATTAACAGGAATAACATGAAAGCAAAAGTTGTATGGGATAACGATCTCACTTTTACCGGTACCACAGATTCCGGCTACAAAACCGTGATGGACGGCAACGGACAGGCCATCTCTCCCATGGAATCCGTGCTGATTGCAGCCGGGAGTTGCTCCAGTATCGATGTGGTGGATATTTTGAAAAAAGGCCGGTTCGACATTTCCCATTGTGAATGTGAACTGGTAGCAGAGCGCGCAGAAAACCCGCCCAGAGTTTTCACTAAAATTGTTGCCTGTTATAAAGTAAAAGGCGAAGGTTTATCTGAAAAAGCCGTTGCCAGAGCCGTACAACTGTCAGCAGAAAAATACTGTTCAGTGATGTTAATGCTGGCAGGTAATGTAGAGATCGAAACCCGCTTCGAAATTCTGTGACCTGGATATTCTTTACCGTTGGCGCGGTAATCCTGCAAACATTCAGAAACGCCTTTCAAAGTAAACTCAGCCAGCACGTCAACACCTCAGGTGTGACGCTGGCCCGTTTTCTTTTTGCTCCGCCAATCGCCCTCGCCTATCTGATTACGCTTTATCAGTTTTATCCTGTGGGCATACCGGCATTTGACAGCACTTTTATCGCCTATATTCTGGTGTCCGCAGTCATGCAAATTGTGGCCACATCCCTTATGGTGGTGTTGTTTAAGCAAAAAAATTTCGCTGTGGGTGCAGGACTGGCAAAAAGCGAGGCGCTGGTTGCCGCGGTTTTAGGCACGCTTTTCTTCGGTAGTCAGCTTACCTCTTTTGGCTGGCTGGGGATCATTATCGGGGCGGTTGCGGTATTTGTACTGAGTGGTGCAACGCGCAAAGGCGAACTCAGCCTGAAAACCATACTGACCGGACTCGCCTGCGGAGGCAGTTTTGCACTGACCTCGCTGTTTATCCGCGAGGCGGCCAATCAGCTTTCTGTTCCCTTCCCGGTGAATACTGCCTGGGGACTGCTGTGGGTTCTGTGCATTCAGACACTGATCCTCTGTGTTTATATTTCTATAAAAGAGCCCTACGTATTCCGGCAACTTCGCCGTCAGCCGGGACTGACGCTGGCTGCCAGTACCACCAGCTGTTTTGGTTCAGTTTGCTGGTTCAGTGCTATGACTATACAGTATGTGGCCTATGTAAAAACACTGGGACAGATAGAAGTGCTGACCACCATGGTCATTTCGGCGGTGATGCTGAAAACACCGGTCAAAGGTCACGAAGTGACTGGCCTGGTGCTTATTGCTATAGCTGCAATATGTGTGATGTGGAGCTGACGACCGGCTTCATTCTTCCCTTTTTGAAGCCCTGATGTCAGTCCGCTCAGAAGCCTCTCAATTATTTTGCTTAACACTGATTTTAACACCAGTAATTAGTGGTTTTGACTAATACTTGTGTATCTCGCCAACTCCCCTCCTCTCACCAAAACCACTAACCTGTTGAATATAATAACAATTACACGAAAGTTGTAGAGTGGCATGGTCAATGCTGTTACGGGGTATAACTTATAACAGTACTCACTACGGGCTTTGACCATGGAAACCAGAACACCTTTATTACTCGCAGCAACCTTTTCACTTGGCTTACTCAGCACGACCCTTGCCGGTTGCGGCAATGCCGGCGCCACGGATGAAGAAAAGGAAGAGGCCGTTATCATTACTATTCCTGTTGAGGCGATAACCATTCAGCGGGGTGAAATTTCGTCAAATTATGCAACCACCGCTATTTTAGAAGCGCAGGAAGAAGCGTTCGTTGTCGCCAGAGCATCCGGCATCATCGAACATATCCTGGTTGAAGAAGGTGACTATGTTGAAAAAGGTCAGATCCTGGCGCAACTTGATAAACGACGTTATGAACTGAACCTGCAAAAAGCAAGAGCTGACTTAGCCGGTATTGAGCAGGAACTGGCGAAAATGAATAAGGTATATTCCCGCAAACTGATCAGTGACGATGCGTTTGAGAAGCTGACCGCTCAGTTTGAGTCTGTACAGGCGAATGTTGAACTGGCCGAACTGGATCTGAAAGAAACGACCATCACCGCCCCTATCAGTGGCTATATTGCAGAGCGTAATGCCAAAGTTGGTAACCTGACTGAATCCTTCCAGCGCGAACGTATGTTTCATATTGTCCAGCAGAAATCCCTGCAAGGTATTGTCTATCTGCCCGAGAGTGAACTTTCTCAAATCCGCAATAATCAGCAGGCTACACTGACTATCCCCGCACTGAACCACCGCAAAGTTACTGCCCGCGTAGCACGTATAAGCCCTGTCATTGATGCCACAACCGGCACATTTAAAGTGACTCTGAACGTACCCAATGACGAAGAAAGACTGAAAGCCGGTATGTTCAGTGAAGTTGCCCTGAATTATGACACTCACAGTGATACGCCGCTTTTGCCTCGCTCTGCACTGGTGAGTATTGATAACGAGAGCAATGTATTTGTTGTCCGTGACGGAAAAGCATTAAAAGTGCCTGTGACGCTGGGCTTTGAAGATGCCGGCATGGTGGAAATTATCAGCGGCCTCACCGGCAACGAAACCGTTGTCACCGTTGGCCACCAGAATCTTAAAGATCAAACCCCTGTAGACGTTGTTAACAGCTGATTTTACGCGCAAAGGAACTGACAATGAGTATTGTAAAATTAGCGGTTAAACGTCCGGTCGCCATCGCCATGTTTACTGCTGCCATTCTGCTTTTTGGTATGGTGTCACTGAGCAGACTGTCGGTGAATCTGTTACCTGAACTGTCCTACCCGACACTTACAATCCGCACTGACTACGAAGGTGCTGCGCCTGCGGAACTCGAACAACTGGTGAGTAAGCCGGTAGAGGAAGCGGTAGGTGTTGTAAAAGGCGTCAAAAGCGTTAAATCAATTTCCAGAGCTGGTCAGTCTGATGTGGTACTGCAGTTTTCCTGGGGTACTGACATGGACTTTGCCAGCCTGGAAGTACGGGAAAAGCTGGATATTCTGCAACTGCCACTGGATGTGGACAAACCCCGGCTTTTAAAGTTTAACCCCTCTATGGATCCGGTGATGAAACTGGGCCTGTCGCTGACACCGGATGCCCTTTCAAGTGATCCCCGCCTGGCAGCGGAACAAATGAAGACACTGCGCTTATTTGCAGAAGAGCAGATAAAGCGCAAACTGGAGTCTGTTGAAGGTGTTGCCTCTGTGCGGCTGGGCGGCGGACTTGAAAACGAAATTCAGGTACTGGTTGATCCCCGGAAAGCCAGTCAGCTGGGTGTCAGTATGAGCACCATTATCACCCGCTTACAGGAAGAGAATGTCAATGCCGCAGGAGGCCGGCTGGATGACGGCACGCAGGCATTTCTGGTGCGCACACTCAACGAATTTGAATCCCTGAAAGATATCGAAAATGTGTATATCAGCCGGTTTGAAGGCAAAAATGTTCAGTTAAAAGACGTGGCCAGCGTCAGTAATCTGTACAAAGAAAGAGATGCTGTCACCCGTTTTAACGGCACGGAAGGCACAGAGATAGCCATCTATAAAGAAGGCGATGCGAACTCTGTGGATGTGGCTACACGGGTTCTGACCGAAATTGATGCGTTGTCCGGAGCGCTGCCCGCACAATATCATCTTGAAACCATTTACAACCAGAGCACCTTTATTAAGCAGGCCATCGACGATGTTAAAACGTCAGCGATGATCGGCGGCTTGCTGGCAATGCTGGTGATTTACCTGTTTCTGCGGGATTTCAGCACTACGCTAATCATCTCGGTTTCCATTCCAGTTTCCGTCATAGCCACCTTTAATCTGATGTATGGTAATGACATCAGCCTGAATATCATGAGTTTAGGTGGTATTGCGCTGGCAGTAGGTCTGCTTGTGGATAACAGCATTGTGGTGCTGGAGAATATCGACAGACACCGCAAACTCACGAACGGTAACAAAGCCCTGGCGGCAGAGCGCGGTACAGAAGAAGTGACCGGTGCGATTATTGCCTCCACACTCACCACGATGGCGGTGTTTGTGCCTCTGATATTTGTTGAAGGTATCGCCGGGCAGTTGTTCCGTGATCAGGCGATGACCGTGTCATTTGCCCTCGCGGCTTCTCTGGTCGTGGCTCTGACACTGATCCCTGCTCTTGCAGCACGCAGCCGCCGCACAGAACCTGCTCACACGAAGACTTTCAGCCAGCCCGTCGTGCCCTCATCTGCACATCCTGCCCTGCGCGGCCTTAAAGCAATTCTCACATTTCCGTTCCGGTTGCTGTTTATTTACTTACCTCAGGCATTATTCACTGTTATTTTTGCTCTGTGGAAGGCTTTATCAGTATGCTTTGGCGTGCTGTTCCGTCCGCTCACCGCACTGGTAGCAGCAGGCTTCAGTTTGCTGGAAAAAGGCTATGATAAAGCAATACGCGGTGCCCTCTCACAACGGGCCATGGTCCTTGTTATTGCCCTTACCATTACTGCCAGTTCTGTACTGTTATTGCCACGCCTAGGAATGGAACTTATTCCGAAACTCACTCAGGGAGAGTTTTACGTCGAAGTCACCCTGCCGGCGGGTACCCGGGTTCAGCATACCGACGCCTTACTGGCCAGGCTGGCTGAGGTCACCAATGCCCGGGCCGGCGTGGAACGAAGCTATTCACTGGCCGGAACCGGCAGTTTACTCAGCGCAGCCCCGGGACAGGGTGGTGATCACTGGGGTCAGTTAAATGTTGTTATGAAGCCCGGTGCAGGCACTGATGACATGGAAGAAGTAAAAACAGCCATGCGGCAATTTCTGTCATCGCAGGCCGGCGTACAAAGTCAGTTTGGCGAACCTGAGTTATTCAGTTTTGCAGCCCCGTTGCAGGTCCAGTTGCAGGGCTACGATTTAAACCAGTTACAACAATACAGCCGTTCGATTATGTTAAAGCTTGAGCAAAACCGGCGCTTTACTGACATCACCACAACACTGCAGGCCGGTAATCCCGAGCTTAAAATAGCCTTTAATAATGCCGCACTTGCCAGACTGGACCTTGACGCAAAGCAGGTTTCGGATGTTGTTGCAGCACAAGTTGGCGGTAAGGTGGCAACTCAATACTCTATGGATGACAGAAAGGTCGACATTCTGGTACGTAATCAGTTGCAACAACGGGATAATGTTAACGACGTCAAACAAATTATCGTCAATCCGGACAGTGATTTCCCTGTACCACTATCCGCTGTTGCTGATGTGTTTATGAGTACGGGACCGTCTGAGATTACCCGCGAAGACCAGCAACGTGTGGTGCTTATTAACGCTAACCTTGCTTACGGCGATCTGGCTGAAGCCGTGGAAGAAGCGCAGGCAGCACTGGCATCAATCCGTTTCCCCCTGTCATTAAAAGCGGTAGTGGCCGGGCAGAGCGAGGATATGCAGGAAAGCTTTGCGTCATTGCAGTTTGCTTTAGCCCTTGCTGTTTTTATGGTCTATCTGGTGATGGCGTCTCAGTTTGAATCACTGTTACATCCCCTGCTTATTTTGTTTGCCGTGCCACTTGCCGGTGCAGGCTCTGTGTTCGGGCTCTGGCTCACTGACACACATATCTCTGTAGTGGTATTTATCGGTCTTATCATGTTGTGCGGGATTGTTGTGAATAATGCCATTGTGCTTATCGACCGCATTAATCAGCTCAGGGCTGCCGGCATGGAAAAAAATGCAGCGATTATCGATGCAGGGAAAAGCCGTCTACGCCCGATTGTGATGACAACCCTTACCACTATTCTCGGCCTGTTACCCATGGCAATTGGTTTCGGCGATGGTGCAGAAGTGCGTACGCCCATGGCGGTCACTGTGATATCAGGATTAACCTTTGCCACTCTGCTGACACTGGTACTTATCCCGGTACTGTACAGCTTATTTGATACGAAAGAATTTGCGGCCCGTCCGGCACTTTCAGAGGAAGAAAACGGAGAACGCACTTATGGATAATCACGCTTCTGCCGGTGCTGCCCGTCTGGCACGGTTTGCTTTGACCCACCCGGTTACCGTTTGCATGTGCTTTTTGTCCATGTTGCTGTTCGGCGTTATGGCATCCCGGTTATTACCCCTGGAGAAATTTCCCGGAATCGATATTCCTGAGATAGTGGTTGAAGTGCCATACCGTGACGCCACGCCATCTGAAGTTGAGCGCATGATAACCCGTCCGGTAGAAGAAGTACTCGCTACCATGTCAGGAATCAAACGCCTGCAGGCCACATCCATGGAAGACCGGGCGCAAATTTTCATCGAGTTTGACTGGGATGAAAATATCAAAGCCAAGAGCATTGAAGCCAGAGAGAAAATCGACGCTATCCGCCACGAATTACCGGATGATGTTGAACGGGTACTGGTTTACAAATTCAATACCAACGACATGCCAGTATTTCAGTTAAGGGTATCCAGTGCACGGGATTTAAGTAACGCTTATGACTTACTGGAAAGAAACCTTAAGCGCCCGCTGGAACGGGTACCGGGCGTCTCGAAAGTGGAACTTTACGGCGTGTTGAAAAAGCAGATTGTCATCCGCTTAGATCCGCAACAACTCAGTGCACTTAAAATCGATACAGCCAAACTGAGTCAGCGACTGAGACAAGCTAATTTTTCAGCGTCGGCGGGAGCACTTGGTACTGAAAATAAAATAATCATCAATCCGGCAGGAGAATTCACTGATATTACCGACTTTGAAAATCTGATTGTAAGACCCGGGATCCGGCTGAAAGACATTTCTACCGTGAGTTGGGAAAGTCCGGAACGCAATGAAGGCCGTCATCTGGACCGTACTTACGCGGTTGGCTTCAATGTATTTCGTGAATCAGGCAGTAATCTGGTTGAAGTAGCAGACAAAGTCATGGCGGTAATTAAAAAAGCAGAGTCAGACCCTGAATTTAACGGAATCAACCTGTTTGTGATGGATGACACCGCGAAAAGTGTCAGTTCGTCGCTGGGCGATCTGATCATGGCAGGTTTACTGGGGGCGCTGTTGTCTGTGGCTGTGCTTTATGTATTTTTACGACAATTATCCACCACTTTCATTGTTGTCCTCTCGGTGCCCTTCTCTATCTGTATTACCCTTGGCGTCATGTACCTGATGGGCTATTCCCTGAATATCCTGTCCCTGATGGGCCTGATGCTGGCGGTAGGCATGCTGGTGGATAACGCGGTGGTTGTCACAGAAAGTATTTTTCAGGCCCGTCAGAGTGACAGTAATGCGGTGCGTGCCACACAGACTGGCATCAATAAAGTAAGCCTTGCGGTTATTGCCGGCACGGCCACGACAGCTATCGTGTTTCTGCCTAACATTGTGGGCGTCAAAATTGATATCACGGTATTTCTGGAGCACGTGGCCATTGCCATCTGTATTTCACTGTTTGCCTCTTTGTTGCTGTCGCAGACGTTGATCCCTTTGCTGGTCTCAAAAGTGAAAGTACCGGTGGAAAAGAAGTTAATCCAACCCGGCTATATTACCCGCTATGGACGATTACTTAACTGGTCACTGGCACATCAGAAAACAACCGGTTTTCTGGCGTTACTGATATTACTTAGCGCAGCCATACCACTGAGTCAGATCAGCGGAGATGATGAAGGGAATAATGATAATGAGCGTATCTGGCTTGAATACCACATCACGCAAAATTACAGCCTTGAAGAGGTGGAATCTACCGTTAATAAAATGGAAGCATTTCTGTATGAAAATCAGCAGGCTTTTCATATTAAACAGGTTTATACCTATTTCGAAGCCGGTCATGCGGTATCAGGGATCACATTGAATGATGAACTACCTGTTCCGGTGTCAGACATTAAAGAGGCTATCCGCGAAAAAATGCCACAATTTGCCAGAGCCCGTCCGTCGTTCCAGTGGGACAGCGGCAACGGTGGCGGTGTCCGTCTGACATTACTGGGAGAGTCGTCTACCCGCCTTCGGGAACTCGCTGATGCACTGGTGCCGGTTCTGGCCAGCATCGACGGACTGGAGGACGTAAAAGCCGATGTGGGCAGTGAAAAACAGGAATTTCAGATCACTATTGATCGTGAAAAGGCCTGGCGGGCCGGAGTCAAGCCTGACGACATTGCCGGCCTGGTAGGCACTGCGCTGCGGGGCATAAATCTGCGCACGTTCCGCTACGGTGATTCCGGCGAAACCGGTGTGAGACTGCTGTATGGCGAAACGGAACAGGCATCACTGCAAACCCTCAAAAGTCTGGTTGTGAGTCATGTTGATAACCGCCCTGTTACCTTAGATATGATTGCCGGTATTACGGTAAAACCTCAGCTGTCCGAAATTCGCCGGTTCTACCGCCAGACCGCACTGTCTGTGGGAGCTAACCTTGCTGAAGATGTGACCGTGGAGCAGGCAAGAGAACGGATAGAACATGCCATGGCGTATGTTGCTTTACCAGAAGGCTACCAGTGGACTCTGGATGGCAGTTTCCGCCGGCAGGATGAGGCTTTCGCGGTCATGCAGATGAATATGTTGCTGGCTGTCTGCATGATTTATATCGTCATGGCTGCCCTGTTTGAATCACTGTTGTTACCTGCCGCAGTGATCACATCACTCTTATTCTCGTTCACCGGCGTATTCTGGGCGTTTTTTGTGACCGGTACGTCGATGTCGGTAATGGGGATGATAGGCATGCTGATCCTGATGGGTATAGTGGTCAACAATGGCATTGTACTGGTCGACAGGATCAATCAGCTGGTAAATGAAAATGTCCCTTTGTACCGTGCAGTAACAGAAGGGTGTATGTCACGCATCAGGCCGGTGCTTATGACCGTGGCAACAACCGTACTGGGATTGGTGCCTCTGGCTGCAGGCAGCACAAAAATAGGCGGAGACGGGCCGGCATATTCACCTATGGCCATTGCGATAATCGGAGGACTGCTATTCTCAACACTAACCAGCCTGGTACTGGTACCTATGGCTTACGTGGCTTTACTGAGATTGCGGTTTAACGTGGTAAAAATGATGACGAAAAGCAGGGAATCAGTGAATCGTCGTTTTCAGGCGGGAAGAGAATAACGGTAGCCATTGATCAGGGTGGGAGCATCCATAATTGCTATGGCGTCCACCCTGCTCTTTAGCCAACCCACGCTTAGCTGCGTGAAGTCAGGAATTCATGTACGTCTGATGCTTCACGTTGTACAGAGAAGTCAACCAGAGTAGAACCGTTGCAAGTCAAACCGTCTTCAGCAGTCAGCATACGCAGAACTTCACGCTCAGTAGCAGCGATACGACCAACGTTACGGCTCAGGTTAACACGCAGTGCACGTACATCGTCAGTAGCAACAGCTTTACAGAAACCGGCGAATTGAGTGTCACCGATAAAACGGTATTCTTTATCAGCAGCAAAAGCAGGTGCAGAAACAGCAGCAACGCTCAGTACAGCAGCAAGAGTTTTAGTGATAGCTTTCATAATTCATTTCCTCAAAGTTTGGCGAACTTATTATTTTGTCTTCAGGACCCTGTGCCCTGTCGACGTATATATTTATCCTACAAAATCCGCGTAAATGCTGTTGTATTATTGTTTCAGGTGGGTAACAGTTTGGTAAAAGGCAATGAATCAGCTTTGTTACATTTGCAAATCATTGTATTTATTTGATTATTCCTGAAAGCATATTTCGAAATAGAATAACAAATAACAATATAATGAGATATAAATCTAAAAATTGAGCTTGAAACAGCGAGATTTAAAGCACTTTTTCTGAAAGTTTAACAAAATTTCACATGTAAAAGACGATTTGCCGGACCAAAAAAGCCTAAATTCTGTAATTAAATTACATTTCAACCCCTACTTTTGACTACATACGGCAGGAGAAGTGCTCATTATTTGCGCATAAAAATGTATAAAGCCGGCACTAAAAATACAGTAGCAACATGTGCTTTTAAAAAATACTCATCATAAGATGAGCCAAAAGAATGCAACGGATCACGAAGAAACCATTCATTTAATAGTGAATACCGGAATAACTTCTTCCCTTATCACCATAAAATGATGATAAAGATAACAAAATCCTCTTAACAGACACCCAGCCGATGCGATACTCTGTCAGCCCTTTTACGCTGATAGATTAGAAGACCTGATGAAACCTGTAGAACGCTCTCACAAACTGGATAATGTATGTTACGACATCCGGGGTCCTATTGCGGCGCAAGCACGCAAGATGGAAGATGAGGGACATCGAATTCTGAAACTGAATATCGGGAATCCGGCGCCTTTCGGCTTTGAAGCGCCTGACGATATTCTGAAAGATGTTATTTATAATCTGCCCACTTCCCAGGGGTATTCAGAATCTGCAGGTATCTATGCGGCCCGTGTTGCCGTGATGCAGTACTACCAGCAAATGAACATTCCGGACATCCGCATTAATGACATCTTTATTGGCAATGGCGTCAGTGAAATGATCATGATGGCAATGCAGGCATTACTGAATACCGGCGACGAAGTGTTGATTCCAAGTCCTGATTATCCATTGTGGACAGCCGCAGTAAGCCTGTCTTCAGGAACACCTGTGCATTATCGTTGTGACGAAGAGGCAGACTGGTTTCCGGATATTGACGATATTAAAAGTAAAATCACCAGCCGAACACGGGCAATCGTCTTAATTAATCCGAACAATCCTACCGGTGCGGTTTACGACAAAACCTTATTGCAACAGGTGGTTGATGTAGCCAAAGAACACGGCCTCGTTATTTTCTCTGATGAGATCTATGACAAAATTCTCTACGACGGTCACAAGCATACCTGCATTGCTTCCCTGACTGATGAAGTGTTCTGTGTGACGCTGGGCGGTTTGTCTAAAAATTACCGTGTGGCAGGTTTCCGTGCCGGCTGGCTGGTAGTCAGCGGTAACAAGCGTATTGCTAAAGACTATATAGAAGGGATCAACATGCTTGCATCCATGCGGATGTGTGCCAATGTGCCTTGCCAGAGCGCGATTCAGACAGCGCTGGGTGGATATCAGAGCATTAACGATCTGGTCCACGATGGTGGTCGCCTCAAAATCCAGCGGGATGTGGCTGCAGATATGCTGAACAGTATTCCCGGCATCCACTGTGTAAAACCTAAAGGCGCAATGTATTGCTTCGCCCGGGTCGACGCGAAAAAATTCAATATCACCAATGACGAGCAGATGATTTTTGATTTGCTGAATGAAGAGAAAATTCTTCTTGTCCACGGCCGGGCATTTAACCTTCAGGAAGGCTGTTATTTCAGACTGGTATTTTTACCCCATGCTGACATCCTTAAACCTGCACTTACCCGCATCGGTTCGTTCTTCAAACATTACCGTCAGCACGGACCGGAAGTAATCTAATGTCAAAGCAAAGCACGTTTTTAGCCTGGATCCTGCGTATGCCCCTGATCAAACGCTGGTCTCTGATGCATACCGTCAAAAGGGAAAATATTGCTGAGCATTCCCATCAGGTTGCGGTCATTGCTCACCTGCTTGCAGTCATCCGTAAAGAACATTTTGGCGGTACGCTAAGCCCTGAACGTGCCGCGACTATTGCGCTCTACCATGAGGTATCTGAAACGAAACTATCAGATATTAATCATGTCACCAAATATCATAATCCCCGCATCACGCGGGAATTCAAAAAGCTGGAAGATGCTTCTGAAAAAGAATGTGTCGCTTCTTTGCCTCTGGCATTACAAAAGCATTTCTCAGATTTGGTGGTACAGGCCAGTGTGGATCCTGAATATAAAACGCTGGTGAAAGCCGCCGATCTTATCTCCGCCTGGTTAAAAGCCTGTGATGAAATTGCTTTCGGTAACCGCGAGTTTATTCCCGTCCGTGACCGCCTCGACGGCATGCTTGCCCATTTTAAAGAAAAGCTGCCGGAAGTCCGTTATCTGTTCGACACCTTCACAGACAATTGTCTGGTAAGCGTTGATGAACTGTCACAACAGGATATCTGACTCCCTCAGCCCTTTGTAATTCAAGGGTTTGATGCTATGTTGAACACTGAATCAACACGCATAAATGTGAGAGAGTAACTGCAGTATGCCGGATTTTTCGTCAAAGTGGTGTGAGAGACGTTTGCCACGCAGTCAATCCCGGGACGGTGATCACAGAAACCCGTGGCAACGGGACAAAGCCAGAGTGCTGCATTCCGCCGCTTTCAGGCGGTTGCAGTCGAAAACACAGGTGCTGGGGGCCGGACTCAGCGACTTTTACCGCACCCGTCTTACGCACTCACTGGAAGCAGCTCAAATCGGCACCGGCATTACCGCTCAGTTACAGGGCAAGTTTCCCGGCGAAACCCGCGAGTTGCATCTCGACAGCAGCCTGATTGAAACCCTCTGTCTGGCTCATGACATCGGTCACCCTCCCTTCGGGCATGGTGGTGAAATTGCACTGAATTATATGATGCATGATCACGGCGGCTTTGAAGGAAACGGACAGACCTTCCGCATTATATGCCAGCTGGAACCCTATACTGAAGAGCACGGCATGAACCTTTGCCGCCGCAGTATTCTGGGACTGGTAAAATACCCCAATTTTATCGACACCCTTACAAACCCTGCCTGTCTCGGTACCCGGCCGGGTTCATTGAGGCAGCTTCAGGCCTCGCACTGGCACCCTCCCAAAGGGCTTTACCGTTGTGATGAAGCATTGTTTGACTGGCTGCTCGACCCTCTGGGCGATGACGAAAAAGACCGGTTCATGGCGTATGAGCACAATGAAGACAGACACGGGAAAACCCGTTACAAATCTTTTGATTGTTCCATTATGGAACTGGCGGATGATATCGCATACGGGATCCATGATCTTGAAGATGCCATCGTGATGAAAATGGTCTCGGTCAGCGCCTTTACTGAAGCCGTAACCAAACCTCTTGCAGAAATGGATGTCCCGTGGCTGTCAGCAGAGATCACATCTCTCACAAAACGCCTGTTCAGTGAGCGCCATCACGAACGGAAAAATGCCATCGGAGCACTGGTAAATAGCTTTATTACCGCGATTGTCATTGAAGAAAATCCTGTATTCAGCCATCCCCTGCTCCGTTACCAGGCCGTTATGCCTGAGCGGCATTTCAACGCCCTGGCTTTATTTAAGGATTTTGTATTTCAGAAGGTCATCAGGAAAACCGAAGTTCAGTTACTGGAGTACAAAGGTCAGCAAACAGTGATGGAACTGTTTGAAGCATTCAGTTCAGAACCGGAACGGCTGTTACCGGATAATACACGCAGCCGCTGGCTGAAAGCGCAGGAACAGGATAACGGTCACAGAGTCATTTCTGATTACATATCAGGCATGACAGATGAATTTGCCGCAAGGCTGTATGCCAGTTTGTTTTTACCCAAACAAACTGCACAATTCGACGGTTTCAGTTGAAATCCCGTAATTGCAGCAGCGTATAACCTGTAAATGAACAATATTTAATTGAAATAAAATCACTGTGATACCGGTCTTACAGATGTGTTTTTATAAAAAGGGTAGTTATGGCTCACCGCTTCAAACCATCTCAGACATTCAAAGATTGTGACGTTACTGATGAATCTGTTTACCGCGACCGCCGCAATGTGATCAAATCACTAGGCTTTGCCGGGCTGGGTGCGCTCATGTCGCAACCTGCATCAGCTTTTGGCTGGTTCACCGATGATGAAGAGAAAAATGACACCTTCCGGACACGGCCTCTCGATTTTTCCGTGAACGATAACTTTAAACCGGATGAGGCGCTCACACCGGAAGCAAAAGTAACGTCCTACAATAATTTTTACGAATTCGGCACAGACAAAAGCGATCCTGTAAATAACGCGCAGCAGTTCATCACCGAACCCTGGACGTTGAAAGTAGACGGTCTGGTCGAAAAGCCTCTTACTCTCAATTACGATGATTTATTTACCCGGCTTGCGCTTGAAGAGAGAATTTACCGTTTACGCTGTGTCGAAGCCTGGTCGATGGTAATTCCCTGGATGGGATTTCAGCTAAGTCACTTGCTTGCAGAGGCGAAACCATTATCGTCGGCTAAATATGTGGCGTTCAAAACACTTTATGATCCTGAGCAGATGCCCGGCCAGCGAAGCCGCTTCACCGGAGGCGGCATTGACTACCCGTATGTAGAAGGCTTGCGTATTGACGAGGCGACGCACCCGCTAACTATGCTGGCAACCGGTGTCTATGGTAAAAGCCTGCCTCCACAAAACGGCGCGCCGGTCAGACTGGTCGTGCCCTGGAAGTACGGCTTCAAAAGTATCAAATCCATCGTCAGTATCACGTTAACAGACAAAGAGCCGCCAACAACCTGGAAACGTCTGGCCCACCGGGAATACGGCTTCTATGCGAATGTAAACCCGGCGGTTGATCATCCCAGGTGGAGTCAGGCTTCTGAAAGACGGATCACCAGTGGTGGTTTGTTTAATCAGAACCGCATCCCTACCCGCCCGTTTAACGGATACGAAGAAGTTGCATCACTGTATGCAGGTATGGATTTATCTAAGTTTTATTAGGTTTCAATGAAGAAAACGTTGTTTTCACGCCCTGTCAGGCTGACATCATTTCAGGTCAACAGTATTAAGTTTGTGATCCATGGCCTGGCATCGGGTTACCTGGCGTTGTTATTTTATGCCGGCATCAATGATCAGCTGGGTGCCGATCCGGTAAAAGCGCTACTCCATTCCAGCGGGATTATGGCGGTGAACCTGTTACTTTTTACCCTCGCGTTGTCACAGATTGCAAGGCGTCTGCCCTGCGCTGATATCATTAAACTCAGAAGAATGGCAGGGGTTTATGTGTTTGTATACGCACTGGCGCATTTTCTTACCTGGCTGGCGTTTGAACTGCAGTTTGCCTGGCAGATGGCCGGCGCAGAGATCGTCGAAAGGCCATATATACTGGTGGGTTTCGCCGCCTTATTGGTCCTGCTTGCACTGACGGTCACGTCTCCGTTGTTCATCAGGAAAAAAATGAGACAGCGCTGGCAACCCCTTCACAACACCGTATGGGTGGCATTGTTTCTGGCCATTTTGCATTACACCTGGTCACTCAAAACAGGCTGGCAGGAACCAGTATTCTACTGGCTGGTTGCCGGTATATTGTTTAGTTTGCGCTACGTCAGGTAGACAGATGCTGGCGGGATAACAGAAAGGCTCAGAACAACATACCCTGTGTTTTATTGAATGCCGGTGGATGCCGGTGAATGCATAGTATCACCGGCACAAGGTTCTTTGAGAATTACTCAGGACGAACCGCAGTCACTTCAATCTCTACCAGATAGTTAGGGTTCGCCAGACCGGCAACCTGTAAAGCTGACCGTGAAGGCAAGTTAGGCTGTTCATCTGTTCCGAAAAACTGAGTATAGCCTCGCATAAAGCCGGCAAAATCCATTTTCCCGTCCATTTCAGGATCCCCGACCAGAAATGCCTGCATTTTGATGACATCGCCCATAGTGAGCCCCAGACTTTTCAAGTTTTCGTCGATACGTTTCATGACGCTCACGGTTTGCATTTCTGTATCACCGTAGGCCTCCCTGCTGCCTTCCGGTGCGTCAGGGTTGCTTACGCCGGGTACAGACCCGCTTAAAAATACAATGGTACTGGTTGCCGGCACTTCAGAGGCGCGCAGTATGGGGAAATCTGAACCAATTAAACCATGACGTATAACAGTTTCTTTCGGGGTGGAGGTTGCTTCTGCTTCACTGCAACCTGTATTTGCAAGTACAGCACTCAGTAGTAACGGGGCAATTAATATCTTTTTCATTTACGTTTTTCCTTTTTATCTTCGGGCAATGGTTTTAACGTCTTCTGCACTCACGGTGTCAGTAAAATGGTTACCAAAGTGGGTACGTGTATAATTCACCACTTCGGCGATTTGTTCATCGGATAAATATTGTTTTAATGCGGGCATACCACCCATACCGTTGCTGACCATAAATGTGACATAGGGAGCAGCACTCAGTTTGGGATTGTTTGCCAGTGCAGGATATGCGCCTGCACCTTTGGCGCCCTGTGCATCAGGCATATGACATCCCTGACAAATAGCGTGATAAAGCTCATCTCCGGACACTTCTTCAAAATTCTTACCCTGAGAAAAACCGGCATCATCAGTAGCAAGTGCACAGCTGCTCAGAAGCAGTAAACCGGTACCGGCAACGTTAATTAATGATTTCATTGTTCTGTCCTCTCTTTCATGCAGCCGTTGTCAGTGCTTTGGCATGTAACCGTTCGATAGCGTCCCGCGCCGAAGCTATAGCCCCTTCCTGCCATGCAGGCAGATTTGAAGCATGCTCACCGGCCAGTACCAGACGACCATCTACCTGACACAGGTTTTCATAGTGTTCTTCCCGCTTTTCTTCAGTCCACACGCCATAGCATCCTTGTGTCCAGGGCACTCTGTGCCAGCCAACGGCAATGCCGTTGTCGAACTCCTGTTCGTATTGCGGATGGATCTGTTTGCCGTATTGAACGGCTTTTTTGACTCTCTCCTCCGGTGGCAACGAGGTAAATTCGAAAGCGTTCGGCCCCCATACATAGCCGCCCAGCAACACCCCTTTGCCTTTGTCACAAAACTTTGTACTGGGATAACTGATATTAGTAATGGGCAGATTGGTGTATGAAACACCGCCATAAATTGCATCGTCCTGCTCCCAGAAGCGGCGCTTAAATTCCAGGCCCACTTTCACTGACGCTGCGTAAGGCACCGAGCGGATAGCGGTTTTCATTGCATTGCTTGCTGTGACAGGGATCTGAGAAAGAATCGAGAGAGGAATTGTGCACACACACCAGTCAGCCTGTGCCTCTTTGGCAGTGCCCTGCTGGTCGTATTTCACTGTTACAACGGAGTCGCTCTGATCAACAGATGTGACTCTGGCGTTGTATTCGATAAGATCACCAACCCGTTTCTCAAAGGCTTTCGCAATACTGTCCATACCACCAACAGGCTGAAAAATACTGCTCTGGAATTCGATGTCCTGGCCATTCACTATGTATTTCCACAGTTCAGACTGCAGTAAAGCACTTTGGTCAAACAATTCGGAGGGTTCAGGTTTGGGTGACAGTCCGCCGCCCGGTGGTACTTTAAAGCCACGGCGTAAACTTGTCTCATAGGACTTTTTATAGGCAGAAGATTTATCAAGTGCTCCCCAGTGACGAAGAGACTCAAAAAGCTTCTCTCTGTCTTCACCGCTCAATTCAGCATCAAGTGCATTCTGGTTAATGACTTTACTCAATAACTCAGCAGCATATCCCTGGTAATCAGCCTGCACTTCGCGGTAACGCTGGGGTTTACCGTTAAACGCTTTAGTTGAATGCACGTAAGCGTTGTAGTTAACCTGAATAAAAGGCTCAATAGCTACGTTAAACTCATTGATGTAAGACATCACATGATGGTGATGGTAGGGCACACGCCAGGGACCCGGATTGATGTAATTCCCCTCAGCGAACTGACATTGCTGGGTCGCACCACCCAGTTCTGTATAAGTATCGCCACCACGGAGCGTCCAGCAACGACCACCGGCTCTGCCATTAAACTCAAGGATTTTCACCTTGTAGCCGGCTTTGCGTAGCTCATAAGCCGCTGTCATACCCGCAACACCGGCACCCAACACCAGTACAGATGCCCCTTTCTTCGTACCGCTTAATTTCAATGTACCGGGCTTTGTAGATTCGGCCGCAAAACCCAGTGAGCTCATGGCCTGATACATCGCGCCGGCGCCCGCTGTTTTACCAATCCACCCTAATAATGCACGGCGGCTCATACTATGACTGCTCAACGACTGCCCTCCTTGTACTTAATGAAATATCGACAGATACGCATATATTGCACTGTAAGTACCACATTGAGCTGAGCAGGGTTAAACAGTCAAAAAATACGATAATCCGCTGAACCGGCCACAATATGTTATTTATATGTGAATCTTAGTTCGTTTATTGCTCAAACTCAGGACGCCTGTTGCCCTATTAAGATGCATTCGATGCACCAATGTTAAAAGTGTTAACGACTTCAGCCCACGCTACTGCTGGCTTGCTGTCCAAATCTGTTGTGTTGCGCTGCTTTTTTATGCAAAAAAATACTTGCACAAGTCTTCATCCTGAAATACTGTATACCTATACACTGTATAAACGAACAGGGATTACCATGACTCATTCAAACAACGTCGTTCAACTCAGCTTTGCCTTTGATGGCGCGCCCCGTGAAGTTTCACGTCCCCGTGGCTGGTCGTACTTAATTGCAGAATCGGTAGCCTTTAAAAAGGATGTGCCACACAGTATCCGTATGCAGAAACCTTCGGAAGAAGATGTACCAGGATGGATTTCAAGGCTCATCATGTCTGGTCAGTGCAAAACGATATATGTAGAGAATCTGGCTCTGGACGATCAGCAACGGGTGGTAATTCAACAATTATGTCGCCGTTATGCCGTTTCAGTTGTGAATCTGCGGGTTACCAACGATGAACAAAACAGAGAAATGAAGAATGTGGTTACCGGGCCTTGGTGATAGCCCTGTACAAAGGTACACTGCCCCGAAAAAGTTAAACGGGCATAATAATGCAGTGTTATTGCAATAGCGGTAAAGACAGAAATCAGTGTTGCGTGCCATTGCTGGCTGGCCAGCAAGAGGCGACTTCACCGGAACAACTGATGCGTTCGAGATACTCCGCGTATGTCAGCAAAAATTATGAATACGTACTCAAAACCTATACAGCATCAAAGCGGGCAGATTTGACAGTCAGTGCTCTTGAAGAAAGTGCATCCGGCACGACCTGGCTCCATCTTGATGTATTGCAAACAAATACAAACCATGTGGAATTCAGAGCGTGGTATGCTGAGAGGCGGAAAACCGGTGTTCTCCATGAAACATCACTGTTCCTGAAAGAAAACAATTGCTGGCGCTATGACAGCGGAAAATTGCATGATGATACCGGCACCGTAAAAATTAGCAGAAACGATCCCTGTTTCTGTCAGAGCGGTAAAAAATTCAAACTTTGCTGCCAGCGAAAGACAGGTTCCTGACGGAAGTGCAGCTCAGGACAATTATCAAACCATCCTGAACGACCCCACAGTTGTCACCATAAAAATGTTGTCGCCAGTTTTCCTGCAATGTGCGTTTGAAAGGCGTGCTTTGCCGGTTTCCCTGCAAGTCCGTAACATACGTGTAGGGGCAATAAATGTTCTTCACGGGGATGGCAAAATCTGGCATTCGGCGCCGTTGTTTCCCAATTGATGAGTTGATGTGAGCGCTCTCCTTCCCTGATACCGACATCAGTCATCAGTGTTTTCAGCCAGAGCTGAAAAGCATCATTCATTTCATCTGCACCGGCAACCGGTTTGAAGAACGCTTTCATATTGTGGAAGGAAAATCCTGAGCCTATCACCAGCGTTTTTGATAAATCACATTTTGCCAGTGCCTCACCCATGCGTACATGCATAGCAGCATCGAGATACTTGCTTAACGATAACTGTACGACAGGAATATCAGCCTGAGGAAACATGATTTTCAGCGGCACGAACATACCGTGATCAAACCCTCTTTCCGGTGACACTGATAATTTTATGCCGGCCGCTCTGACAGACTCTTGTAATGCTCCGGCAAATTGGGGATCCCCGGGGGCCGGATAGGTAATACTGTAAGCTTCTTCCGGAAAGCCATAATAATCATAAATTAAACCGGGTGACGGATGCCCTGTTACGCTAAAGTTACTTTCCTCCCAGTGCGCACTGATCAGGAGAATGCGCTCCGGTACCGGCAGAGAGGCAGCGATCCCGCTTAGTTGATCTACCATGCCCTGGTGAGAAGGCTCACCAAGAAGCGGAAATGGTCCGCCACCGTGAGAAAGATAAATAATATTCTGAGCAAGATTTTGCATAAAGACTCCGGGAAACAGAAACTACTATCGTGTTGACGCTTATTTTCCTACTGATCCCGCGTACTGTCTGTATGCTTAAATGAAACGGTGAAGACGATTTAATGAAATGGTGATTACCGGTTTTCAGGGAATAACAGCCCGGATTTGCCAGTCGTTATCACATCGTGTCTGGAATTCCCGATATTGAGGGTTACCTTTCAGGTTCAGGTAATCAACTGAGTCTGCCCTGAAAGCCAGCTTGCAGAAATGAGGCGGGGCTATATTCATATCACCTTCCGCCTTGAGAGGCTTTGCCGGTTGTCTGACAGAACCCGGTACACCCCACAGAAATTGCTTTTTGCCCTGTACCGACATTTCACACCATGCGCGGTGAATATCTTCCGGTGCGTTATCCGTAGTGATAATTGTAGTAGTGCAATTTAAACGGTATTGCTCTCTGCTGCCGGTAAAGTACCAGCAAATAGCAGCATTGGCATTCGCTTTAAGCGCGTCAGCTTTTGCAGTTCTCAGATCAGACACCGCGTAAATAATCCCTTCATCACTATCGAGCTGCCGGAAAACCAGCGTGCGGTTTTCCGGCAAGCCGTCCTTATTGCAGGTGGCAACCTGCATGAAGCGGCTTTCAGGTGAATCTTTACCGGCCTGTAAGCTTTTCAAAAGCCGCTCAGTCCAGATAAGGGGTTTATTGTCTGACATGACTGAATAAGGTGTAAAAGTTTTCAGTGGTCTGTCTTGCCAGTTCTTCCACGGTTACCCCTTTTACTGATGCAATAAATTCAGCCACTTCGACCACAAAGCCAGGCTGATTTTGTTTTCCCCTGTGAGGAACCGGTGCCAGCCATGGAGAATCCGTTTCTATCAACAAGCGCTCAATGGGTAACGCTTTTACCACTTCACGGAGTTCATCCGCTGAGTTAAACGTCACAATGCCAGAAATGGAAACATAAAAACCCATATCGATAGCAGCCAGGGCCATATCAAGACTTTCGGTAAAACAATGTAATACCCCTTTTGTTTCAGGATTTTTATGTTCCTTAAGCAAAGACAGCGTGTCTTCGCGGGCATCTCTGGTATGAATGATCAGCGGTTTTTTTAGGACATTCGCAACCTTGATATGATCCACAAATGAAGCGAGCTGCACTTCTTTCGTGTCAGCACTGTAAAAATAATCCAGACCCGTTTCACCAATTGCAACAACTTCAGGATTAGACGCTTTCGCCAGTAATGTGTCGTAATCACAGGCATCTTCCTGATGTAAGGGATGAACCCCGCATGAAACAGACACATCAGGAAAGTCTTTTACCGCTTCATACATGTCATCGTAGTCTTTAACAGAAACAGAGACGCACAGGAAATGCTCAACTCCCCGCTGACGGGCAAACTTCAGGGTTTCTTCCAGTCCGGCCTTGTCCATTTTTAACCGGTCCAGATGGCAATGGGAATCTACGAACAAAATTCAGTACCTTATTTATAACGGGTTAACAGAAAAAACGGCCAGTACGCCGGTGAGGATCACCGCTTTATTTACGCCGGGATGCTGCAGTTGTGCAGACGCCTGCTGACATTTTAACGACGCCCGGTAATCGTCGGAATGCAATGTGCGGATATATTTTTCATGGGCATCGCTTTGCAGCCATTTTACTACCTGAACAGCGTGCTCCTGCCATTTCACAGCCAGACTGCGGGGAGATTCTTTATTCCCCATCAAATCCGCAATCCCCTGCTGATAGCCGTTAAACGACAACCCTTCAGCACCTTCCTGCAAACTGTCCAGTACAGTATAAGGCGCATAGCCGTAGGCTTTTAAGGTTGCCGGGGTAACGTCAGTCATGCCCTGCGCGCCAAGCCAGTCGATAACGGTCTGCTCTGCCGGTAAAGGAATATCATGTTTTTCGCACCGGCTCAGAATAGTGGGTAACAGCGCCGTTTTGCGACTCGTAAGTAATAATAAATAAGTATTTACCGTCGGTTCTTCCAACGTTTTGAGTAACGCATTAGAAGCCGCTTCTGTCATGGTATCCGCGTCGGGGATCACCAGTACCTTATTGTTACCCAACTGAGCAGTCCCAGCTAACTTTTGTATGCCACCCCGCACAGCATCAACGCCGAGTTGCTTTTCACTGACAAGCTCGTGATAGTCCGGATGATTACCGGCTTCGAAAAGCAGACAACTCTGACATTGACCACAACTACCTTCATCTGATACCTGTTTGCACAGTAAGGTTTTTGCCAGTGCTGTAGCCAGTACACGTTTGCCGGTTCCTGCAATACCTGATAACAATAAAGCGTGGTGCAGACTACGCAACCGGAGTCTGTCTGTAAACTTTAGCAAAAGAGGTCGCAGCCAGACGGGCATCATGGCAGGTTAGCCTCCAGCGTACTCAACACATCCTGATGTACGTTTTCCATAGGCTGCATGGCATCAATGAGAAACGCCGTTGGCGATTCATTTGTCAGTGACAGATATTTTTCACGGGTGCGCTCAAAAAAAGCCAGCCCGGAACGTTCGATCCGATCTAACTCTCCCCGTCCCCGCGCCCGTTGCAATCCGGTTTCCGGCTCGACATCAAGATACAAGGTGAGATCGGGACCAAAGCCCTGCAGACACAACTCCCGGAGCGCCATCAACTTATCTTCAGGGATTTGCCTGCCGCCGCCCTGGTAGGCAAGTGAACTCATATCATGACGGTCACCCAGCACCCACTCTCCTCTTTCGAGGGCCGGATGGACAACGTTAACCAGCAACTGACGGCGGGCAGCATACATCAGCATTAATTCCGTTTCTTCTGCTACCGTCTCCTGCCAGTCACCTTTAACACATTCACGGATAGCCTCAGCCATCGGCGTACCACCCGGCTCACGGGTACAAACACAGGAATGCCCGCGGCTTTCAATGAACTGTTTCACTACCTCAATAACAGAGCTTTTACCTGCTCCTTCAAGGCCCTCTATAACAATGAATTTTCCTGACATATTATTCTTTTTTGATATTCCGCTGATACTGGTTAACGGCCTCATTGTGGGCTTCCAGCGTTGATGAAAAAACATGTGTCCCGTCACCGCGGGACACAAAATAAAGCGCATCCGTCAGCGACGGATTCAGCGCCGCATCGATAGCCGCTTTACCCGGCATAGCAATAGGAGTGGGCGGTAAACCGTTTATAGTATACGTATTGTACGGTGTTTTACCCCGTAAGTGCTGACGGGTCAGATTACCGTCAAACTCATCGCCAAGACCATAAATAACGGTGGGATCGGTTTGCAGACGCATACCACTGTCCAGCCTGTTAACAAATACACCGGCAATGAGGGGCCGCTCGCTGGCGATGGCTGTTTCTTTCTCAATAATTGACGCCATGATCAGCACATCGTAAGGCGTTTTATAGGGTAATGCCCCCGGGCGGCTATCCCATTGTGGCTGAAGATACCGGCTCAATGCCTCACCGGCGCGTCTGAGGATATCAGAGACAGATGTACCGGCAGTATAATGATAGGTATCTGCCAGGAATAAACCCTCCGGCCAGGCCTGTGAATCATAACCTTCAACGGCGGCTGCCAGCCCGGACAATGCATCATCTCCGGTAACATCCTGAACCAGATTCATATCGGCTCTGAGTAAAATCAGCCACTGGCTGAGCGTCAACCCTTCCACAAGACTTATCTGAAACTGATATTCATCACCACTGGCAAACAGATACAGGGCGTCCACTGCAGACATCCCGGGCGTTAACTGATAGGTACCCGCTCTGACAGCACTGGCCTGCTGATCCAGTTTCAACCACACTTTTGCAGTAAGGAGAGGAAAAGACGCCAGGCCGTTATCGAGTAAATCGCGGACAACAGAAGTCGCAGAACTGCCCTGGGGTACGGTATACAAAACGTCATCTTCTAACGAAAGTGGTGCTGTGAGTTGTTTAACAGACCAGAAATAAGCGATGGCCAGGAAAGCAAAGCCGGCAAAAAGCACTGCAAGGATACTAATCAGGCGTTTCATGTTCCCTCTCATAAGCCTCATTCATTTGCTGCTGCAACGTCCACACCGGCCCGCAATCGAAGCGAACCTCTGCATCATCAAACTGAATACGGTTCAGCGGTACAATGTGCATCAACGCATTACATAAAAAAACCGCGCTGGCTTCTTTAAGATCTGAAATCGTAAATTTTCCTGTTATCACAGGCTTGCCGGCCTGCTCAAGGGTAGAAAGAATAAACGCCCGGTAAACACCGGCCACGCCGGCGTTATCCAGTGAGGGCGTATACCACTGACCGTCTGCATACCAGAACACATTGCTGGCACTCGCCTCTGTCACGTAGCCCTGCATATCACACACGATGGCATCATCGAGGGTAATCTGTTCTTTCACCAGCACCTGTTCGAGCCGGTTTATATGCTTGATACCTGCGAGCAAAGGTTGCAAACCCAGCGTCACCGGGCTGATGTCAGCAGCAATTCCCTGCTTCTGCCAGCAAGCATACTGAGCCGGCACAGAGAAGTCAGATAACCGCCAGACAGCAGATTGCCCTGCCGGACGCTGATAACCACGACCGCCGCAACCTGAAGAAATGTGCACTTTCAGCACGCCATCAGCCAGTTTTTCCGCTGCCGCATGCACTTGTTCAGTTAGCAAGGCCAAATCTACAGTTAATCCCAACCGGGCACTGTCGTTTTGTAACCGCTGTTTATGAAGAGACCACAGAGCAACACGGCCACAAGCCACATGCATAGTGGTAAACATGCCATCACCGTATTGAAATGCGCGGTCCTGATGTATGTCTTCAGACATAAAGAGTGTGAGTCATTGATAAAATTCAGTGCGGAAGTATACCAGCAGATGCATGGATTTACAGTGTGCAGACGCGGCTTACAAAAACCGGAAGCGAGTTACGCATAACCAGTCACTATACTTCAGATACAAAAAAGGCAGCGTAATGCTGCCTTTTCGCAATCAATTACATTAACCGTCAATACGTTTGAAGATTAATGAACCGTTAGTACCACCGAAGCCGAATGAATTACATAAGGCGTAAGGCGTATCGAATGATTTCGCTTTGTGTGCAACAAAATCAAGATCACAGCCTTCACCCGGATTGTCCAGGTTGATAGTAGGCGGCGCCATTTTGTCACGCAGTGCAAGCACGGTGAAAATAGCTTCTACCGAACCGGCAGCACCCAACAGGTGACCGGTCATTGACTTAGTCGAGCTGACCAGTAAATGATGAGCATGCTCACCGAATACCCGCTTTACTGCTGCAACTTCTGCAATGTCTCCAGCTGGTGTGGACGTACCATGAGCATTGATATAACCAATATCTTCACGGTTAACGCCGCCATCCAGTAAGGCATTTTCCATAGAACGGGCTGCTCCTTCACCATCTGCAGGAGGTGAAGTCATGTGATATGCATCACCGCTCATTCCGAAGCCTGTCAGTTCAGCATAGATTTTGGCACCACGGGCAACGGCAGATTCATAAGATTCCAGCATCATCACACCGGCACCTTCACCCATAACAAAGCCATCACGGTCTTTATCCCAAGGACGGCTGGCTTGCTGCGGCGCATCGTTGTTTGAGGACAGCGCTCTGGCTGCCGCAAAACCTGCGATACCCAGCGGGGTAATAGAGGCTTCAGCACCACCTGCAAGCATGGCGTCAGCATCGCCGTAAGCGATAGTACGCGCTGCCACACCAATATTGTGCACACCGGTTGTACAGGCCGTCACGATATTCAGGTTCGGCCCTTTCAGCCCTTCCATGATAGACAGGAAGCCGGAAATCATGTTGGTGATAGTAGAAGGCACAAAAAACGGTGAAACGCGCTTAGGACCGCTGTTCATCAGTTTAACGTGGTTCTGCTCGATTTGTTCAAGACCGCCGATACCTGAACCGATAGCCACACCTACACGGTGAGCATTCTCATCAGTAATCGCCAGACCGGAATCAGCAAGCGCCTGCTTACCCGCGGCAATGCCGAGCTGGATAAACCGGTCCATCTTTTTTGCTTCTTTCTTTTCGATGTAATCTTGCGGGTCGAAATCATCGACTTGACCGGCAAAACGAGTGGAATAGTTACTGCAATCGAATAAGGTGATGTCACCGATACCACTTTCACCTTTTAACAGGCGGCTCCACGTGTCTTCAACATTAGAAGCCAGTGGTGAAAGCATACCCATACCAGTAACTACTACGCGACGTTTTGTCACAAAAAGCCCTCGTATTGGAACTAACGTTAGATACGAAAACGGCTCTTAACAGAGCCGTTTTCGCAAAACTCAGGAACGCTTACGCGTCTTTATTTGCGTTGATGTAGTCGATAGCAGACTGAACGGTAGTGATCTTCTCTGCTTCTTCATCAGGAATTTCAGTATCGAACTCTTCTTCTAAAGCCATAACCAGCTCAACAGTGTCGAGTGAATCTGCGCCCAAATCATCAACGAAGGAAGCTTCAGCTTTTACTTCTTCTTCTTTAACGCCCAGCTGTTCTACGATGATCTTTTTTACGCGCTCTTCGATGTTACTCATAATTCTAGGTTTCCCTTAACGTCACTAGATAAAAAAGTGCCGCTAGTTTATTTTGCAAGGACTATCCTTGCAAGTACCAAGTGATGTAAATATCCTGGTCAAACCAGCAACCAACCAATTAATTCTACAATTTTTTAACACCAACACCCAAGCAAAACAAGGCTCAGGCACGAAATTGCTGCCAGATGGCAACATTAATTCATATACATTCCACCATTTACATGGATGGTTTCACCAGTGATGTACGCAGCGCCATCACTGACTAAGAAAGCAACAGTTGAAGCAATTTCTTCCGGTGCACCCAGTCTGTTTGCCGGGATGTCCTTAAAGATCGCTTCTCGCTGGTCGTCTGTCAATGCTTTCGTCATGTCTGTATCGATAAAGCCCGGAGCGACCACATTGATGGTAATACCGCGGGATGCCACTTCACGTGCCATAGATTTTGAAAATCCAATCACACCGGCTTTTGCAGCAGCATAGTTTGCCTGTCCGGCATTACCGGCACTGCCCACTACTGAACCAACATTGACGATACGACCATAACGCTTCTTCATCATACCGCGTAACACGGCTTTAGACAGCGTAAAGATAGATGACAGATTGGTATCTATAATGTCCTGCCACTCGTCATCTTTCATTCGCATTAACAGATTATCACGGGTGATACCTGCATTATTGATCAGAATATCAATAGCACCAAATTCATCAGTAACGTTCTTCAGCACGGTTTCCACCGATGCTTTGTCTGTCACATTTAATGCCAGGCCTTTACCGCCTGATGCAGCTAAATATTCAGAAATAGCAGCAGCGCCGTTTTCGCTGGTTGCTGTACCCACAACGGTTGCACCCTGCGCAGACAGTGCTTCAGCAATAGCTTTACCGATACCGCGACTTGCGCCTGTTACTAAGGCGACTTTACCTGATAACTGACTCATAATTTTCCTGATTCTGAGTAATTAAAGATCAGCCAGTGTGTCCGGCGTATTTACCGCAACACTGGTTAATGCTTTATCAATTCGTTTAGTCAGACCGGTTAATACTTTACCCGGCCCCACCTCAATAATTTTCTCTACGCCCTTCGCGGCAAGGAACTCGACGGTACGGGTCCACTGCACCGGACAGTATAACTGACGTACGAGCGCATCTTTAATGGCTTCAGCCGAAGACTCTACGCTTACATCAACATTGTTCACCACGTTAATCGCAGGTGCAGTAATGTTGATTGCAGCCAGTGCATCATCTAACTGGTCAGCAGCTGGACGCATCAGTTCGCAGTGAGACGGCACACTGACAGCCAGTGGTAACGCACGTTTTGCACCGGCGTCTTTACATGCCGTTGCAGCTTGTTCTGCGGCAGCCTTTTCACCGGCAATGACCACCTGGCCCGGCGAATTGAAGTTAACCGGAGACACAACTTCACCGGTTGCAATAGCTGTTTGCTGACAACACTCAGCAATGGTTTCATCATCCAGCCCGATAATGGCGTACATTGCCCCTGCTCCGGCCGGTACGGCCTGTTGCATGAACTGACCACGGGCTTCTACCAGCTTCACCGCTTCTTTAAATTCAATGGCTCCGGCACAAACCAGCGCTGAATATTCACCCAGACTGTGACCGGCCAGGTAATCTACCTGGATCTGCTTTTCCTGAAGAATACGCCAGATGGCAACGCTGGCTGTCAGCAGCGCAGGCTGCGTGATGTGAGTCTCGTTTAACTTGCCGTCTGCATCATTCTGCACCAGATCCCACAAGTCATATCCCAACGCGTCTGACGCTTCTTTAAATGTATCAATTACAACAGGGTGGCTTTCAGCCAGCTCTTTAAGCATGCCGACAGACTGGGAACCTTGTCCCGGAAATACACAAGCTGTACGAGTCATTATTGTTCCTTATTGTTATCTTTATCGTGCCGGTCTGCAGACCGGACTTAATATCTTACCAGAGCTGAAGCCCAGGCGAAGCCTCCGCCGAATGCTTCAAGAAGAAGATTCTGACCACGTTTAATACGGCCATCTCTGATAGCAGTATCCAGTGCTGTAGGCACGGTTGCAGCAGACGTGTTACCGTATTTTTCCAGAGTCAGCACAACCTGATCTAACGACATGTCCAGCTTTCTGGCAGTCGCTTTAATAATGCGGAAGTTTGCCTGGTGCGGTACCAGCCAGTCAAGATCAGATTTTGCCATATTATTGGCTGCAAGGGTTTGTTCTACAGTCTCAGACAATTTAGTGACGGCCACCTTGAAAGTCTCATTGCCTTTCATAGCACACCAGTTTTCTTCAACGGAAGATGCTACACCCCGTTGAGGATTACCGGCATAGAGTAATTCACCGTATGAACCGTCTGCGTGAATATGGGTAGACAAAATACCCGGTTCCTCACTGGCTTCAATGACCGTTGCACCTGCACCGTCGCCAAACAGAATGATTGTACCGCGGTCGGTAGGATCCATCATGCGGGTCAGACAGTCTGTACCAATAACCAGCACCCGTTTAGCCATACCAGACTTGATGTACTGATCGGCAATACTCAGGGCATAACAATAACCGGCACAGGCAGCGGCAACATCAAACGCAGGAATGCCGTTAATGTCGAGCATCGCCTGAATTTCACACGCTGTGCTGGGAAATGCATGGGCACCACTGGTGGTTGCACACACAATCATGTCGATGGACTTCGGGTCGATACCGGCAGCTTCTATAGCATGCTTACTGGCTTCAAATCCCATGGTGGCGGCTGTTTCGTCAGCACCGATAATGCGTCTTTCTTTAATCCCGGTACGTTCAGTGATCCATTCATCACTGGTATCGACCATTTTTTCCAGGTCGGCATTAGTACGCACTTCACTGGGATAATAACTTCCGGTCCCGATAATTCGTGAATAATTGCTCAAAGCTGCTCCAACAAAACCGTTTCTATTTTACTTTTTATTTTCTCAGGAATGCCCATTTTGGCTTCTTGCATTGCCTGATAAATCGCATAGTAAAAAGCGTCAGCGGAAGCGTTTCCGTGACTCTTGATGACAATGCCGCGCAATCCTATCAGACTCGCCCCGTTATACTGGTCGGGGTTCACCCTGTTGTAGATGCTTTTCAGCAGCGGCAACGCTATTCTGGCCATCAAACGGCTTAAAAGGTTCATTTGGGATTGTCGTTTTACTTCATTAATAACCAGTTTGGCTAAACCTTCGGTAGATTTAAGGGCAATATTGCCGGTAAATCCGTCGGTCACCACGACATCGGCATAATCAGTAAAAATGTCATCCCCTTCCACATAACCTATATAATTCAGTGCGCTGGCATTTCTGAACAACTGATCGGCAATCTTTACCTGCGCATTTCCTTTTATATCTTCTTCGCCTACGTTCAGTAGCGCCACTCTCGGCTTTTCAATACCGGACACTTCCTGGGCAAGTACACTGGCCATCACACCATATTGAAACAGTATTTCTGACGTACAGTTTACGTTTGCGCCAAGATCCAGCAGAAACACTTTATGGTGACTGGCCGTCGGCATAGCCGAAACAAGGGCTGGCCGGTCAATACCGGGCAATGTTTTCAGAAGATAATAAGCCATTGCCAGCAACGCGCCGGTATTTCCGGCACTGACACAGGCATCGGCCTCCCCGGATTCCACCAGTTCAATAATGCGGCGCATAGAAGATTGCTTTTTATTGCGCAATGCAAAGGCAGGCGCATCGCCCATATCAACGACATCGTCGCAATGCTCGATGGTGACTCTTGCACGTTGTTCTGGCAATAAATCAGCGACAGCAGGTTCAATGACGGACTGCTGGCCACATAAGATAAATTTGAAATCTGGATGTTGCCGGATGGCTTTGAGGGTAGCGGAAAGGATAACAGGGGGACCATGATCGCCCCCCATGATATCTAACGCAATGGTTAGCTTAGACAAAAGTTGTCACCTACTGATTAGCGGGCGATTACTTTTTTGCCTTTATAGTAACCATCTGCGGTTACGTGATGACGACGGTGTGTTTCACCCGACGTTGAATCGACAGACAAAGTCGCGCCTGTCAATGCATCGTGTGAACGACGCATACCACGCTTAGAGCGTGTTTTACGATTTTGTTGTACTGCCATAACTTACTCCTGGTCTCGCTTAAGTTCTTTCAAAACCGCGAAAGGGTTTGGTCGCTCATGTTCCGGACTGATTTTACCAAATGTCATATCATCTTTACCAAGGCCGCAATCCTCCTCTGCATGAAGGGCTACGATAGGTAATGAGATAATCAACTCGTCTTCAAATAATTGAAGTAAATCGACTTCTCCGTGGTCGTTGACCTCTACCGGTTCATAGGCTTCGGGTAATGCATCTGCCTCATCCTGATCTTGTCCCTGCACCGGACTAAAACAGAATTCGGTATGAAGTGAGTGTGGAAACTCGCCATTACACCTCTGACAGATAAGTGTTACCTGTGCGCTTAAGTGACCGTGAAAGACAGTAAGACCCTGCGCGTCTTTTTCGAACTGTACTTCTGCGTTCACCCATTCATCACAGCTGACAACAGCTTCATTCAATCGTTCCAGATCTTTACTTGCGATAACACCCCGGTAATCGGAACGTTTCACAGCGCTTTTCACCGGATCGACGGTATGAGGTAATTTCACTTTCTGCATAGGGCGCGCATATTATAGATTTGGTATCTCAGTGTCAAAAGATTAATCGCCTTTTAGCACGGATTCGACCGGTTGGCGGACAGATTGTCAGGTATTCGGGATAAAAACAGCCGGCGACTCGAAAATATCGCGGATTTATGGCTTACTCCCGCTACTATCTGGCACGCTATGTAACCGAAAGAGGAATTCATGTATACATCCCCCCGCTTTATTCTGGCCACATCTTCTGTTTACCGCCAGGCACAATTCGCTTCTCTCGGTGTTAATGCCACAATTATCGCACCGGATATAGATGAAAGCCCCTTACCGGATGAACAGCCGGGGGCACTGGCAGAAAGGCTGGCGGCAGCAAAAGCAGGTAAAGTAGCAACCGGGACGGAAAACGGAATTGTTATTGCCGGCGATCAGGTAGCTTCCCTGTCTACCGGTCCCGGCACCACAATTATACTCGGCAAGCCCGGAACTCATGAGGCTGCAACGGAACAGCTTTTATTAAGTAGCGACCGCTGCGTGACATTCTATTCTGCCCTGAGCATTATTGACGCTGCCACAAAAGAGCAGACAACAGCCACCGAAATAACAAAAGTGCATTTCCGTTCTCTCAGCAAAACACACATTGAACATTACCTGCAGGACGAAAAACCCTATGACTGCGCCGGCAGCTTTAAGTCCGAAGGTAAAGGTACCTTGCTGTTTGAACGAATTGAATCCCGTGATCCGAATGCCCTCATCGGCTTACCGGTTATGCTTTTGCGGGATATGCTTGCCGGTTACGGAATTGATTTATTGTTACTCGCCACTTCAATGACTGAGTAATAATGATTCCAGTTCCGCAATACTGTGCACAACAGCCAGCGGCGCAAACCGTTCCAGGTGAACCTGTGCATGCACTCCATAAGATACACCAATACGTGCAATACCTGCGTCCTGCGCCATTTGCATATCAAAGGTGGTATCCCCGATCATCACCGCATCCGACTTATCGACTCCGGCTTCTGCGAGCAGTTGCAGGATCATATCCGGCGACGGTTTGGACTCTGCGTCATCAGCACAACGTGAAAAGCTGAAATAGTGACCGGTATCTGTGTTCTTCCAGGCACGGTCAAGTCCCCTTCTCGCTTTACCGGTAGCAACAGCAAGCGTTCGTCCACTATTTTTTAATGAAGTGAGCATCTGCTCAGTGCCGTTAAACATAGGGCTTGGTGTCTGGTCCTGTTCAATAAACGCATTTTTATAGGCTTCAAACAGCCGGTCTGTCAGTGCTTCATCAGTGATGTTAAACAGCTTTTGAATTGCCGGACGCAGACTGATACCGATAATTCCCCCGACAGCTTCAGCCGGTGGGATCGCTACTTCGCATTGACGTGCAGCAAGCTGCATGCAATTTACAATTTTGGCCGCTGAATCCATCAACGTGCCGTCCCAGTCGAAAATAACAAATTTATACTTCATTTAACTGCTTTAGCGCTCTGGTTAGTTGTTCATCAAGGGGCGCCTGAAAACGAACTGTCTCTCCGCTGCCAGGATGTATGAACTGAATGCTGGCGGCATGCAGAAACAGACGCTTTAAATCACGGCTACGCATAGTGTCATCGAACTGTTCATCGCCATATTTGGGATCGCAGGCAATAGGATGACCGGCATGCAAACAGTGCACACGTATTTGATGCGTTCTGCCTGTAATAGGAGATGCTTCTACCAGGGTGGCATCTTCATAGCGGGTCAGAATGCGATAGCGGGTTTCTGATGGCTTACCATTTTCATTCACGCTCACCAGCCTTTCGCCGGATTGCAGTACGTTTTTCAACAACGGCGCTTTTACTTTAAAACGGTTTTCAGGCCATTGACCGGCGACCAGTGCCTGATAGCGCTTGTCCATTTGTCCGTCACGAAGCTGGGCATGCAGATGGCGCAGTGCTGAACGTTTTTTAGCAATGATAATGCAGCCGGAAGTGTCCCGGTCGAGACGGTGCACCAGTTCCATAAACTGAGCATCGGGCCGTAGTGCCCTAAGGCCCTCAATCAAACCGAAATTCAGGCCGCTGCCACCATGCACCGCAGTGCCGGAAGGTTTGTTAATGACCAGAATGCGGTCATCCTCGAACAATATACAATGCTCAAGTTCTGCCACCTTATCCAGTTTCGGATTCGGCGTATCTTTGGGTTCTGATACCCGCACCGGCGGAATGCGGATAACATCATCAGCCTGAAGCTTATATTCCGGCTTTACTCTGCCTTTATTTACCCGCACTTCACCTTTACGCAAAATCCGGTAAATCATACTTTTCGGCACACCCTTTAACTGGGTACGCAAATAATTGTCGATGCGCTGCCCTTCGAGATCTGGCTCGATGGTAACGAAACGAACTTGTTGGGGGGTATCTTCTTTCATGGGCGGGAGTATACCTGAGCAAGTATGGATACGCTAAAGCTAAATAGCGCAAACCGGGACCATTTCAACAGACAATTGAGGGTCCTCCCGTTCTGCCGGATTGGTTAAAGAACAGCCATTCTTACGTTCGGGCCTGTCTTTTATGTAATTAATTTCTCAATATGACGTTTTTTAGTACAAAAGGGAGTTAACTTTGCTTGCTAAACCCGAAACGTTGGTGAGATAATCGCGTGTGATTTTGCAGTAAACATGCTTAAGCAAAATCCGGTTCGAACTTAATTAATGAACCATAATATTGTGCGGACAACTGAATAAACGCATTCGTCCGGTTTATAAAGGCAGCACAAAAGCCTTTAGAACGTTGCACAAACTGATGAAAATAAAGTTCGCCGTTTAGCAAACAGAATTAAATTGACCTTTGCCCCTGTAATGACGGGGGTGAAAATGAAAAAAGATAGTAAGGGCCGTCGTTCCCGACACCCCGCATTTAATTGTCCGGCTAACTGAAATGCCGGTATTTATGGGTAATACGACTAAACAACAAATCCCGCACACAGCCGTGAGGCTGGGTGACGCGTATTTGCACGTGTCATTTTGATTTTGTGTCTAAGCGGCTGTACAAAACAGAGTTAGATACAATGAAAAGAATGTTGATTAACGCAACTCAACAAGAAGAGTTGCGCGTTGCCCTGGTTGACGGGCAACGGCTGTATGATCTTGATATTGAAAGCCCGGGTCACGAACAAAAAAAGGCGAATATATACAAAGGTAAGATTACCCGCGTAGAACCCAGCCTTGAAGCTGCTTTCGTAGACTACGGCGCAGACCGTCATGGCTTCCTGCCTCTGAAAGAAATTGCCCGCACTTACTTCCCGAAAGGTTATAAATTCGAAGGCCGCCCAAACATCAAAGATGTGATTAAAGAAGGCCAGGAAGTTATTGTTCAGATTGATAAAGAAGAGCGTGGCCAGAAAGGCGCAGCCCTCACTACTTTCCTGTCACTGGCTGGTAGTTACCTGGTACTGATGCCGAATAACCCCCGCGCAGGTGGTATTTCCCGCCGCATCGAAGGTGATGAGCGTTCGGATCTGAAAGATGCCCTGTCCCGCCTGGAATTACCGGACGGCATGGGTCTGATTGTCCGTACTGCTGGTGTAGGTAAATCTTACGAAGAACTGGAATGGGATTTAAAAGTACTCCTGAAGCACTGGGAAGCCATTTCAGAAGTCGCTGAAAGCCGTGCGGCGCCATTCCTTATCCATCAGGAAAGTAACGTTATTGTCCGTGCCATCCGCGACTATCTGCGCCGTGATATCGGTGAGATCCTGATTGATAAAACCAGCATCTATGAAGAAGCCCTGCAGCACATTGAACTGGTGCGTCCGGACTTTGCTAATCGTGTAAAACTGTACAAGGGTGACGTACCTCTGTTCAGTCACTACCAGATTGAAAGTCAAATCGAATCAGCTTTCCAGCGTGAAGTCCGTCTGCCCTCCGGCGGTTCAATTGTTATCGATCCGACTGAAGCCCTGACATCAATCGACATTAACTCTGCCCGCGCAACAAAAGGCGGAGATATTGAAGAAACAGCCCTTAATACCAACCTTGAAGCCGCCGACGAAATTGCCCGTCAGTTGCGTCTTCGCGACTTAGGTGGTCTGGTAGTCATCGACTTTATCGATATGACACCGGTCCGTCACCAGCGCGAAGTTGAAAAACGTATGCAGGATGCTGTGCGCTCAGACCGTGCACGTGTTCAGCTGGGACGTATCTCACGTTTCGGCTTGCTGGAAATGTCACGTCAGCGTTTACGTCCTTCTCTTGGCGAGTCAGCTCACCATGTATGTCCGCGCTGTTCCGGTCACGGTACGATACGTGGTACAGAATCCCTTGCGCTGTCGATTCTGCGGATTATCGAAGAAGAAAGCATCAAAGATAATACCGGTCAGATTGAAGCTCAGTTGCCGGTACCGGTAGCTACCTATCTGCTGAATGAAAAGCGTAAATCAATCAATGTGATCGAGAAGCGTCATAACGTTTCCCTGCTGTTGATCCCTAACCCTCACCTGGACACGCCGCATTACGAAGTTATTCGCCACCGTCCGGATGAAGTCATTTCTGATGCAAGCTATAACGTTGCCCTGAAAGAGCAGGACGAGACAGAGGCCTATCAGCCTGCTGCAGCACCGGTAAAACGTGAAGAACCTGCATTGAAAGGTCTCGTTGCGCCGACTCAGGCTCCGCCTGCTCCTGTAGCAGCGCTTGCAGCTAAAGAAGCAACTGCACCGGCAGCCACTGAAACCCTGTTCACCAAACTGGGCAAATGGATTTCTTCTGTACTTGGCGGTGAAGACAAGAAAGAAGAAGAAACAAAGACTGAAGAGAAGACGCGTAGTCCGCGTAATAATCGCAATAATGACAACCGCAACAGAAAACCACGCAACAACCGTAACCGTCGTGGTAAGCAGTCTGAGAACAGCAATGAGCGTGATGAGAGTAAGCAGACTCAGAAACGCCAGGATGATAAGCGTAACAGTCGTCCTAAGTCCCGCCGTAAGCCGCAGGAAGATAAAAAGGCCAAGCCGGAACAGCAAAATCAAAACCGTGAGGCCGAAGCGCAAACTGACAATCAGGAAGCACAGCCAGCCCGAAAGAAGCAGGTTGCCGAGCGTCGTAAGCGTCGTGACAACCGCCGCAGCGTTCGTGTAAATAAAGACGCAGCGGATAAGTCAGCGACACAACAGCCTCAGGCAGACAAATCTGACACTAAACATTCTGCGGTTGAAGTGAAAGAAGCCGTTACTGAGACTGTACAGACTGTAGCACCTTCGGATACTCAGTTTGCTACAGAAGCACCGGCCAGCAGCCCTGAGCAAAGTCAAAAAGGCTCTGGTCTGACTCAAGACAGCACGGAGCGAACTCAGGCTGACGCTGAGCAGAGCAACACCAGTAAAGCTCAGAACATTGATGTGCCTGCTTCTGCGGAAGCGGCAGAGCAAGCTGACAGTACTGCGTCTGAACAGGATGCTTCCGGCGATGAAAATGGTCAGAAGCGAGAAAGCCGTGGCCGCTCACGTCGTTCTCCGCGTCATGTACGGGCAGCGGGTCAACGCCGTAAGAAGGAGCAGTCTCCCGCCGGTGACGCAGCAGAGGACAACGCACCACAGCAAGTCAGTGATGCTTCTGAAGTTGCGGATTCTGATGCAGCTACCGGCGCAGTGCAGGATGAACTGCAATTTGATATTGCACATCCTGAAGAAGATACACAGGCTAAAAAGCCAAAATCAGCGAAGCCCCGTGTACGTGTTGACGGTGATCAGCTGACCGCTGTGCCGGCTTCTCCTGAGCAGGTTGAGATTAATCTAGCTGCCCATGCAGAATCAGAAACTGAACAGCAGAATCCTGCTCAGGAAACGGAAAATGCGACTCAGGAAGCACAGAGTTCAACTGAATCTGTAGCTGAACAGAGTACAACTGAAACAAAATCTACGGAAACGGTAGCTGAAGTTGCTGAAAAAGCAGCACCGGTATCTGAAAACTCTGTAGCTGCCACGGCAGAGAAAGAGGTGAAATCAGAAGCCGTAGCACCTGTTGCCAAACCTGCGGTTGCGAAAGCCACTTTCAGAGCAACAAGCAGCACCGGACAAAAATCAGCATCACATCCGATGGCATTGCCACCGGTTGTAGAAGCAGTGTTCAGTGATGTAACAGCAGGCGCGATGAAAGATGAAAGCCGCCCTGCACTGCTGGTGTCAGGTAAAGCAGCATCGGTATCACAGGCGACTTCATCCGCATCTGCGGCTATGACGTTACCTGCCAGTGCATCTGAAGCAGCAGTTGCTGAAGAGGCCTGAGGCTGACAGCCCTGTTGAGGCTGTCAATCCCTGCACGTGATAACAAAGCCGTACCTTGAGTACGGCTTTTTTAATGGTAAAAATAATGACTGTTCTTTCACTAAACCAATATCTCAACTGGCTGAACACTGTGTCCGGAACACAGTACACCGAAGCTTCACTCATCCAGTCATTATGGAGTGGTTACGGCGCCTGTTTCAGAGCGGTGAACAAAAATACGGGCAAACCTGTAGTGGTGAAATGTATCCGGCCCGCGAACAGCACAGCGCATCCCCGTGGCTGGCAATCAGATCACAGTCATCAGCGAAAACTCCGCTCATTTGAAGTTGAACATTATTTTTATCAGGCACTGGCTCCGCTTACGGGTTCAGCATGTAAAGTACCTGACTATCTGGGCGGTAGTGCTGAAGGCGATAACAGAATGATTATCATGGAGGACTTATCTGCCAGCGGATTCCCGTTGACAACATACTCACTGACGCTGGCGCAGGCAAAATGCGTATTGCGCTGGCTGGGCGAATTCCACGGACGTTTTATGCATTGTTCTGATGGAAAAGTATGGAAGGAAGGCACTTACTGGCATCTGGGAACAAGACAAAACGAATGGGCAGCCATGCCCGACTCTCCGTTAAAGTCTGCTGCCGTGCAGATTGACGATGCCCTTAAAAATGCCCGTTTTTCTACCCTTCTTCACGGTGACGCGAAAGTGGCCAACTTCTGTTTTGATGAACAATTTGTCGATTGTGCCGCAGTTGATTTCCAGTACTGTGGTCACGGGGCGGGTATCAAAGACGTAGTGTATTTCATGGGAAGTGCACTGAGTGATGAGGAGCAGAGAAACGGTAAAGAAACCTGTCTCCGGCATTATTTCTCAGCGTTAAAAGGTTCTCTTGCTAAACACTGTCCGCAAACGGATGCAGAAGCTGCGGAGGCAGAATGGCGGGGGCTTTATGATTTGGCAAATGCCGACTTCCACCGCTTTCTTGCAGGCTGGAGCCCTGAACACGTGAAAATTAACCGCGCGTTGCAAGACTCCACTAATAATGCACTGGCGGGACTACAAAGCTGAAGTCCTGCCGGCGCACTACTGAACCGGTAAAATTACCAGGTCAGGTCGTCCGGGATCTCGTAGTCGGCGTACCAGTCCTCTTCGTCTTCCTGTTGACCTTCGTTGTTGCTGGTATCCAGGTCGGCACGGTAAACCACTACAGATTCATCACGCTGAGCAATTTTATCAGCAACCGGTGACGGCACCAGTTCATACGCTCCGTCGAGAGCAACCACAGCCAGACGGCCTTTCGTCACCTGCTTATGGACAGCGGCTGAAACATACATACGTTTAACCACATTTTCGTGGGTGAAGTTCAGTAAGGTATCACCGTCACGGCTTTGTTTATTCACCGTGATAAGTTGCTTGATTTGCGCAGCAACAGAGCGCTTTTCACGCTCCTGTTGCTGTTCAGCATTTAACTGACGGTCCCGCTCTTTTTTCTCAGCAGCGGCCTGTTCAGCAGCGATTTTGGCAGCATCAGCTTCTACCTGCTGATTCTTATTTTTCAGCTTTTGCTTTTTGCGCTTTTCCGCCCGGGCATTCTTTGCCGAATTTTTATCGGCCAGACCTGCCTTTAAGAGTTGATCCTGTAATGAAGCCACCTGACACCTATTTCTTTTTCTTGTCCTGGGTTACCCATTTGCCATCCTGATACCAGGACGACCACCCTGTTGATTTACCGCTGTCATTTTCAGACATAACGTATTGCTGCTTAGTTTTTCTGCTGTAACGCACAATGGCCGGATTACCTTCCGGATCCTTTTGCGGCGCATCCGCCAGATAGTAAAACTTAGGCGAAATACGATCTCTGAAACGGGCCAGTTCCTCAACCTTTGGTGCACGGGTTTCCCTTGATTTAGGGAAATTATGTGCTGCGAGGAATATACCGGAGGCACCGTCACGCAATACAAAGTGCGCATCAGACTTCTCACAGGGCAATTCAGGTAAATCCACCGGGTCTTCTTTTGGTGGCGCAGCTTCGCCGTTACGCAGCAGCTTACGGGTATTCTTACATTCTTCGCTGGTGCAACCGAAGTATTTACCAAACCGGCCGTTCTTCAGCTCCATATCACTGCCGCACTTATCACACTCGATAACCGGACCGTCGTACCCTTTAATCTTAAATGTACCGGCTTCTACGTAAGTCCCCGGACAGGTCGGCGTGTTACCACACACATGCAGTTTACGCTTTTCATCTACCAAATAGCTGTCCATTGCCGTACCACATACGTCACAACGGCGCTTAGCCCGCAAGGCTTCGGTTTCCAGCTCTTCTTCGTTATCGACTTTCACCACTTCGTCACCCGGTGTCAGGTTCATGGTGTTGGTGCAACGCTCTTTCGGAGGCAGGTTGTAACCTGAGCATCCTAAGAATACACCGGTAGATGCGGTACGGACGTTCATTTCACGGCCACACTTGTCGCATTCAATACCAGCCGGGACCGCCTGATTGGTGCGCATTCCACCTTCTTCAGCGTCCTTTTCTGCTTTCAGTAACTTGGCGTAGAAATCGTTGTAGAAACTGTCGAGAACCTGCTTCCAGTTTTTATTACCTTCTGCAATGTCATCGAGATGCTGTTCCATATTGGCAGTGAAATCATAACTCATCAGGTCGTCGAAGTTTTCCATCAGACGATCATTAACAATTTCACCCATTTTTTCAGCATAGAAACGTTTATTTTCCAGCCGGACATAACCACGATCCTGAATCGTGGATATAATGCTGGCGTAGGTAGAAGGCCGGCCAATGCCACGTTTCTCAAGCTCTTTTACCAGTGAAGCTTCGTTAAACCGGGCCACCGGTTTCGTAAAGTGCTGTTTAGGATCCAGGGCCTGCAAATCGAGGGCTTCGCCCTGCTTCACGTCCGGCAGTAACAGTTCTTCATCACCCTTCTTACGGATTTGTGGCTGTACCTTAGTCCAACCGTCAAATTTCAGTACCCGGCCCTTAGCCACCAGTTCATAATCACCGGCAGTTACACGGATCGTAGTGGCATCATATTTTGCGTTTGTCATCTGACATGCAACAAACTGACGCCAGATCAGCTCATACAGGCGCTGTGCGTCTCTCTCCATCTCTTTAAGCGACGCTGCCTGCACATTTACGTTTGAAGGACGAATCGCTTCGTGGGCTTCCTGAGCGCCTTCTTTGCTACCGTAACGGATAGGTGAATCCGGCAGATACTTGCCACCAAAATTATCGTCGATGTAAGCACGGCAATTATCCAGCGCTTCCTGACTCAGATTCGTTGAGTCTGTACGCATATAGGTAATGTGACCAGCTTCGTACAATCGCTGAGCCAGCATCATAGTTTTCTTAACACCAAAACCAAGACGTGTACTGGCCGCCTGCTGCAGAGTAGATGTAATAAACGGTGCTGACGGTTTACTTTGCGTGGGTTTAGACTCACGGCTTTCAACCACGTATTGCGCTTTTTCCAGTTCGGCCAGCGCTGCATCGGTTTCTTTCTTATTAACCGGTTTAAACGCTTTATCCCGATAACGGTTAACCAGCATACGCAGTTGCTGTTTCGCGCCTGATGTTACATCTGCATGTACGTCCCAGAATTCTTCCGGTACAAAAGCCTTAATTTCCCGCTCACGCTCGACAACCAGACGTACAGCCACTGACTGCACACGACCGGCAGACAACCCGCGGGCAATTTTCTTCCACAACAGCGGTGACACCATGAAACCCACAACGCGGTCAAGGAAACGTCTTGCCTGCTGGGCATTCACGCGATCAGTGTTAACCTCACCGGGATGAGAGAAAGCTTCCTGAATGGCGTTTTTGGTGATTTCGTTAAACACCACGCGCTGATAAGTTTTATTCTTCTCGCCAAGGAGTTCCCGCAGGTGCCATGCAATGGCTTCCCCTTCGCGGTCCAAATCCGTTGCGAGATAAACGGTGTCAGCGTCTTTTGCGAGCTTCTTCAGCTCATTGACAACTTTTTCTTTGCCCTGAAGCACCTGATAATGTGCTTTCCAGTCTGCTTCAGGGTCGACGCCCATGCGATCTACCAGTTTACGGTATTCATATTTGCGCAGATATTCTTCCCGCGCATCATCGCTTAACGTTTTCAGTTCTTTTGCCGGTTTTTTGGGCTCAACATTGCCGACCGCCTTCGTAGGCAAGTCGCGCACGTGGCCAACAGAAGATTTTACGATAAAATTTTTACCGAGATATTTATTTATCGTTTTTGCTTTTGCTGGTGACTCGACAATAACCAGTGATTTTGCCATAAAAATTGATTAAACCTGTTCGTAATCAGAGATTTAGATCATCTCATTGAATAATAAAGGGTATAAAGAAGTGATGGTGCACTACCCTTTCTTTTTTTAACATATATCTACAAAGTGAATGGAAAACAAGATCTTCTTAATAGTTATTCTGTCGCCTGCTTCAAATACCGCCACAAACCGTTCACTTTTTAATCACTCACGTTGGCAAGGCCATTAAAAACCGTATAATGCCGCCAATTCAGTGAGCAAAAAAGACGGTTTATTTGCTGCCTTCCCCTGCTTTATTTGGGTTCTTACGCTAAATTCAAGCAACGGCCGGCAGTCATTCATGATCCATTTCCAAGAGGCAATTCCATGCAGCAATTTGAAGTAAATTTTGACGGACTCGTTGGCCCTACCCATAACTATGCAGGGTTATCAACCGGAAACGTTGCATCTCAAAATAATGCCAATGCTGTCAGCAATCCTAAAGAGGCAGCAAAACAAGGTCTGGCGAAGATGAAAGCGCTGGCTGATATGGGAATGAAACAAGGTGTTTTAGCGCCGCAGGAGCGTCCTGACATCGCCATGCTGAGACGTCTGGGCTTTTCCGGTTCAGATGCACAGGTTCTTGATAAAGCTGCAAAGCAGGCGCCTCAGGTCTTTCTTGCCTGTTGCTCCGCCTCAAGCATGTGGACAGCCAATGCAGCAACGGTTTCACCCGGTGCTGACACACTGGACGGCAGAATTCATTTTACCCCGGCCAATCTGACCAATAAGTTCCACCGTTCACTTGAACCGGCGGTAACCGGTGCCATTTTGCAGGCAACCTTCGATGATGACAAATACTTCGCTCACCATACTCACCTGCCCGATAACGAGCATTTCGGCGACGAAGGTGCGGCAAACCATACCAGGCTGTGTACTGAATACGGCAAAGCCGGTGTAGAGTTGTTCGTTTACGGCCGGTATGCGTTTAACCACAGTAAACCTGCACCGGTGCGTTACCCTGCAAGACAAACGTTTGAAGCCTCACAGGCTATTTCCCGCCTGCACGGTCTGAAAGATGAAAAAGTGGTGTATATCCAGCAGAATCCGGATGTGATTGATCAGGGAGTCTTCCACAACGACGTGATTTCAGTAGGTAACCAGAACGTCCTTTTCTATCATGAGCAAGCCTTTTTGAATACCGGCTCCGTACTGAAAGAAATTCGCCGCAAATTTGGTGAAAGTCCGCTGCACTTCATTGAAGTACCTACCAGTGCTGTTTCTGTAATGGACGCGGTCAGTACCTATTTGTTTAATACTCAAATCATCACCCTGCCGCAGGGTCACATGGCAATTATTGCACCGGCAGAATGTCAGGAAAACCCGGCAGTTTCTGATTATTTAAACACCCTCACAGCCATGGACACGCCGGTAAAAGAAGTGAAATACTTTGATGTTAAGCAGAGCATGCGAAACGGCGGTGGTCCGGCTTGTCTACGGTTACGCGTAGCCATGAATGAGAGAGAATTAAAGGCCGCAAACCCGCATACGCTGATGAATGACATCCTGTTTGCCCGTCTGAATCAGTGGGTGGAAAAACACTACCGTGACCGCTTGTCTGAGCAGGATTTACGGGATCCGCAGTTACTCACAGAAAGCCGTACCGCACTGGATGAACTGACACAAATCATGAAACTCGGTTCGGTCTACCCCTTCCAGCAGGTTTAATTAATCTTACGGACAGGCAGATATGAAAAAGCCGTCACTTCAGGTGACGGCTTTTTTGTCAGAGAGCTGAATCACTCAGCATCTGTACATTGGCTACTCACTCCGAACGGACTGGAAGGTGGCTGAATATTTTCATTCGAAGCATCATCTGCAGCGATTGCAAACAGATACTTCATACTCGCACTGGCTTCACTACCTGTAGACTGTGCAAATACAGAAATCTCAGCTTCGTAAAATCCGGCATATTCTCTGGGATAACGGAGTTCCAGCGTTGCCTGCCCATTTTCATCAGTTTCGTTGATACCATCCTTGAATGTCAGTGAACCAACAATACCGGGAGTCAGGAAAGTATCGCGGTTAATGTCTTCACCATTGGAAAAGTCTGTAGTATCCGAAGCCAGGCGCTGAGCATTAAAATTACCTGAATCTAAAATACCGTTTCCGTTAATGTCTTCGTTCACACATTCAGCAGTATAGGTACCCAGAATATTCCCGTCAGAATCTACATCACGGATAACCCATACAGGGTCAACCCATACCCAGTATCCCTTGTAGAATTCACCACCATCGGCATATTTTACAGGTGTAGACGATGCTGTCAGCGACACCCCTTCAATTGGCTGTCCCACCGAATCCGTTACAAACACAGCAAACTCTTTCAGGTATGTTGTGCTATCGGGTTTTTCAATTTCATTACCGGTACCGATTGATACGTCAAATGCCCGGTTTCCTACAGTCAGTGTTACATCGCCGGTTACAGCGACATCATCAACCACTGTTGCTGTTACCATCACCGCATCTTCGCTGGTTACTGCGCCGGATGTGAATACTGTTGAAGCAATACCGTTACTGTCAGTGGTTGCCTGTGACGGTGAAATGGAACCGGTACTGGTGTCGTTCACTGTAAAGCTGACAACTTTGCCTTTCACCAGGTTGCCCGCAGGGTCACGGACTATCGCAGTAATGGTACTGGTTTGTCCGTCAGGGCCAATCTGATCAGGAGACGCATCCACATAAAGGCTGTCAGCATCGGTGGCAATAAACTCTATATCAACTGTCGCACTCACTTCATTACCGTCACCGTCCACGCCGGTTGCAGTGACAGAAGATAAGCCGGCATTGGTTGACGCGATATCAAAGGACAACTCACCGTTAGCGTCGGTAGTACCGCTTTCATCGCCCGGGCGAATATCACCGCGGGATGCAGTAAAAGTTACTGTTCCGCCGGCAAAAGGGGCATTGTCTTTGTTCCAGCTCACTGTCAGTGTGGTGTAATTCGCTTCTTCATAGCTGTCATCCGGTGCAACAGCCACTTCTTCCGCAGGCACAGTGGTAAAGGAAAAGTCATCTTCCTGCACGGTGACTGTGAAACTGCCAATGGCATTCAACGCAGACGCTGTGACCGTGGACGAACCTGATACAGTACCGGTAAATTGGACGGTAGCCTGACCATTCGCGCCAGTTGTGACAGATGACGCTGATAATTCGCCGGATGTTGCAGCCAGTTCGATGGCCTGATTAGGAATATTTGTGCCATCCGAGTCCTGAACCCGCAACGTCAGAGTGGTGGAATCATTAATAGTAATTGAGCGGGCACCGTTAATAGTGACCTCAGTGCCTGAAATCTCAATGTCGATGGTTTGCGTCAGGTCGCCGGCGGCGGCAGTCACGGTGACAGTGCGGTTGGCAGCATTATTCTGGCTGGTCAGTCTGGCCGTTGCCGTACCGTTTTCCAGTGTCTGGCTGTCAACCTGCTGAATTTCTACACCGGCTGAAGAAGGTGCAGAGAATGACACATCAACCCCTTCCATTAATACGCTCTGAGCATTTTTAACCAGTGCAATTAATTCAATGTCATCTGAACCGCTGGAAGCCAGTTGTACCGAAGTGGTGTACAACTCAAGAACAGCCGGCACTTCCGTGATCACAGAAGCTCCTTCAGAGGAAAAAGTGGTAGAAGCAGTAGTCCCGTCAGGTAATGTAGCGGTGACTTCACCGTCACCTGAGGCACTGCCAACAGCAAGGCCGATGGTCGCCGCGCCGGTATCATCAGTGCGGGCGGTAGCCGTGTCGTTTGAGAAAGTGGCAATATTTTCATCAGATAACGTGAAATCAATCAGAGTATCGGTAAGCGGATTATCGAACTGATCGGTCACACTGACATTGAGGGTCAGTGCATTGTCTGATGCAAGATTACGGTCAGCCTCACCTGCCTGGTTTACCAGTGTCAGCGAAATTGTGTAGACCGCGTTTTCATCCGAACTACTGCCGGACGAAGTAAATGTCGTTGTGCCTTCAGTACCATCAGGTAAAGTGGCTGTGATCTGACCATCACCGGCCGCTGTGCCAACGGTAAGATCAATAGTGGCAACACCGGCATCATCTGTACGCGCTGTGCCGGTATCATTACCGAAAACAGCCAGTTCTTCATTAGATAATGTGAAGGTAATTAAGGTGTCTGCCAGCGGCGCCCCGTCATTGTCAGTCACTGTCGCGTTCAGTGTGAGCGGGTTATCTGTCGCAAGATTACGGTCAGTCTCATCATTCTGGTTTACGAGAGCAAGGGAAACCGTGTAAGTTGAGTCAGTGTCGCCAGAGTCTCCTGAGCCACTACTGCTGTCGGATTCACGCTCTAATGAGCCGCCGCCTCCGCAGGCTAATAATAAGAACAGCATACTGAACAGCGTCAGAGACTGGGAAAGTGTTTTCATAGTTGTCTTCCTGGACCTCTAGTAAATGACAATACTGAAATATTTTTCATTTCAATCTGATAAGATTCTGGCACACTAAAGCTATAACAAAATCAATAACATTGTTGTTAGGGAACCCACATGTCTCAATCTGCTAATAAGCTTAGCCTCACTGCCAGAATCTTTATCGGCATGGGCGCCGGAATCATTACCGGTTGGTTACTTCAGCTTCTTTTCGATAATAGCGGAGATTTTCGCTTTTCGATATTCGGCTTTGAGTTTTCCACGTATACCTTTTTGGTAGAAGGTATATTCTCCACAATCGGTGCTATCTTCATCGCCAGCCTGAAAATGTTGGTTGTCCCGCTAGTGTTTATCTCACTTGTATGCGGTACGTGCAGTTTATCTGACCCGGGAAAACTGGGTCGTCTGGGCCTCAAATCCGTATCGTTATATATACTCACAACAGCTATCGCAATTACACTGGCCATCAGTCTGGGATTAGTTGTCAGTCCCGGCAGTAACGTATTAATGCCCACAGATGCAAGCTATGTGGCTAAAGAAGCCCCTTCCTTCTCTCAGGTTATTATTAACATGTTCCCTACCAACCCCATCAAATCCATGGCGGAAGGAAACATGCTGCAAATTATTATCTTCGCCGTGTTGTTCGGTGTAGCTATGGCGATGACCGGCGATGCCGGCAAACGTCTGGGCGCGGTATTTGAAGATTTAAATACGATTATCATGAAACTGGTTACCATTATCATGAATCTGGCGCCATACGGGGTGTTCGTATTAATGGCTAAACTGTTCAGCACCATCGGTGGTGATATGCTTGGCAGTCTCGCGAAATACTTTTTCCTCGTATTAGTCGTGCTTATTCTGCATGGTACGATTGTGTATTCAGTGCTTCTTAAAACCATGACCGGTCTGAGCCCGTTTACCCTGATTAAGAAAATGCGCGACGCCGCCCTGTTTGCCTTCACCACATCCAGTAGCAGCGCCACCTTACCGGTGACCATGGAAACTGCACGTAACAAACTGGGCGTGGGCAAATCGGTTTCTTCTTTCACGCTTCCACTGGGTTCAACCATCAACATGGATGGTACTGCCATTATGCAGGGTGTAGCCACCGTGTTTATCGCACAGGTTTATGGTGTGGATCTGACACTTGGTGATTACATTATGGTGGTCTTCACCGCCACACTGGCTTCAGTAGGTACGGCAGGTGTGCCGGGCGTAGGCCTTATAATGCTTGCTATGGTACTGCAACAGGTGAATCTGCCTGTGGAAGGTATCGGTTTGATTATCGGTGTCGACCGTTTACTGGATATGACCCGTACTGCCGTTAACATCACCGGTGACTGTATGGTTTCCTGTGTGGTGGCAAAGAGTGAGGGTGAACTGGATGAAGCGGTTTACAATGACCCGGATGCCGGCATAAAAGAAGAAACGGTGGACTTCGAACACTTCGATAAAAATGCTTAAAAGAAAAAAGGTGGCCGCGGCCACCTTTTTTTATATTCACAGAGCACGCATAATTATTGTTATCCGTTCAGTGCTCTTGCCGGATCAACCTTTACTGCCCTTGAAGCCGGATACCATGTTGCCAGCAAACACAATACAAAGGCAGTCGATACAGTAATAACCACGTCCTGCCACTGCAATTCTGACGGCAGAAAATCGATAAAGTAAATATCTCCGGACAACACCGTTATGCCTGTCAGCTTTTCAATAAAAGCGACAATGGCAGAAAGATTAGGCGCCACGAATACCGCTGCCACGGTGCCGCAAACAATACCGGTCACACCGTTGATAAGGCCCTGAATCATGAATGTGCGGCGGATAAGACTGTCTCCTGCACCCATGGTTTTCAGGATTGCTATTGCTCCCTGTTTTTCTCTGACGGCCATCACCAGAGTGGACACAATGTTAAAACAGGCTACGGCAATCACCAGGGTCAGTGAAATCATCACAACAACACGCACCAGTTGAATGTCGTTATAGAGGTGTCCCTGGGTACGCATCCAGTAGGAAATATAAACCGCCTGGCTGAAATCATAACCAATACTGCGCATGGTGTCATAGGCATCGTAAGGGTCTTTCAACATAAAACGCAGGCCCTGGGCACCGGTGGTTACGCCGGATTCTTTTGAAGCGGTGTTCAGGTGCATCATCGCCAGGTAGTTATCCATTTCACCGCCCACGTTCAGACTGCCTGCCACAGTAAGATGCATCAGATGGGGGGCTTTGAATGCCATATTATCTGTCGCTGTCGGGATCAGAACACCAATGCGGTCACCAGCCGATAACGACAGTTTCTGCATCAGTCCCTGCCCCAGCAAGATTTGATCATCGCCCGAGGTAAACTGTTCCCAGCCGGCTTTCGTCACCTGATCCCGCCAGCGGTCATGACTGGCGCGGCTGATATCAAGACCGGTAATTTCGACAGCTTTCAGGCTACCCTTATGCTGCAACATACCGGTGATTTTTGTATAAGGCTCAATGCTCTCCACCCTGGGATCCTGCTCAAGGCGGGCTATCTCTTCTTCCCAGTTTTCAATGCCTTCACTGTTAACGGCATAGAGTTCGCCATGAGGGATAACAGCAAGAATACGGTTCAGCAATTCCCGTTCGAAACCATTCATCACCGACAGCAAAACAATGAGTACAAAACAACCCAGGCCAATCCCCACCGTGGAGGAGAAGGAGATAAAAGAAATGTAGCCATTTTTTTGCTTGCTGCGCCGGAAACGCGAAGCAAGCTGCCATGCCAGATTCAACCTGCCGCCTCCCCGTGAAGCAATCCGTCTTTAATATGCAAAGTACGGTTCATTCGTGCGGCCAGCGCATTATCGTGGGTCACGACAACAAAACTGGTGCCCAGGCTTTCACTGAGAGATGTCAGTAAACCGTAGACCTGCTCGCCGGTTTTGTTATCCAGATTCCCGGTGGGCTCATCGGCCAGAACCAGAGCGGGACGATTTACCAGTGCACGGGCAATTGCCACCCTTTGACGTTCACCACCTGATAACGCGGATGGCTTATGCATCAACCGGTGCGTTAACCCCACCTGTTCCAGCATGTCAGTTGCCGCCTGTTTTGCCTTTTTTTCCGGCATACCGCCAATCAGTAAAGGCATGGCTGCATTTTCCAGTGCTGAAAACTCAGGGAGAAGATGATGGAACTGGTAAATAAAACCAATTTTCTGATTGCGCAGTGCCGCCAGCTGAGACGGTTTCATACCTGTCATGGACTCGCCATGAAACCAGACTTCACCTTCATCAGGTTTGTCCAGGCCGCCGAGAATATGCAGTAAGGTACTTTTTCCTGAACCCGAACTGCCGAGAATAGCGACATGCTCAGAGGTCTGTACGGTAAGTGACACATCAGAGAGAACCGGCGTATCGGTTTCGCCATCATGATAAGTTTTTGAAATCCCGCGACATGCGAGTAGTGCATCCATATGAAATCTAGCTTCCGGAAGTAATTCTACCTGAGCGAATACTAACGTGAGGGATGCAAATGACCAACAGAAAGCGTTGAAAAACAGATAACTTTAGAGGAAAGTGGCGGAGCGGACGGGACTCGAACCCGCGACCCCCGGCGTGACAGGCCGGTATTCTAACCAACTGAACTACCGCTCCACTGGGAAATTGTGTCTCTTGAATGGCGGAGCGGACGGGACTCGAACCCGCGACCCCCGGCGTGACAGGCCGGTATTCTAACCAACTGAACTACCGCTCCACACAAGAGAAGGCGCGAAACTAAATGGCGGAGCGGACGGGACTCGAACCCGCGACCCCCGGCGTGACAGGCCGGTATTCTAACCAACTGAACTACCGCTCCGAAGAACCATATTAGTTTTGCTATTGAAAGTGGCGGAGCGGACGGGACTCGAACCCGCGACCCCCGGCGTGACAGGCCGGTATTCTAACCAACTGAACTACCGCTCCACTTTTTTCAATTTTTTCAGCAGCTTGCAGATTCTTTATTGAAGTCTCTGCCCTGACTGCGGCGCAGATAATACGTATTCCCTATGGTCGAGTCAACGGTTTTTTTAGATAAAATGTGCCAACATGCATCGTTTGCCTGATTATTCGCCATAATGATGTAATAACCACCGTATAGCATGCTGGCAGGGCCTGCAAACCGTGTTTCTGCCATTTAAGTCACCTGGTGAAGACCACAACCCGACTACTTTTCTTCGCTGTCAGGCTTCTTCTTTTTAAATTTCGACAGTAAACCAGCCAGCATACCCGGCTTTTTCTCTTTAACTTCTGCACCTGTAGTAGCCTTAGGCGCTGCCGGAGCAACCGCAGGTTTTGCAGCCTTTTTCCGCTTCCATACAATAAAGCCTACAATGAGCACACCAATCAGGATTATCGAGCCGTTTACCACTGCAATAAGCATGATCATTGTGCCGTCATCCATTCCGGGCTCTTCCGGTGGAAGTTGTACAGACGGCATGGATGGCGTGTCTTTTAATAATGCCGCTTCAAGATCCCCTGCTCTACCTGTTACAGGCGCTTCGTCACTCTCTTCGCCGCCGGTTTCGCCTAGAAATGTATATTCCGGCACATCGAGGATCACGTCCCTGCCACCGGTGGTGCTCGCGTAAGCAGTGATCTTTACTCTGAACAAACCATCTTCATAGGCGAGGATCCGGTGTAAGCGGGCTTCAGATGAAGGTTCAGTAATGGAAAAGTTCTGAATATCACCATTGGGAAACCTGACCTTTCCGTCTATCAATAATGATTCAATATCAATCTGGTCACGCACCACATCAATATGTAAATCGTGGTAACCCTGTTGTCCGTCATCCAGTGTTTCACTCAATAGCACGGGGTTCGGGTGTAACATGATAACCGGATCAATTTGTTCACGGGAAAACATGGGAGTGTCCACGGTGAAAACAGGACGCCACTCACCGGAAGGGATTGCCAGATTAAACTGACCGGTGAATACGCCATCTTCCGGCGCTTCGTCCATGCCCCTGCCATTGTCTTCAAAGGTGGCGATAAGTTCGTCTTTCGCGCCAAAGTTATCAAAATTCGGATTATTGGTACTTTTGAGTTCGATGGACAAGTCAACCACTTCACGGAAAGCCGAATAATCAATGGGCTTGCCACCATTAGTCAGATAGGCGGTTTGTTTGAGCACTTCACCGGAGAATATAACTGCCGGCAGAGGATCGGCATGAAGCTCAATGCCTGAAAGTACCATCACCCGGCTTTCCGGTAACACCTGCCCTACAGCCTGCCACGGTCCCGGCACCGGATTTTTTATCTTAATCATGTCGAAGGTATCATCGTCATACCATTCCACATTATTTTTTTCAGCCTGAGAAGAAAATATCTTAGAGCCGTCGGGACGCACCAGAACCACGGGTGCAGAGCCAAATTCACGGAAGAAAACCATGGTCACTTCGTCCACTTCATGATCGATGCGGAAGCGGTTACGAAGCAAAAGAATAGAATTTTGATAATCATCACCCAGTGCGGTTAACGCACTGGTGTCGACGGCCGGTTCATCACCGGCCTGCTGTGCTGACAGCGAAAAACTGCCGGCAATAAAGAATAGCCAGATAGAAGTTAAAAAAGGAATTAACTTTCGGGAGTTGCTCGCCACAAACACTTTCCACCGCTCTTTTGCACAATATCCAGTCGTGCTTCATGTTGTTCTAATTCATCGGCGGAGGCGCGGATAACCTTTAATTTATTTCCGTTTCGCTGAATACGCCGGATCCCCTGAGTATCGCCGCTCCCTTCGCTGTTCTGGCCGGCCAGATTCAATTTTGTCTGGCCACCGGTCATCAGCAGATAAACATCAGCAAGAATTTCGGCATCCAGCAAAGCGCCGTGAAGTTCACGGTGGCTGTTGTCTATACCATAGCGCCGGCACAATGCATCGAGGTTATTTTTCTGCCCCGGGTGCATCTTTCTGGCAAGAGATAAGCTGTCGAGCACAGAGCAGATATCGTGAGTTTTGACCCCGGCAGTGGGAGCATTCATACCGAATTCGTGATCCATAAAGCCGACGTCGAAGGCCGCGTTATGAATTACCAGTTGGGCACCGGTGATAAAGTCGATAAAGTCCTGCGCCACGTCTGCAAACAACGGCTTGTCTGCCAGAAATTCATTGGTAATCCCGTGAACTTCAATCGCTTCCTGTTCAACAATTCGCTGAGGGTTAATGTATACATGAAAATGATTGCCGGTGAGTTTGCGGTTAACAACCTCAACACAGCCAATTTCAATGATACGGTGACCTTCTTTAGGTTCGATACCCGTGGTTTCTGTATCGAGCACGATTTGACGCATGTCTGCAACACCTTGTTTTATCTTATAGTTGCCGGGTGCCCCGCGAATTTCAGATTTTCGCTGGCACAGGCGGTTTCAGTTCATTAGTATACCAGGACATTATCCCGGAAACACATTTCTGACGTAAAAAAGGCCCTTCATGGCAAAGAAAAAAATCGCGATATATACCGATGGTTCCTGTTTAGGCAACCCCGGACCTGGCGGATATGGCGCACTGTTGATATTCGGAAAACACAAAAAAGAAATCAGTGAGGGTTTTAATCAAACCACCAATAACCGCATGGAACTGATGGCCCCCGCTGCCGCACTGGAATGTTTGACAGAACCCTGCATTGTAGACATTACCACCGACAGTCAGTACGTAAAAAATGGCATAAACCAGTGGATCAAAAATTGGCGCAAAAACGGCTGGCGTACCGCCGATAAAAAGCCGGTAAAAAATGCAGATTTGTGGAAGCGTCTGGACGAAGCAGTGAAGAAGCACGATGTGGACTGGCACTGGGTTAAGGGCCACTCCGGCCATCCGGAAAATGAGCGGGTTGATGATTTAGCCCGTGAAGCTGCCGGCAGTCCTACGCAGGACGATACCGGCTTTTCCGGTTAATTCACCGGTGCAAAGAAAAACTGGCGGATACAGAGATGATTATCCTTTTGAACGCAACACCTCAGGCACGTATTTTGAGTAACGCAGGATAAATTCATGGATGATTCAAAAATCGTTTTAGTCACTGGTGGTAGCCGCGGTATTGGGGCTGCTACTTACAGAATGTTTGCCGTAAAGCAATATAGGGCTGCATTACTTACGCCCGACTCAGACTTAAAAAAGCGATGGCAGCGGGTGAGCGGGGACGGGTGTTATGGGTCATGCAAAACAGAGAACGCGGCTCCGGCTGATGCAGCGCCTTAACAGGTAAGCGCTGAACGCTGTTGAGCGCCAGCAATGGCGCAGCCACCACATCGGGCAGCAGCGCGATACCCATCCCGGCGGCAACAGCATGAATAATGGCTTCGTTACTGCCCAGCGTTATGGTCTGAAACGGCGCAATCTGATGTGCGAGAAAATACTGTTCATTCACACTACGCGTCCCTGAACCGGGTTCCCTGACTAGCCAGGTCGCCTGCTCAAGTGCCGGTATCTTTTTCTCGGGGGATGCGCCGGTGCTAACGCAGAACAGACTTAACGGCTCGCTTTTCCAATGTTCACAATGAATAAGTGGATGAACAATTTCACCTTCCACATAACCCAGTTCAATATCATTTTGCAGAAGCGCCTGTTCAATGTGCGAAGAGTTGGACACGTTCAATGATATATCGATATCAGGATGGTCACGGTGAAACCGGGCCAGAAAGTCGGTTAACCAGTAACTGGCCACGGTTGTACTGGCACCGATCTTGAGTTGTCCGCGGGTGAGTCCCGCCCGGGCTTTTAAGTCCTGCTCGGCGGCCGCTTCAATTGCAAAAATTCCCGTAGCGTGTTCCAGCAAGGCAAGGCCAGCTTCGGTCAGGCGAATTGTCTTGCCTTTACTGGCGCGCTCAAGTAATGGCAGGCCTGCTGTGTGCTCAAGTTCTTTGATCGCTTTTGACACCGCCGGTTGACTAATAAAAAGCGCCTCCGCTGCCAGTGAAAAACTACGCTGGGTAGCCACAGTATAAAATACCCGCAAACCATGCAAATTCATTGTATAACCTAAAGTTACTCAAAAATGAAAATAGTGTATTTGAGTAATAGTAATGCCGGGCGTAGATTAAATGCAACTTCAGCTATTGCAGGAAAGCGCCATGCCATCACCAATACACCCAGACAATCCGAACACGGACAATTCTCGCCATCTTGCGGGCGGCCTGATCATTGTGTTGCTCATCGCTGTTGGCGCGACAGGCCTGGCCCGGCTGGAGTGGTTTTCCCAGGCCGGTATCAGCCCGCTCACGCTGGGCATAGTGATAGGTATGCTGGCGGGCAACCTGATTACGCCGGGCCTGTTAAAGCACATTGATACCGGAGTAGAGTTTGCCAAAAGCCGGATTCTTAAAACCGGTATTGTGCTATTTGGATTTCACTTTACGTTCAGCGAGGTTATTGATTTAGGGTGGATTGGCTTATTGATCGACCTGGTTATTATGTCGGGTGTATTCACGGTGGCCTACATTACTGGTCGGGGACTACTTAAACTGGACAGTCACACCAGCCTGCTGATAGGTGCAGGTTCGGCTATTTGTGGTGCTGCAGCCATACTGGCGACAGCCCCTGTGATTAAGGCAAAAGCTGATAACGTTATTATTGCCGTGGCCACTGTAGTTATCTTTGGTACCACCAGTATGTTCATTTACCCGTTTATCGGTGCGTATCTGGGGTTATCTGACCATGCTTTTGGTATATATGCCGGCTCTACCATTCATGAGGTCGCGCAAGTGGTTGCCGCCGCCAGTGCGGTCAGCCCCGACGCAGCACAGGTAGCGGTGCTGGAAAAAATGATCCGGGTGATGTTGCTGGCGCCTTTTCTTATTGTACTGGCAGTGCTGCCTGCACAACGCGCGCAGGCAACTAACGACTCTAAACAGAACTTGTCAGCAGGCAGACACAATTTTCCACTGGCCCAGATGCCCTGGTTTGCCATTGTTTTTTTACTGGTCATTGCCCTGAATTCTCTGGGCAAGCCGGACACAAACGTAATTGCGCCACTATTAGAACTGGATAATGTATTATTGACAATGGCGATGGTGGCATTAGGATTAAAGACCCATCTCAAAGTAGTGCGGCAGGCCGGCATGAAACCACTAATACTGGGGCTGGTGTTATTTATCTTCCTGATTGGCGGGGGAGCGCTTATTAATAAGTTTTTATTTTTTGTGTAAGCGTTTCTATACGTTGCGGCTTTTTGAACACTTTACCTGTCACTGCCAGGCAGAGTAGTGTATAAAATTATAACAAACAGGCACGTATAAGCGCTCCTGAATAAGGAAAAATAAAGGTCTGTGTATTTTATTCAAAAATAACGTCCGAAATTTATACAAGTTTATAATCATTCAAAACCACGCTTAAAGGTTGTGGTTTTGAAACGTAAAAACCTTGAAGAAAATCGCATCCCATTTCAAACAGTAGATCGGCCTGTGCTTTAGATTCTACGCCTTCTGCGACAACCTTTATTCCCAAATTTTGGCTGAGCTGTATCATTGCTTCACACATTAAATACGACGACTTATTTGATGTAATGTGTTGCACAAAGCTCCTGTCTATTTTTAGTAAATCGATGCGATGATCCAGAATGTACGACATAGAGGAATAGCCGGTTCCGAAATCGTCTAAAGCGATATCTATGCCATGTTCCTGAATTTTGCGCAACGCTTCTTTTGTGGCATCCTCAGAAGACATTAACAGGTTTTCAGTAATTTCAATAACTATTCCATGTCTAGTACTTTGATCCCGGCGGTGATTTTCTAAAAGTTGCTGCAACAAATCATTAGATGCTCCCCGATGACCTGATAACTGTAACGGCGATACATTGACACTCACCTGTATATCATTCCCAAACCGCAGTTGAAGGCTCGGAAGTGCAGCCAATGCTTGTTCAATAACCCAATACCCAATATCAAAAATCAAACCTGAATGCTCAGCCAACGGAATAAATTCCGCCGGAGATACCTTAACGCCATTATGCTGCGTCCATCTCAATAATGCTTCAAACTTCACAACACGATTTTGCTTATTAACAATAGGTTGAAAGTGCAGAGTGAGTTCATCTCTTTCAATTGCCAGCCCCAGAGCTTCAGTTAGCGAAGTACGCCGTAGCAAAGCGTTTTTTAATTCGAGATCAAATCGGCAAACCCTGTTCTTACCTTGACATTTAGCTGCATACATTGCCTGGTCTGCCGCAGACATAATATCGGAAACAGAATCAGCATCTTCCGGATAAAATGCTAATCCAATACTAGCCATTATCGACATCGAAAAATGCGAGACTTGAATGGGCTCACTAATCAGTTTAAGCAATGATTGACAATCAGTAACAACACGTTCGCTTTTTTGATATTGGTCAACAATAATTGTGAATTCATCACCTCCTTGTCGAGCAATAAACCAGTTCGCAGGTAGCTGCTTGCTTAACCTATCCGCCAATATATGCAAAACTCTATCGCCGACCTCATGCCCCCGGGTGTCATTAATTTCTTTGAAATTATCCAAGTCGATATAAATTACGGAAAATTTAGGTGAATATGATGCATAGCCTTTTTCAACAATCCGCTGCGCAAACGCATTGAATGCCGATCGGTTTGCCAAGCCAGTTAGAGAATCCCGCGATGCCTGATTACGTAACTTTTGTTCGGCAGAATGCTTTTTGTCAGCCATGTTGAACAACGACTGTCGAAGGGAATCCATTTCCTCTATCCCAATACCTTCGTCACTTTGGATCTCTTTACCTTCACCCAGAGCATCAGCGAAGCTTGAAAGGTTGTCTAGTGGACGTTGAATATTACTTCTGAAAAAAAGCCACAAAATAATAAGTACAATTGCCACAAACGCAGTAAACAACAATAGCTCATAATAAAATGAGCGAAGTATTGAGTTAAAACCTCTATCAATACTAATCCCCGTCACAAATGTTAACGATATATCTTGATCTTCAACACTTAAATGATGGCTGAAAAATATTCGACGAACTCCATTTGGCCCTATTCGCGTTTCACCATTTTTAATCTGTGAATACCCTTCAAAGCTAAGATCATTATTTAAACTGAATACCGCTTTATAATTACGATCCAAAATATATGCGACGCTATTTTTTGGTAACACCATTGACCTGACAAAATGTCCCCACCATTCCACTGATGCAACAACAACCGCAATACCAGTCACCTCATTTGTGTTACTTTCACTAACAATTGGGTAAGCAAACGCCATAACAAATTCGCCCGTAGATGAGTCAACTTGTATTTCACTGGTTACATAGGTCTTAGTATTTATAGCTTTTGAAAAAAAAGGCTGTTGAGCCAAACCTGAGACAAACTCGCTATCAGATGCCGCACATGCTAAATGACCGTCTATAGAAAAAGCCACTATATTCGTAACGTGCATGTTCAACCGGTTTTGTTCTTTTACAAACTCAATACAGCGGTTTGAGAAAACATCTTTAACGGCTTCTGATTCAGCTAACCGCCGCAAATAGATATTGGTACCGTTTACAATGTTCTGCTGATTCCGCACCGATTGCTCAGTAACGAATTCTGCCCTGCCACGCAATTTTTCAATTTCATTATTTATCGCAGTGTTAAAATGAACAAGGATCAAGCCGTAGCAAGGTAAAATTGCCAAAAAAATAAGTGAAAACAAACGCCCTTTTAATGATCCAAATATTTTTTTAATCATTACCTTTGCACTTAAACATAAATCAAATGAATATTTCATCCATCCTACACTATTAATTTTCATTCATAAAGACGTTGCTTCTTTTGTGAAAAATCGCAGTTCATATTCTCTACGAAGCTTACCAAGTTCCTTTTCGATCTTGTTCCATCTTCTTTCCTGATATCAGAAAGATCTCATTTGTCATCGTAAAACCAGGATTGTTATAGCTGAGCCAGGAAGGTTAGATAGCATGGCGAACTGTGAATTTTTATCAGTCCTTTGTCGCGTGCAGTGATGAAGCCGGACTAACACTCGATAATGCGAAACGGGTCATACAATTTTGCCGGGGTGTCTGCCATCGGCAATTGACTAAAAGACACCTGTCAGGTGAACCTCGCCTTCATCACCACTCAACAATGATTTTGCCGCGACTGTCATTGGCTTCAAGGCGGGCATGGGCAGTAGCGACATCTTCAACTGGCAACACGGTATCTACGTTCACTGTGAGCGTGCCGTCGTCGAAGCCCGGCAAGCCGTGTTCGCAGAAATCACGTATCAAATCAGCCTTGTAAGCGTCGCTGCGGTTTCTGAGCGTTGACCCCTGAATGCGGGCGCGTTTGCCCAACATCAATGCCATGTCTAACTTGTCGGCGAAACGCCCTGCCAGCATGGCTAAATAAACGATGTGCCCGTCTTGCGCGAGTACTTTCAGGTTACGGTTCAGGTAATCCCCTGCCACAAAATCGAGTACAAAGTTTACGCCTTCCGGCCAGGTGTCTTTCAAAACAGCAGCAAAATCCTGTTCTTTATAATTGATGGTCAGGTTCGCGCCCATATCACGACACTGGGCTAATTTATCTTCAGAAGACGCGGTGGTGGCTGTGGCAATGCCCTTCAGTTTGCACAGTTGCAGCGCAGCTAAGCCAACACCGCTGGCACCGGCGTGAATAAGGGCTTTATCCTGAGCTTGCAGGTTACCGATTGTGAACAGCGCCTGCCAGGCGGTAAGAAACACCTCCGTGAGCCCTGCTGCGTGTGTCAAGGACATACGCTCTGGCACCGGCATCAGATGACGTGCATTTACCGCCACATATTCAGCGTAGCCGCCACCCGCTACCAAACCGCACACCTTGTCACCCGTGTTCCAATGAGTGACATCATCTGCAACCTCAGTCACTACCCCGGAAACTTCCAGTCCGAGAATGTCGCTTTCACCCGGCGGTGGCGGATATTTTCCCTGACGCTGCAAGGTGTCGGCGCGGTTTACCCCGAATGCATGCACTTTAACGAGCACCTGGCCACTGGCGATAGCAGGCGTATCCGTTTCACTGATCTTCAAAGTTTCCGGCCCCGCGCCCTTGTCAAAATCGATATATCGCATCGCTGTACTCCTTCGTTTGACGATCTGAATTCAAAGATACCTATGGTCATCACAAATATTCGGTTCAAAAGTCGCGCCGGATAATGAGAAAAGCTATACTGCGCGCCACTTTCATCTAAGGGTTATCATAACAATGTCTGCCACCGTCGTCTTACAACCTCAACGTGATAAATCACTGCGCCGTCGTCATCCCTGGGTTTTTGCCAGTGCCGTTGCCACGGTTAACGGACGTTGCCGCAGCGGAGACACTGTTGATGTAATAAGTGCAGAAGGTGACTGGCTGGGACGCGGTGCATGGTCCCCTGAATCCCAGTTACGGGTTCGCATGTGGACTTTTAACAAAGATGAACCGGTAGACAATGGTTTTTTTGTTCGTCGCCTTTCTACTGCCCTCACCCTCCGTGAAAACCTGGTGATTAACGACAACACTAACAGCTATCGCCTCATCGCTTCAGAGTCTGACGGATTGCCCGGCGTGACTATAGATGTGTACAACACGGTGATTGTTGTGCAATTGTTGAGTGCCGGTGCTGATAAGCAACGTGACAAAATTGTGTGGGCACTGAAAAAAGTGCTGCCGGGGAAAGACATTTTTGAACGCAGCGATGTGGATGTGCGTGCAAAAGAAGGACTGGAGCCACTGGTGCAGACGCTTCATGGCGATCCGGAACCGGTGGTCACAATTCTGGAGAATGGTATTCAGATTCAGGTAGATATTCGCAACGGCCATAAAACCGGTTTTTACCTTGATCAGCGTGATGCCCGCGCAGCTGCCGGCCGCTATGCAAAAGATAAAGATGTGCTGAACTGTTTCAGCTATACCGGCACGTTTTCGTGCTACGCGTTACAGGGCGGCGCAAAACATGTCACCAATGTGGATGTGTCTGATCCGGCGCTTGAGCTCGCGGCAAAGCATCTTGAAATCAATCATCTCGACAGTGCCCGTTGCGACATGGTGAACGGTGATGTGTTTCAGGTTCTGCGTAAGTATCACGAAGAACAACGACAGTTCGATATGGTGATCCTCGATCCGCCTAAGTTCGTCGACAGCAAAGCATCACTGGGCCGCGCATCACGAGGCTACAAAGACATTAATATGTACGGTATTCACGCGGTGAAATCCGGTGGTTTGCTGCTGACATTCAGTTGCTCAGGCCTGATGCCGGCGGATTTATTTCAGAAAATTGTGGCCGATGCCGCGCTGGATGCCGGCAAGACCATTAAGATTGTTGAACGCCTGACTCAGGCCAAAGACCACCCTGTTATCGGCACGTATCCGGAAGGTTATTACCTGAAAGGTCTGGTGTGTGAAGTAACTGATCTTTAATCAGTTACTTCATGAGTTAGTTACTTCATTTCTGAAATTTCTACACCAATAATACAGCTGGCGTCTGTCTCAGGCACACAGCGAACCACGGTTGCAATGGCAGACAAGGACGGGATCTGGGAGCTGTTGGAGTCGATAGAAACGTTAACCTGCGTACCCACTTCAATGGATGGCTCTTCAACTTCCAGAGACATGCCTGTGGCACTGATATCTTTACATACTGCCTGATGAGTACGGCTGGATTCTTCGTCGTTAATCTGTACCTGACAAGGCGAGTTAACCATCATCCTGAAAAAATTACGTTTATCGTCGTATCCTAACATGTCTTACTTCTCCCAACCTCTGGTAGCAACCTCGTAATATACTTCATCACTTATAGGACGACACCCCGGCGATGTCAACTGAGATCGCCGAAGAGTCACCGAAAGTTTGATATGTGGTGTAATATCAGCGTATATCCATCACGCTTTTTCGCGATATCACATACCTTTACGCGACTTTTTTATTAAAAGTTTTCCAGCGCACTTAAAACTCTTTTTGCTGATACCGGATAGGCGGTGCCAAGTTGCTGGGCAAACAGAGAAACACGCAGTTCCTCAATCATCCAGCGGACCTCAAGCAGCTCAGCAGGTGCCTTACCCTGCGGGTATTTATTGCAGGCTTTATTAAACGCAGTCACCGCTTTTTCAATGGTTTGCTGATGCATGCGGTCTTTATTCGGATCAATGGGCAGCTTTTCCAGGCGTCGCGCCAGTCCCTTAATGTAGCGGTTCCAGTCCGGCAACCTTCCGCGACCTAAATCCGAGACAAAACCCGGATAAACCAGTGTAGACAGATGTTGTTTCACATCGCCAAGGGCACTGACCATGTTGAGCGGTACATTGCCCTTCATTTGCTTTTGACACTGGTGCGCGAGAGTGAGCCCCTCTTCCACCTGCCCGGCTATGTCCAGCACCACATCATTAATTTCAGCCCTGACAAAATCGACGCACTGTTTAAAGGTTTCAGCGTCACGTATTTCAACACCTTGTGCTTGTTTAAAGGTGTTGGCCAAATCATCAATACCGGCCAGTATACAGTCGTCAATGAGCGCTTTGATCTGGCCGAAAGGATTAAAATACAAACCCAGTTTTGCTTTGTTCGGCAATTTACTTTGCAGATAGCTGAGTGGCGACGGCATAGCATTACGGATCAGCACGTTAACGCCGTCCTGATGATGTTGTTTCGCTTTTTCAGGCTCGTCCACCAGTACTATATCAACTTTGTCACCACGGCGGACCAAAGCGGGAAACGCCTGTACTTCAAAGCCCCCCATCTTTTGCGTAAAGGTTTCCGGCAGCTGTTCAAAATCCCAGCTTTCAAGCCCTTTGCGTTCCAGTTCCGGCGTTGCGGCCTTTTCAAAGGTGGCTTTCACCTGCCCCTGACATTGCTTCTTCAATGCTTCCAGATCATCACCACGGGCAATCACCTCACCTTTGTCGTTAACCACAGCAAAGTGCATTTTGAGATGCCGTTCAAGCTGAGACAACTGCCACTCTTCTTCTTCCACAATAACACCGGTCATACGGCGCAGTTTGTCAGACAACGCCTGTAAAAGCGGCACCGGCTGACCGTGCTTGTCAAAGGCGCTGATATCTTCAAGGCAGGCTTCTGCATAATTCGGTGCAGGCACAAAATTTTTGCGTAAACGTTTAGGCAGGCTTTTAATCAGGCTGACAATCAGTTCGTGTTGTAAACTCGGCACCAGCCAGTCAAAGCCCTTATCTGCCACCTGATTTAATATGGGTAACGGAATGGTTGCCGTTACCCCGTCATCTTCAGCATTGGGCTCGAAATGGTACCGTAAAGGCAGCGTAATATTGCCCTGCTTCCAGACATCGGGAAAAGCATTGGCAGTCTTCGCACCCGGCTGCTGGCGGTACACATCCTCTTCACTGAAAGCGAGAATGTTCTTGTCGGATTGTTTTTGCCACCACTTTTTAAACGAAGCTTCGTTATTGACTTCTACCGGTAAACGCTGGGCATAAAAGGCCACCAGCGCTTCTTCGTCCACCATGATGTCCCGGCGCCGGGTTTTCTGCTCAAGCTCATCCACCTGATCAAGCAAGGTCTGGTTATCCGCCAGCACGCTGTTATTCAGTTTGGTATCACCTTCAATTAACGCGTGACGGATAAATAAATCCTGAGACACGTGCGGATCGATTTGACTGTAAACCACAGCCCGCTTCGGGATGATGGGCAAGCCAAACAGGGTGACCTTCTCAAAAGCCACCACAGCGCCGCGCTTTTTAGACCAGTGAGGCTCTGAATAGCTGGACTGGGTCACATGCTTTGCCAGAGGCTCTACCCATGCCGGGTCAGTCTTCGCATTCATCCGGGCAAACAGGCGGGACGTTTCCACCAGCTCTGCCGCCATGATCCACTTGGGTTGTGATTTTGCCAGGCCTGAGCCCGGGAAAATCATAAATTTTGAATTCCGTGAGCCGAGATACTCCCGCTCTTTGTCTTTCATGCCCAGGTGCGACAACAAACCGCTGCAAAGCGCCTGATGCACAGACTGAAAATCAGCATCCTGCTTGCTGATCCCCAAACCGATTTCCGCGACAGATTTTTTTAGCTGGCTGACAATGTCCTGCCATTCACGCATACGCAGATAATTGATGAACTGCGCTTTACACCACTTGCGCAACTGATTATTAGACAGCGCAGCTTGCTGTTCTCTGAATGACTGCCACAAATTAAACAGACTGATAAAGTCTGAGTCTTTGTCACGGTATTCGTTATGCTTTTCATCTGCCTGCTGACGTTTTTCCTGTGGCCGCTCACGGGGATCCTGAATAGATAAACCGGCAGCAATCACCATGACTTCCCGCACCGCATTCGTGCGCCCGGCTTCGATGACCATACGGGCATAGCGGGGATCAACCGGTAACCGGGCTATTTTGCGGCCCATTTCCGTTAGCTTTGGCTGGCCTTTACCCCGTTTAATCGCCTGAATTTCTTCAAGCAACCTGAAGCCATCGGTTATATTGCGGCTGTCCGGTGGCTGAACAAACGGAAATGCGCCGATGTCCCCCAACCCCAGCGCCAGCATCTGCAGAATGACGGACGCGAGATTAGTACGCAGAATTTCCGGATCGGTAAACGCCGGACGACCAAGATAATCTTCTTCACTGTATAAGCGGATACAGATCCCGTCTGATACCCGCCCGCATCGTCCGGCCCGCTGATTCGCAGACGCCTGAGATACCGGTTCAATGGGTAAGCGCTGCACTTTGCTGCGGGCGCTGTACCGTGAAATACGCGCGGTACCCGGGTCAATAACGTATTTAATGCCCGGCACCGTTAACGAGGTTTCCGCCACGTTGGTGGCCAGCACTATGCGCTGGCCGCTGTGAGACTGGAAAATACGGTTTTGTTCTGCTGCCGACAATCTGGCGTACAAAGGCACAATTTCAGTGTTCCGGTATTGCTGCTTCTGGAGAGCATCCTGGGTATCGCGGATATCCCGCTCACCACTTAAAAACACCAGAATGTCACCGGGCGCTTCGCGCTTAAGTTCATCAACGGCCCGGACAATGGCATCAGTCTGATCGTTGTCATCTTCCCGCTCTTCAGGATCATGATAACGAATTTCTACCGGATAGGTTCTGCCGCTCACTTCGACAATAGGCGCATCATTAAAATGTCTGCTGAAGCGTTCCGGGTCGATGGTCGCCGAAGTGATGATGAGTTTAAGTTCGGGGCGCTTATCCAATAACTGACGTAAATACCCGAGGAGGAAGTCGATATTAAGACTGCGTTCGTGAGCCTCATCAATAATGATGGTGTCGTACTGATTTAAGAAGCGATCCTGCTGCATCTCCGCCAGCAACATACCGTCGGTCATAAGCTTGACGTAGCTGCTGTCGCTGACCTGATCTGAAAAGCGGATTTTGAAACCCACCTTTTCACCTAACGGCGTATTCAGTTCTTCAGCAATACGGCTTGCCACGCTGCGGGCAGCCAGTCGTCTTGGCTGGGTATGGGCAATCATGCCGTCCACGCCCCTGCCCAGTTCCAGGCAAATCTTCGGAAGCTGGGTGGTTTTTCCTGAGCCTGTTTCCCCCGCCACAATGACCACCTGGTGAGAAGCGATGGCCTGTTTGATGTCGTCTTTTTTATCACTGACGGGTAACGGCGGATATTCAATGACCGGCAAATTCTCCGCCCGCAAAGCACGTTTCACTTTTGACGCGTCAATGCGCTGCATAACATCACTGATGGCGTCAGCCGCCTGTTCAGACTGAGATTTAATCAACCCGCTGAGTTTTTGAATGCGACGGCGTAAAGGAAAACGATCGGCCAGCATACACAATGACAACTGGTCGTATAATGAAGAAACAGAAGGCGCGGCTGGCTCAGAAGACAAGACTCTTTCCTTACTACTCTGGGACATCGAAAAAGAGGAAGAGTCTACCATAAAGCCGTTATGTTGTTTAACGGCTTCGCAACTCGCCGGGCGTTAAACCTGTCCAGCGTTTTACTGCGCGCCGGAAGTTTGTAAGGTCGGAAATGGCAAGTCGCAAGGCACTCTCTTCGTTAGATAACCGGCAAATTTGTAACAGAAATATAGCCTGTTCCCGCCGTACATCATCAACCAGCGCTGAAAACGTGCAGTGACAAGCTTTTAGTCTTCGCTTCAGTGTGGCCGGGCTGATATCCAGCGCTGAAGCCAGGTCTGTAGCGCAAAGATGCGGGTTACGCATAACTGCATTTCGGATAAAATCCGGCAGCTGTACACCGCTGATTAATTGCTTTTTATAGTGAGAAACCGATGCTTTCAGCAAATAGGTATCGTAATGCAAAAAAGGCTTCTGTAAGGAGGCGTTATCTATCGCAATGTAAAAACAGGGAGAATCGAAATGCAGGCGCCGTCCGAGGTGCATTTCAAATTCAGCGATATGTCGGGGGCGGGAAAACGGAAAATGAAAACTAAGAGGCAGTCTCTGACCGCACCATTGCTTCGTTAACGCGATGAAGGCGGAACAGACCATGAGTGATGCAGCATCGAACGCTTTATTTTTGCCGGCACTGTCCCGCAGCGTGATCACTATACCCTGCGGCCTTGGGTATACGCCAAACGACACTAACGGCGATATGTGAGATGTAAATCGACGCAAAATCAGTAAAGCCTGCCTCAGGTTTTTACTGTATGCCATGGCTTTGAGGACACCACTATATTGTGATGTAGCCAGTGCCTGCCCGGCCTGAAAGGCAAAATCCCGCACGCCGGCGTATTTATCCGCATTCAGCACAAGGGCAGCTATCTGTAACGGCGAAAAAGCACGCTCGTGCGTGAGGTCTGTATCGAAAATACCGGTTCCCCGAAGCACCTTGTTTTTATCTGCCCCTTTGGCACACGCCACATTAAGCAGCGTCTGGCAAAACGGCGATGCGCTGATACACCGGGTTTCCGGATTCAACAAAGGCTCTGAAGATAAATGATGACCCGGCTGTTTCATGCTGCCTGCGTATCCTGATGATTTAACTGGTCCTGCAGATCTGACAACAACCTGTCGCTGTTATGGTGTGCATCAAACTCTCCAACAGCCGTACGGACAGACTGAAACAAGGCCGTTGTATTGGCGCCGCTTTTAAATGCCAGACAATGTACCGACGTTTGAATATCGCCGGCAATCCGGCGGGCATCCGGATGTGCTGTATCAGGCATTAAAATCACGAACCGGTCTCCTGCATAACGGCAAACGAGATCTGTCTCACGTACATGCATGACCAGTAAGCGGGCAATTTCCTGCAAAAAACGGTCACCTTCGGCATAACCGTGGGCCTCGTTAAACCGTGAGAAGCCGTTTATGTCTATCATGATTGCACTGCCTCTGCCGCCCTGGTGCTTCAGGTCTGTGAGACGTTCCTGCCAGTAATCCGCCAGATAGAGTTGCGTGACGCTGTCTATCTGCCCATGATTACGTAAAGCCCACTCTCTGCGCTGCAATTGCCTGTTAAGTGCTTTTTGTTCTTCGTGCCAGCCCAGCAATCCGGCTGTCATGATCACCATACCAAAGGCAGCCGGCATAGACTCCAGCATGCTTAACCAGTCTGAAGCTGCGGAGTAAGTGAACATTTCATCCAGAAAATCGAGCAATGCGGTAAATGCAAAACAGTTCAGGCCAGCCACCAGCAAGGTGGTTACCCTTCCGGGTGGCCGGCTGGCAATAGCAGCAATAATCCAGGCAAATGCGAACAGCATAACGCTGCCCTCGCCGGTGACATCCAGCCAGGCAATCTCATCAAATGGCTTTAACTGTCCATGGGAAAAACTTAAATATAATGCAATGCACTGAGCGCCAATACTGGCACCAATGAGATGACTTTGCCGGTAACGAAAAACCGCATTCATAACCTGTAAAAACCTTAAATCAGACGGGTGAAATGATGATTTACCCGTTTTATATCTGTGATAACAGGGTCATTTTGGCTCACCAATGTGACAATCCGGTGATCATTTGCTGCGTCAAACTCCCCGCAATTGCGATAACTTTATTAACTTCAATGAGTTAGCTTCGGGTCAAAATGGCTCACCATTTTATTTTTTACAATAATAAATAATAAAATCAGGTATTTATGACAGTCGCTGTCATCATGCGGTCACAAAATTGTCATTAACTCTTTCTAGCGTAGCGGCCAGTCACTTAACACAACGTTATAAATTCAGGAATGCACTCATGCTTCGTCTTTCAAAATTGACCACTCATTGTTTAGCTGCGCTCAGCCTTTCTTCTGCTGCCTTGTCAGTGAATGCCGGAGAAATTGCCGGACAACTGACAAACGACGACAACTCCCGTGTTTTTGCGGGTGCTCAAATCACACTTAAAGAATTGAATCTTGTTACCGAATCACGCAGAGACGGTACCTTCCGCTTTCCTTCCCTGCCCGCAGGTGCTTACACACTTCAGGTTAGCTATCTGGGCGCGCAACCTGTCACAGAAGTGGTTAATGTAACGGAAACAGGCATTGTTTCTCCTGTTATTGCACTGTCTGATAATGGCAAAGCCATCGCCGATATTCTGGTGAAAGGACAACGCAGCGGCCAGGCAAGTGCCATTAACCAGCAGCGGGTATCAGATCGCATTTCATCCATTGTCTCTGCCGACGCCATTGGTCAGTTCCCGGATCAAAATGCCGCTGAAGCATTACAACGCTTACCGGGTTTGTCGATTGAGCGGGATCAGGGTGAAGGCCGCTTTGTTGGGATCCGCGGTATCGATCCTAACTTAAATAACGTTACCATTAACGGACTTAACATTCCTTCGCCGGAAGCCGGTGTGCGCTCTGTAGCACTGGATGTTATCCCATCAGAACTAATTCAGACTCTTGAAGTGTCAAAATCGGTCACAGCAGATATGGATGGTGACGCTATCGGTGGTGCCATCGAAGTGAAAAGTGTCAGTGCCTTTGATTACCAGCAGGACACGGCCAAACTTACCATGCAGGCCAGCCACAATGAGCTGGTAGATAAAACGAGCCCGAAATTGTCTGGCAGCCTGACCCACAAGTTTAATGAATCCTTTGGTGTTGCCGCAGCGCTTTCATGGTTTGAACGTGATTTTGGTTCCGACAATATTGAAAGCAACGGCGATGATGAACTGGAACAGCGTGACTATACCATCACCCGTGAGCGTTTAGGTGCTGCGGTCAATTTCGATTTCCGTCCTGACTTCAACAATCAGTATTTCCTGCGAACCCTTTACAGCGAGTTTTCTGACAACGAGTATCGTCAGGCGAATATTTTTACCTTTGATGGCGAAGACTCTGAAATTGCCAGAGAAAGCAAAGACAGATACGAGAAACAAACGATTATGACCGTTGCGGCCGGCGGTGAACATCAACTGGATACCTGGGATATCAACTGGCAGTTGGGTTATGCAAAGTCTGAGGAAGACGAACCTGATGCCCTTTACTACACATTTGTTCAGGATAACGCCAGCATCAGTGCTGACCTCGACACCCGCATTCCGCAGCTCACACAGAATGCAGAAGCCATGCAACTGGCCAACTATGATTTAGACGAAATCAGTTTTGAAGATAACTATACGAAGGATACCGAGACGAGTGCAAAAATTGACTTTGTCCGCGGTATTACCTTAGGCGATTATCAGGGCGAGTTTAAATTTGGTAGCAAATACCGCAGCCGTGAAAAAATAAATACAAGCCAGATATCCATTTATGATGGTGACTTTGATGGCATCACAGGTGAAGGATTTGCAACTGCTGCTCCGGATTGGAATATAGGTGATTTTGGCGACGGACTGGACAGAAACGCATTGCGAAATAATTATAACAGTAACCGCAATAGTCTTGAACTGGCCGAATTGGACTCTGAGGTAGAGTCTAACGGGGCGTCTTATGTAAATAATGAAGATATCTTCGCGGCCTACGCTATGGTAACAGCCAACATTGATGCCCTTCGTGTGGTTGCCGGTTTACGTTATGAGCGCACGGACTTCAGCACTGACGGTATGCGGGTTGAACTGGTTGAAAATGAAGAAACGGACGTTGAAGAAGTGATCAATACCGCCTGGAACGCGGACCGTGACTACGACAACTGGCTTCCAAGTGTGAACCTCAGATACGACCTCAATGATAAAGTCGTGTTGCGCGGCGCATTTACACAAACTATCGCAAGACCTAAGTTTGAAGATGTGGCGGCTTACCAGATCATCGAGAGTAAAACAGAAGAAGACGGCGACAGCTTTGTCACTGAACGGGAAGCCGAAGTGGGTAACCCGCAACTTAAACCGTATGAATCTACCAACATTGACCTGTCTGTTGAGTATTATCCCGGCGCAATCGGTGTGCTCTCTGCCGGTTACTTCTATAAAGACATAGATAATTTTGTCGTATATGCAGACGTAGCCGGTACAGAAGACTGGCAGGGCTATGACGAAGTGGTACAGCCTGTGAATGGTGAGTCTGCCAGCTTACACGGCCTTGAGCTGTCATGGGTGAAAGCTTTTGATAACGGCTTTTTAATGTCAGCGAACGGTACGTTCTCGTCCTCTGATGCAACGACCCTGCTTGACGGTGAAACATTTGAAACCAGCCTGCCCAACCAGTCAGACACGGTGGGTAACCTTACGTTAGGCTACGAAAACAACCTGGTCAGCCTGCGTCTTACTATGACGTACAAGAGCGAGAACCTGGAAGAAATCGATGGCGATATGCTTCGTATGGAAGACGATCACCACCAGCTTGATTTCTCAGGCAAGTATTACATCAATGATGACATGTTGATTTATTTCAACGGCATTAACCTGAGCGACGAGCCTTACTACCACTATTTCGACCAGCGAAACCGCAATGCGCAGTACGAAGAATACGGCCGTACATTTGAACTTGGATTTACCTGGCAAATGTAACCTGCAGGCACCGTGGTGCGGCTGATGCTGCACCTCGATTTTCTTCCCTCATACTGCTAACGATTTCAATGAGATTTAAAGTGAAAAAACAACATACTCCCCTCGCCTTTCTGTTTGCCTCTCTGCTTTTTGCGCCGGGAAAGGTAATGGCCGACCCTGTCACCATCGATGCAACAGCCTTTTCAATTGAAGGTAATCAGTTAACCCCGCTGGTCATCAACAATCAGTTGCATTATCTGGTTACCAGCGAAACCCAGGGCCTGATTCTGACCGGTAAAGATCAGAAAATAATCAGCACACTACCCGGTCACTTCAGTCAATCCGACATTCTGCAGCACAACGGCACGCTGACCGTTGCGGCGCTTAACAAAGATACCTATGGTGTTGAGCTGTACCGCTACAACACCGGTACTGACGAGTTTGAAAAACAGCAATCGCTGCAGGCAGATCTGGCTGATATTGAAGCGCTGTGTTTATCTGTTTCCGGTGAATATCTGACACTGACCACAGCAGACGCCACAGGACAAATGAAGCAGCACTGGCTGGCAGACGACCACTTTGTAGAAATACGAACCGTTAACACAGGCCCGGGCATTAAAAGTTGCCAGGCCGATGTGCAAAACGGCTATGTCTATCTGGCTGATGAAAATACCGGATTGTGGCAATACGACCATCACGCCGAAGCCGGTGATGGCCGCTCCCTTATTATGACGCAACAGCACGGCGTAACAAGCGAAGGCGTTGAAGGAGTAGGCCAGGCAGCAGGACTGACAGTATTCGTTTCCCCTGACGCTCCGGTGGTGAATGTTTTCCAGAATGACAGCATCAGTGAATTTAAAATAAACGGAGAACATAAATGGGAAGCAGTCAGGGCTGCCCCGTTTAACAACAACACTGTGATCGGCCTGTATGACGATGACAGCGAAAGCCTGTTTACCGCTGTATTACCGGTATCAGCACCACAAACGGCAACCCGCCGCACACAACCGGCAGACGGGCATTTAACCGCATTCGCAGAAACCGATCCCGTTGCCCGCTTTGGTGATGCCGCTGACGATCCGGCCATATGGTACAACGACGAAGCACCGGAATCCTCTGTGATAATCGGTACAGACAAAAAATCCGGGCTGGACTTGTATGATCTTTCAGGCAAGCGACTTCAACATCTGAATGCAGGCAGGCTAAATAACGTCGACGTGCGGTCCCGCTGGCAGGTAGCCGGACAGGAACTTGCCATTGCCGCAGCGTCAAACCGCACTACCCGCACGGTTGATATATTCCTGCTGGAACCTGCAACCAGAAACGCTGTACCTGCCGGGAAGCTGCCCTCGCAATTAAACGATCTTTATGGTCTGTGCCTGTACCAACATACAAACGGTGTTGACGTACTGGTGAACGATACGGATGGCAGTTACGAGCGGCATCGCCTGTCATTTGAAAAAGACAAAGTAACGGGCAAGGTCATCGACCGGTTTACCGTTCCTTCACAGCCTGAGGGCTGCGTGGCAGACGATGAAAATGCCATGCTGTATTACGGCGAAGAAGATACCGGCGTGTGGAAGCGTAGCCTGGATATCAGTAACCCTGAGCCGTCACTGATTGCAAAAGCAGACGGTGCGGTAAAAGACGATATTGAAGGTATGGGCCTGTTTGATGTGGACGGGGAACGTTATCTGATAGTGTCCAGTCAGGGCAATCACCGCTACGCCGTTTACGCCACAACGAATAACCATTTGCTGGGCACGTTTGATATTGTGCCTGATCTTCAAAAAGGCATCGACGGGGTTTCAGAAACAGACGGTCTGGAAACTATGTCTCTGCCCTTCGGCGAAAACCTGCCTGATGGCTTGCTGGTTGTCCAGGATGGACACAACGTGATGCCCTCTCAGCAACAAAACTTCAAACTGGTTTCCGGTTCATCGCTGGCAGAATTTATCCGCCAACATCGCCGGAAATAACGGCTTAGTGCAAAACGGAGAACGGGCCCTTGCTATGGTTAATAGCAAGGGTTTATTTTTTAATGTCTGCCGGTGTAAGCGGTAACTTAAACAGCCATTTTGTCGTAGCCCGACTGAAGCTGCTTATCAATGGCTTTCAGAACAGCGGCACGGTTTATCACGCCAACGAGTACACCGTCATCGTCGATAACAGGGAAAACCCTCGGGCGTTCGTTAATCAGTCGCTGCGCCACTTCCAGTACAGAATTCCAGGGTTTCACTGCACTGACGGTAGTTTGCATAATGTCTTTCACCCGACACACTTGCTCACGATAATAACTCGACTCAATCATCATCTTCAGACAATCCTGTTCGGATAAGAACCCCGTCACCTGCCCCCGCGCATTTTGAACAGCGCCACCGGTCTGGTTATTTGCCAGCAGTCTTTCAACGGCTTCGGCAACGGTCATGTCTTCGGTCAACTTCACCGGATGATGATTCATATAATCGCTTACTTGCAAAGATTCCATGTTTAGCCTCCAGTACGTCACCATGACGTGTCGTTACTTTCAGCCTAGACCCTCCGTGGCCCGGACGCGAATAAATTCAGCCGGATTTGTACATAATTTTTACAATATTTCCCACCGCTCAAAAATGCCCACGGAAAGAACACCTTTACCGTCAATTTTTGCTCTGTACATGCCCGCTGAGTTAAACGGTGCTGCAATATTGCCTTCTTTATCAATGGCAATAATGCCGCCGTCACCGCCCACCGGTTTGAGCACATCAAAAATAACTGTATCAGACGCCTCTTTTAACGTTGTGCCCTGATATTTCATACGGGTACAAATATCTGCTGCAACATGATAACGGATGAAAAACTCACCATGCCCCGTCGCCGACACCGCACAACTCTCGTTGTCAGCCCAGGTTCCGGCACCAATCACGGGCGAATCGCCGATGCGGCCGTATCGCTTGGCAGTCATACCGCCGGTTGAAGTGCCAGCTACCAGATTGCCTTCGCTGTCGAGCACAACCGCGCCCACTGTACCGAAACGTTCATTGCCTTTCTGACCGCCGTACAAACCTGCACTTTCCATACGGGCTTTTACTTTTTTGAGTGATTCAAGGCGTCTTTCAGTGTCAAAAATGTGGTTATCCACCAGCGTCAGCCCCTGCTCTTCTGCAAAAGCTTCTGCCCCTTCACCGGATAGCATGACATGGGGAGATAAGTGCATGACGGCCGATGCTGCAGCGATTGGACTCCGGATGGTTTTTACGCCCGCCACCGCACCGGCGTTATGGGTGCCGCCGTGCATTAATGAGGCATCCAGTTCGTGTTCACCTTCCCAGGTATACACTGCCCCAATGCCGGCATTAAACAACGGTGAGGTTTCCAGAATTTGGATGGCAGCAATTACTGCCTTTTCACCGGGTTCGCCCTGCTCAAGCAAAGCGTAGCCTGCTTTTGCCGCCTCGCTGAGGGTATCTTTGTAGGCTTTTTCCAGTTCCGGCGTGAAATTCTTCTGTAAAATGGTTCCGGCGCCGCCGTGGATAACGATTGCCACCGGTTTTTCTTCAGCCGCCACTACCTGCGAACTTAATGTCAGAGCGCCGCATATCACAGCTGCGAGAAACGTTTTCATTCCTTTTCCTTATTGTTGTTCATGTTTTACATCGTCCGGAGGATCAGTTCATCAGCCGCAAACTGGCTTGCACCCTGCTGCGCTGGTATAGTGCCCCGCGTAACGTTTTTCTAATGGATTTTATTTACCAATGACACAATATGCGCCATCAATGCTATGGCACGATTACGAGACCTGGGGCGCTAACCCGCTCAAAGATACCCCTTCTCAATTTGCTGCCATCCGTACCGATGCAGAATTAAATGTTATTGGAAAGCCCGTTAATATTATGGCGCAAATTGCCAATGATGTGTTGCCCCACCCTCAGGCTTGCCTGATCACCGGCATCACACCACAGCAATCACTGCGTGACGGTATGATTGAGGCTGATTTCGCCAGACGTATCCATGAAGAAATGAGCCAGCCCAACACCTGCGTGGTTGGTTATAACAGTATTCGCTTTGATGATGAAGTCAGCCGCACCCTCTTTTATCGCAACTTTTATGACCCTTATGGCAGAGAGTGGCGAAACGGCAATTCCCGCTGGGATATTATTGATCTTGCCAGGGCCTGCTATGCCCTGCGCCCAGAGGGTATTAACTGGCCGGTGAGAGACGATGGTACACCGGTATTCAAATTAGAAGAACTGGCCAAAGCCAATGAACTGGAACATAGTCAGGCTCACGATGCACTTTCGGATGTTCGCGCTACTATCGCGCTGGCAAAATTGATACGGCAACATCAACCAAAACTTTATGACTATGCGTTTTCATTGCGCAGTAAACATGCCGTATTAAAGCAGATTAATCTGCAGCAGCCTTCTGTGCTGTTGCATATTTCGTCTAAAATTCCCGCCAGTCAGGGTTGTTGTACCTGGGTAATGCCAATTGCCATGCACCCCGTTAACAGTAATGCCATTATCGCCGTCGATTTGTCTCAGCCCATAGAACCGCTGTTAAACGATGATGCAGATACCATCCGGGAAAAGCTGTATACACCAGCTTCAGAGCTGGGGGATGAACCCCGTCCCGGTCTAAAGCTTATTCACATCAACCGGTCGCCTTTTGTCACAACGGCAAAAGCCATGACGGAAGAAAATGCTGAACGGCTGGGGCTGAACAGAGAGCAGTGCCTGGAAAATTACAAGCGTTTAGCGGCCAGCGATATCACACAAAAGTTGTCTGATGTGTATAACACGCCTCATGATGACGTTGATAATGACGCCGATCATTCCCTTTACAGTGGTGGATTTTTGTCAGATGAAGAGCGCCGCTGGTGTGAGCAGGTGCATGCCAGCGCACCGGAAGCGCTTGACCGGCTGGCATCACAAACACAGAACCAGACCTTAAAAACCCTGCTGTTCCGTTATCGTGCACGTAATTATCCTTACACGCTGAATGCTGATGAAATGCACCGCTGGCAGGCACACAGACAATACAGGTTGACTGATAAAGATTCGCCCGCCACGGTTACCCTCGAACTGTTTATGATGGAACTGGAAACGCTGGCGCATGAGCATCAGAACGATCCGAACAGACAAGCTATACTCAGGGCGCTATATCAATACGCTCAAAACCTTTGACCTCATCGCAACTGTCACTATAAAGTAGACTAAAGACGTAGTAGCAGTTTGCCGATATGGTATTGGCGTAGTCTCATGGAACAGAAGATGAAAGGTATTTCTTTCAGTTACAACAGCGATACTCAGTTTGTCACCCTTAGCTTACTTCCTGCCGAAATGGAAAAGGAAGCAGATCTGAGCACCATTAAATCTGAATTAGCCAGTGGTGCTTACAGCGATTTTTATCTGTCAGAAAAAGCCCTGAAATCAGCATGTGACAAAGCAAACCTTTATCATAAAACCGGCGACAAGACGCCGGTTACCGCAGACATTGCTGAATTGCGTCATGCAGAAGTCGACTTTGTTATCAGTGAAGACAACATGCACGCCACTTTGCGGCTTACCGCTCCCTACGGCGGCAGAATGCCTAATGCCATTACTATCCGTAACCTCGCCTGGAAACAGCGCATACGCCGTGGCGTGGGCATGCGCCACATCAATATGCTATTGAAAGAAGCGGAAAAAGCAGAACCCGGCCAGGTGCTCAATGCTGTAGTGGCCAGGGGACTCCCTCCCAGAAACGGAAAGGGTTCAAGATTTATTCCGCTGGTCCCGAATGCACTTGAGCGGGTCCTCAAGCCTCAGACCAGTGACGGCGAAAAAGCGGATCTCCGGAATCTTGGCGACGTCGTCTGTGTGAAAACCGGCACACCGGTAGTGCGCAGAACAGCACCGACTCAAGGCCGTAAAGGCTATGACGTTAAAGACACGGTACTTTACCCCAAGCCCGGTGAATGGCTGGAATTTAAAATGGGTTCCGGTACCGCCGTCAGTAATGAAGATGAGAACATGCTGGTGGCGACGATTTCCGGGATGCCGAAATACCATGAACATCGCATGAATATTGACGACACCTTTATTTGCAATGGTGTCAATGTGGGCAGCGGACATGTCACCTATGACGGTGCTGTTCTGGTGAATGGTGATGTTGCAGAGAAAATGAAAATCAAAGCAACCAAAGACATCACGATTAACGGCTTTGTTGAATCTGCAATCATTGAAGCCGGCGGCGATATCATCATCACTGAAGGTGCAATGGGTAAGGTTACCGATAACGCTGAAGGTTATGCATGCACGCTTATCGCAGGCGGCAGCATTCACGTTCAGCATGGCCAGGGGCTGTATATTATTGCCGGTAAGAATATTACCGTGGGCAGACAAATGGCCTACAGCCGCCTGAAGGCCGGTGGTTCTGTCACTGTAGGAAACATATCCAAACCAATGGGTAATCTGTTTGCCTGTGAAATTGTGTGCGAAGACAAAGTTGAAGCCGGCACACTGGGCGCGATTTCAGGCAGTACGCTGAAAGTAGATTTTACTGGGGGGATGAGTGCATTGATGGAGCGTAAAGAAACCATTGATGAACTGCTACGCCAGCTACGGGAGAATAACTCCCGCCACCGCGAGAAACTGGAGGTCATCTCCGGTCGTACCATCCATAAAGATTTAAAGCACAAAATAACCGAAGCAAAATCTCTTCTGAATAATGAAACAGCGTTATTAAACTGGCTGGAACTGAAAGCGTCGGAACTGAAAAAGCTGAAAACGCAATATGAAAACCGTATTCAGTTAAAGGCCAACAAACGAATTTACGCCGGCGTATCAGCCAAACTGAATAACCGTAACTGGCGCTCAGAACGGGAATACGAACGCTGCAAAATCCGCTATGAAGGCCATCAGTGGCACTATGAGCCGGATACCTCCGGCTAAGCCTCTGCCGGCCTTACTCTACCAAAACCTACTCTGCCAACGCGACTACGTTGCCGCCCTGACGACGGGAAGCACTGAGAGCTCTGTTAAGGTCGTCGTTCCATTCGGAATAACGTTGGCCGCTCTGCAGTTCAGCCACTCCTGTGATAAAAATGATTGTAGGATCTGCTTCTGCTTTCAGACACTCAAGTAAACGGTTCGCCAGGCTGTCGCCTGCCGCAAGGTTCGTTTGCGGTGATAAAATCATAAACTTATCAGGTTCGCACCTTGCCGTAATATCCACATCTCTTACTGTGGTTAAGCAAGCACTGGTGAGTCGTTTACATAGACTGTCTGTGTGTGCTCCTGCCCTGAGTTTATTACCGTTCTCAGTAATTTCAATCGCAATCAGTGTACAGGGAGTCTGGAAACGCAAATGCCTTGAGATCTCTTCTTCAGCCTTTTGCATGAAATAATTGCGGTTGTATAAGCCGGTTACTTCATCCCGCGTGGATAAAAACTCCAGTGTACGGTTCTTTTCAAGTAACGAAGACTGCAAGCTTTCAATTTCATCGTTTTTCTGGCTGATTTGGCGCTGGTAACTGCTAATTACCCGTTTTCGCCAGGCGGCTACAGCAACAAGTGCAATAGCGATAAACACGATACCGAGCACAAACCCATACCGGCTCTGCTTTACCTGACGAACAGCATTCCAGCGTTTATAAATATCAACTTTACGGGATTCAGGTATAGACGAAATCGCCTTATTCAGTAAAGGAACCAGTTCGGCATGATTCTTATTCACACCAAAGGAAAGCATATCAAAAGGCTCGGCAAAACCGACAATTTGCAGATCTGAAAAGTCGTGAGCGTTTATTGCAGAATAAACGCCCATCAGTGAACCCACCATTAAATCGATGTCGCCTTTAGATAGCTTTTGTAACCCGCTCACCTCAGAATCAACATACTCCGTAAGCAAATCAGGATAGTAGCGGGCAAGGTATTCCGCATGCCTGAAACCGCTGACCACACCGACGATACGATTGCCGACACCTTCAAACCCCTGAACGATAGGCGTACCGTTACGGCCTACCAGTACGTTAGGTACTTCTATATACGGGGTAGTAAAGTTCAAAAAGTGGCTTCTTGAGGGTGTACGGTTGATCATTGTCGTCACCATACACGCACCGGACTCTACAGCCGCAAGCGAATCCTGCCAGCTCTCCGTGGGGATGAGTTCGAACCTGAGATGAGAGAGCTTACTGATAACATCGAGATAATCTGCGGAGATCCCAATATGTTTGCCGTTACGCATGGCTTCATAAGGCATCCAGTCGGGATCGATACAGTACGTGACAACCTGTTCTCCGGCAGCAACGGCCACCGGCACCTTGCCGGCTAAAGCAACCAGCGCAAGAAACAGGAATAAATACCGTTTTGACAAACAAACAACCTCGGGGAAATGGAAAACTACCGGTGGCAAACTCACTGAACGCCAACGGCTACAGGTTAACGACTTATTCTTAATAAGGAAAGTGCCGGTACAAAGATCATAGTATCTCCCGGCATTTACAAGTGATGCAACGGTTGCGCCGGACCGACCTGTTTATCTGACTGAGCAGATAAAATGGATGTAATTAATGAGGAATAAAAAAAGGCCTTCATCGGGAAGGCCTTAATCATAACAGTAAACTGCTTACGCGCGACGACGGCGTACCATCATGCCGCCGAACGCCAGAGCAAACAGTGCCAGCACTGAAGGTTCAGACAGACTTACTGAGTTAACAACCATTACGTCATCTTCAAATGCTTCTAACTGATAATCGCCGGCAAAGAAAATAGCTACGTAATTATCAATTGTGGAGAATGCATCGTAATAAACGCTGTAGTACCAGGGGAAATCATCCTCTGCATCTACATATAAAAATTCAACGCCCGCGAAGATATTATCTACATCGACAACAGCTTCGAAATCGTTCAAAACGGGGTTCCAGCCGTCTGCCAGAGGGATATAGAAATCAACCAGGTTAAACGCCAGGCCATCATAAGTGCTGATTGCCCCCATCCCTGAATTGATCAGGCTGTTATCCAGTTCGAGGTCATAAGAAATGATTTCAAGACCACCAACATATACAGACTGAGAGATAATTGCAGCCTGACTTTGCGCTGCAAACATCATTGAACAACAAGCCAGTACGGCTGCGCTAAAGAGTGCTTTTAGTTTTTTCATGTTACTTCTGCCTTTTTAATGTGTGGGTACAGTGAAAATCACTGTACCCGTTTCCTCTGATTATTGTTTTACAGCTTCAACGATTGTGGTGCCCTGTTCCTGGCCATCACCATCGAAGAACGTCACGGTACCCATGTAAGGTACGCCAGACGCAAGACCGCGGGTAATGATACGAACGTCATTAAGGCGTCCGTCAACCGCACGGGATGACATGCTGAAACGGCTGCTGCTGTCTTTACCACCGGCTACCCATACAGGCATCTGGAAGTCAGTTTCCGTCGCGCCATTCAGATCCCAACCGTGAACCCAAACGATATAGACATCACCAACGCCAACATTAGCTGCCGGCTCAGGATTCATCAGAACAACATCTTCATCAGAACCACCGAATGCAGACACACCAACTTCTGAACATAACCAGCCTTCACAGCGGTAAACGTAAAGGTCAAGGTCAGTACCGCTTTGTTCTACCAGTTCGTCACGTAAGCTGAAACGGGCCATGGTGGTCCCTTCAGGGATGTGGAACAAGGTAGTAGACAAACCGTCTTCGTTGAATGCGAACGAGCTGTCAGGATCTTGCTCAACGGTGCTTGTAACCACTTCAGGTGCAACCAGACTTGCGTAGTCGATACTTGCACGACCGGTATAGTTCATTCCCACTGAGAAGAAACCACGGCCACGGGAGTTCAGACCTACAGAAACGCTCTCAGGTGCAGAAATGTTCTCATCCGCTGCCGGCATAATTGCTACCGGGCTGCGAACAACTTTACCGTTATCACCCTCAAGTACCACTGCACCGAAGATCCATTCATCAAGAACAGTTTCTTCTGTTTTCGCTACTGTCAGTGCGAATGCTGAGGTGCCGTTTGCTGCAACTTCTACCACACCGCCCTGAACCGGCGTAAGCTCGCTGTTATAGCCCTGAACAGAAACATCCAGTGAATCCAGACCTTCAATTGAAATGGTGTAAGTGCTGTCTGCACCAGTTACGTCAGAAACGTAACGGTAGATAGTTTCAGCACCGGACAATTCACCGATAGCAATTGACGGATAGTTCAGCTGACTTGGATCAGTCGGGAAGTAATTGGCCTCATAAGTGGCACAATCATAACCTGACTCGCTGATAACAAATGATTCTTCGTCCAGACCACACATAAAGCCCATGTAATCGAAGAAAGAAGCATCAAAGGTTAAGCCGGGTTCCATAGCAGAAACCGGTGCAGCATGACCAGCACCAAAATCAAACGGATCAGCCGGTGTGCTGCCATCTTCTTTGGTGACATCCTGATAAGCAGTAGTCATAAGTGCAGATTTAACCTGAGCAGGAGTCCAGTCAGGATGCTGATCGATAAGCAGCGCTGCCATACCGGCAATGTGCGGGGAAGACATTGACGTACCGCTTAAGTAAGCCACTTGCTTACCCTGCTCGCCGAACATTGGCGTGTCAGTGGTTGCAGCCAGGATGCGAACACCCGGGGCTGTGATATCCGGCTTAATAACATCCAGTGTAGAGGCATTCGGGCCACGGCTTGAGAAATCAGCCATGATATTGCCTGTTTCCTCTTGTTCAACGTAGGTACCGGCACTCATTGTCACGGTCACATTGCCGCCTTCAACCGCTGAAGAGTTCAGCATGCTGCCCACAGCTTCAGTAACCATACCGCCGGGGATGCCGCCGACAAAATCGCCGCCCATTACGGTCACACCGCCGCCATTGTCATAGACCACGACAGCAGTCGCACCTGAATCCAGTGCACGGCTAACTTTTTGCGAGAATGCACAGGAACCACGCTGAATTAACGCAATGTTTCCTGAAATATCATCAGCGTTATCAAGTGGCGTAGATGCTGCACCGTCAAAACAGGCCAGCAGTGGTTCAGCTACAACTAGTGAACCGGTCACAGGACCTGTTTCACTCAGTGGTTTTGTAATTGAACCTTCGGTAAATGCAACCGTACTGGTTTCATCGAACTGGGTGACTTCAAGACCATTTACAACAGTTGTACCGTCATAAGTCGAGGCGCCCACTGTGGTTACCCAGGGAGCAGGTGTGCCGGTGGTAGATGCTGCAGGGCCAGAGTTACCGGCTGAAACTGAAACAAATACACCAGCCTGTGCCGCACGTAACATGGCTGCAGTAGAAGGCACGGTCAGGTCAGTCAGACTGCCACCGATGGAATAGTTGAGTACATCCACACCATCAACAATAGCCTGTTCAATTGCAGCCATACTATCGCCGTAGAAACAGCCGGCTTCGTCACCGCCTTGCGGGTTAACGTAGTCAGAGTTCCAGCACACTTTATACATGGCAACACGGGCACGCGGCGCGATACCGGACATTACGCCAATTTCAGTGCCGTTCATTACAGCAGACACGCCTTCGTTACCGGCAGCAGTACTGGCTGTGTGACTACCGTGACCATCGGCGTCACGGGGAGACATAAATTCACCTAACTCTGTTTGAATGTCATAAACAGACTGGAAAGTCTCAGGGAAGAAACGTGCACCGATAAGTTTGTTGTTACAGGCAAATGTGCCTGCCTGTGCTTCTTCACCGGTATCACAGGCACCCTGCCAACCGATGTCAGCCGGATCGGAGTAAGAGCCGTCATCAGCAAAACTCGGGTTTTCCGGTGTGATACCCGTGTCAAGAATACCGACAATCACATCTTCACCTTTAATACCCAGAGTATGCTGTCCACCCGCGCCGGTAAGGCCGAGGAACTCAGGAGTATTAGCCGTGTCTACTTTCACCATCTGATCTTCCCAGACGCTGGCGACTTCAGGATTAGCGCGTAATGCTTTTGCCTGGGCAGGCGTTAACTTTGCTGAAAATCCGTTAAAGCTGTGAACATAGTTATGGATGATTTTAACGTTACCCACGGCGGCTGCTGCGGCACGCTGGTTGCGTTTTAATTTGCTGGTGTAATTGCGGATTTGTTTGGTGTCTGAGGCGTATTGGTTACCCCTCGATGCGACGTGTTGTTTATTTGGGATGAGCTCCCCGATTTCCTCTGCGTAGGTGATACCTGGTGCCTGCTTCATCTGGATGATGTAAACACCGGAACCCTTTTTGACATTAGCTTGGTTTCCTGAAACAGAAAACTTCGTCAGGTCCTGGGCTGGAATCTGCTGAGCAGTTACTGTGGTAGTCATACCCGCGGTAACAGCCATAGAAACCATTGTTCCCAATAGTTTTTTCTTAAATGTCATTTATTGCGTCTCCCATTGACACTTTTTTTGTTTTGCGGCTTCCTTCAGAAGATAAAACATCAGTTTTACCGCATCGGGAATTATTCCTGCCTGAATCTGCGTTAACGCATTTACAAACGTGGAACCCGCTTTCTGGATTTACTGCATTTATTATTATTCCCCGATTTTTATTTACTTCTTCCATGTCATCGGAGGTCTGATATTTATACAAAATTCACACCACGTGTTCTATCTTCCTGATCTTTATAAGATATATCAAGCAGGAATATATAACCTGTTGCTAATTTGTAAATTTTCTTGACGCTTAAAAGGTTATTTATTAATCAAATCATAGAGATAAAAAAAGGCAGTACATGATTGCACTGCCTTTATATTCAGTAACTAAGGTACGCAACCATCAGCACATTTCAACGGCAAGGGCTACACCTTCGCCACCACCGATACATAAAGAAGCAATACCTCTCTTCGCTCCTTTGTTAGCCAGTGCGTGGATAAGCGTCACCAGAATACGGGCACCGGATGCACCAATAGGGTGACCTAACGCACAGGCACCACCATTAATGTTCACCTTCTCTGCATCCAGACCCAGCTTTTGAATGGCCAGCATGGTTACCATGGCAAACGCTTCATTGATTTCCCAAAGATCGACGTCTTCTTTAGACCAACCGGCCTTATCGAGCACTTTTTCCATTGCACCTACTGGAGCAACAGTGAAGTTTTCAGGTTCAATGGCATTGGTAGCGTGCGCCACCACTTTGGCCAGTGGTGTCAGGCCAAGTGACGCGGCTTTCGATTCAGACATCACCAGCAGGGCTGCAGCACCATCGGAAATTGAGCTGGAGTTTGCCGCTGTGACCGTACCGTCCTTTTTGAATGCAGGGCGCAATGACGGAATCTTATCAGGACGGGCTGAACCCGGTCCTTCGTCAGTATCAACCACCACATCGCCTTTACGGGTAGAGATGGTAATAGCAGAAATTTCATTGCCAAACGCACCGGTGTTGATAGCTTCGTTCGCGCGGGAAAGTGAAGTTAACGCGTATTCATCCATCTGACCACGGGTCAGTCCTTCACTGTCAGCGGTATCCTGCGCAAAGCACCCCATGGCTTTACCATCATAGGCATTCTCAAGTCCGTCCAGCATCATATGATCAAGTACCTGACCATGCCCCATACGGTAACCTGTGCGAGCTTTTGGCAACAGGTACGGTGCATTACTCATACTTTCCATGCCACCGGCTACGACGACTTCTGCGCTGCCGGCTTTGATCAGGTCGTGGGCCAGCATCACGGCTTTGAGTCCGGATCCGCACACTTTATTGAGGGTAATTGCACCGGCAGATAAAGGCAGTCCTGCTTTCAATGCAGCTTGTCTGGCCGGCGCCTGACCCAGACCGGCAGGTAATACACAGCCCATAATAACTTCATCAATCTGACTCAAATCCACATCTGTACAAATTGACTTGATCACTTCAGCACCCAGCTCCGTCGATGGCACAGAAGACAAACTGCCATTGAATCCACCCATAGGGGTACGTTTTGCTTCCACAATTACTACCGCTTCATTGCTCATAGTTGTATTGCCTCACTTATTTTAGGAAGTTCAGGTACTGCACAAATTATATTCAGTACATCATATATCACCGGAAAACGTAACAGAAACTTTGCACTTATTGACGTTACAATTTTCTTACTTTACCTTAACGTTAACTACAATTTACGTTAACGTAAACCTGTATTAAGACAGTTTCTCAGTCGTCATGCCTGTTACGGGCCGGGCATACAGGTTAACGACACCGACAAGGCGCAGTCATGACAAACAACAAAGAAGAGCAAACTTTTACCATCGGAGAACTGGCAAAGGAGTTTGATATAACACCCAGATCCATCCGTTTCTATGAAGAACAAGGACTTATTACACCTTCAAGAACCGGGCAGAACCGCATCTACAATAACAAAGACAGGGTGAGGTTAAAGCTAATTTTACGTGGTAAGAGGTTGGGCTTCTCGCTGGCGGAAGTGAACAACCTTTTCGAACTTTACGACACAAATCCGGATTCAGCCATACAGCTGGAAACGATGCTCAGCATGACGGAACAAAAGCGTGCGGTACTTCGTCAGCAACTCGAAGACATTCAGATGTTGATGGGTGAACTTGATGAAGTTGAAGCACGCTGCCGTGAAGAGCTGGCAGAATTAAAACGAGGACACGACAGATGATAACACCCTACCCCACATTGAATTTTGGTCTGGGCGAAGAAATCGACATGCTCAGAGAACATGTGCATCAGTTTGCTCAGCAGGAGATTGCACCGCTGGCGACAGAAGCGGATGAAGTAAGCCGTTTTCCCAATCAGTTATGGACAAAATTTGGTGACATGGGGTTACTGGGTGTCACGGTGGATGAAAGTTATGGCGGTGCCAACATGGGGTATCTTGCACACACTGTCGCCATGGAAGAAATCAGCCGCGCTTCAGCCGGAATTGGTTTAAGTTACGGAGCGCACTCAAACTTATGTGTAAACCAAATTTTCCGTAACGGTTCTGAGGCACAAAAAGAAAAATACTTACCGGCACTGGTGAGCGGCGAGCATATCGGGGCGCTGGCGATGAGTGAACCCGGCGCCGGTTCTGATGTGGTTTCCATGAAGCTGAAGGCCGAAAAGCGAGGCGACAAGTACATCCTCAACGGCAATAAAATGTGGATCACAAATGGTCCTGATGCCCATACCTTTGTTATCTATGCAAAGACTGACACACAGGCCGGCCCCAAGGGCATTTCAGCGTTCATTGTTGAGCGTGATTTCCCGGGATTCAGCCGTGCACAAAAACTCGACAAGCTGGGTATGCGCTCTTCCGATACCTGCGAACTGGTGTTTGAAGACTGTGAAGTGCCGGCAGAAAATCTGATGGGCAAAGAAGGCGAAGGCGTCCGTATTTTAATGAGCGGACTGGACTATGAGCGCCTTGTGCTGTCCGGTGGTCCGCTGGGTATCATGCAGGCTTGTATGGACATCGTCGTACCCTATATTCATGACCGGAAGCAGTTTGGTCAGTCTATCGGTGAATTTCAGCTTGTACAGGGCAAAATTGCCGATATGTACACGCAGATGAATGCCGCGAGGGCCTATGTGTACACCGTTGCAAAATCCTGCGATCGCGGGGAAACCACACGAAAAGATGCTGCAGGTGCCATTTTGTACTCGGCGGAACTGGCTACCCGTATGGCGCTGGACGCCATCCAGTTGCTGGGTGGCAACGGCTATATCAATGAGTACCCTACGGGACGTTTACTCCGCGACGCGAAACTTTATGAGATAGGCGCAGGTACCTCTGAAATCCGCCGGATGCTCATCGGCCGCGAACTGTTCAAAGAATCTGAATAAGTAAGGAGGGGTTATGCCCGTTCTGCGTTCTACTGTGAATTCTGCATCGGCAGAATTTAAAGATAATGCCGCCTGTATGCGCCGTCTGACAGACGATCTTAAAGCCAAAGTCGCTCAGATTTCTCAGGGCGGCGGCGAAAAAGCCGTGGAGAAACACCATGCCAGGGGGAAACTACTGGCCCGTGAACGTATAAACGTTCTTCTGGATGAAGGCTCTCCGTTTCTGGAAATCGGACAGTTTGCAGCCTGGGAAGTGTACGACGATTACGTACCCTGCGCCGGCGTAGTCGCCGGGATCGGGCGCGTGGCCGGCCTGGAGTGCATGATTGTTGCCAATGATGCCACTGTGAAGGGCGGTACCTATTACCCGCTCACAGTCAAAAAACACTTACGGGCGCAAACCATCGCGGAAGAAAATCATTTGCCCTGTATTTATCTGGTAGATTCCGGTGGCGCTAACCTGCCCCGTCAGGATGAAGTATTTCCCGACCGCGAACACTTTGGCCGGATCTTCTTCAATCAGGCCAATATGTCAGCGCAAAATATTCCGCAAATCGCTGTGGTAATGGGCTCCTGTACCGCCGGTGGTGCGTACGTACCGGCCATGGCCGATGAAAGTATTATTGTACGCGAACAGGGCACCATTTTTCTCGGCGGTCCTCCGCTGGTAAAAGCAGCAACCGGTGAAGTGGTCAGTGCTGAAGAACTGGGCGGCGGCGATGTGCATACCCGTACTTCAGGCGTTGCCGACCAGCTCGCTAATAACGATCATCATGCACTGGAGCTGGCACGCAATGCTGTCGGTAGACTGAACCGGCAGAACCGGTATCAGGTGGCAGAACAAAACTGGGAAGAGCCACGCTATCCGGCATCAGACATCTACGGCATCGTGCCGGAAGGCTCGCGGAAAACCTATGATGTCAGAGAGATAATAGCCAGGATCACAGACGGCTCTGAGTTTGATGAATTCAAACCCCTCTACGGCACAACACTGGTTTGCGGCTTTGCCAGCATTTTCGGTATGGAAGTAGGTATTGTCGCCAATAATGGCATTCTGTTCGGCGAAAGTGCGCTGAAAGGCGCGCACTTTGTACAGTTATGCGCAACACGCAAGACTCCGCTTATTTTCCTGCAGAACATCACCGGTTTCATGGTGGGTAAACAATACGAAGCTGGCGGCATTGCTAAACACGGAGCGAAAATGGTCACCGCAGTGGCATGCGCCAAAGTGCCGAAAATCACGGTTCTCATAGGTGGCTCGTTCGGCGCCGGCAATTATGGCATGTGTGGACGCGCTTATGATCCGCGATTTTTATTTATGTGGCCGAATGCCCGCATATCAGTGATGGGCGGTGAACAGGCTGCAGGCGTTCTGGCGCAGGTAAAACGTGACCAGAAAGAAAGTAATAACGAAAGCTGGACTGACGATGAAGAGCAGGCCTTCAAGCAACCGGTTATCGATACTTATGAAAAGCAGGGACACCCCTACTATGCTTCCGCGCGCCTGTGGGATGACGGTGTGATTGACCCTGCCGATACCCGCAAAGTGCTGGGAATGAGTTTGAAAGTCGCCCTGAATAAACCCGTTGAAGAAACACGCTTCGGCGTGTTCCGCATGTAAGGAGTCCGGATCATGGAACCTGTAACCGATTTCGTGACGTACCATATTGATGAGCGCGGCGTTGCCAGCATTACACTGAACCGGCCGGAAAAGCACAATGCGTTTGATGACACCATTATTGCAGCGTTATCTCATTACTTAGACACCGCCGCTCAGGACAATTACGTTCGTGTTTTGATCCTGCGGGCTGAAGGTAAATCTTTCAGTGCCGGTGCAGATGCCGGCTGGATGAAAAAAATGGCTGGTTATTCTGTAGAGGAAAATCAGCAGGATGCTTTCGCCCTTGCCAGTTTGCTTAACAAACTGAATACCTTACCAAAACCGGTTATTGCCAGAGTTCAGGGTGCAGCCTTCGGTGGCGCAGTAGGTCTGATTGCCTGTTGTGACATGGCCGTGGGTACCAAACTCAGCAAGTTTTGCTTAAGTGAGGTCCGGATTGGTCTTATACCTGCCACCATCAGCCCTTATGTCATTGAAGCGATGGGTGCCCGTGTGTGTCGCCGCTATTTCCAGACCGCAGAAGTATTTTCAGCCCGCCGTGCCAGACGACTGGGCCTGCTCAGTGAAGTGGTCACCGAAGACGAACTGGATGACACGGTAGAAACTCTCGTTTCTCAATTGCTTAAAAATGGTCCCGTGGCCATGGCCAGAGCAAAAGCGCTGGTGCGAAATGTGGCATTCCGTCCGGTAGACGAAAACCTGATGCAGGAAACCAGTCAGGAAATCGCGGATATCCGCGTATCTGATGAAGGCCAGGAAGGGTTAACCGCTTTTTTGGAGAAGCGCCCGGCGCAGTGGCAGGAGAGCAGTAATGATTAATAAACTTCTGATTGCGAATCGCGGTGAAATTGCCTGCCGTGTTATCCGCTCTGCTAAGAAACTTGGTATAGCAACGGTGGCGGTTTATTCCTCTGCCGACGAAAACGCCATGCATGTTGCGATGGCTGATGAAGCGGTAAAAATAGGCGAAGCCCCGTCAAAAGACAGTTACCTTCGTGGCGATGTCATCATTGCTACTGCACTGAAAACCGGTGCAGATGCCATCCATCCCGGTTACGGCTTTTTATCTGAAAACGCAGCATTTGCCGAAAGCTGCCGTGCCAACAATATTATTTTCGTTGGTCCGCCGCCTGAGGCCATCCGTGCGATGGGTTCAAAATCAGCGGCCAAATCCATTATGGAAAAAGCCGGTGTTCCGCTTGTCCCGGGCTATCACGGTGATGACCAGGCGGATGCAGTATTACTTCAGGCTGCCAGAGAAATGGGCTATCCGGTATTATTGAAAGCCGCAGCCGGTGGTGGCGGTAAGGGCATGCGCCAGGTCTGGAAAGATGAAGAATTCGCTGACGCTCTGAGTGCTGCCAGACGGGAGGCTATGGCCAGCTTCAGTGACGATATTATGCTGGTGGAAAAATACCTCACCCGTCCCCGTCATGTGGAGTTCCAGGTGTTTTGCGATCAGCACGGCAATGGTGTTTACCTGTTTGAGCGTGACTGTTCCTTACAGCGCCGTCATCAGAAAATCATTGAAGAAGCCCCCGCTCCCGGCATGACGGAAGCACTTCGCACTCAGATGGGTGAAGCGGCACTGCAGGCAGCCAGAGCCATTGCCTATGAAGGTGCCGGCACAGTGGAGTTTCTCCTTGATGAAGATGACAGTTTTTATTTCATGGAGATGAACACCCGTTTGCAGGTTGAACATCCTGTGACGGAAATGATCACCGGTGAAGACCTGGTAGAGTGGCAAATCAAGGTCGCACAGGGTGAAGTACTGCCGAAAAAACAGCAAGCACTTACGATAAACGGCCATGCTTTTGAGGCCCGTCTCTACGCTGAAGATCCGGATAACGGCTTTTTACCGGAAACCGGCATCCTCAAAGATCATACTCCGCCGCAACCCTCCCGTTATGTCAGGGTGGATACCGGTGTCCGGTGCGGTGATGAAGTCTCCGTGTTTTACGACCCGATGATCGCAAAACTGATTGTATGGGATGAAAACCGGGAACGGGCACTCAGACGCCTGGCGACAGCCTTACGGCAATATCATATTGCCGGAGTGACCACCAATGTGGATTATCTGCACAGGCTGGCCACTCACCCTGAGTTTATCGCAGCCAACTTAACAACTACTTTCATCGACAAACACACAGCATCGTTGCGGCAAAGCAAAAAAGTCAGTGACGAACAATTGGCTATGATGGCACTGATCTGCGTGTTGCCACGGGAAGAGACCTCCGTTATATCTCCATGGGAAACAACCTTATCATGGCGGATGAACGGAACCTGTCAGAAAACACTGCAACTGGCTGTTGCCGGAACTGACAATTTCACGGTAGACATCCGCTGGCCTGAACAGGCAAACGACGACTGGCTGATTAACATTGATGGCAACGCATTGCGTGCAAACGGTAAATGGCAGAATGACGCGATACAGTTAAACATTAACGATCTTTTACAAACCATCCGCGTTTCAGAGAACGGTGAAACCCGCACTATTTTCACGCAACAAGGCAGCCTGACTTTTAATGAAATCAAACCGGATACGGGCTCTGATGAAGGAAGCGGCACAGAAAACACCTTCACTGCACCGATGAACGGCACGATTGTCGCCTGCCCTGTTGAAGCCGGCACCAAAGTAAAAAAAGATACCGTTCTGGTCATCATGGAAGCAATGAAAATGGAGCACAGTATCAAAGCGCCCTGCGATGGTACGCTGGCATCTCTTTTCTGCTCTCCGGGCACCATGATTAACGGCGGCAGTGTCTTGCTGGAGTTTACGCCTGATGAAGAATGAACTCCCCCGCAAAGTAACGCTGGTTGAGGTGGGGATAAGAGACGGACTGCAAAATGAGTCCGCACCGGTGACCACTGAACAGAAAATAGCATTGCTTGGTATGCTCACTGAGGCCGGATTGACACGCCTTGAAGCAGGCAGCTTTGTTTCCCCACGCTGGGTACCGCAAATGGCAGACACCGCCGCGGTGTTTGCCGGACTGCCTGAAGTTAACGGCGTCACCTACAGTGCGCTGACACCCAACGAAAAGGGGCTGGATGGGGCGCTGGCGGCAAATGTAAAAGAAGTAGCTGTTTTTGGTTCAGCATCAGAATCCTTCTCACAAAAAAACATCAACTGTAGCATTGATGAAAGTCTTGCCAGATTTGAACCGGTTGTCAGCAAAGCGAAGGCAAAGGGGTTAAAAGTCAGGGGCTATGTATCCTGTGTACTGGGTTGTCCCTATGAAGGGTACATTGCCCCTGCTGCTGCAGCTCGGCTGGCTTCAGCACTCATCGCAATGGGATGTGATGAGATATCCCTTGGCGATACCATCGGAACCGGTACGCCGCTGGCAACAGCAGCAATGCTGGAAGCAGTTAAAGAGGTAGTACCACTGCCACAACTGGCAGTGCATTTTCATGACACCTACGGACAGGCTCTGGCAAACATACTTGTGGCTCTGCAGCAGGGTGTCAGTATCATTGACAGTGCCGTTGCGGGGCTGGGGGGATGTCCCTATGCCAAAGGCGCCAGCGGCAATGTTGCTACAGAAGACGTACTGTATATGCTCAATGGCATGGGCATTGATACCGGCGTCGATATGACCGCATTGCTGAAAGCAAGTCGCGCTGTAAGCCTTATCGTCAACAGAAAAGCACAAAGCAAAGTTGCAGCAGCACTACATTCTGAAGTGCCGGAACTATGACTCAGTCCGGCGCTTTTTCCTGCGGTAAAATCAGTGTCGTCACTACACCGGCAATCAGAAAACCGGCCATGATGTAAACGACACTGAAAGGCAAGACCTCTCCCAGTGCAGCATATGCGGCCCCGAATAACAGCAAAATAATACCAATCGCGGTATTCGAGAAGGCCACCAGTTCCGTGCGTTGCTGCCCCTCCTTCACATCCAGACTGTAGGTTTTCCGGCCTGTACGCACACCGGTGTGGGCAATGGATAGCAAAAAAAATAGGCCGGCTGGCCACCACAGACTGTCAATGCTGAACATGAGCAGACCAGCACAGGCAAGGACAGCCAGTATTCCTGCCAGTTGAAGGGTGAGTTTGGCACTTTTATCTGCCACCCTGCCCCAAACCAGCGAGGACAGCATGGTTGCAGCAGCCTGAGCAGCCAGATAAATCGGTAACAGCGACTGACTGTCAGCATCGCCTTCCAGCATAAAAAACGGCGCGACTAACGCTGAATGTACAAAGAGGCCTCTGACTGCGATGAAACGGTACACCACACTATCAAACTGAGAAAAAGAAAAACCGGAGCTGTCCTGTTGATTGTTTTCGACACTGACCCGGGTTTTCACCGGCAACAGAATGAACAACGCTGCGACAAACCCGGCAAGAGCCAGTGCAATAATCACCAGAACAACGGTTTGTCCCAGTGCTGATTTGAAATAAATTAGCGGTACAGCAAGACAAAGTGTCAGTACACCTGACACAGTGGAAGCTATCCCCAGTAAATCGCCCCGCTCTCCTTTATCAGCGACGTCCGCCTGGATGTCTTTCATGGTCGGTGAGCAGGCAGCCCGTCCAAGGCTCAACAGTATCAGGCTGCCCAGTACCACCGAACCGGCCACGACGCCTTCGAGATACAGCGCACTGAGTAGCATTGCGGTCACAGAAAGCGCCTGCACGATCATGCCGGCACGCCATACCTGATGCCTTGCAGGATAACGCCGCAGTAAAACACCGATAAATGCCTGTGGAAGTAAAGCACCGGATTCTCTCGCAGGTACCAGCCAGCTAATCATCCATACAGGCGCAGACAATGACAAAAGTAATGCAGGCAGCGTTGTTTTAGCGGATATCAGCAAATCCGCCAGTTTGTTAGCAGCCAGTGAGGCGATGACGAGGATTTTATTTTTCGGGTACAACGCAGTAAGACTCCGTGGCGGTCGTAACATTCACTATATCGCATGTAATGACCGCCATGAACACCATTCTTCCGGTTATCGGATCAGTTTATATACTCAGGTTTCCGGACTAACTCTGATTTTCCACAACGGTTTTCAGGTTTTCGAGCCCCAGTTCAAAGTCAGGTCCGATCATGCCATCCATCATCAATCCCATATACCTGTTTACCGGGTTCATGCCCATATCCCCGCTGTCGCTCCAGGTAACCAGCGTGCCTCCTTCAACAGACTCCAGTGTAAATTCACCGGTCGACCCCATTTCGTAATCAGGAAAATAGAGCCGGTAGGTCATCACGCGGTTATGTTGCAAACCGGTAATCTCCATCTCACCGTCGCCCTGAGTTTCACTGAGCCAGGCCGTTTGCATGCCGATGGCCCGGTCAGGGCCGCTGAACGAAACCTGCATCGCAGGGTCACGCATAAACCACACTGCCCACTGGGGCCATGCCTTTAAATTAACCACATTGGGATAAATGTCTTCAGCCGCGGCATTGATCATGATTTTGCGTTCGACATGATAATCTGAAGGTAACAGAAACCCGATGCCTGTCAGCACGAAAATGAGCACTATTATTGTCACCAGCGTTTTTTTCAGCCACGCCATTTTGAATCTCCGTGTTGATATTCACTCAAAATATATAACACTTAATTAACATTTGCAGCAGGAAATGTGTCAAACGTCCCGGAAAATTGCTGAACGACATATTTTCTGACGGCATCTGCGTCAACCCGGTCAATCCAGTTTACTTTGTGCCCTTCACTTTCTTCACATCTGAAAATGCGCCCTGCATCAGGGGTCGATACAGATGCGTTAACATACCCTGACGTCTTTGAAAAAGCCGTTTTTGGTAATCCGGCGATGGACGTCGCCAGTATGTCCCACAAGAAATAGGTAAATTCGTAAGATGGGATTGCAGTGACCGTTGCGGCCCAGAACTGCCCGGCCAGATCCGCCACCGGGGTGCGTGATTGCGCAAGCTGGACCAGGAACGCCCGGTCAACCGGGAGCGCATTGGTGGCGTCCAGAGGAACCAGACACACATTAACGCCACTTTGAATTAACGTACGGGTGGCACAGGGATCCCAGTAAGCATTCCATTCTGCGGTACCATTGTGGTCGTGCATTGCCACATTTCCTTTCACATCAATGGCACCACCCATCCAAATCACTTCTTTGACAGCGGATTGTAAAGCTGGCTGGCGAGACAAAACTGCAGATAAGTTCGTACACGGCCCTGTCATCAGCACCGTTACCGGTGATTCTGCCTGCTTTAACGTTTCCTCAATCCAGATATCAGCCGCGACAGATTGCACATTATCTGTGATTTCCTGTGTCCGCAGCATTTCCGGCATGCTGTGACAAACCCTCGGTTGAGCCCGCCATTCAGGAGGAAACGGATTTGGCCCCGGGATGTTGCCGGTGGCTACCGGCACATGCCCGTTACCGGTAAGCGTTAAAATTTTTAAGGTACTTAACAGTGCATCATCCGGATAGCAATCTGCTGGGGTAATCGTCACACCCAACAGATCCACATGGTCCATTGTCAGTAAAAGCATCAGAGATAATAAATCGTCGATACCGCCGTCGTGATCGAAAATCACCGGGGTTCTGGTTAATTTAGCCGGCATAAAAATCCTTATCTGGCGTTAAGTTTTATCTTGTGTAATATGGAGTTAATAATTTGTGACAGTGTTGTCCAAATGTTACTTTTTGCTTTTGTCTTTCAGGCACAGCCGTAACGTGCTGATAAAATGGAGAACCAACATGGCTGATAACAGTTCACGCTATATCAGTAATTTGACCCGGGACACTTACGCGCTGATTCTTGCCGGCGGCAAGGGGTCAAGACTGCATGAACTGACTACCTGGCGGGCAAAACCTGCCCTTTATTTTGGCGGCAAATTTCGCATTATCGATTTTCCGTTATCTAATTGTGTTAATTCCGGTATCCGCCGGATTGGTGTGGTAACGCAGTACAAATCCCACTCACTCATCCGCCACCTGGTGCGGGGCTGGGGACACTTTAAAAAAGAACTTGGCGAATCCGTCGAGATTCTACCAGCATCCCAGCGGTTTTCCGATAGCTGGTATGAAGGGACTGCAGATGCAGTTTTCCAGAACATCGATATTATCCGCGATGAGTTACCCAAATATGTGATGATCCTTTCCGGAGACCATATTTATCGTATGGACTACGGCCCGATGATTGCCCGCCACGTTGAAAGCGGCGCAAAAATGACGGTGTCCTGTATGTCGGTACCGGTTCAGGAAGCTGCCGGGGCATTTGGCGTTATGTCGGTTGACGAAAATATGCGTATTCTGGGCTTTGAAGAAAAACCTGAACACCCTACTCCTCTGCCCGGTGACAGCACTCGCTGTCTGGCATCTATGGGTAATTATATTTTCGATACAGAGTTTTTGTTCGAGCAATTGCGTCGTGATGCTGAAAAACAAGGCTCTCAACGTGATTTCGGTAAAGACATTATCCCTTCTATCATTAAAGACCATACGGTAATTGCCTACCCGTTTGAAACATCCGGTGATGAGCAGGCTTACTGGCGCGATGTGGGTACTATTGACTCTTTCTGGGAAGCCAACATGGAAATGGTTGCGCCGGTGCCGCAACTGAATCTGTACGATCGTTTATGGCCAATCTGGACGTACCAGGAGCAATTGCCCCCTGCGAAATTCGTCTGGGATGAAGACGGCAGACGGGGTGAAGCCATTAATTCCGTCGTGTCAGGCGGTTGTATTATTTCCGGTTCAACGCTGCGCAGAAGTCTGTGCTTCTCAAATGTCAGGTTGCACTCTTACAGCACCATTGAAGAAGCGGTGATCCTGCCTGATGTTGAAGTTATGCGTAACTGCCGGCTGAAGAAAGTCGTCATTGACCGGGGTTGTGTGGTGCCCGAAGGCACTGTTATCGGCTACGACCATGAGGCAGACCGCGCCCGGGGTTTCCGTGTGTCTGATAAAGGTGTTGTACTGGTAACCCGCGAAATGCTGGGCATGCCTGTTGGTGGTTTAGGGGGTTAGCCCGCCTGCCAGCGCTGAATCGTGGTTGTAATGATTTCAGCGACTTTTTCCGGTTGTTCGAGGGGGAACATATGACCACCATCGAACATCCGGAATTCCAGAGCATTGTCTTTAACGAATCTGGCTCTGTCTGACGGTTTTGCCACATCCGATCCGGAACCGGCAACCATCAGCCCCGGGCACTGCAATTTGCCTGAAAATTGGTGCAGATTATGGGGAAAATGACGGAAGATCTCGGCTTCTACCTGTCTGTCAAAAGTCAGTCTGCGGTTTTCTCCGTCCTTCACCGTGCCGGCGGCCACATAATCCCGGATACAGCGTTTATCCATATTTCTGAACAGAGCTTTACCGGCAAAGTATCCTTCCAGATCATCATCCTTATGCCAGTGCGTCCGGCGAATTTTCGCAAGCCGTGACGGCGTGATTCTGTCCATCAATTTAAGTTTCTTCGCCCCGCGCACCAGCCATTGTTTAGCCCCGTACACCATCGGGGGATCCAGCATAATTACCCCCTTTACTCTTTGCGGATAACGGCATGCGGTCATATAAGACAGCATAGCCCCGAATGAATGACCGGCAAGCCAGACAGGCCGGAATTGCTCCTGCGAATCCAGATACCAGACAAGTTCATCAACCTGTTTTTGCCAGTTACCGGCTACAGGAAATTCTGGCTTGTGGCCAAACAGAGGATTTGCCAGCACGTTCCAGTCTGCCGGTAAAGCTGAAAACAGGGTATTGTATGTTGCTGCCGGGAACCCGTTTGCATGGGCAAAATGAATTGTTGTCATAAGTCGTCCGGACTCTTCATGAAACCGTTAAATTGGCGAAGTGTAAAAACTCTGCTAGGATACAACAAAACTCATCCGACCAGAAGAATTATGCACGTAGATGAATTACTTGCTGTACCGGGAATGTCTGCTATCGCCGAAAATCAATGGCAGAGTGAACCATTAATCATACCAAAGGACTGGGCTCAGGGCCGCACTGCATTTGGCGGCATCTCTGCCGGCATGGCCTATCAGGCCATTTCAACACAGGTTCATGATGACCGTGTTTTACGCTCTTACACCACTAACTTTGTCGGCCCTTTATTACTTAACGAGCCCTTTACTATTCTGGTCACCTGCCTGCGTACCGGTAAAAACGTATCCCAGTATACGGGTCAGATTATACAAAACGGTCAGACATGTGTGTTTGTACAGGCATGCTTCGGCATGGCACGGACCTCAAAGATTCGGGTAGACAATGTTGAAACCCACGAAATGCCCTGGCCACAAAAGGCAAAATTTATCCCGCAAATACCTAAGGTCACGCCTAAATTTTTCCAGCATTTTGATTTGGCTATCGACGATGGCGGCATGCCTTTTACAGGAAAATCAGGCAGCCATTACCACGGTTTCATGCGTTTTAAGAAAGCGCCTCAAAGCATCAGTGATGCACATTTGATCACTATGATCGATGCCTGGCCTCCTACTTTACTGCAGATGCTGCGATGGCCTGCACCGGCAAGTACTGTGAGCTGGAATCTTGAATTTATTCACCCTCATCACGAGGTCAGTGGTACAGACTGGTTTGCTTATAAGGTACATACCCGTCAGGCTGCAGACGGATACGGTCACACAGAAGCGACCATCTGGAACAGTCATAATGATGTTGTTGCCCTTAGCAGGCAAACGGTGGCGGTATTTGATTAGCAGAAGGCGGCCGCCGGTGGAAACCGGCGGTCAGTACAGAATAAATGAGTTCGGATTAAACAGTGACATTACACTGATACACTGCAGGTTTGTGATATCCAGCGCATCTTCCAGGTCTTCCCGCTTCAACGCCAGTCTGTCGTGCAGCTCCGGCGAAAGGTTGTGATAGCTCGGATACACCTCAGGATTTACGTTATCCAGAGCCAGCACGTAACTGAGTTGCAGAATAAGGGTATCGGAATCGTCCACTCCGCTGTCGACGTCGTGGATCAACGATACCGGACGATAGATTGATTCAGGGATCCCCCAGCACTGCACCAGTGCAGACGACAATTCAGCATAGGTAAAGCCGAGAATGGCTTTTTGCAATTCAGCGGGACTGACTCTGGCATTGAAAGCCAGGCATCGTTTCGCTTCCTGAGGCATCTCTGATGCTATCACCAGCTCTCCGATGTTATGCAGCAAACCGCACACAAACAGTTTCTCAGGTTCGCGGATACGTTTGTTTTCAGCAAAATATTTTGCCAGCAAGCCGCAACTGACACTCTGCTCCCAGAATTTGTCCAGATCGATAACTTTGGCGTTGATATCACTAAATGCGTGGGTAATACCGTAAGCTAGCGCAAGGTCGTAGGCTGATCGTGTTCCGATGACTTGCAGTGCACGGCTGATGGTTTCAATTTTATTGGGGAAGCGGTACAGCGCACTGTTAGCGACTTTCAGCATTTGGCTGGTAAGCCCCGGGTCAAAAGCAATGATTTCAGCAATATCATCAATGCTGGCTGCGTTGTCATCCATACACTCTTTTAACCGGGTCACTGCATCAGGCAGTACAAACACCCCACTCGCTTTTTCTGCAATATCTTGTGCATTCATCACAACAATACTCCGGCAATATCCTGTAGACCTTGTTCAGCAGGCGTTCCTTTTTTCAGCTCGCTGTTTACATGTATAGGCCAGGAAATCGTAACATGCCACACTTTTTCAGTTTAAGGCCTTAAATAATACGGGCCCGGGAATTATTTGAAGTTTAACGTAAAGGTATAAGAGAGACGACGTATGACCAGATACATAAGTCTTAAAATGCATACCCTGCCCCGAGTCTGGTAACATACCGTCTTTTGATAGCGGAACACCTTGTGAGCACTGCGTTTTCATCTTCCCGGCCTGTGGCTGTGATTATCGGTTTTGTGTGGCCTGAGCCTGACTCTTCAGCAGCGGGACAGAACATGATGGGTATTATCACCGGCTTCCTGAGTGATGGCTGGCGGGTAGTATTTATGACTGCCGCCAATGCGTCTGAGCATTGCGCCGATTTGGATTTAGACGGGTTGACGACAGAAAGTGTGGCACTGAATTGCAGCAGTTTCGATGAGCGTATTGCCGCTATTTCGCCGGATGTGGTGGTGTTCGACCGCTTTATGACTGAAGAGCAGTTCAGTGCAAGAGTGCGCGGCGCTTGCCCGGACGCAATGCACATTTTAAATACGGAAGACTTGCACAGCCTCAGACATCAGCGTCACGAGCAGGTTAAAAGCGGCAACAAATCAGACAATTTTCCCGGCACATTCAATGATATGACTATCAGGGAAGTGGCCGCCATTCTGCGCAGTGATCTGACGCTGATCATTTCTGACCAGGAGTTGAACTGGCTGCAAAGCAATTTCCCGATCCCCCGGGAGCAATTGCTGCACCTGCCGCTGCTTACGACCGGGTGCCGGACACCTCTGCCAGACTTCCATGCCCGCTCAGATTTTGTTTTTATCGGTAATTTCCGGCATGCCCCGAACTGGGATGCGGTACTTCAGCTACAACAGATCTGGCCGGCTGTCAGAAAGCGCCTGCCGGGCATTAACCTGAATATATACGGCGCGTATCCTCCTAAGAAGGCAATGGCTTTACATAATCCGGCCAGAGGATTTCACGTCAGGGGATGGGCTGAGAATGCAGATGAAACCATTGCATCTCACCGGATAATGCTGGCCCCCGTAAGATTTGGCGCGGGCGTAAAAGGAAAACTGGTGAAAGCCATGCAATGCGGTACGCCCTCTGTAACCACAACAACCGGTGCAGAAGGGATTGGTGAGCAGAAAACCTGGCCCGGTATGGTTACACATACCAACGAAGACTTTGTTGAATCTGCTGTCACACTATATACTGATGAAAATCTATGGTTAAAAGCGTCAGAAGATGGCAAACGTTTTGCGGCCAGTCATTTTGACTCAGTAAAACACCAGCGAATGCTCCTTGATGAAGTTGATGACCGTCGCAACCGCCTTCACGCCGATCGTCGGCAGTGGTTTTTGCAGGCAATGGTATGGCACCAGTCACTGCGGGCTTCACAATTTATGTCACAATGGATAGAGGCAAAAAATAAACATCACGGACAATAGTTGCTATGCTTAACTTGTCAGCCTCTCAGGAAAGATGAATGAAAACACTGATAAGCACCTTACTACTTATCCTGTTGTCCTGCTCTGCCAGTGCACAGGAAGATGACAATGTATATTTTTGTCAGGGAGTGGCTGAAGCTGTCAGTTCCATCCAGTACGGACGGGCGTACGGTTTAAAAGATGAAGCCAACGACGCAGTGAAATATATTGCCAGCTTGTCTGCTGAGGCTGAATACGACTTATTGCCTTACATTGATGCATTTATCCGTTCCTCTTCACCGTTACCTTCCGCATGGACGGAAATTCTGTTCACACATGCCTGTGTATATAGTTATGTAGATGACACTGAACAGGTAAAACGCATTTCGCGGCAACTGCCCTTTCAGTGCGATGTTAACGAGCCGGATATTGATTGTTTTAACGGCGTGTTAGAACGCATCCGGGACAATCGTGTCATTTAAGATCAGCAAGCGCGGCAATGACATAGCGCAAACCACTGGTGCGTGACTCACTGAGATAGCGTTCAAGACCTGCCTGCTGCAAGAATTCCTGCCATTCAGCAACGGTCAGCGGCCCGCTTAAAGCAGCTTTTTCAAGCATTACCGCCAACAAGCCTCTTATCACCTTCGAATCAGACCACGCCAGAAATGGCGAGGCGCCGTCTTCAGTATTTACGTCCAGCCACACATTACTCTGACAACCGGCAATTTTGTTGCCGGCAGAGCGTAAAGATTCAGGCAACACCGGTAAATGCTTGCCTGCCAGCATAATGTGGCGCATAACATTATCCCAACCACGGGCCTCACTGACCCCGACGGCAAGCGGCGGCAGGGTCATTTTATTTTGCCTCTTCTTGCAGGCTGTCTGCCAGTTCAGAAGCTGTCATGATAATGCCGGCATCGTCACTGGTAAGCGGGAAAACACACACATGGGTATTGTTAGCAGCCATGCCGGGCAGCCAGGTTTCCATGAACGTGTCGAGCGCCACATTTTCCGCTGTTAATGTGGTGTGTGCTGCCACTTCCCATGTATTGATCAAATCTTTATGGGGCCATACGGGCAACACCACAGCACCGTCATTTTCGAACATCACGAAGCCTTCCTCTCCTTTTACCAGCCACACTGACTGTGCTTTGGTAGAGTAACGAAGAAACAACGCGGTACGTTCTTCCGGTGACAAGGATGCAGCCTGGCTTTGTACAATTTCAGGTAAAGTTTCAGATATGGTATCCGGGAACATAATTTTCTCACATAAATAATTTCCGGCGGATTATACCCACAGAGAGACCGGGAAACTAATATAAACTCCCGCCTTTCCGTGCTAATCTCCATAATCGTGATTAAAGACTGCGTTAACTGAGTAACGTATTGATGAGCTCATCCTATTGTATCCTTTCGCCGGCACATGCAGCCTCAATGCCTCTTGATGAGGAGCAATTCCGGGAGTTAAAACGGGCAAGAAAACGTCTATCTTCAGCTTATGCTATCCGGCATAAATTTAAACTGGTCAGAACTAATTACGGCCTGATTACAGAAGCGCTCAAAGCCGTGGGGACTGCCTATCTCGATAATGCTCACCCTGAGCACTTAATTGACGCAAAGACACGACTTAACGCCGCGGTGAATAATTATATTCTCAGTGGCCGGACGTTCACGGCACAAATCAAACGGCATGTGCAGGCCTGCATCCAGGACCGCTCCGAAATTAACAGGCTCACCCGGCGCATGGAAATTGAATATCAGCGCTCTTTCGCCTACCGGTTTGTAGACAGTTTGTACGACTATGTGTCTTATTACGGGATCAGCGTCCACGAAATTGAAATAAGCGGGCAACCTGTATCTGACTCACCTGACGCTGCCCGCCGCTACGAAATCAAAGCGTATATCGACCGTGACTTTCTCGGTGGCCCCACGGATTTCAGAGCGTCGGTTTTGAAAGAAACGCCACGAAGCATAGAGCTGGTTTCGTTACTGGACGAATTCATGGGATGCCTGGACCGGATCAATGATTTGGCCAGGCAGATCACGGACGAGACGACAATTAACAGCCACGTGCTGGTAAAAGAATTTATTAATGTTTTTGCCGGTTCAAACGACGTGCCGGTAAACAACTTGTTTGTTGTTCATTCAATGCATGGAGACGACAACAACATCTATGATAAATTTCCTATCTCCATGTACGTGGCCCAGCAAAACTTAGAAGACGAATACCGGTAAGACAAAGAAACATGGAAATAACAGCACCAGACAGTCTGTTTTGTTCATTACTGCCCGATGACTTTCTGACATTACACCGTATCTCATTCAATGAAAGAGCTTTCATTTTTTACCGGGCTTCACTCCCTGCCGGCGCACCATCGCAGAAAACCATTACGGTGCAGTTTCCCTGGCTGGACATCACTGAAAATGCGTTTTCCGATATTGATTTACAGTTTCAGACACTGATAAACACAGCACTGGTCTGCGTTAAAGAACTGCAAAATTACTTAACTCATCATGAGCCTGTGGTAGATTTTTGTTTGTTTATGATGGAAACCAACCCGTCATTCTGCACATTTTCAATATCTACCGGCTATGAGCAGGCATTGTTCAAAGCGTTACATGATATGCCCTGCCCCGATTGCTTCGGCTATCCCCGCATTCAAAATACGACAATAACTCCGCAGCAATCATTGGCAGCTATCAATCCTTTAGAATAACCACTTTAGTAGGTAACACGTGCCTCTTCAGGCACAAGCATTCTGAGGATTTCCGTCAGAGACTTTGGCCGGGCATACAAAAAACCCTGGAATAAATCTGCCCCTACCTCTCTGGCAAATGCCGCCTGTGCGGGAGACTCTATGCCTTCAAAAATAACTGATTTACCCAAACGCTTATTTAAATCCACCAGCGACGCCGCCAGTAATCGCATTGGTTCATCTTCCAGTCTGACAAGCCAGGTACCGTCGAATTTTATCACCGACGCCCGGTTATCCGTTAATTCGGATAAGGCCACAAGACCATGTCCGAAATCATCCAGCGCCACAGTAAACCCATAATCTTCCAGCGCGCGGATAATACGCTTAGCGCCGGCATCGACTATAGCCCGCTCTGAAATCTCGATCACCACGGATGACGGCGATACATTGAAATCCGCAAAGTAGGTGACAAACTGATCCACCAGCGCTGTTGAACTGAGCTGCAATAACGACACGTTAATGTGGATCCTGATGTGACTTAAGTCCTGTGCTTCAAGCATTCCGCTTGCAATGCATACTTCCCTCAACATTTTTAAGCCTAAGGGGTTGATCAAACCCGTTTCTTCGGCCACAGGAATGAACGTATCCGGCTGCATGTCTTTTACATCTTTCCCCCGCCAGCGGCAAAGGGCTTCAAGAGCGACAACCTTGCCTTCACGGTCAACAATAGGCTGAAAACTGGCGTATAAATCCTGATTTTTAATAGCAGCCAGCAAACTCTCTTCCACCAGCAAACGGTATTCAATAGCCGTTTCGTGGTCAGAGGAATAAACCACAGTCTGGTTCTTACCCTGCTTTTTCGCCTCATACATAGCGATATCAGCGTGTTTCAGCAAATCTTCTGTGCTGTCCTGTATATCAAAATCAGCGACACCAATACTGGCAGTGACAGAAAGTGGCACACTGTGACAATGATAAGGTTTGGCCAGAGACACCAGCATTTTTTGTGTCAGCGCTAATATGTCAGCGTTGTCCTGAACAAGCACAACAAATTCATCGCCACCATGGCGGATTAATGTATCTGTGTTTCTCAGTTCAGACTGCAGGCGTTGAGCGCAGGTTACCAGCAACGCATCGCCAATATCATGACCGTAGCGGTCATTAATTTGCTTAAAACCATCCAAATCAATAAAAATCAGAGACTGGATGCAGCGCGAAAATTTCACCTCATCCAGCAACAGCTTCATATAATTGCGGTTTCCCGTTCCGGTGAGCGGGTCCCGGAACGCCAGCTCCTCAAGCTTACGCTCTGCACGGGACAAATCTGATATGTCAGAAACCGTAAGGATGTATTGCTGCCTGTCCGTTCCGGCATCCAGGCATGACAGGGTAATAAAAGCGGGAAACATCGCTTCCGTGCCGTTTCGCAGTGATAATTTATGACGGTATACACGATCAGACTGTGCGAGTTCATCACAACGTGAAAAGAGATCATGGTTAAAACCATATCGGGTAATGTCCTGCCCTTTCAGGGTAGACACATCGCTGGTCAGCAAGGTTGCCAGTGAACGGTTTGCCTCTGTGACTATAAAGGCATCATCAATAATAGCGACACCTTCGGATAACTGATCAAAGATCACGTCAGAAAGTCGGTGCCTCTTCTCTGTTTCATTTGTTAAAACCTCACCTCGACTGACAGGCGCCGCAGTTTCGCGCTGAATTTCAGGCAGCACCTTGTTGAATACGATTTTCTGTTCCAGTTCAAACCGCTTTAACGCAGTTTCACAACTGACTTTCAATGTTTTAGTATCGAATGGTTTAACAATGTAGCCATATGGCGACGTTTCCAGTGCCTGACTCAATGTAGTGTCGTCAGAAAACGACGTCGTATAAATCAATGGCGCAACAATTTTGCTGGCGATGATCCGCGCGGCTTCAATACCACTTCCACCATCGGCCAGATGGATGTCCATCAGAATAAGTTCAGGTTCGAGTTCCTCCGCCATATCAACGGCCTGCGACTCTGAGCGGGCAAGCCCGACGACTTCAGCGCCCATATGAGTAAGTTCGCGGGCCAGATACGTTGCCGCAATAGTGGTATCTTCCACCACCAGCACCCGCTTATTTTCCAGTAAACTCATCACTACTCCTGTTATCACCGCCGGATAAGTCTGAAGACGACGGTTGACGCTAAGTTACACATTACTCTTAATCATGAATGAAGACTGCGTCAATCAGTCTTACAAGATTTGCGCCAGAGTAGTCATTAAATCCTGCCCGGTAACCGGCTTGGTTAACACCGGTACGTGCTTTATTTCATCCGGGATGTCTACATCCTCACCATAACCACTAACGATAATGGCAGGAATACCTTTGACCGAAAGCTGTCTGATAAGGTCAAAACTGGTTTCATTACCCAGATGCACGTCAAAAACGGCCAGGCCGGGTTCGCGCCCTTCAACAGAACGGCGCGCTGCGGCAAGCGTACCTGCTACAGCGACATTCTGAACACCAAGCGCCTTCAGCTTTTTTTGCATATCAAGGGCAATCACCAGACTATCTTCGACTACCAGAGCATATTCCGGCATGCTTAAAGACGTATCGGGTTCTTCAATCGTTGCTACATTTTCACTGTCCGCAGAGGTGTCTTTAACGACAAGATAACGATGGGGGATCACCAGTGTCGCTTTTACGCCACCCGGAGAAAACTCAATGTCCACTTCGCCTTCAAGCTCATGGGGAATGACATTCCGTATCATTGTCATACCAAAACTGTCTTTACCAGGCAGCGACACAGGAGGACCGCCAGTTTCTTCCCAACGGATGATTAACTCAGATTTCTTCGATACAGACCAGTGGACAGACACCGTGCCCTTTTCACCTGAGTTCGAAAGCGCGCCATATTTCGCTGCATTGGTAAACATCTCATGCATCACCAGCACCAGAGGCGTGGCTGCATAAGGCGCTATCAACACATCCTCACCATGGAGCTCAATACTGTTAGATAAATTCACATAGGCCTGAATTTCAGTTTCCAGTAATTTGCGGAATGAAATATCAGTCCAGTCTGACGCAGTAAGTTGATCATGAGCGGATGCCAGAGCAACCAGGCGGCCACTGAGAACCTGAATAAATTCTTCCAGTGTTCTGCCGGTTTGCTCAGTTTGCATCACAATGGCGTTGACCAGATTCAGAATGTTCCGTACCCGGTGATTCAGTTCCGATATAAGAATTTCATGTTTTCGTGCAGCCTGCAGACGGATACTGTCCCTTTCCTGAATGTGTCTTATCATTACTTCAAGAAGGGTCACCCGCAAAGAATCTGCGTCATTAAGTTCCTGCTCAAGCCACTCGTGACAACTGTCACTGTGAGTTTGCTGCCAGACGTCGAAACTGCTCCTTGGCATGAGTCTGGCGCCATTCGGCCCGGCCACCATCGGTTTTTCCGGATTACCTGCCCAGCTTACGGTTTTGGTCTGTGCCTGACGGTAAAACAGCAAATAATCTCTGGGACTTTTTGATACAGGGACCGCCAGCACACCGGCAATGCCGTGAACATCGGTCTGATAACCACTCATAAAATCCGCCAGAGTGTCAATGGCGGCAATTTCGCTGGCTGCCAGTGCGTTCAACTGACGGCACAACCTCTTGAGGTTATCCGGTTCCAGACCATGCCCTTCGCTGCGTACTTCACCGTCTACGATGACGCAAATACCGTCACATTTTATCAGGTCGCGCATGACAGGAAACTGATCAGCAATACCCTGTGCCAGCGAACCGGAGGTCGGAATGGTCGACATAATTCGATTATGAACATGCCGCACTCTGTCCCGTTCGACACTTTGCTCCGTCATTAACCGCGACGACAACTCCAGGGAAAATACCTCAGCAAAAAGCTCCAGTTCCGTCCGTTGATAATACGACGGTACTTTAGGGCTGTAGTGGTGGCAGGCAAACAAACCCCACAACTTACCGTTAATGACAATGGAAACAGACAGGGAGGCTTTCACCCCCATGTTCTTCAAATACTCGATATGGATGGGAGAGACCGCACGCAGAATGGAAAATGACATATCAATTTGACTGTCAGTCCCCTTCACAACAGGTAACACCGGCACCGTTGTGTCATCCACATCAGCAATCACCCTCAGCAGGTTTTTCACATACAAGGCACGGGCCTGCTTAGGGATATCAGAGGCGGGGTAACGCAAGCCAAGAAAAGGTTCCAACTTAAATTGCTTACTTTCAGCCACCACTTCTCCTGCCCCGTCCGGCAGGAACTTATACACCATCACTCTGTCATATCCGGTGATAAGCTGTATTTGCTGGGCAACCTGATCAATGAGTTCTTTACTGTCGGCGGCACGGTAAAATTGCGTCAGCAGAGATCGCACAAACTGCTCATCAGCTTTACGTCCACTGTGCACTTCTTCCAGCTCTATCAGAGTATAAAGACCATTATGATGAACAGAGATATCAACAGTCAGTCCGGTAGCCACAACTTTTTGTGCAAACAACCGTTCATTTCTGCCGGTAATCATGGAAGACTGTAAGGAAGAACGAATATGGTGTAACGTCGTTTTGTCAAACCAGTTTTTCAGCGGTTCTCCGGCAACGTCATCCACAGGTACACCCAGATAATGTTCAGTATTGGCTGAGCAAAACGCAATCAGCCAGTCGGCGCGCACGGCAATCAGACAACCAAAAGATTGTATGCTGCCCGGCAGATGAATGGGTTCCCTGTCGCAATTAGTCAGATCGACAGTGAAGTCTGATGAAGTGGCGTTATCCATGTCTTTGAACCGTGCTTATGACTTTTAGAATATTTTACGGCTTAATGTCTTACAACATTTTCAGAATATCAGATCAACTTATTGATGAATATAAATAAACTATTTTTAACACTCAGAGAATCATCGTCAGAACCTCACAAGCAGTTAGAAGCCACCTACCCGTTTTGTTACCAGATGCGCAGTGAAGCGTTCAGTCCGCTGCATTATGGCAGAGCCTTGTCTGTACTAAGGGCTTTTCACGTTTATGCCGCGCCTTTCGTGGCCCGCTTACCTGATGAAATACGTCACCTGATAATAGTCGATGATGTCATTGATGCACTTAACCTGGACCTGCAAATTTTAGGGGTGCTGGAAGAACAGCCTGAGTTCAAATCTGCATTATCATCTCAGTCACCAACCAGCCTGCTGGCATTCAGTTATGTGTGGATGGGATCGTCCATGGGCGGCAGTATCATCAGTCGCTGGCTGCAGTCACGTCATCCCGGATTGCCGCAGCAATACTACCGTGCCATGGCAGAAACCGGCGCAAACTGGGAAACGTTTAAAGCAGGCGCTACGGACTGGGCCCGGGCCAATAATATCAACGATGATGATGCGGGAGACGCTGCCAGACAGGTTTTTGAAAGTATCATTAATACTGCCTCACACTACAGTGAACCTGCATAACTCAAAAGCTGCAAAATAGCCTGTGCCTGTCTTCAGGCAGCACAGCGGTTTTGCTATGATTGCAATAAATTAATTAACAGTGAATTTCATGAAAGTAGTATCTTTTAATATTAACGGGATTCGTGCGCGGTTGCATCAGCTGTCTGCACTGATTGAAAAACACCAGCCGGATGTCATCGGTTTGCAGGAAATCAAAGTGCATAACGAGCAGTTTCCTGTTGCTGATGTGGAAGCGATGGGTTACCACGTTTTCTTCCACGGACAGAAGAGTCACTACGGTGTGGCTATGCTCACAAAAGAGAAGCCGCTGAATGTGCAATACGGTTTTCCCACTGATGAAGAAGACGCTCAGCGCCGCATGATAATGGTGACGTTAGCAGGTAAAAATGGTCAGCCGGTACGGGTACTGAATGGCTATTTCCCTCAGGGCGAGAATGAAAAGCATGAAACCAAGTACCCGGCGAAGCGTAAATTCTATGCCGATTTAATGGGGTATCTCAGTGACCACCATAGTCAGGATGACAACGTCATCATTATGGGTGATCTGAACATTTCGCCGGCAGACAATGATATCGGCATTGGCGAGGATAACCGTAAACGCTGGCTGAAAACCGGCAAATGTTCTTTTTTACCGGAAGAACGGGAGTGGATTAACACACTCTACGACTGGGGCGTGACCGACAGCTTCAGAGCACAAAATCCGGAAGTAAGCGACCAGTTCAGCTGGTTCGATTACCGCTCAAAAGGATTTAACGACAACCGGGGTCTGCGCATTGACCATATCCTGGCAACAAAGCCAGTACATGAAGGACTTCAGGAAACCGGCATTGATTACGAATTGCGCGGCATTGAAAAGCCGTCTGATCATGCTCCTATCTGGACGGTGTATGATATTTAACTAACGAGGTCATCATTGACAAGCCTGCAAACATTCGCACTTATTCTGTTCACCGGACTGATGATTGTGATAATCAGGAATCTGTCCTGGCAGGCTTTGTTAAAAGATAAGAGACAGCAGCATGTGTTATTCGGTTATACCGCGCTGCTGTTTTTTTTGTGGATTTTCCGTGCCGGGATTTATCAGGGGCTGGATGTTCATTTTTTATGGCTGAGTGCACTAACACTGACACTCGGATTCAGAAAGGCGCTGATCGCCGGAGCCGTGGCCCTTACCGGTATAACATTAACCGGTACTGAACAATGGCACATGATCGGCGTAAATGGTCTGCTTGGCGTTGTCATGCCTGTGTGTGTCAGCTACGTCATCTTTATGACCGCATTTCACAAAATCCCCCGTAATCTGTTCGTCTACATATTTGCCTGTGCATTTTTCCCGGGCGCCATAGTCATAGCTTTGAAAATGGGTTTGCTGGGGGGATATTACCTGGCTGACGGTTTATATGACTGGCAAACCGTAAGAGATAACTACCTTATTCTTATCCCCTTACTGCTCTTCCCCGAAGGACTGTTAAATGGTATGACTATGACATTGCTCATCGTCTATAAACCTGAACTGGTCTACACCTTCCATGACAAATTCTATATCGACGGAAAATAACCGACAGCCATTACGCTTTGCCATTGTGATATACCCTGACGCGGAGGTGCTTGATTTCGCCGGGCCCTACGAAGTCTTTACCACGGCTGTGCGGGTCCACCAGTTTAACTGGCAGGTACAACTGGTAGCCGAAACTGCCATGATTAAAGCCCGTGCGGGTTTTATGGTACAGAGCCACACTACATTTGCAGATGCAGAGAAACCGGACATCCTCGTGGTGGTTGGCGGCGATCATACCCGCGAATTGAACAATCCTGTGTTGCTGGCATGGATCAAACAGGCATCTGCCAGTGCAAAGATAGTGGCATCAGTGTGTACAGGTTCATTCTTGCTTGCTGAAGCAGGGATTGTGGATAGCCATAATATGACAACACATTGGGAGGACATTGCTGATTTACGCAGGCTTTATCCGTCACTCACTGTGCATGAACATTGCCGGGTAGTGAATGAGGGCTCGCTTTACAGCAGTGGCGGTATATCAGCCGGCATCGACATGGCGTTAACGCTGGTAGCTGATATTACGAAGAAAGCTGATGCTGAAGCAACAGCCAGACAAATGGAATACCGGTGGGACGACAGCTGTCTGCGCATATAGCGCAGACACATTTAACAGCAGGATCTACTAGTCTTTCTTGTAAAGAATATCCATCACACCGGCCAGTTCGGTTTTACCTTCCCGCACTTCTTCCTCACTCAAACCAGCGATTTCGTGAGGAAATACCAGCCACTCATCGCTCTGATTTACATAATAGTCAGGAACAATTTCCGTCTTGTTGTTCTGTGGCTTGTACCAGGGGCAGGCAATACGGATATCTTTCGGCATATTCAGACGCATCAGTTTACGCACCTGTTTGATAAGCGCATCCACACTGCGGCCGGAATCAAATACATCATCAACAATCAGCAGTTTGTCGTCAGCATTAGCATTCTCGACCAGATAATGCAGACCGTGAACACGGATTTCTTTCGACTGTTTGTTGATACCGTAGTAAGACGATGTTCTCACTGCGATGTGGTCAGTTGGGGTATTTTTGAATTCAAAAAATTCCTGAACAGCGATACCAATAGGCGCACCACCACGCCAGATACCGATAATGAAGTCCGGCCGGAAGCCATCTTCATATACCATAGCCGCTAAACGGAACGAGTCTTCCAGAAGAGATTGGGAGGTAATAAAGTTTTTGTTCATAGCATTTATCCGGCCAGATTTGAAAGGCGGGAAGTATAGTGAAAATTAAGGTTATTTGCACGCAAAATTAACCACATGGTCAACATGGTACAAGCCAGTTTATTCGTTCTGCAGCGCCGTAGCAGGATGCACCTTCATCGCTCTCACAGCAGGGTAAACACTGGCCAGCAAACACAATACCAGTGAAAATAGTGTCACCATAATGACCTGATGCCAACGTAAATCCACAGGGATCCCCTGCCCGTCGGCAGACAATGCCAGCTGAATATCCAGCAGTGCCAGCAAATTATTCAGTTGCAACACTACTACAACACCCAGTACCAGACCAAGTATAGCGCCCTTCACACCGTTAAACAGGCCGTTAAGTAAAAAGACTGTCCGTATCTGACCGGCTTCCATTCCCTGAGTTTGTAAAATGGCAATGTCACCCTGCTTTTCAGTGACTACCATCACCAGCGCAGAAACAATATTAAATGCAGCGACGGCAATGATGAGCAGCAGCATCATAAACATCATGTTTTTTTCCATTTTCACAGCATCGAACAGGGGCCCCTGACGTTCCCGCCAGTTATCGGATGAAAAGCCCTGCCCGTCTAATGTGTTTATGACCGCACTGTAATTAAAGGCGTCGTTAAGGAAAAGGCGGGTATCTGAGGGCGCATCCTGAGGTTTCCTTAATAACCTTTTCAGATCGTCCAGATGCATAAAGATGACCTTGTCATCCATCTGAGAATTAACCCCGTACAACCCTGCTACTTTTACAATACGCTGAGCCGGCATGCGTCCCAGCGGGGTGTATACACTCGCTCCAGCCACAAGAAGACGCATTGTATCCCCCGGTCTGAGATCGAGTTGAACAGCCAGCGCCTGACCGGCAATCACATTAAAACTGCCGCTTTCCAGACCGGTGAACTTACCGGCCACCATGTTTTCTGCCACCACAGAGTCCTGCATATCTTCCGGCACAACGCCCTGAATTTGCACACCTCTCAGCCCGCTTCTTGCCTGTAAAACCCCTTCTGTTTCGATAAACGGCATGACATGGTCTACACCGGCAATGCTTTCAAAGGGAGCCGCAGATGGTTCCGCATGTACAACCACATGAGGCAGAATACCCAGAATGCGCTGCTTTAATTGCCCTTCAAACCCGTTCATCACCGATAACACAATGATCAGCGCCATCAAACCCAGTGCAATTCCGGCGACTGAAAAAAAGTTAATGAACGAAACAAAGCTATTTTGTTTATTCGCAGTAGAATAGCGCAGCGCCAGAAAGGCAGAGACTGGTTGAAACATGAAAACCCGGCGTCGGAAAAAGTAAATGGCGTAATACGGCAACCGTATTAGTAAAGTTGTTAGTCTACGTGTAAGCTTTACTACGTACAAGATTGATGTAGCAGGATTTAAATGAGCAACGAGACACTGGCAGATAAACAGGCACAATTCGACGAGTTCTTCATGATTACCAGTGAACTGCCGGTAAACGTAGTGCCGCTGGAAGCGGGTAAATCCGTTCCTGCCAGTGACGATCTTGAATCCGTCATGCCCTATGCATTTAGAATTGCCGGGGAAATGGCTGCCATCGAGGCACAGGCATTAAGACCGCTGCGTAACCTCGGAGACCACGCTGCAGCGCTAACCGATTACCTGAACCATCAGGCCAGAAAAATCGACCTGATGATGTCTTATATACTGCACCAGCAGGATGATGAGACCTGTCGCTATCAAACCGTTAAGTTTGGCGGCGGCGGTATAATCGTCAGTACCACATCGCCTTACGAAACCGGTACGCTGGCAGAACTGAAGCTGTTTCTCAATCAGGAAGCGGCGGCTGTTTATTGTTTCGGTGAAGTTATTGCTTGCCAGCAGCACGGAGATGATTACCATATATCTTTCATTTTCCGCAGCATCCGCGAACAGGATCAGGAATTGCTGGTGCGCGCCAGTTTGCATTTGCAAACCCAGCAGCTGCGCAAACGCGCTCAGGACAAACAGGAATAGTTCGCTCTCACGCAACTCCATGATAACCAGCCAATAGTTTTCAAGGTGACATGACAGCCACAATTTTTTCTTTACCACTGCCGAAGGCAAAAAAGGCCGGCAGCACAGGTGATCACCAGCAATGGGGTCAGTTAAAAGGCAGTAGCCGCGCTCTGGCCGTCAGCCAGGCATATAAGCAGCATAAAGGACCGGTGGTTGTTATCACCGCTGACACACCGTCAGCCATGAAGCTCCAGCGGGAACTTGCATGGTTTTTAGATAACGACCGTAGTGTTACCACCTTGTTCCCTGATTGGGAAACTCTGCCCTATGATATGTTTTCGCCCCATCAGGATATTGTTTCCCAGCGGATGGAAACTTTGTTTCGGATGGCGAACGAGCCCCGCGGTATCTTCATCGTTCCCGTAAACACGCTGATGCAACGGCTGGCACCGGTAGATTATTTGAATAAATATCTGCTGATGGTTCATAAAGGCGATACCCTTGACCGTGAACAGTTCCGGCGCAATCTCGAACAAGCCGGCTATCTGCATGTAAACCAGGTAATGAGCCACAGCGAATTTTCCATTCGCGGTTCCATTATCGACCTGTTTCCCATGGGCAGTGACAGACCATTCCGCATTGATTTATTCGATGATGAAATTGATTCTATCCGGTATTTTGAAACAGAAAATCAGCGCTCTGCGGATGCCGTAGATGAAATCCGGTTGTTACCGGCGAGAGAATTTCCCACCGACAAAGCAGCACTTTCAGCCTTCAGAGCCCGTTACCTGGAAACCTTCGACAGCAACAGTTCGCAGGAATCGGTATTAAGTCAGGTATCCAAAGGCACCATGCCCGGGGGTATCGAATACTACCTGCCGCTGTTTTTTGACCATACCGCTACCCTGTTTGACTATCTCCACGATAATGCCGTCCTGATGCTGCATGGCGATGTCATGGACGCCAGCGAGTTTTTCTGGGCAGATGTGGCTGAGCGTTACGAACAGCGCAGATACGACTTATCACGCCCCCTGCTCAGCCCTGAAGCACTGTTTCTGCCAGTTAACCAACTTTTCGAACAGGTCAAAAACTGGCCGCGGATTACGCTGCACGCAGACGCTTTAGAAGAAAAAGCAGGAAAATCCAACCTCGGATGCGAAAGCCTTAAAGACATCGCGTTTAATCCACAGAAGAAACAGCCGGCTCAGGCGCTGACGGAAAAAATGAAAGCCGCCCGGAATGCCGGCAGCCGTGTGCTTTTCTGTGCTGAATCTCAGGGACGGCGGGAAAACCTGCTGACTCTGCTGAATAAAGCAGGGATCCGCCCTGAAGCCGTTCAGCAACTCAGTGACTTCATCGACAGTGATGTTGCTGCAGGCATTTGTGTTGGTCTGGTAGAAAACAGCTTCGAGTGGCAGCGTGAACAGGGCAATATTCTGTTTATTACTGAAACAGAACTGCTGGGCCATAAGGTCAGTCAGCGCCGCTTACGTGACAAACGGCAGGCAACGGATGAAAGTGCCATTATCCGCAACCTCGCTGAACTGTCTGTTGGACAACCGGTGGTTCACTTTGATCACGGCGTGGGCAGGTATACGGGTTTGCAAACCCTGGATGCCGGCGGCGTGATGACCGAGTATGTGTGCATTGAATATGCAAAGCAGTCAAAGCTCTACGTGCCGGTGTCTTCTCTGCATCTGATTTCACGCTATACCGGCGGCGATGTGGATCATGCGCCACTGAACTCACTGGGCTCAGATGCGTGGACAAAAGCGAAACAAAAAGCAGCCGAGAAGGTCCGCGACGTGGCTGCGGAACTGTTGAATGTCTATGCCAAACGGGCAGCAAAACCGGGGTACGCCTACGACATCAACTGGGAAGATTACCAGAGCTTTGCCGACAGCTTTCCTTTTGAAGAAACACCGGATCAAATTCAGGCCATCAATGCCGTTATTCAGGATATGGGTTCACCGCAGGCCATGGACAGACTGGTTTGTGGTGACGTGGGCTTCGGTAAAACAGAAGTAGCCATGCGGGCAGCTTTTCTGGCTGCCAATCACGGTAAACAGGTGGCCATACTTGTGCCAACCACCCTGCTGGCACAACAGCATTTTGAAAATTTCAAAGACCGCTTTGCAAACTGGCCGTTTAATATTCAGGTAATGAGCCGTTTTGTCAGCGGTAAAGCGCAGAAAACCGTTGTCGACGGCATCAAAGAGGGCCAGGTGGACATCGTGGTGGGCACCCACAAACTGCTCAGCAGCGACATTGAATTTAACGATCTTGGCCTTGTGATCATTGACGAAGAACACCGCTTTGGCGTGCGTCAGAAGGAAAAATTCAAATCCCTGCGTGCAGATGTAGATATTCTGACCCTTACCGCTACCCCCATACCGAGAACGCTGAACATGGCATTGTCCGGTATGCGTGATTTATCCATCATCGCTACGCCGCCGGCACGCCGCTTATCGATAAAGACTTTTGTGCAGCAACGCAATACGTCCGTGATCCGTGAAGCGGTTATGCGTGAAATTCTTCGTGGTGGTCAGGTTTACTTCCTCCACAATGAAGTGGATACCATCGAAAAAACCGCGAAAGAAATTGCCGAAATTGTCCCTGAAGCGCGTATTGCCACCGGTCACGGACAAATGCGTGAGCGGGAACTGGAAACCGTGATGAGTGATTTCTATCACCAGCGCTATAACGTGCTGGTGTGTACCACTATCATTGAGACCGGTATTGATGTTCCTACCGCTAACACTATCATTATGGACAGAGCCGACCACCTCGGTCTGGCGCAGCTTCACCAGTTGCGCGGACGTGTGGGCCGTTCTCACCACCAGGCATACGCATACCTGCTTACCCCTCATCCGAAGCGGATGACGAAAGATGCGGCCAAGCGTCTGGAAGCCATCGCCAGCCTGGAAGATCTGGGCGCAGGCTTCGCACTGGCTACCCATGACCTTGAAATTCGTGGTGCCGGTGAATTGCTCGGCGATGATCAATCGGGGCAGATAGCCTCTATCGGTTTTACGCTGTACATGGACATGCTGGACCAGGCTGTGACAGCATTGAAGGAAGGTCGCGAGCCCAGTCTGGAAGATGCTTCAGCCAATCAGACGGAAATTGAGCTGCGTATTCCTGCGCTGTTGCCCGATGACTATATTGCAGATGTTAATCAGCGTCTTTCACTCTATAAGCAACTGGCAAGTTGTCAGAGTAAAGATGCCATTGATGAATTCCAGGTTGAGTGTATAGACAGATTTGGCTTACTGCCGTTGCCGGCTAAACAACTTATCAAAGTCGCTGAACTCAAACTCATCGCAAAACGGTTGGGTATAACAAAAATCGACCTGACCAGCATTGGCGGCACCATTGAATTCAGAGAAAATACGCCGGTGGATCCGGGGTATATCATACAACTGGTACAAACCCGTTCTGATACGTTCCGTTTTGAAGGCAGCCAGAAGTTGCGTCTGGTGAAGAAAACCGAAACAGCAGAAGAACGGTTATCCCTGATTGAAAATGTACTGAACGACTTTGCCATGGAGACAAAGTAAGCATGAAACGGGTAGTCGCTTTAGCAGCAGGACTTCTTTTAAATACCGCTTCACCAGTATTTGCTGCTGATGACTGGTGGTTTGATGTGGAAGTGATCATTTTCGATCGTAACCTCAGCATCAGTGAGCTCAATGAGCAATTTGCTGAAACACCACTGGCTCAGTCTGTGGCTGAATTAAATCTGATTGACAACTATCTTCGTCCTGATATCAGTTACATTAAGCAAGGTCTCGCCACCTGTGGTGTGCCCTCCTCCCCTTTGTGGATGGATACACCGTCACTGGAAGACATTCAGGCTGACTATGCGCGCTGGAAAGCCTCGCAGTCACTGTTAACAGAGAATACCGGTACAGGCGCTGATAACACAGGGTTGTCAGACAGCAGTCCATCTGATTTTAGCTCAGCAACGGACTTATCTGATGAAACAGAACTGTCTCAGCAGAACCGCGAAGATGCGCTGGCAGAAGCGTTCAGCGAAGAAACCGGCAATGACGGGTTCTCATCTGCTGAAATGGCCGTTGCAGACGAGGAACCGCTTACGCCGGCTGTTGAACCTGTCACAGATTCAGAAATCGCTGAGTACTGGATTGCTTTTTCCGGGATCAATACGGTTACACCCGTCACTGTTCCCCGTTTCAGCTACTGTGAACCGCCGCGGGACTGGTTAAGCTGGCAAAATGGTGAATGGCAGACTTACAAACCGGATAATTCTCTTCCGGCACCGGATGTTGTGCCGGAGTTTCTTGACGGCCGGGATACAGAATTCGCCCGGTTTGCACACTTGCTGCCTTATAACAGTCTGGAACTGACTAAACTTTCACGGCAGATCCGGCAGACCCGTGGCTTGAACCGTATGCTTCATATTGCCTGGCGTCAGCCGGTGAAGTTCGGTGAACAAAAAGCTGCAGCCATGCGGATCATCGCCGGCGACAATTATGCAGACAGCTTCACAATGACCGGTGAAGCTATTAAACCGGAGTTACCGCTACCCGTCGAACAGGCAGAGTCGGAGACACAGGAAGATTTAACGCTGACACAGGATGATTTCTTTACGCAGTTATCTTCACGTCTGAACCGCGCCGGCAAGGTGAGTTTTGACGACATGATGGCAGCGGGACCTGAACACATCATGCAGACAGATACAGCACAAAATACGACTGTCGCACAGGCTAACGAAGGCCTTACTCCTGCCATCTGGAAATTAGATGGTTTTCTGAAAGTGTATCTGAAATATATTAACCGGGTACCTTATCTGCACATCGACAGTGAGATGCAGTACCGTCAGCCGGTAACGACGGGAGAGAGCGAAAACGGGCAGCCTGAATTTGAATTGCAGGCGGTGCCTTTTCATCAGGTACGCCGGGTGATCAGTAAACAAATCCACTACTTTGACCACCCCATGTTTGGCATGATCGTGCAAATCAGAAGACATCAGCAATAGCTGATGTCTTTTAACGGCAGCTAAAGGCGTGTGACAATGACCACGCCGGTGACCACAAATGCCACCAGTATATTCAGAATGGTGCCCTCTCTGACCATTGTCTGCATATTAATATGACCACTGCCATATACAATTGTATTTGTCGGCGTGGCAACCGGCATCATAAACGCGCAACTGGCACTGATAGCAGCAGGCATCATTAACACGACAGGGTCGAGGTCGAGGGCAATAGCTGCACTGGCCAGAATTGGCATCAACAATGTAGCTGTGGCCGTATTGGAAGTCACTTCAGTCACGAAGCTCACTGCAAGACACAGCACCAGGATCAGCAACATGACCGGTAACACCGATAAACTGGTCAGTGCTTCTCCCAGCACCACACTCAAACCTGATACAGTGAAAGCTTTAGCCAGACAAATACCGCCGGCGTAAACCATCAGCAGGCCCCAGGGGATCTGAGCTGCAGTATCCCAGTCGAGGATTTGTCCCGGCTTTTCCTTATTGCCGTCCGGAATAAGGCACATCATTACCACACCGGCCATGGCGATAGTACTGTCACTCACATTCGTCATGCCCAGCCACTGTGTCCAGAACGGCCGGAAAACCCAGGCCAGCGCAATAATTAAAAATGAAATCAGCACCCGGCGCTCAGCCGGTTTCCAGTCACCGGTGTCCGGTAATACCACCGTGGGGATCTGACCAAGATGACGTGTAAGCCATAGCGCCATCACCGGAATAGCCAGTATGACTACCGGAATACCGGTTTTCATCCAGTCCAGAAAGCTCAGCTCAGTGCCGGTAGTTTGCTGATACACACTCATAAAAATGATATTCGGCGGCGTACCAATTGGTGTACCTACCCCACCGATACTGGCGGCGTAGGCAATCCCCAGTAAAATGGCTGATGCCAGACGGGGAGAATCCACAGAGCTGATTATCGCCAGTGCAATGGGCAGCAGCATCAGCGTAGTCGCAGTATTCGATATCCACATACTGAGAACCGCAGAGGTAAGCATAAAACCGAGCACCAGCCGCTTAGCATTTGAGGCCCCGGTAAGCTTCAGCATATAAACTGCCAGCCTGCGGTGTACGCCGGATTTTTCCAGCGACTTGGACAACATAAAGCCGCCCATCAACAACAAGATAACGTGGCTTCCCAGCGCCGATGAGGCTTCCTGATAGGTCATCACTCCCGCCATGGGAAAGGCAAAAAACGGAATAAGAGACGTGACGGGAATAGGTAATGCTTCGGTCATCCAGAGCATAGCGATAAGAATAGTAAGACCGGCCGTTAAACTCATGATCTGGCCGAAGTCATTACTCATCATAATGACAAAAATACTCAGACTTGCCAGTACTGACAAGGCAATAAAGCGTGATTTAACTTGCATACATACATTTCCGGGCGCGTGATGCACCGACTACGTGGTGAAAGAAACTGATGGCAGGCGTTTTCGCAATTGAGTCTTAATCCGGTTTATTTTTATTATTTGATTAAGTTAGCGCGTTGATATTGATATCATAAAAACCGGCATTGATGCAAAAATCAAAACGCACAAAACTCTTTTTATCTTCCTTAGTTGAGGCCCTATGACGCCGGCGATTAATCTTCTGAAAAAGAAGAAAGTGACACATCAGGTATTAAAATACGAACATGACCCCGCTGCGCCTTCATACGGACTGGAAGCCTGTGAAAAACTGCACCTCGATCCTGTAACGGTTTTTAAAACCCTGGTAGCAGAAACGGATAAGCAGCAATGGGTCGTCTGCATCATACCCGTGGAAGATAAGTTGAGCATGAAAGCTGTGGCGAAAGCAGCCGGCGCGAAAAAAGCAGCCATGGCAGCCCCTGCAGACGTCGAGCGGACTACAGGCTATATTTTGGGTGGAGTGAGCCCGTTGGGACAAAAGAAAAGACTACCGGTATTCATTCACCATTCAGCGCAGAACCTGGAGAAAATGCACGTCAGTGCCGGCCGCAGAGGGCTTGAGGTCGGTTTGAAACCGTCTGATTTAAGTGCACTGACCGCTGCAACATTTCACCCGCTGACCGTCAGCAGCGAAGATAACGGGTGAAACCATGCTGATTATTCGCCGGTACCCGGCCGGATAGCATCCCGCTCCCCGTTGTTTGCTCCGGCATAGCGTGACTGCCACATTTCTCTGGCTGCCTCACGTTCTTTCTCACCGGGTGCCTGTCCTGACGACAACGTGACAGCAATCTGCTCAATGATCTGATCCCGCTTAGTGATTAATGCCTCCACTTGCGGGAACAAATCTTTCGCTTCCGGGTACTTCACCTTCAGACTGCCGATGTCTTCAAGGGCATAGTAACGTTCTTCAAACTCATCATTAAACAAGCTGCGTTTGGCATTGAACTTTACGTATTCAACCGCCTGAGATGACGCAAGATACTGCATGTCAGTTGAACTCAGACCGGCCTGTTCCGCCACTTCCTGCGCCCGGTTCATCCATTTTTCAAGCGCTTCACTGTCACCATCAGCAACTGCCTGCTTTATTCCGGCTTCCAAATCAGAAGCATGAAGAATATCCATCACCGTAATTACCGGTACCGGGGCCTGTTCTGAAGAAGAATCGGACAGATAAATGAAATACCCCGCCACAGCAACAAGAATCAATGCTGCGAGGAATCCTGCTTTTTTCATTGCAACTCCTGCTAAATGCAATTTTAAAAACGAAAAAGGCAATACGCAGCGCGTATTGCCCTAACAAAGAACATCAATACCTGACAGATGAGGCACCGCTTACAGATGCCGTAACGACGTTACTCTGTCGGTGGCTTTGAGTTTTCAACCCGGCTTTTGAGCTTCTGGCCGGGACGGAATGTAACCACCCGTCTGGCTTTGATCGGAATATCTTCACCGGTTTTCGGGTTTCTTCCGGGACGCTCGTTCTTATCACGCAGGTCAAAATTACCAAAACCTGACAGTTTCACTTGTTCACCAGATTCTAACGCTTCCTTGATTTCCTCAAAGAAGGCTTCCACCAAATCCTTAGCGTCTTTTTTATTAATACCCAGTTTTTCGAATAAGTGTTCAGCCATTTCGGCTTTGGTCAATGCCATAATCTACTCTCTTAACGCTGCCCCAAACTCTGATTCCAGCCCTTTAACTACGGTGTCCACTGCTTGTTGTATTTCAGCTTCTTCCAAAGTTTTATCAGGATCCTGTAGTACAAGAGACAGTGCGAGGCTCTTATAGCCGGGCTCGACACCCTTCCCTTTATACACATCGAACAAGTTTAGGCCAACTAGTTGATTTACGCCAATTTTTTCTACGAAAGAAAGAATCGCTCCAACGGTAATTTCATCTTTGACCGTAATTGCAATATCACGACGGTTCGCCGGGAACCTGGAAATTGCTTTTGCCTGTGGCAAGTTACGCTCAGAAATTGCTTTAAGATCAAGCTCAAAGACGAAAACGCGACCATTTACACCTAACAGTTTAGTAAACTGTGGGTGAATTGCACCAACATAACCGATTGATTTGCCATTTAAAAGCACTTCTGCAGTCATACCCGGATGCAATGCGCTGTGTTCGCCTTTTACAAAGGTGACTGACTGCCCGCCGGCTTTGAGTGCCAGTAACGCTTCCACATCTCCTTTAGCATCAAAGAAGTCAACCGCACTGTCGTCGCTCAACCAGCTTTCGTCATAACGGCGACCGGCAATTACACCGGCAATCACCGGCTCCTGGCGCACACCCTGCGGCGCATCGCTGTCAGGAATAAAACGTAAACCAGTTTCGAACAATCTGACCCGCGCTTGCTGACGTTTCTGGTTGTAAGCCGTAGCCCCCAGCAATCCTGGCCACAGGCTTAAGCGCATAACCGACATATCCGCCGAGATAGGATGTGGTAATACCATGCCTTCCCGGGACGGGAATAAGCCACTTTGTACTTTGGGGTCAACAAACGAATACGTAATGGCTTCGACGTAACCCCGTGCAGTAAGTTCAGATTTAAAACGGGAAACCGGAATCGCTGACTCGCTGCTGTTCAGCAACTTCAGGCTGCCTTTCGGTGCCTGGTCAGGAATATTGTTATAACCGTAAACACGGGCCACTTCTTCAATCAGATCTTCTTCAATGGCAATGTCAAAACGGTAGCTTGGCGCTTTCGCTTCCCAGCCTGATTCCGTTACCGTGACATCCAGGCCCAGACGGGTAAGAATATCGGTCACTTTATCGTCAGCAATATCAATACCCAGCACACGGCTCAAACGTGCGCGACGTAATACCACATCAGAAGACACTGGCAGTGATGCCTCATTTACGGCTTCTACAACCGGACCCGGCTGACCGCCACAAATATCCAGAATAAGTGCCGTGGCTCTTTCCATCGCTTTACGTTGCAGCAACGGATCCACACCACGCTCATAGCGGTGAGATGCATCGGTATGCAAACCATACTGACGTGCACGACCGGCAATGGCATCACGGCTGAAGAACGCACTTTCCAGAAGAATGTGCTTCGTTTCTTCGTTCACACCCGAGTGCAGACCACCGAAAATACCGGCCATGGCCAGTGCTTTGCTGTCATCGGCGATAACCAGAGTGTTGTCTTTCAGCTCAACGGTGTTCTCATCAAGCAGAGTAAGTTGTTCACCGGCATGCGCAAGACGAACGTTGATATTGCCGTCAATGGCATCCAGGTTAAATGCATGTAACGGCTGACCCAGCTCCAGCAGAACGAAGTTAGTAACGTCTACGATAGGATCTATAGAACGGATACCGCAACGACGCAGCTTTTCTTTCAGCCACAGCGGTGACGCTGCTTTTACGTCAACGTTGCAGATAACACGGCCCAGATAACGTGGACACGCTTCAGGGGCGCTTAAGGTAATCGCCAGTTTGTCATCAATAGAGGCTTCCACGTCTTCGATAGCCGGCTCTGTCACATCAGTGCTGTTCAGAACGCCCACTTCACGGGCCAGACCACGAATACCCAGACAGTCCGCGCGGTTAGGTGTTAAATCGACTTCAATGATATTGTCATCGAGATTCAGATAATCGCGAATGTCCATGCCAAGCTCTGCGTCTGCAGGAAGCTCAATGATACCGCTATGATCCTCTCCCATGCCAAGCTCAGAAAAGCTGCAAAGCATACCGTGAGAAGGCTCGCCACGAAGTTTGGCTTTCTTAATTTTGAAATCACCGGGAAGTACTGCTCCGACTTTCGCTACTGCAACTTTCAATCCTTCGCGACAGTTAGGCGCACCGCATACGATGTCCAGTAATTCCTCTTCACCGACATTAATTTTTGTCACTCTGAGTTTGTCTGCATTCGGATGCTGACCACACTCAACTACCTTACCCACTACCACACCGGAAAATTCCGCTGCAACGGGCTCAACGCCATCCACTTCCAGACCAGCCATGCTAAGCTGCTCAGATAAGGCACCGGTAGAAACCTGTGGGTTAACCCACTCTCTTAACCACTGTTCACTAAATTTCATGATTGCTTTGCCTTAATTGAACTGCTTCAGGAAACGAAGATCGTTTTCGAAAAATGCGCGCAGGTCGTTAACGCCATAGCGCAGCATGGTCAGACGTTCAACGCCCATACCAAAAGCAAAGCCGGTGAATTCTTCAGGATCAATGTGTACCGCTTTCAGTACATTCGGGTGCACCATACCGCAGCCCAGTACTTCCAGCCATTTACCGCCTTTACGACGCACGTCTACTTCGGCAGAAGGCTCTGTAAACGGGAAATAAGAAGGACGGAAACGCACTTCCAGTGACTCTTCGAAGAAGTGTTCCAGGAAGTCATGAAGAATGCCTTTCAATTCAGCAAAGCTCACATTGCGGTCAACCATGAGACCCTCCACCTGATGAAACATCGGTGTGTGTGTCTGGTCGTAATCATTACGGTAAACACGGCCCGGCGAAATAATACGCAGTGGTGGCTTTTCCGTTTCCATGGTACGAATTTGCACACCGGAAGTCTGGGTACGCAGCATCACATCAGGATTAAAATAAAAAGTATCGTGATCAGCCCGTGCAGGGTGATTGGCAGGAATATTCAGTGCATCAAAGTTGTGAAAGCTGTCTTCCACTTCCGGTCCGGTTTTAACAGCGAACCCTAGCTGACCAAAAAAACCTTCGATTCGTTCAATCGTGCGGCTGACAGGGTGTATGTTCCCCGGCACTTCCTGACGACCGGGCGCTGACACGTCCACAGCTTCTTCAGACAGCTTTGCATTCAGTTCAGCGGCACGTAACGCTTCGCCCTTAACACTGATAGCCTGCTGAATTTGCTGTTTGGCCTGATTAATTTTTTGTCCGGCTGCAGGACGTTCTTCGTTAGACAGTTTGCCTAACCCTTTTAACAGGTCAGTCAACTTGCCTTTCTTACCCATAAACTCGACGCGCACATTATCGAGCGTGGCTGCATCTTCGGCAGCGTCAATCTGGCTTTGTGCCTGACTGATGATCGCTTCAAGCTCCATGTTATCCTCAATTTGGCATGGTAGTGGTGGAAAAACAGCGTTGCTGCTTAACCAAAAATTCTAAACCCGTAGTTTACACGACAGACAAAGAATACGGCTACCCTAAGAGGCTGAATATTCCAACATTTACAGGATTAATTTGCGATTTGAGCGCTTATTGCCAGAGGTGGCGAAAGAATGAAAAAATTTTTGCGCTGAAACGAAAAACGGCGAGCATCCTGCTCGCCGTTTCCCGAAAGAACTTAAACTTAATTTGTTAAAAAATTAAGCTAATGCGCCTTTAGCCGCTTCGACTAATGCGCTGAATGCTACCTTGTCATGTACCGCGATGTCGGCAAGGATCTTACGATCGATTTCAACAGACGCTTTCTTCAGACCGTTGATGAAACGGCTGTAAGAGATACCATTTTGACGAGCCGCAGCGTTGATACGCGCAATCCACAGTTGACGGAATTGACGCTTACGCTGACGACGGTCACGATATGCATATTGACCAGCTTTAGTTACGGCCTGTACTGCTACGCGATAAACACGTGAACGTGCACCGTAATAACCTTTTGCCTGCTTGAGGACTTTTTTGTGACGAGCACGTGCGATAGTGCCGCGTTTTACTCTAGCCATTAATCAGTCTCCTAAGTCTTATACGTAAGGCAGCATGCGCTGAACTAATTTAGTATCAGAGTCATGAACCAGTTTTTTGCCACGCAGGTGACGTTTACGCTTAGAGCTCTTCTTAGTCAGAATGTGACGTAAGTGAGACTGTTTGCTTTTAAAGCGGCCAGAACCCGTTTTCTTGAAACGTTTGGCGGCACCGCTTACAGTTTTCATTTTAGGCATTGCTAAAACTCCGCATTGTTTAATATCGGCTTTCAGTGTGCAGTCACTTATTGCCGGCTAATGTTTGCAGCAGGGTGTTTCAAAGGTGCAGATTCTCTGAAAACTTTAGACCACTACTACCTCTTAATTGGGGCAAGCACCATGATCATCTGGCGGCCTTCCACACGACGTGGAAAAGACTCGCAAGTAGCAATGTCTTCTAAATCCGTTTTAACACGGTTCAGTTGCTCAATGCCGATCTCCTGGTGGGCCATTTCACGTCCGCGGAAGCGAATCGTGACTTTAGCCTTATCCCCACTTTCCAGAAAGCGACGCAGGTTGCGCAGTTTTACCTGGTAATCGCCTTCATCAGTGCCAGGGCGAAATTTAATCTCCTTGACCTGAATTTGCTTCTGTTTTTTCTTTTGCTCTTTCTGAGCTTTACTTTTCTCGAAGAGGAATTTGCCATAGTCCATAACTTTACAGACTGGCGGCTCAGCATTTGGACTGATTTCCACAAGATCAAGAGTTGCTTCTTCAGCTGTCTGCATCGCTTCTGCGAGAGACACTACTCCAATCTGTTCGCCATCTTTACCGATTAATCGTACTTCGCGAGCACGGATTTCGTCGTTAATGCGGGCTTTATCGCCCTGAGCCTTATTATTAGCGCCTTTAATGTGCTAATCCTCCAAAAATTAAAAACTGATGCCCGCCAGTTTCTCATGCCAGCGGGCTGAATCTTATACACTCACCATTACTTAATGGTTTTCTCCGCAACTTCCTTTTGTGCCAGTTCGATGAAGGCATCAACAGACATTGAACCTAAATCATCACCTTTACGGGAACGAACGGCGATGTGCCCTGCTTCGACTTCTTTGTCACCACAGACCAACATATAAGGAACGCGCTTTAAAGTGTGCTCGCGGATTTTAAAGCCTATCTTCTCATTTCTCAAGTCAGACTTTACTCTAAATCCTGCATTCTGCAGTTTTTGTACAGTTTTTTGCACATATTCAGCCTGATTGTCGGTAATATTCATCACCACCATCTGCTGAGGTGCTAACCAGAGCGGGAAGAATCCGGCAAATTCTTCAGTAAGAATACCGATGAAACGTTCAAGAGAACCTAACACCGCACGGTGAATCATAACCGGAACACGACGCTCGCCATCTTCAGCAACATAAGTTGAACCTAAGCGGCCAGGCATAGAGAAGTCGAGCTGTACGGTACCACACTGCCATGCACGGTCCAGACAATCGTACAGGGTGAATTCAATTTTAGGGCCGTAGAAGGCACCTTCACCAGGCAACCAGCTGAATTCAATGCCTTTGCTGTCCAGCGCTTCCGCCAGTGCTTTTTCTGCTTTGTCCCAGATTTCATCACTGCCTACACGCTTTTCAGGGCGGGTAGACAACTTAACTTCGATTTTTTCGAAGCCGAACGCTTTGTAAGCGTCGTAAATCATGTCGATACACAGACCCACTTCACTGAGGATTTGTTCTTCAGTACAGAAGATGTGGGCATCGTCCTGGGTGAAACCACGTACACGCATCAGACCATGCAGTGCACCAGAAGGTTCATTGCGGTGACAACAACCGAACTCTGCCATACGCAACGGCAGGTCGCGGTAGGATTTCAGACCCTGATTAAAGATTTGCACGTGACCCGGGCAGTTCATCGGCTTAATCGCGTATTCACGCTTTTCCGATTCCGTGGTGAACATGTTTTCAGCGTATTTATCCCAGTGGCCGGATTTTTCCCACAATACGCGGTCCATCATCAACGGCCCTTTTACTTCGTCGTAGGAATAGCTTCGCAGCATTTTACGCACGAACTGCTCAAGCTCGGTGTAAATAGACCAGCCGTCGTTGTGCCAGAACACCATGCCCGGCGCTTCTTCCTGCCAGTGGAACAGATCCAGGGTTTTACCGATTTTACGGTGATCACGCTTTTCTGCTTCTTCCAGACGTTGCAGATAGGCTTTCAACTGTTTCTTGTCTGCCCAGGCTGTACCGTAAATACGCTGCAACATTTTGTTGTCGCTGTTACCGCGCCAGTAGGCACCCGCCACTTTCATCAGTTTGAAATGTTGACAGAACTTCATGTTCGGTACGTGAGGTCCACGACACATATCGATGTATTCTTCGTGGTGATACAAACCCGGGAAAGAATCCTTTGGAATGTTCTCGTCGAGAATTTCCATTTTATAGGTTTCGCCGCGGGCTTCAAAAGTATCCCGCGCTTCCTGCCAGCTTACGTTTTTCTTCACTACGTCGTAGTTAGTTTTAGCCAGCTCCAGCATACGCTTTTCAAGCTTCTGCAAATCTTCCTGCGTCAGGCTGTGTTCCATATCAACATCGTAGTAAAAGCCGTTGTCGATAGTCGGACCGATTGCCATCTTTGCATCAGGCCATAACTGTTTAATAGCGTGGCCGATTAAGTGCGCGCAGCTGTGACGGATGATTTCAAGACCATCTTCGTCTTTTGCGGTGATGATTTGCAGCGCTGCGTCAGACTCAATCAGGTCGCAGGCGTCTACACGGTCACCGTTAACACGGCCGGCAATAGTCGCCTTGGCGAGACCGGGGCCGATGTCAGCAGCAACATCCATTACCGAAACAGCAGAATCGAAAGCGCGCTGGCTTCCGTCAGGAAGTGTAATTACAGGCATGTTATATCCTTTACAGTGGTGACGCCTACTCTGCGCCACTTGCATTAATTTGTGGTGTACAGCGTCAAAATAACGCAATGAAAAAGTATTCAGATGCCTACCTGCATCTGACAAAAGAGACCGAATTATAACGGCTTAAATGCTGTGCGCAATGACACATTACTTTAATTGTGAATACAGCAGTTTTCGTTGCTGGCATTCACAGTAATGTTTGCCATAATTTCTCCATGGTTCACCTGGCGATCAATGACGTTTATTCCTATGTGGCATTTCATCTGCGAACATATAAGCGATGCAACACAGACATTTTTCAGTTACACAAAACGTGCAACGATCAGCGGCGGTGATACCCACTCTGCCTTTGTTATCAATGATGAAACCCACCGGTACTTTGTAAAAATCAACCCGCTGTTGAATGGCCATAAGCTGCGTTACGAAATGGACGGACTGAAGGCTTTATCCCGGTCCGGCGCGCTGTATGTACCCGCCGCAGTGTGTCACGGACAAATCGACGAAGATGACCAGCATTTTGAATATCTGGTGCTGCAACATCTCAAGTTGCGCCAGCCCGGCAAAGGCGAATGGTCTGTGTTCGGCGAGCGGCTGGCCACGCTCCACCGTACAGCCCTCGCCCAACAGTTTGGCTGGCACGAAGACAATTACATTGGTCAGACCCGGCAACACAATACGCTCAACAAAAGCTGGTCTCGCTTTTTTGCCGAAACCCGGATTGGCCTGATGATGGAAGATTGTGCCCGTCACGGGATTCGCCTCACCAATATTGATGTACTGGTGACACAAATCCATACGCTGTTAAAAGAGCATCATCCTCGTGCGTCATTACTGCACGGCGATTTATGGAGTGGCAATGCCGGTTTCTGTAAGTTCGGCCCGGTTATTTACGATCCGGCGGTTTACTATGGTGACCGTGAAGCAGATATTGCCATGACAGAGCTTTTCGGCGCGTTTCCACAGGAATTTTACGCCGGATATAACCAGACATGGCCACTGGATAAAGGTTACCGGAACAGAAAGCACATCTATAATCTCTATCATTTGCTCAATCATGCGTTACTTTTTGGCGGACACTATATACAATCGTGCAAAGAACAAATTTCCGCTATCCGGCAACCCGTTGAGTAATGCCAAAGACATTCCTGAAGATACTGTTGCCTGTTATCGCCGTCCTGATTTTGAATGGCTGCGGACTGGCGCCCCCGCTGACGAAAGACCTTGAAGAATACGCCTCCCGCCTGGCACGGGTGCTGAATAGCAGCTTCCCTGATGTGGGATCTGACACAACGCTATCCTATCCTTCCCGGCAAACGTTGTTTAATCCCCTTGAAGAGGCTGAAATAACCTTACCCGATTTTTATTCTATTCAGTCCTGTGAATTAGGTACGCTGGTAGCAGAACGGAACACCACGCTTGGAAAACAACAGGATGCCGCTGCGAGTTGGGTATATGAATCCGCGCTGGTAACGGCGCTGGAAAATTGTGTCAGAAAACTAAAACAAACGGATGAAAACCCGTCACTTGCCAACCGGCTGGATGAACTTCGGGCAATGAAAGCAACACAACTGCAGAAAGTGTGGGCGAACCTGATCCAAACCAGTACCGAAACCCGCCAGGCGTTCTCTCAGAGCAAGGAATTGATAACTGCTGATAGTAACCGCGATGCCGAAAGCGGTATTAATGCTCTGGCCTGGTTAACAACCCTGCCTGATGCAGGAAATGTCACATCAGAACAAATTAACGGGCAACTTAAAATTCTGGAATCATCCCGCATTCCGGCCAAAGTCTGGAAATCTCAAAAAGTCTTCTCGGCACATTTATCTGCTCTGAACCGCTTGCTCCCAGCTCCTCTGGCAGACATTAACTGTGATAACGGTAAAGCCTCTGAACAGGCAGAAATACTCAGAAATGTTTTTTATCTGTTCTTCATTGAACGCATACAACCTGCCGGCAGCCAGTTGAATCAGTACATGTATAAACTGCAGCCGGCACTGAATGCGCTTCAGACATCCCCTTATTTGTCTGAGGCATTCAAAGACTATTTAACTGAGCGTGAACTGGAGTTCCGGCAATACCGTGAGGTGATGGCAGAACATATCGGATTGTGGCAGCACTTCCTGGGACGTTGTAATTTATCGCCACAGGCCGGGTAATGTTACAGGGAATAAGTGTCCATCAGTCACTGTGGCGAAGACAAGTTAATTTCAGGTTTAACCTGCTGTACAACAAAAATGCCTTTGTCGGGTATAAATTCAAAGTCAGGCACCGGCAGATTGTCCGCCGCCTTCGTAACGTAAACAACCCAGTATTCCACGTGAGGCGCATGACGGTCGGAATAAAATCCTACGCCGATAAACTGCTGTTCCCGATAAAAATCAAGCTCACCGAGCAGGTGTTGGCGGTGAGACTTTGAGTCTTTAAAAGCACGCCAAACTGAATCTGGTGTTGTATAGCCGCCGGCAATAGCTTCCACCTGATTACCCATAACACCGCTATAATAGCGTGGCAGCGGAAAACCGATTTCCCGTAAGCGGCTGTTAGGACTGCCTCCCACATTGTGCATAACCATGCCAACCTCAGCCATGACCCGGGCTTTATCATCGGCGGCCTGGGCAAGCAGCGGATGACATTGAATGGAAGCGCGCTGCTGCAACGGGTCCTGCTGTATGAGTTTTGCCAGAGCAATGGCCTGCGGGCTGAAGCCGCAAGCCGTCACATCGTTGTCTGCAGTTTCTTCTGCCGGCATCACAGCAAAGGGCGTGAGTAACATGGTAAAGAAAATTGACCTGAATATTTGCAAATGCACTTCCTTATGAAAAGCCCATAAAACGGCGAAGCGTATCGTCTAACATATCGGGTCAGCCAAATCAGTCAAGCCTGAACGTCGAAAAACTAATGGCAGAGACGGGGCTGCCCTGCCTTTACATCCGCTGTTCTATTGATACTTCAACACTTTCTGTTAAACCGCCACCTTCAATATTAAGCCACATCTGGCCATCCTGAACGGTAACCTGAATTTGCATTGAACGCTGAACTGCGTTTGCAAGCCTGGTCACCACTGATTCAGGCAAGGTGAAAACAGATAAATTTTTCCGGCTCTGAAGTTTGTTTTGCTCTTTTTTCCACCACACTTCGAAACTGTTATCGGCGCAGGCGTAAATAAGCATTTGCCGGCTCTGATTACAGCCTTTTTTAATCCGTTGTTCTGAGGGCTGGCCCAGTTCAATCCACAGTTCAATTTCATCACTCAGGCTTTTTTGCCACAAATCAGGTTCATCATCATCAGATAAGCCTTTGGTAAATTGCAGCCGTTCATGGGCATTTGCGATAAATGCGATGATACGTAACATCATACGTTCATCGTTTTCAGAGGGATGACGGGCAATGGTCAGGTTGTGGTCGTTATAATAATTGCGGTCCATATCCGTTATGGATAGTTCTGCTTTGAAGATAGTCGCTTTCAGTGCCATGGGTTTTCCGGATAATCTGACGATGCCGGCAGCAAAATCACAGACTGCCAGACAATAATTTCCAGCTATCTTAACAGCTTATCCCATTGACAGTGTGACTTCTTTAACACGTCTTCAGGGAGGAGAAATCACCAGATAAGATCCAAGACCAATGGTGAAAATAAAGCTGCCCCAAATCGCATGCTCAACAACGACAACCGGTGTAGAACGCGTCTGCATATACCGGTAACCAAACAGCGCACCACCGAACCATGAAAGTACCATGGCAATCCAGTTACCATAAACCAGATGGACCAGTCCGAAAACGAAGGTACTGATCCCCCAACGCATCATTTTTGACGGCAAAATGGTCTTATAACGATGGAAAAAATACGTGCGGAAAATTATTTCCTGAGGGATCACCGAAACGATGGGATAGATCAGTAATGTCAGCATCCATAATTCAGGTTCGTTTAGTGGCCATTGCAGAAACAGTTCCGGCTTTATCAGATAAACCAGTGCGCCCAGCAGGCAGGCCCAGGGAATGAACAATTTTAATGTAGTACAAAGGTGAGTGAAAAAATCCTGCCAGTGCCACAATCTGAAACGCTTGAACTGTTTATCCGCGAGCAGTACAGCAAGGCAGGCAACACCGGTGAGCCCCAACAAAGGCATAAGGTATCCGGCGACCTGATTAACCCAATAGGCAATTGCCAGCGGTAACATAAAGAACAGCGCAATCATTTCCGCCCACAAACGCATCTGAAAAGCCCTTAACAAATTAATATGACAGTACCGTGACATTATAATGCTATTCGTCCCGTTATGGTGAAAAAATCAGCGTTTATTTATCAATAATTGGTATGAAAAAAAGACAGCAGAAACGAAAGAGGCCTGGCGGCATTACAATATCATCCAAGGCTGCTCCCTTTCCTCCGGAAAAGGATTGATTTGCTAAAAGGTTGGCTCTGAAGCAATTTTGCATTACCTTTGTCCCGGTAATGATTAGAAAAGAGCGGGTTAAATGGCATCGCCAAAAGATTTATTAGGCCTGATTGAGCAGCAATACCCTTCTCTGTCGCCTTCAGCCAGGCAGATTGCTGCCTACGTTCAGCAACATCCCATCGCACTGGTGAGTAAAAGTACTGCTGAAATCGCCAGACTCAGCGGCACATCCAAAGCTACCGTCAGCCGTTTTTTCCGTCAGCTAGGGTTTGAGTCTCACCAGGACGTGAAAGACGCCATGCTGTCGATGCGTGAAAAAGGCCTGCCATTACCGCTGGACGAAAATCAGCCGGATCATTATCAACAGGAAATCCGCAATTTAGCCATGACCTTCGACGGACTGAAACCGGACACGGTGGATCAGGTAGTGTCGTTGCTGGCTGATTCTGAACGAATCACGCTGATAGGTTACAGGAACGCTTACCCGCTGGCGCTGCATTTCAGACAGCAACTGAAACAGGTACGCAGCACAGTAAGGCTTTTGCCTCAACCCGGCCAGTCGCTGGGTGAAGATCTTATTGATATTCCGGAAAATGAAGTGGTGATCTTGTTGGGCTTTCGCAGACGCACCCGTATATTCTCCCGGATTGTAGACGCGCTGAATGCCCACACCACCGTTTTGATCACCGACCCCACGGGCCAGGTGTATAACCAGAAAGTGTCTCATCTGCTGGTTTGCCATCCCGGCCAGCAACATGCCTTCGACAGCTATGCAGCACCTATGAGCCTGATCTCATTTCTCGCTAACAGAGTATTTGAAAGGTTGGGTGATAAAGCTGTAAAACGCGCCGCCCGCATTGCCAGTATGTACGATAATCTCGACGAGCTTGAACCTTAATGCGTTTTCAGTAGTCGAACTAAAATGCGACTAAATACGTAAAAAAATCGTCATTTTAAATTGATTGTTTTTTGACCTTTATGACAGTATACAAATTACTGGTCTGATAAGGCGGTGCCGGCCGCATTTGAACAGTGTAAGGACAACTGGCAATTACCTGCGCACAACGGACGTGATAAACAGGAGTAACATGCAAACATCAATTATCCCTTTGGAAGAAGCTTCCAGTGTTCTCGCTTTCTGGTTCAACGAGCTGGAATCAGAACAGTGGTTCCGTGCAGATGAAGGCTTAGATAATTTAATCCGGTCCAGGTTCGGGAAAGTTCACAACGCAGCCGCAAACAGTGAATTATGGCCCTGGCGTGCAACACCGTCAGGCAGACTGGCCGAAATTATTGTACTGGATCAGTTCTCACGTAACATCTACCGTAACGATGCCCGCGCTTTCGCTTGCGACAGTATGGCGCTGGCCCTGTCCCAGGAAGCGTTGAGAGTAGAAGCGGATAAAGCACTTACCGTGGCTCAGAAAACCTTTTTATTCATGCCCTTTATGCATTCCGAATCACTGGCTATTCATGACATGGCCATGGAACTGTTCAATATAGACGGTCTGGAGCTGGAATTTGAATACGAGCAGGAACACCGGGATTTATTGCTGAAATTTGGCCGCTATCCGCAACGCAATAAAGCGCTGAAGCGCAAATCGACCAAAGAAGAAAAAGCATTTCTTAGCCAGCACTTCATCGAAGCCTGACGTAACGCAATCCGGATACAACAGATTTCATTCTGCTGTATCCGGCTTCCCTTTAACGGGTATAAGGTTCCACCGGTAAACCGGCCACTTTCCATGCATCGAAGCCGCCTTCAATGTGGACGACATCTTCAAACCCCATATCCATCAAAGTTGCTGTTGCCAGTGTAGAACGCCATCCCGACTGACAATACAAAACAAAGCGCTTACCACCACCGAATACCGGTTTGTAATATGGACTGTCCGGGTCGACCCAAAACTCCAGCATACCGCGGGGAGCGTGAATGGCTCCCGGGATCTGCCCTTCCCGCTCAAGTTCTCTGACGTCACGAATATCCACCAGTACAACGTCCGCTTTGTACACAGTTTCATTTGCCTGCGCAGGGCTTATGGTTCCGATGCGCGCTGAGGCGTCTTCCAGTAACGACTTAAAACCTTTTTTTAATGCCATGTGCTTCACTCCTGAATGAAACCGTATAAACGGACGGATCATTTGTAATTCCTATGCCACTCCAGTGTGAACATAAGTGTCAAACATACTGCAGCGCAGCATAATTTTACAAATTCATAACAAAAATATTCGCCATCAATTTGAAAACATGTGGAAAAAAGCATTTGTTTCTATTGACAGATTGGTGAAACGATTGTTTCATAGAACAACGCAATCCGACCGTTCCAGTCATGCATACCACAACAAACCCGTTTATGACTTTACCGCAAAAGTCAGGTGCACCACTGTGCATACAGAATAATACCGCTGTGCCTCTTGCCAGCTATCGACTTGCCGTTAAGGATCTTTTCCATATGGCAGGGCTTCCCACATCTGCAGGCAATCCGGACTGGCTGAGCAGCCACCCTCTTCCTTTAGCAACGTCGCCGGTGGTAACTGACTTAATTCGGCATGGTGCCAGGTTTGTGGGCAAAACGCTTACAGACGAGCTGGCTTACAGTCTGAACGGACAAAATAAGCATTATGGTACACCGGAGAACCCGGCGGCTCCGGACCGGCTGCCCGGTGGTTCCAGTTCCGGTTCAGCCACAGCAGTCAGCCTGTATCTTGCAGATATCGGGCTCGGTACTGACACCGGCGGCTCCATTCGCGTTCCGGCCAGCTATCAGGGTTTATTTGGATTACGTCCTACACACGGTGAAATAAGCACTGACCACATGGTGGCGCTGGCGCCATCCTTTGACACCGTAGGTGTGATGACCAGGGATCTGACAACCCTTGAAAACACCGTTGCGGTGTTGCTCCCCCACCTCCAGGACACTGAGACACTACCACTAAGTCTGGTAACCAACCTGACGGACCGTTGCGGGCATAAAGAAGCCATTCTGCAGTGGTATGAAACACAGGCTTCACTGCATGCTGAATTGTTTATGCCGCCGTGCGAACTGACCACAGAAGTCTGGCAGACCGGTGAAACATTCAGAGTCATCCAGGGCCATGAAATCTGGCAACAACACGGACACTGGCTGAGTAATAACCGGCCGGACATCGCATCGGACATTCAATTGCGTCTGAATAGTTGTGCTGCGTTAACCAGCCATGAAGTTGATGAAGCGAAACAGCGCAGAGAGGCGTTCAATGCCTGGTTTTCAGAGGTGGTTTCAAACCGCATTCTGGTGATGCCGACAACCCCCGGCATCAGTCCGCTAATATCTTCACCGGCGGAATCATTAGCCGGATACAGAAACCAGCTACTCTCACTGACATCCCTGGCAGGTTTAAGCGGATGTCCCCAGTTACACCTGCCTCTGTTCAGTTTACACAATGCTCCCTGTGGCCTTTCTCTTCTGGGCCCGCGGGGAAGTGACAGGCAACTGCTGAAGATTGCCCGTACCCTATTATCAGGAAAACAACAATAATGACTAAAAATACAATGAGCGGATTCACTGCCCCTCACTATGCTGCAGCGCAGGTGGGGAATGCCATCCTTGAAAAAGGAGGCACAGCGATTGAAGCTATGGTAGCGGCTGCCGCCTCTGTTGCCGTTGAATACCCTCATATGAACGGCTTAGGCGGTGATGGTTTCTGGTTGATCAGCGAACCCGGCAAAGCGCCGGTAGGCATTGATGCAGCAGGCATTGCGGCAAAGCATGCAACGCCGGCGTTTTATAAAGGGCTGAACGCCATCCCTGAACGTGGAGGTAAAGCGGCACTGACTATGGCAGGCGCTGTATCAGGCTGGCAGAAAGCGCTTGAAATCAGCGCACAATGGCAAACGCCTTTACCACTTGGCACCCTGTTAGACACAGCTGTCAATCAGGCAAGCTGGGGCATTGAAGTCACTCAAAGTCTGAGTGATGCCAGCTTCAAAACCTTTGACACACTCGCCGGCGATCCGGCTTTCGACCAGTTTCTGATTAAGGAGAAGGCCCTTAAGAAAGGCAAGATAGTTAAATTGCCGAAACTGGCTGAAACCTTAAAGCATCTGGCTGAAGCCGGTCTCGACGATTTTTACCGGGGTGAAACCGCAGAAAAACTGGCTGCCGATTTGCAGGCTGCAGGTTCTCCGGTCACCCTTGAAGACTTTCACAGCTATGAAGCCAGGCTGGTTGAGCCCCTGAGTGTCACCACCTCTAAAGGTACGTTATACAACCTGCCAGCGCCTACACAGGGTATTGCTTCGTTACTCATTCTGGCGTTGTACGACAGGGTTTGGCAGCAAGGTTCTGATGATGCCGACATGGTGCATTTACTGATTGAATGTACCAAACAAGCTTTCATCAAACGAAACCGCTATGTCACCGATCCAAGCCGTCTCAGCGTTGACTTGCAAAGTTTGCTTTCGCCGGAATCACTACAAGATATGCAACGGCATATTCAACTGGGAAGTGCACAGGCCTGGCCACATCCGGCCATTCCCGGCGACACCATCTGGATGGGCGCGTGTGACAGCGAGGGCCGGATGGTAAGTTACATTCAGTCCCTTTACTGGGAATTCGGCAGCGGTGTAGTCAGTCCGTCGACAGGAATAGTATGGAATAACCGCGGGACGTCATTTTCTCTGGATGCCTCCAGTCACCAGTATCTGCAACCGGGACTGACCCCTTTCCATACGCTGAACCCTGCCTATGCAGAGCTCAACGATGGCCGGCGCATCAGTTACGGCACCATGGGAGGCGAAGGGCAACCGCAAACCCAGGCAGCGCTGTTTGCCCGTCACGTTTATCACAATCAGCCGCTGGATAAATCCATTGCACTGGGTCGCTGGCTGCTGGGCCGGACCTGGGGTGATGTGAGCCATAATCTGAAAGTTGAACGTGACGTCAACGACTATGTGGGCGAAGCATTACGGTCCAGGGGACATGACATGGTTGTTGTTGAAGCCTGTAACGAACTGATGGGTCATGCCGGCGCAGTTGTCAGATATCCTGACGGCAGTACACAAGCGGCCACCGATCCCCGTAGTGACGGTAAAGCCTTTGCCACGGCGTAATCTGTTTCAACGGCATCTGCCGGTCAGGGAGAAATATAAAAATGGCATTTATCAGTGAAAATTTAACCATTATTTTGGCCATGATGGGCACCGGTGTTTTCGCCGGACTACTGGCCGGGTTACTGGGTGTCGGAGGGGGCATTGTCATCGTACCGGTGTTGTTTTTTCTTTATCAGGCCCTGGGAATAAGCGCTGATACTGCCATGATTGTGGCAACGGCCACATCACTGGCCACCATTGTTCCTACATCGGTCAGTTCAATTATGGCCCATAACAGGAAAGGCAATGTCGACTTTGAGTTACTTAAACACTGGGCAATTTTCATATTACTTGGTGTACTGGCCGGCAGCTATCTGGTGACAAAAACCGACGGAAAATGGCTTGCCATGATGTTCGGTATCATCGCTACCCTGTCGGCGCTGAACATGCTGATTGGTAAGAAAAATGCCATCGCACAATCGCTGCCCGGTAAGGGCGGTCAAAGTATTATGGCTACCTGTATCGGCTTTTTCAGCAGCATGGTTGGCATCGGAGGAGGTACGTTAACTGTTCCCACACTGACATTTTGTAACTATCCCGCTCACCGTGCGGTAGGAACAGCCGCAGCCGTAGGACTGATCATTTCTCTCCCCGCAGCGTTAACTATGTTGATTGCGGGTGAACGCCCTGCAGACGCACCATTTGCCACTTTCGGGCTGGTTAACCTTCTGGGCTTTGCCTGTATTGTTCCCCTTACTGTGTTGTTTGCACCTGTAGGCGCAGGCATCGCGAACAAACTCAATCCTGCAATGCTTAAAAAAGTCTTTGCCCTTGTTCTTATCATCACCGGCGTGCGCATGCTCGCGCAGACGCTCATCCAGGAATTCCTATGAAACCGTTGTCTCTCCCTCCCCGCTTACTCATGGGCCCCGGCCCGATAAACTGCTATCCGCGTGTATTGCAGGCCATGTCTACCCAACTGGTGGGTCAGTATGACCCTGTGATGACAGGCTACATGAACGAAGTGATGGCCTTGTACCGGCAGGTGTTTAATACCCGAAATAAACAAACGCTGTTAGTTGACGGTACGTCACGGGCCGGTATTGAGGCTGTTCTGGTGTCCTGTATCGAACCCGGTGATAAGGTGCTGGTGCCGGTATTTGGCCGCTTCGGCCACTTACTGGCTGAAATTGCAGAGCGGGCCGGCGCGGAAGTTCATACTATCGAAACGCCCTGGGGCACGGTGTTTGAACCTGAACAAATTGAAGCAGCGATTCGTGAAGTCCGCCCGAAAGTACTGGCAATAGTGCAAGGCGATACATCCACAACGATGTTACAGCCTCTGGAGCATTTAGGTGAAATTTGCCGGAAATACGATGTACTGTTCTACAGTGACGCCACAGCATCCATTGGCGGCAACCCTTTCGAGACTGACGCCTGGGGTCTGGATGCGGTATCAGTGGGACTGCAAAAATGTTTAGGCGGCCCGAGTGGCAGTGCACCTGTGACGCTGAGTGAAAAATACGTAGCCTGCGTGCGCAAGCGTCACCACGTTGAAGCCGGAATACGGGACAGTCATCATCAGGCGGCCAGCGGCTCCAGGATCCGTTCTAACTATTTCGACCTGCCTATGATCATGGATTATTGGGGGGAAGAACGCCTGAATCACCATACTGAAGCAGCATCAATGCTCTTTTGTGCCCGCGAATGCGCTGTGAATTTGCTGGAAGAAGGACAGGATCAGGTGCTTAAACGCCATCAACTGGCGGGTAACGCCATGCTGGCCGGCGTACTGGCAATGTCTCTGAAGCCTTTTGGTGATTTGAAAAACAAAATGACCAATGTCGTCGGCGTGACCATTCCTGACAACGTGGATGGCGAAGGGATAAGACATACGTTGCTTAACACCTTTAATATTGAGATTGGCACCAGTTTCGGCCCTCTGAAAGGCAAAATATGGCGTATCGGTACAATGGGCTATAACGCCCGTGAAGATGCGGTCTATCACACTCTTCAGTCTTTAGAAACCGTACTTCGCCGTGCCGGATTTGCCCTGCAGCCGGGCGCCGCGGTAGACGCAGCCATGGACGTTTATGCAGGTCAGCAACATGTCTGAATATCAGAGTCTTGCACAACTTGTGATGGCCAGACTGGACGAACTCGGGCAAATCAGTCAGTCACCAGACTACCTTGACAGACGTTATCTGACAGCCGAACACCAGCAGGCAAACCGGCTTGTTGCCACCTGGATGAGTGAAGCCGGCATGATTACCTGGCAGGATGCCGCCGGCAACTTATGGGGGCGACTGGAAAGTTCAGTCCCCGATGCGCCCCGGTTTATTATCGGCAGTCATCTGGATACCGTTCCAAATGGCGGCAAATACGATGGCATGCTGGGTGTCATTGCGCCTGTTGCCATTGTGCAAATGCTTCAGGGCACACAATTCTCACTGCCGTTTCACCTCGACATAGTCGGTTTCGGCGATGAGGAAGGCACCCGTTTCGGTTCTACGTTACTGGGGAGCCGGGCACTTACAGGACAATGGCCGGACTCCTGGTCGAAGCTTAAAGACGAAAATGGCCTGAGCCTGCCGGATGCTCTCCGGTCTTTCGGACTGGATTTCGACAAAGTGAAGCAGGCAGACATTACCGCCAGCCGCCCGCTGGGTTATCTGGAGCTGCACATTGAACAGGGGCCGGTGCTGGAAAGTGCCAATCTGCCGGTAGGTGTGGTAACCGCTATATCCGGTGCCCGCAGATTCAATATTGATGTTACCGGTATGGCGGGTCATGCCGGTACCGTGCCTATGAACATGCGGCTGGACGCGCTGGCAGCTACCAGTGAAATGATTCTGGCCGTTGAAAGTCAGGCCAGGACTCACGGCGTTGTCGCGACGGTTGGAAAAATTGAAAACCGCCCGAATGGCGTAAACGTTATATCAGGGAATACCCGTTTTTCACTGGATATCCGCAGTGAAGACGACAGCCACCGTGATGCTGTGCTGGAACAAATCATGCAGCAATTTAATCAGATTGCTGCCCGCAGAAAACTGACTCTGCATGTCGAGCAAACCCATAGTGCCGGCGCCGTGCATTGCGATCACCGGTTGCAGTCCATTTTAAAAACGGCCATCGGTGAATGCGGGATCCCCCCCTTTTCTCTGCCATCCGGTGCCGGACACGATGCCATGGCAATGGCCCTTATGTGTCCTGTTGCCATGATGTTTTTACGCTGCGAAAAAGGGATAAGCCATCATCCCGGGGAGTCCATTTTAACAGAGGATGTGGCAGTGGCGCTTGCAGCGTTACATGCAACCATTAAGCATTTAGCAAACTAAGATTTTTTGACCGTAAACCACGTTGGAGTGACGATGATTATTAAACGTATCTATAATGATGAAGAAGGGAAAAGTCACTTTGGAGAAGTGGAAATACCATTGTCAGACGGTGGCCCCATTGGCCTTTTATCTGAACGTTTTGACGCCGGTACTGTGATTTTCAGGGAAACCCCCGCCGATTACGATTTTAAATGGCACCCTGCCCCTGCGCGGCAACTGCTGTTTATCATCAAAGGTCGCGCAGAATTTAAAGTCTCCAACGGTGAGCGCCATGTTTTCGGTGCAGGCGATGTACTGCTGCTGGAAGATACAGAAGGTGAAGGCCATTGCAGCCGCGCTATGTACAACGAAGTACGCCATTCTATTTTTGTCACCCTGCCGGATCATGTGACATTCTGATCAACGGATTATTAATCGCCGGGCCCCGCGCAAAGAAGTGAAATCGAGCCGGGGCTTTATTATTTCCGCCCTGCAACGCCTTTACATGTCCAAAGTAGAGCAAACTCCCCAAAGAAGAGCAAATTCACCAAACAAGTGCACACGTTTTCTATGCATTTCCCCCTTTACCTGAATTGACTTATTAAATAAAAAATTTACTTATATTTTTCAATGAGATAAAAACTTACACCATAACATGACCACTTGGTCAGTTTATTGCAATCCTGTCATGCAAATTAACGCTCAATTACCCGAGAATTTGCTACTGTGTTTCGTCGTTCTTATCACATTGTTTTTTGTCTGATTATTCTTCTGCAGGCAAGCCTGTCTTTTGCGCAATCGTTCCCTGCGGACATGAACAACTGGTTCAGAAATTTTAAACAAACCGCTACGCCCGCAGAACTTTACCGCTTTCTTCATGCCATGCCCAAAGGCGGCGATTTACATCATCATCTCACCGGCGCTGCTTTTAGTGAGTGGTGGTGGGAACTGGCGACTGATACTGAGCGTAACGGTGGCTATGAGTACTTCACCCGCACCCGTCTGACATTATGTGATGGCTTCGACGCCAATGCCTTTTCGCCGGCATCCCCTTACCTACTGTTTAAAACCATACAGGCATCAACTTTCGCATCCCTCAGTGAATGCGAAAAGAAAGGTTATACGCCCCTTGCTGCATTAACCGCCAGTCAGAAAGAAGCTTTCCTCGACAGCCTGCGACTGGATAAAGATGGTGAAGGCCGTGATGAGTTCTTTCAGACCCACTGGCAACGGTTAAATGATCTGACCCGCAATCCTGTTCTGATCAGTGAATTATTGCTGCTGAACATGGAAGCCTATGCCAGAGAAAATGTGCAGTATCTGGAAACGCAGGCCGGCGTGCACGGCATGCTCAAACCCGACGGGACCGGCTATTCTGCCGAAGAGGCTTTAGCCATTATGCAGGCAGCCCTTAGCAGTGAACGGGCTGTCAAAACCGGCGTGACAGTGAAATTCCAGTATGCGCTGCTGCGCTTTCTGCCCGACGCTGAAGACACCCTGAAGTCGCTTTACGCATTTGTCGACGCTCACCGGGATATCTACAGAGGCATTAACCTTGTCGGCCGTGAAGACAACGACAAAGGCTACCCCCTGCGTTTCCTGTCTGTCTTCCGGGCACTGCGCCAACAGTATCCTGCTATCCCCCTCTCAATTCATGCCGGTGAAGTGGATGAACCTAACCGCCATGTCCGCGATACGCTCTTACTGGGCGCTGACAGAATTGGCCACGGTTTAAATACCATTACCGATCCGGACACCCTGCTATTGATGCGCCACGGTCCTTACCTGATTGAAATTAATCTGATTTCGAATTTTTTACTTGAATATGTAAGCCAGTACAGCGAGCACCCCTTCGCCGAATATCTCCGCACCGGTATTCCGGTTGCCTTATCAACGGATGACCGTGGTATGTGGGATTCAACGCTCACCGATGAATTCTATGTCGCCGTGTCTCAGTTTAACCTTTCATGGCAGGAACTGCGTGTTCTGGTAAATAACTCTGTTCAGTTCAGTTTCCTGACAGATGAAGAAAAGACACCTCTGCTTAGCCGTCTAAACGAGCATCTGGATGCATTTGAGAAAAAAGTCATCAGTCAGCAAGCTCTGCCCGTCTATGCCGCCCCCCGCCAGTTCATTTGTAAATTTGAACCACAAATATGCACGTCACCTCAAGGAGAGGACAGTGTCAGCAAACCCTGAATTGTTGTATGGTCTTGAAGACCGCCCTAACCTGCTGAAAACCTCCACGGCAGCATTTCAGCATGTGCTGGCGAGCTTTGTAGGGGTTATTACGCCCACACTGATTATCGCCGCTGCACTGGGTTTAGAATCACACATCCCGTTTCTGGTCAGTATGGCGTTGTTTGTCTCTGGCCTGGGAACGGTGATCCAGACCAAACGAATTGGCTGCATCGGCAGCGGACTGGTTGCCGTTCAGGGCACCAGTTTTGCTTTTGTCAGTGCGCTTATACTGGCCGGCACAACAGTGCGCAGCCGCGGGGGCAGCGACGATGATGTAATGGCTATGCTGATGGGCATTTCTATGGCCGGCGCGCTGGTAGAGGTGGGCTTAAGCTTTTTTATACACCGTCTTAAACGTCTGCTGAGCCCGGTCATCACCGGCATTGTGATTACATCTATCGGCTTGTCGCTGATTAAAGTAGGCATGACAGACCTTGCCGGCGGTTTCGGTGCAACTGATTTCGGTCAGCTCAACCATGTTGGTCTTGGTTTATCCGTGCTGTTCATCATCATTTTCCTTAATGCATCATCAAACTTATGGCTGCGGCTAAGTGCCATTTTTATCAGCATGGCGCTGGGCACTTTGTGTGCGTGGAGCTTTGGCAATGTCTCATTTGCTCATTTGTCAGACCTGCCCGTTCTGGCGTTTCCGGCTCCCTTTCAATACGGTATTGCTTTCGACTTCAGCCTGTTCCTGCCCGTTGCATTAATATACCTGTTCAGTGCGCTGGAAACCGCCGGCGATCTCACGGCTAACAGCGTATTTTGTAACCAACCTATTAAAGGCCCGGTCTATATCAAACGTATTCAGGGCGGCATATTGGGTGATGGCATAAACTCAGTGCTGGCAGCCTGCTTCAACACATTTCCTAATACCACTTTCGGTCAGAATAACGGTGTGATTCAGTTAACCGGAATTGCCAGCCGACGCGTCGGCATAGCTATCGGCATTTTCTATCTGCTGTCCGGCATCTTTCCCGTTATCGGCGGTATTCTTCAGGCGATTCCTAAAGCCGTGCTTGGCGGCGCCACTCTGGTCATGTTCGCTATGGTGGCAGTGGGCGGTCTGAAAATTCTGATGCAGCAAACCCTGGACAGACGAACCAGCTTGATAACAGCGTCGGCGCTGGGAATGGGTATGGGAGTGATGATGGTACCGGCGATGACGAATGGTTTTCCGGAATGGCTGGCAAACATCGTTGCCTCACCGGTCACCATGGCGGGGATCACTGCGGTATTTCTAGATTTGATTTTGCCGGAAACTGGCAAACCCTTACCAAAAAAACACGTTTTTGACAATTCACCAAAAGAACAAAAGAAATTAGGTCCCGATCTGGTGCAAAATACGCGCCTTTCGCACCATGAGGGTGCAAATTAGCGCATCTGAAATCAATTTGCACGATAAATTTTCTGCCAAAATAATAATAACCATAAAATAAATATAAAAATCAATAACTTAAACTTAAAAACCTTCTTGACCAATCGGACAACTTATTGGCACTTAATGTGCTTCTGCTGGTCTGGCAACGTTTAAGCCGCCCGTAGAGGCTGATTACTAAAACAGAGGAAAAACATGAAACACACTCTTTTTGCGGTATCTCCGCTTGCTAAAGCCATTGCATTTGGCCTGGTTTTAGCCCCGGCGTCGGTATTTGCTCAGGAAGCAAATACCCCCTCCGATGAAGAAGTTGAAAAAATTGAAGTGACCGGTTCACTGGGCAGCTTACCTGGCCAGGACGTTGAAGCCGTATTCGGTTTCGGTAAATCAATTTTAGAGACACCGCGTTCGGCTTCAACCATCAGCTCTGAGCAAATGGAGCGTTTCAATGTGTCAGACATTGATGAACTTGTGGCCTTCGCACCGGGTACATTCACCCAGTCATTCTTCGGTGTTGCAGGTTCACTGGATGTGCGTGGTAACCCGGGTGAAGCTTATTTCCGTGGCATGAAGCGTCTTGATAACCCGGGTAACTATCCGACTCCTATCGGTGCATCAAGCCGTATCGATATTGTTCGTGGTCCTGCTTCCCCTATCTACGGCCCGTCTAAAATTGGTGGTTACCTGAACTTTAACCCTAAATCAGCCCGTGCATCATCCGGTCAGTATCTGGATGCACCTACCGGCGCTATGTCGTATACCCACGGAACATGGGATAAAAGCATTGTAACTGCTGAAGTTGGCGGTCCGGCTTCTATCGCAGGCAAAGAAATGGGTTATTACGTATATGGTGAAGTTGAGAATTCAGGAAGTTATTACGAAAATTCAGCCACTGATCAATCTATCCTGCAGGCTTCATTCAACATTGATTTAACTGATAATCTGCGTGTTGAATTCGGTGGCATGTACCATAAGTACGATGGTAACCAGGTAGCAGGCTGGAACCGCCTGACTCAGGAACTGGTAGACAACGGTACTTATATTACCGGTACTGCTCAACCTCTGGATACAGACGGTGACGGTTCTATCTCCCATGAAGAATACGGCGCAGTGAATCTGGCGGGTAACAGCTTCTTCTATGTACCGGCAGCTTCTTTCACTGATTCAGAAGCCACAGAGTTGATGGCGCTGGAAAACGTGGGTACTACCACACTAAGTGGTTCACAAACGCTGGTAGCGCCTGACGACCAGCTGGTCAATGAAGCCAACACCTTCTATTTCGATGTTATCTATTACGCTGACAGCTGGGAAATTAAGAACCAGTTTTTCTACGACGGCTATGACAACATCAACGAAAATGCCTACGGTTTCTCTCAATTCCACGACAGCTGGGTAATTGAAGACAAAGTAGTATTCTCTACGGAATATGAAACCAACTCACTGCTTGCACAGTTCCAGGTATCGCCTTCAATCCGCTATACCGACTTCCTGCACGGTGATGATTTCACTTATGAATATTTCAACCGTCGCGATCTGACCATGCCGTCTTCTGCACTGGACCGCCGTTTACTGGCAACCCGCAGTGGCATGAACTACGACAACTATGACGAAGGTAACTACCTGGACTTAGGTTTTGCAGCAATGACAGACCTGACCTGGGACTTCGGTCTGAACATCGTATTGGGTCTGCGTTACGATACCATCGATATTGAATCTACTTCACGACAGGATCTGTTACTGCCGGGCGCCCGCCTTGAAGGAAACGAAGGCACACCGGTGTATGAGGAAGAAACCGTTGATGGCGTATCCTGGAACACCAGTATCTCATACACTACCCCATGGGGCCTGATCCCGTACATTACTGTGGCTGAACAGGCGACACTGGTTGCCGGTCAGGGTGCTGAAATTACCGTGGGCCAGCTCAACAATGCTGATGGCAGTGGTGCATTTGACACGTCAGATCTGTTCGAATACGGTATTAAAGGTTCATTCCTGGACGACAGCCTGTATTTTGCATTATCTGTATATGAGCAGGAACGTACTGACTACAACAGCCAGGCCATCGTAACAAATGCGACAACTCACAACGAAGGTGTCGAGTTAGAACTGCGCTGGGTAGTCAATGAAAACCTGGTTGTTTCTGCCGGTTACACCAATGTTGAAGTTATCAACCTGACTGCCCGTGAAAATGGCAGCCAGTTTGGCTTCCTGGGCCTGGAAGATCTCACCGGTCTGGAAGATCCTTCACTGGTACTGGGTGGTAACGTTATCGGCCTGAACCTGGTTGGTGAAGGTACAAGCAACCCGAAAGCCAAGAAAGCCGGTATTCCGGATAACATCTACACACTGACAGCCACCTATGACTTCCAGAATGGTTTTGCCAGCAGTGTCAGCATCATTGATGCAGATGAAGCACCTTCCGGTTTCTCAGGTTCAGTGATGTTGCCAGCCTACACGCTGGTGAACGCAGGTCTGTCATACCAGACAGAGCAGTGGGATATTAACTTCACTGTTAAAAACTTAACGGATGAGCGCTACTTCCGCGCGAACTTCCCTGACCTGTTCGGCAGCCAAATCGTCTTGCCTGAACTGCCTCGTCACTTCAACGTGAAGTTTGGTTATAAGTTCTGATCAAACTGACACGTACCGCAACGGCATGCATTCGCATGCCGTTTTAATATGTGCAGTACCTTCAATTTATTCTGAGGCGATTGCTGCATCAACAAGGAGTTATTTGTGAAAAATACTGTGTCAGCCATCCTTGGTTTCTGCCTGCTCAGTCTTACCACCCTCAGCCACGCTGCTGCCCCGTTAAAGGTAAAAGCCGTGGTCGTTACGATGTTTGAAATCGGTGAAGACGAAGGTGACAAAGCCGGTGAATTTCAAATGTGGAAAGAACGTTATGGCCTGGATACCCGTTTTCCTTTCCCCCAGTCTTTCCACGACATCTACGCCAATGAAGATAAAGGTGTGCTTGCCATCGTAACAGGTATGGGCACAGCACGTGCTTCTGCAGCCATTATGGCACTGGGGCTGGACCCCCGTTTTGACTTAACCGAAGCCTACTGGCTGGTTGCCGGTATTGCCGGTATGGATCCGCAGGACGGTACAATCGGATCCGCAGTCTGGACACGCCATCTGGTGGATGGTGATCTTGCCCATGAAATTGATGCCAGAGAAATATCCGCTGACTGGCCTTCAGGCTATTTTCCCTTATTCGCTAACGGCCCGCAAACCGATGCTGGCCGCCCGGCTGTTAACGGCGAAATGTACAAGCTGAATACCGGTTTAAGTGAATGGGCATTCAATATGACGAAATCGTTGAAACTCATGGACACTGAAGCCATGGCTGAATTGCGTGCACGTTATAAAAACTATCCCAACGCGCGGACCACGCCAAAAGTCATGATCGGTGATCATCTGGCGGCTTCCACTTTCTGGCATGGTAAACTGCTGAATGACTGGGCTAACGACTGGGTATCATTATGGACCCGTGGTGAAGGCAACTTCATGACTTCCGGTATGGAAGATACTGGCAGTTACCAGTCGATGATTTATCTGGACCGTGCGGGTAAAGCCGACAAGAACCGTTTTATGGTGTTGCGCACGGCAAGTAACTTCACTATGCAGCCGGAAGGACTGACCGCCGCAGAGAACCTGGCGATGGAACGTGAAAACGGCGGCTATGCGGCAATGGTACCGTCGCTGGAAGCGGCCTATCTTGCTGGCAGTACAGTGATAAATGAGTTGGTTGAAAACTGGGATAAATATCAGAAACACATCCCGGGAGAATAAACGGCCCGCTAAACCTGAACGTCAGGCAATAAAATGAAAAACGGCGCAGTCATTACTGCGCCGTTTTTGATTGTTGATCCCGCTGTCGTGCTACTGCACTGCATCCACTGTATTATGCCAGTGAAGTTTTTCTTCCTCAGACAGGAAACTGGCCGTAAAACTGTTTTTCACCAGCTTACGTAACTGCTCTTCATTCATCCCCAGTGCAGATTCCAGTGCGTCAAAGTTCTCATTCATGAAACCACCGAAATACGTAGGGTCATCAGAATTCACTGTTACCAGCAGTCCTTCTTCCAGTAACGACAGAATATTGTGCTTCGCCATATCATCTATGACACACAGTTTCAGGTTACTCAGCGGACAAACTGTCAGGGGGATTTGCCTGTGTTTGATGAGCGCCAGCAGCTCGTCATCTTCGCTGCACCGCACACCGTGATCAATCCTGTCGATATTGAGCAGATTGATAGCTTGCCAGATATACTCAGGCGGCCCTTCTTCACCGGCGTGGGCAACGACTTTAAAACCAAGGGAGCGGGCCTGACTGAAAACCCGTTCAAATTTTTCAGGAGGATGTCCCAGTTCCGAACTGTCCAGACCCACAGCATCAATATTGTCGTACCAGGGCTCGGCATCCTGCAATGTCTGAATGGCCGACTCTTCACTCAGATGGCGTAAAAATGAGAGGATAAGTTTCACACTCATTCCCCAGCCTTCCTGCGCCTCCCTGATGGCTTTCAGGAAACCCGTCATAAATGTCCGGTAAGATACATGACGTTCCGTGTGAGTTTGCGGATCAAACATGATCTCAGCGTGAACAATGTTTTCTTCCTTACATTTCAGCAGGTATGCCATCATCAGTTGATAGAAATCGTCCTCAGTACGCAGCACATCCGCACCGGCGTAATACAAGTCAAGAAAGCTCTGTAAGTCTGAAAACTGATAAGCAGCTTCGATATCCGCAACAGACTGATACGGCAATTCTACGCCATGGCGTTGTGCCAGCTCCCACATCAGAGACGGTGACAATGTACCTTCGATATGTAAATGCAGTTCTGCTTTAGGCAGTGCACGGATTAACGTTTTTAGCGACATAATGGATTTTCCTCTCCGTTGGCATAACGGCAATGCACGGAGTATTTTTTCTTAGCGGTTTGCACCAAAATAACACACTATTGCACTCGTGGTGCAACTTCACCTTTTGTCGTGACAGTATTGTATCTGTAACAACTGAAAATTTGCTACAATCCCGCCCCTTAAGTTTATGAAATGCCTGCTCCTTTCCGGCACCGCCTTCCATAAACTTCCGGCAAATCAATCACTGGCCGGACTGCACTACTGTATCAAGCTGAAAAGCAAGCACAAAACGAACCATTTCTGACTAAGTGGTCAGGATTTTGCTTTATCCGGCTTCAGATAATACGCATAAATAGAATAATCCGGGGAGACCCCATGTCACACGCTTTATTAGAACGCCTGTTTAAGCTGCAGGCACATGGTACAAATGTTAAAACCGAAGTCATCGCCGGTTTAACAACCTTTGCTGCGATGTCTTATATTCTGGTCGTAAACCCGGGCATTCTGGGGCTGAGCGGTATGCCCGTAGAAGGCCTTATTACTGTTACCGCCCTCGCCGCGTGCGTGGGTAGTTTGCTGATGGCTGCCATGACAAATTACCCGGTGGCACTGGCTCCCGGCATGGGCCTGAATGCGTTTTTTACTTTTACCATTTGTATGGGTCGTGATGTCCCCTGGGAAGCGGCGTTGGGTATCGTATTCTGGAACGGCATCTTGTTCCTTCTGCTCACCTTGACCGGCGTCCGGACGAAGGTTGCAGAGGCTGTGCCGCCCTCACTGAAAGTCGGCGTGCAGTGCGGTATCGGTCTGTTTATCGCTTTTATCGGATTAAAAAATGCCGGTCTGGTGGTGGATAATCCGGCGACGTTCGTCAGCTTAGGAGATTTATCCGATCCTGCTGTACTACTTGCTTTTGCCGGTATTCTTCTGACCATCGTGGTAGTAATGCGTAATGTTACAGGGGGCATTCTGCTCTCTATCATTATTCTTTCCGTTGCCGGTGCGTTCATCCCGTCCGGTGACGGTTATCTCACCAACCATCCCGATGCTTTCTTTGGCATGCCGGATCCTATTGACGATACTTTCTTTGCTATGGATATCTGGTATCCCATCGAACATTTTGGTGAAACCTGGGACCTGATTTTTGCATTAATGTTTGTAAACATGTTCGACACTATCGGCACCCTCATCGGCGTGTCCCGACGTGCAAATCTGCTGGATGAAAAAGGCAAATTGCCTAAAATTGGCAGTGCGATGACCGCTGATGCGACCGCCAGTGTAGCCGGTGCAGCACTGGGTACATCACCGGTCACCAGTTATGTGGAGTCGGCTGCGGGTGTTTCCGCAGGAGGCCGGACAGGTTTAACTGCCATCGTTACTGCACTGTGTTTTCTGTTAGCGTTATTCCTGACTCCGCTGATGAAAGTCATCCCTCTCATGGCAACGACACCGGCACTCATCATGGTGGGGATCCTGATGATGGATTCCATCCGCCAGCTTGATTTCGATGATCTCGGCGCTTTGGCAACCGCTTCCGTAGCCTTGCTGGCAATGCCGCTAACATTCAGTATTTCAGAAGGTATTGCATTGGGATTCATTACCTATGTGGTCACCATGGCCGGCAGTGGCAGATACAAAGAAGTGAGTAAAATAACCTATATTCTCGCGCTGGTTTTCCTGCTCAGATACATCTTTGATTTGAAATAAAAGAAAAAGGAGTCCCTCTGCGGACTCCTTTGTGTTCTCAGCCCACCGTCGCGGGCAACGCGTTTATTCCATGTGCTTGTAGCCCATACATTCCACTTCCAGCATAGCTCCCATCGCCAGACCGTCAGCGCCGAAAGCGCTGCGCGCAGGTAACTTGCCTTTTTCAAAGTAGGTGACGTATACCTTGTTAAAGTCTCCCCATTGATTGATGTCGTCAATCATTACCGTGCATTTAAAAATATCATTCATCGTCAGGCCGGCAACCGCTGCCGCCGACTTAACATTATCCATGACCTGGTGGGCCTGCGCCGTCATGTTATCGGCCATTTTTCCTTGTTTATCCAAAGGGAGCTGACCGGACAGATACACGGTGTTGCCCACCTGAGTGGCAACAGAGAAAGGCGCATCCGGCGATGCAGAGGCAAAACGGGTAATACCCGCTGCCATGGAACTGGTTACCAGAGGAAGAGTGAGAAGTAAGGTGACCAGACTGCGAGTTTTAAACATACATTTTCCTTGATGAAATAGAAGTACTGTCAGCTTTTAATTAAACCTTATCTAAATAAACTTTTAATTTTTGATAAGTAGAACTATGTTTAAAAGTTAGCAACAGGGATACAAGTCAAACAGACAGGATTAATCGTGCAGTGCAAAAATCCGGGAGCAGGTACATTCATCAAATGTGAATACATACCGTTTTTTATTCCGTCTTTTTTATTATTTCTGATCTGTTTACCATTCTTTGCACCGGCACAGGATGCAAAGATTGCGCCTTCTGCAAACAACATCGACCTCGCCCCTCTGAGAATCGCTTTACTCATCCCTGACAGCACCCCGTTCTGGAACAGAGTTGCCAGTATAAGCAGGCGGGCCGCTACTGATCTGGGAATTGAGCTTGCCATTTATCCCTACGCTCTGTCGGCTGATAAAATGCGTGAGCAAGCTGAGAAAGCCCTCAACAGCAATGTAGACGGTCTGATATTCCAAGTGTGGACTGGTGCCGAAAAAGACGTGTTAACTCTGGCTGAAGCACACAAAGTACCTTCAATTTTAATTAATAACCGCATGCAGGATACAACCCTTAAGCCCCGCAAGCAGTTCCGGTATTGGATTGGCAGTATTACGGCCGACGACTATTCCATTGGCGAGCGATTAACAAGTGCTCTTACCCGGCATACACACCTCCATCGCAAACGCGATACCCACCGGATACTCGCCATTGGTGGTGACCCTGTTGATGCATCGTCCTCCCGCCGCCTGAGTGGATTAGATGCATACGTTGCCAGACATTCAGAAATCACCCGCGTCCAAAAAGAATATGCTTACTGGAGTGACGAAGAAGCAGGCCGGATATTTGAAGAAGCGTGGCTGAATGACCCTAATATTACGGAAGTTTGGTGTGCCAGTGATCTTATGGCAAAAGGCGTGGCGGATAAAATAGCTGAAATGGGGATCGCTGACCCGCCGGCAGTCGGCGGTGTCGACTGGGATACACCAACGGCTGACTATCTCGAATCAGGCCAGATAGTGGTCAGTATAGGTGGTCACTTTATGGATGGCGCCTGGGCAGTGGTGATGTTGCATGATTATCTTAATGGAGTGGATTTTGACAGCCAGAGAATTGAATTTGATTCTTTAATGATTACAGCGACACCGGATGATCTCACCCGTTACCTGCCCTTTTTTCAACTGCAACCGGACGGTATTCATTTTGACGGTCGCTCACTGATCAGAAACCCGCGCCTGATCAGCCACGATTTTACCATCAGCGAGATCCTGAACACAGATGCCGTTTCAGAACCGCTCCGGCTGACTGACCAGGAAAAAGCATGGTTAACGGCAAATCCGGTGATAAACGTTGCAGGTGAAACCAACAATGTGCCATTCAATTACACAGATGAAAGCAACAACAGCACAGGTTTTGCCATTGAGTTGCTGCGCTATGTGGCCAGCCAGACAGGTTCGCAAATTAATATAATCCGCAGTGACAGCGCCGAATACCTCAAAGAGGCTACCGCTAAGGGGCTACCGCTAAGGGGCAAATCCATGTGATGCCGGTGATAAATCCAAAAGATACCCGGCCCGATAGTCTGCTGCTGTCCGACAGTTATTTGTCTTTATCGCAGTATTTTTTTTCAAGACCAAATACAGCGCAAATAAGTCGTCTGCAGGATACCGGAAACCGCACACTGGCAGTACCTGAAGACGATGAAGTCCTTGCGGCCCGTGTATCCCTGTTCCCTGAACTTCGCATTATCGAAGTGCCGGATTTAGAGGCAGCCATTATGGCTGTTTCCTCAGGACAAGCGGATCTGCTAGTCAGCAATTATGCATCTGTCGCCTGGTATCTGGACAAACATTTTATCTCCAATATTAAAGTGAATGGTCTTCTGACTGAAAATGGCCATGCGGAACTTCATATGGCTGCCGGTCCTGAGGCCGCACCGTTTATGCAGGTTGTGAATAAAGCCCTCGCCACAATGCCAGCCAGTACGCGCAGTGCGCTGATTTATAAATGGCTGAGAGAAAACTCCAACGATTCATTTTATGCCGTAAAGCAAATCAGCCTGACAAGAGAAGAGCGTGACTGGTTAAAAACCAAAGACACCATAAGGTTAGGCGATGACTTTAAAACCCGGCCGTTAAGCTTCCTTAACAAAACCGGAGACTTCAGTGGTTTAAGTGCAGATTTCATCCGACATTTTACTCGCCAGTTAGGAATACCGGCAGAACTGACCATAACTAAAACTGGTGTGCCGGCAGAGCAGCGTCTGAAAGAAAAGTCTCTGGACATCATGCCGGCTCTGATTAAACCTCTGCAGCCTGCCACAGATATCCTTTATACCGATCCGTACTTGCTTTTTCCTGTGGTCATAGCCACCAGCACCAGTCAACCGCCGGTAAACAATCTGTGGCAACTTGCCGGAAAAGAAGTAGGCATTACGAATAACCATCTCGCAGAGAAGCTGGAAAAAGAGCACGCAGACCTCACATTCAGACGCTTTAAAACAACTGGTCAGGCGTTCTCTGCGCTCTCAGCCGGTAAGATTGATGCTGTACTGGGCAATCTTGCGGTGATCAGTGCAGCAGCGGCTGACAGCGAAAATCAAAGCTTTGCAATAACCGGAGCCACTGGTTATGCAGACGAAATAGTCATTGGCGTAAGAAGTGACTGGCCTGAATTTGTCAGCATGCTGAATAAAGCCATTGCTGCGATGGATATGCAGGAACGGGAAGCGATAAAGAATAAATGGCTGCGTGTGAACGTTGAGATCGGCACCGATACCCTGACCATTGTTATGTGGGCGCTGCCTGCCACTCTACTGGCCTGCTCTGTCATCTTTTACATCTATTTGTCGAATCGAAGGCTGAGCCAGGCTAAAGCCCAGATATCTGCCAGAACGAAAGAGCTGGAGAATACGAATCAGTCTCTTGAAGACACACTGTCAGAACTGAAATTTTCACAAAAACAGATGCTTGAACAGGAGAAAATGGCATCGTTAGGCAGCCTGGTCGCCGGCGTATCTCATGAAATTAATACGCCCCTTGGCATATCGGTAACGGCAATCAGTCATGTTGAACACCTCCTCGCAGAACTTGAACAGCGTTTTGACAGCAACAAGGTGACCAAAACCTTCATGCAACGGTTTATCAAAGAAGCGCAGGAAGGCAGCCTTGCCACGTCACTGAATCTATCCCGTGCAGCAAACCTGGTAAAAAGCTTCAAAAACATCTCTATGGACCACAACCAGGATTCAGTGAGAACCATTGAACTTGACCAGTATCTCAATGAAGTCCTCACCTCGTTACAGCCGCAGATCAAAAAGTCCGGTCATGAAATCGTATCCGGTTGCGCAGAAAATATTGTCAGTGAGACCAGACCCGGTGCCATCGCACAAATTCTGACAAATCTCATTATGAACTCCCTCACCCACGCCTTTTCATCTAATGAAAAGGGCATGATTACACTGCATGCCAGACAAATTGGAAGCACCATTGAGCTGATTTACAGTGATAACGGCTGTGGTATGAATGAAGAGCAGTTAAAGCGCATCTTTGAGCCTTTCTTCACCACCAAACTGGGTGCTGGCGGCAGCGGGCTTGGCGCCCATATTATTTACAATCTTGTCACCAATGCTCTTCAGGGGACAATAAAAGTGGAAAGCTCTCCGGGTATGGGAGCCAAATTTGAGATTTGTTTTCCGGTCAGACTGAATCAAACAGATAACGGCGTTACAGACTGAAGCGGTAAGACGCCGTTATGCAGTCACAACACTTTAATCTCCGCGGTACGGAAAGTGTGTTTGCCAGTGTTTTGCAATCTCTTCCCGCGTTGCCAGCCATACCTTGTCGTGACTTTGCACGTATTCAATAAACCGCTTCAAAGCTGCCATACGGGCCGGACGACCCACGATACGGCAATGCAAGCCGATGGACAGCATTTTAGGCTGGCTGGCGCCTTCTTCGTAGAGAACATCAAAAGCATCTTTCAAATATTCAAAGAACTGCTGACCACTGTTAAATCCCTGCGGCGTGGCAAACCGCATATCGTTGGTATCCAGCGTGTAAGGCACCATCAGCAGCGGCGCACCGTTTTGGGTATCGTAGTAGGGCAAATCATCCGCATAAGAATCTGCGCAGTAGAGAATATCATCCCGCTCTGCAATCAGCTTTAACGTGTTGGGGCTGGTGCGGCCTGTATACCAGCCTGCAGGTTTTTTGCCGGTGAGTTTTTCATGCAGGTTTACCGCTTCTTCAATTTGCGCCCGCTCGGTATCAATATCCATATCCTGAAAATGAATCCAGCGCATGGCATGACTGGCGATTTCCCAACCGGCATTCAGCATTGCCTCAACCGCTTCCGGATGACGCTCCATTGCCATCGTTACGCCAAATACAGTGACCGGTACCGCTTTCTCTGTCAGCAACCGGTGCAGACGCCAGAAACCCGCCCGGCTGCCGTATTCATAAATAGATTCCATACTCATGTGGCGGTCAGGATACGGCTGCGCACCGACAATTTCTGACAGAAAAATTTCTGAATGGGCATCACCGTGAAGCACGCAGTTTTCACCACCTTCTTCGTAATTCAGGACAAACTGTACTGCAATTCTGGCTTTACCCGGCCACTGTGGATCAGGAGGATTGGTACCATAGCCTTTCAGATCACGGGGATAACTGTTGCTAACATCACTCATGCTGTCACAATCCTGTATTTTTCCGGTACCGTTAAACCACAACCGGTTAACGTAACGGTTACCAGATGTCTGGTGGCTTCTTCAAAATCTGCTTTTTTCATTTTCGCGCCGCGAAGACGGGTAATTTGCGTTGAAAAGTCAGCGTAGTGCTGGGTGCTTGCCCAGATATTGAAAAGCAGATAATGGGGGTCAATGGCCTGCATTTTCCCCTGCTCTGTCCAGGCTTTCAAAATAGCCACACGACCGGCCATCCAGTCGCTGTGTTCATCATCAAAATAGTGATTCAGGTTTGGCGCACCATTGATAATTTCCATGGCAAAAATCTTCGAAGCCAGCGGGTGTGTTCTCGATAACTCCATTTTTTCGGCAATGTAATCTGCCAGCATTTGCGCAGGATCATCATCTGCAGTGGCTTTATCGAAACTGGAATTCCATAACGACATGGTTTCCTTGAGGACTGCCAGATAAAGTTCCTGCTTGGACTTGAAGTAATACAAAACATTGGTTTTAGGGAGTCCTGCTTTATCTGCTACCTGCTGAACAGATGTCCCTCTGAATCCCTGAGCAGCAAATGCTTTCTCTGCTGCTGCCAGAATGATCGCCCTGTTACGGGCTCCCACACTGGCATCCACTTTTGATGCTTGAGTCATGACGCCTTTTTGTTCCTTTTGAAATGGTCAAACCTGACTATTCAGTCATAGTGCCACAGTTGCTTAAATCAGTGATAAATTTTTCATTTATAGAATATTCTTGCGCGTATAAAACATTGCGCATACATCTTGCAGCGATTTTTAAAACAAAGGTCAGACGGGCTTTGTAAGGGTGAGTTAAATGCTGCGTACTCATTTTTTAAACAGCTTCTGAACAGCAGTTTGTTAACAGAACCTGATTTTTAGCCGCTGGCGATACGCTGACTAAAGAACAACCAACTTTGTTGGCACGCACTATAAAAGTGCACAAAATCGTGCAAATTGCACCGCAAAAATACACGCCACTCGCAATGGCCTTTTTTTAACACAAAAATCTGACCATATGGTCTACTTTTTAATTTAGAATACAGATATAGTAATGCATTCAAGCATTTTGAAATCTACATGGAGTTCGGTATGGTCCGTTTTCTGTTGAACAATGAACCTGTCGAATTGCAGGTGAGCAACCCGAATATGACGGTGCTGAATTACCTTAGGGAACAGCAACGAAAAACGGGGACAAAAGAAGGCTGTGCAGCCGGCGACTGCGGCGCCTGTACGGTAGTGGTTGCCAGTCCTTCAGACGATGGTAACAGCCTTAACTACACCACCATCAACAGCTGTATAGCGCTGATGTCTTCGCTGCACGGAAAACAGCTTATCACCGTAGAAGATTTGGCCTCTTTGCAAGCACAGCATCCTGTTCAGACTGCGATAGTGAAACATAATGGTTCCCAGTGCGGCTTCTGCACGCCGGGTTTTGTGATGTCGGCCTTTGCTTTTTACCATTCTGATAATGCTCCCGAACGGGAAAATGTGATAGACGCCTTATCCGGAAATCTTTGCCGGTGTACAGGTTACCGTCCCATTATTGATGCCACCATTGATGCCTGTTCAAATAAAACCGCAGACAAGTTCGATGCACAACAGGCAACAACCCTTGCCAGGTTATATGCGCTTAGCCGGGAAGACGTCACAGAGGACAGTCAGTTACTTATGCCTGACAGCCGCGAAGCATTGAAAAAAGCCATTGCCGGCAACCCGGATGCAACGCTGGTTGCCGGCAGTACCGACCTGGCCCTTGAGATCACGCAAAAGCATCAGTCTTTCAAAACACTCATCAGTTTAAGTCAGATGCGTTGCCTGCAGGAGGTTGACGTTACCGAATCGCATATCATTATCGGCGCGGCTGTGCCTTTGTCCCGGGCAATGAAAACGCTGGTGAGCCACTATCCGGCATTAGAGGAATTATTCACCCGTTTTGCTTCTCTGCCTGTGCGTAATCAGGCAACCATGGGCGGAAACGTTGCTAACGCTTCCCCCATCGGCGATACACCGCCACTGCTGCTGGCGCTGAACGCTGATATTGTAGCGGATAATGGCAGCGAAACCCGCAGCATTCCGGCAAACGCTTTTTTTACCGGCTACCGCCAAACTGCACTGCAAAGCAATGAATGGATCAGCGCCATTCATATCCCCTTACCTCAGCCGGACCAGCATCTGGCTGCGTATAAAATCTCGAAGCGGATGGAAGATGATATTTCCGCCGTGCTTGCCGTATTTAACGTGGGGATCAGCGATGGTGTGATCACCTCTGTTGCCAGCGGATTCGGTGGTGTGGCAGCCACACCTGTGGAGTGTACCGCTTTAGCTGCGTCTCTGGTGGGTAAGCCCTGGCGCAACGCACAAACACTGTCAGAGGGGAAAAATCTTCTGACGCACGCTTTTAATCCTATTGATGATGTACGCGCTACGGCAGCATACAGAAAGCAGGTCTTGGGCAATTTATGGCACCGGTTCTGGCTGGAGAATCAGCAGGACAACCTTATTCCGACGCGGGTGGTACATCATGCGTAAACTCATTCAAACCCCGGCTGTTGCAGACGCCCGTCAGGCACCGGCATCCAGTCCGTTAGGTAAAAACAAAGCGCATGAAAGTGCAGAACGTCAGGTAAGCGGTCAGGCAAGGTATGTTGACGATATGCCCGAACCGGCCAACACCGCGTACGCGGCCATCGGCGTAAGCAACTGCACTGCCGGTGAAATTGAACATATTGATTTACAGGCCGTCCGTGACAGTGAAGGTGTTATTGATGTTATTACCGTCAGCGATGTACCCGGACATACTGATATCGCGCCGGTATTTGACGGCGACCCTGTGCTTGCAGACAAGCAAATCCTGTTTCACGGCCAGCCTGTTTTTGCAGTATTAGCCACAACCACGGAGCTAGCCCGGCGTGCAGCACTTAAGGGCACCATTACTGTGAAGCCGGGATCTGCTGTGCTGTCAGTGGATGAAGCTCTCGGGAAACAGTCCTTTGTGCGCCCTACCCATGCTTTCGGTAACCCGGACGCCATCCATACGGTTAACGCTTCACCTTACAAAGTGTCCGGCAGCCTGAACATTGGTGGTCAGGAACACATGTATCTGGAAGGTCAGGTCTCACTGGCCGTGCCGGAAGAAGAAGATCGCATGATGATTTACACCTCCAGCCAGCATCCAAGCGAAGTGCAAAAACTGGTGGCAGAAGTGCTGGGTGTAAAGCTTCACAGGGTGACGGTTGATATGCGCAGAATGGGTGGCGGTTTTGGTGGTAAAGAAAGCCAGGCCGCACAATGGGCGTGCATCGCCGCTATTTTTGCGCAGCGCAATCAGCGCGCAGTGAAATGCCGCCTGCCCCGTTCACAGGACATGAGTGTCACCGGCAAACGCCACCCCTTTGAAAACCACTGGCAGACCGGTTTTGATGAAGCCGGCATTATTCAGGGCGCAGATATCACTGTTAACGGCAACTGCGGTTACAGTGCTGATTTGTCTGATGCCATTGTCGACCGCGCCATGTTTCATGTGGATAACGGCTATTTTTTAGGTGACAGTCATGTTGTTGGTCACCGCCTGAAAACTTCTTATGTATCCCATACCGCTTACCGGGGATTTGGCGGTCCTCAGGGCATGATTGTGGCCGAAGCCATGATAGATGGCATCGCCAGAACCTTAAAAGAAGACCCGCTCACTATCCGCAAGCGTAACCTCTATGCCAAAGCGACGGGTAATATCACCCCTTACGGCATGGATATTGGCGATAATCTGCTACCGGAAATGATTGGCCAACTGGAAACATCCTGCGAATACTGGCAGCGCAGAGAAACTATTACCAGTTTTAATCAGTCCAGTCCGGTAATTAAAAAAGGGCTGGCTCTGACGCCGGTAAAATTTGGTATTTCGTTTACAGCCAAACACCTGAATCAGGCCGGTGCGCTGGTGCATATTTATACCGATGGCAGCGTACAGGTTAATCATGGCGGTACGGAAATGGGTCAGGGACTTCACACCAAAATTGCCCAGATCGCAGCCCATGAGTTTGGCATCGACCTCGCAGATATTGAAGTTACCGCTACACGCACTGATAAGGTGCCGAATACCTCACCTACTGCCGCATCATCGGGCACCGATTTGAACGGTAAAGCCGTGCAAAATGCCTGTCTTGAATTAAAAGCCAGACTTGTTACCTTTTGGGGGAAACAAAAGGGTCTGCCTGCAGAAGAGGCGGTGTTCGCCGACGGGCACCTGATACTGGGTGATGAACGTATTGCATTTTCAGAGCTCATTCAGGCGGCTTACATTGGCCGGGTTTCTCTGTCTTCAACGGGCTATTACAAAACTCCTAAAATTTTCTACGACCGCGCCACAGGTTCCGGTCGTCCTTTCTTTTATTTTGCTTATGGTGTTGCCGCATCAGAAGTCTCCGTTGATACCCTCACCGGAGAATACAAAGTGGACCGCGTAGATATTCTTCATGATGTGGGCGCCAGTCTGAATCCGGCTATCGACAAAGGCCAGATCGAAGGCGGCTTTATTCAGGGCATGGGCTGGCTGACATCGGAAGACCTGAAATGGGATAAAAAAGGTAGATTGCTGTCGAATAATATGGCGACCTACAAAATCCCTGCCATTGGTGATACACCGCCGGTGATGAACGTGGATTTATTCGACCGTCCTAACGACGAAGACAGTATTTATCATTCAAAAGCGGTGGGCGAGCCCCCCTTTATGCTGGCAATATCCGTGTGGTGTGCGTTGAAAGATGCCATTTCATCACTCAGTGATTACACCGTTGACCCTGTTCTGCCGGTGCCTGCTACCCCGGAAAATGTGCTCAATGCCATTACTGATTTGCAGCAGGCTGAAGCGGAGACATTAATATGAGACATCCCCGTAACTGGTTTGATGCCGTAAGCTGGTGCCACCGGCATGCGCAGGGCTATGTACTGATCACCGTACTCACGGTGGCGGGTTCTGTGCCAAGAGAACAAGGCGCGAAAATGGTGGTTACCGGCGACCGTCAGTTCGATACCATCGGCGGTGGTCATCTGGAATTTGATGCGGTAAAAAAAGCCCGTACTTTTTTAGCCACCGGCCAGTCACAACAACATATCGAATCCTACCCGCTTTCAAGTAAATTAGGGCAATGCTGTGGCGGAGCCGTTAAGGTGCTGTTTGAAATCAACGTCAGCCATTGTCAGACACTGGCCATTTTCGGTGCCGGACATGTCGCTCAGGCGCTGATCCCTGTTCTGGCACAACTGCCTCTGAATATTAAGTGGATAGACAGCCGCCCGGATGCCTTTGATGAACTGGATGTACCGCCAAATGTGACGACAGTCTGCGATCCCCAGCCAGAAGGTGAAATCCCACTTCTTCCGGCCCAAAGCTGGCTGCTTATTCTTACTCACGATCATCAGCTGGATTATTTACTGGCAGAAACAGCGCTTAAGATAAATCAATTTCCTTATGTGGGCATGATTGGATCTGACACAAAAGCCAGACGCTTTCGTACCAAACTCGCCCATCGCGGACTTGGCGAAGCTGCAGATAACCATTTTGTTTCACCGGTAGGTAACCTGGCTATTCCGGGCAAAACGCCCATAGAAGTTGCTGTGTCGGTCAGCGCCCAGATTATTGAACGCCTGCATAGCCGGCCGGCTCCCGTTGCACCTGACGTCACACAAAGCCGTACGCTGGAAAACGATAACAAGGATAACGTATCAGCATGAACGTAAACACGCTAAACGCCCTGCCCTGGCAGGACGCCATGCGCTGGTTTTCACAAACCTGTGCAGCAGAAAAATGGGCATCCATGATGACGGACAAACGCCCTTATTGTGATGTGGCCGATATACAAAATCACGGGAAGGCAGTCTGGGAAACCATGGAAAAGGACGATTTGTTGCAGGCATTTGCCGCCCACCCCATGATTGGTGACATTAATTCATTACGCAGCAAATATGCCAGCACCCGCGCTTTAGCTGCCGGAGAACAAAGCGGCACGGCTGACGCTGACGATGCCACCCTTTATGCGCTGAAAGAAAAAAACGAAGCGTATCTGGCCAGGCACGGCTTTATTTTTATTATTTGTGCCTCAGGTCTGCCGGCAACAACTATGCTGGAGGCGCTGGTAAACAGGCTGAACAACAGCACGGAAGAAGAGCTTAAACATGCCGCAGCAGAGCAGATTAAAATTACCTGCCTGCGTATCAGCAAAGCGATTAACAGTTAAGGAACGGTTATGATTTCTTTATCCAGTCATGTTCTGGACACCACATCAGGTAAACCCGTAAGCCAGTTACCACTGACACTGACTTTTCCCGACGGAAAACAGGTTAATGGCATGACTGACAGCGACGGTCGCTGTAAAAGCTGGGGTGACGCAGATTTCCCTCAGGGGACTTACTCATTACGGTTTCACTGCCGGGATTACCTGACGGAACAACACGGCGAAAGCTTTTACCCGTTTGTCGATATTGCTTTTACCATGCAGGAAAGTGGCGGTCATTATCATGTACCTCTGCTCATTTCACCCTTCGGCTTCAGCAGTTACCGGGGTAGTTAGTGAGTAATACGATTCAACTATTCCGTGCGAAGATACTGCATTTCCCGCTGCAAACAGATTCACCGCAACAGGATGCGGTGTGCTACCCCGACGGCGCTCTGGCGGTTCGAGACGAGCGGATCCTGGCTATTGGTAACTTTGCCGATGTAATGTCCGACTACCCCGATGCCACATTGCACGATCACAAAAATCACTGGATCATGCCGGGTCTTATCGACAGCCATCTGCACTTTCCGCAAACAGAAATGCTGGCCTGTTATGGCGAACAGTTGCTCACGTGGCTGGAAAATTACACCTTTCCCACCGAAAAGAAGTTCTCCGACCCCGACTATGCATCCGCGATGGCGGAAGTATTTTTGCGTCAGCTTTTAAAAAACGGGACAACAACCGGCTTAGTTTACCCCACCGTGCACGCTGGTTCCGTTGATGCCCTTTTTGCTGCAGCATCAACAAAAAATATGGCGATGGTAACCGGTAAGGTGTGCATGGATCAGAACAGTCCTGCCGGCCTCGCCGATTCGCCTCAGCAAGCGTATGAAGCATCACAGCAACTGATTTCATCCTGGCACAATAAAGGGCGTAATCTGTACGCGATCACCCCCAGATTTGCGCCCACCAGCAGCCGTGAGCAATTGTCTTTACTCGGTTCACTGGCCGATGAATACACCGACGTATTTATTCAGACCCATTTGTCTGAAAATCAGAAAGAAATTCAGTGGGTACAACAACTGTTTCCCGAACGTAACGGCTATCTGGACGTATATGACCATTATGGTCTGGTGCGTGAGCGCAGCGTGTTCGGACATTGTCTTCACCTGACAGAGCAGGAATGGCAACGCATGGCAGACGCGCGGGCGACTATCGCCTTCTGCCCCACGTCGAACCTGTTTTTGGGCAGTGGCTTGTTTGATTATCAAAAAGCGAAGAGCTTGAAAGTCCCCGTTACCCTGGCCACTGATGTGGGCGCAGGCACAACCTTTAACCTGTTCAGAACCTACGGTGAAGCCTACAAAGTGTGTCAGATGCAGCAACAGGCATTGTGCCCTTTAACCGGTTTATACCTGATGACCCAAGGTGCAGCCGTGGCACATAAACTTCAGCACGAAATTGGCAATTTAAACCCCGGCACTTTCGCCGATTTTATTATTGTCGACCCCGCCTTTGATGAATTGACGTCCCACCGGTTACATGACCGTGATACCGCAGAAGAGGTGCTGTTTGCACTGTCCATGCTCGGTGATGACCGGATGATAATAGAAACACGGGTTGCCGGCACTGCGCAATACCGCAAAGAGGAGAGATAAGTATGGAAGGACTCGACTGGTTATCCCTTTTTGTCCGCTGGTTTCACGTGATTGCAGGCGTTGCCTGGATTGGCGCATCGTTTTATTTTATCTGGTTAGATAACAGTTTGCGCACACCACCTGAATGGAAGCAGGAAAAAGGTATTAAGGGCGATCTCTGGGCGATACATGGCGGCGGCTTTTATGAAGTCGCTAAATATGCCTATGGCCCTGAAAGCATGCCTGCGACATTACACTGGTTTAAATGGGAAGCCTATACTACCTGGTTAAGTGGCTTTGCCCTGCTAATCATCGTTTATTACTTCGGCGCGTCTGCCTATCTTATCGATCCGTCAGTAAATGCACTGAGTCCGCAAACGGCAATTTTGTCGGGCCTCGGGATCATTTTTGGCGGGCTGGCCCTGTATGAACTGGCATGCCGCAGTCCGCTGGCTAAATCGCCCAAACTGTTTGCACTGTTTCTTATCATGATGATTTGCTTTGCCAGCTGGCTGACCACCCAGCTGTTCAGTGGCCGGGGCGCTTATATTCATGTAGGCGCACTGGTGGGCACCATCATGGTGGCAAATGTATTTTTAAACATCATGCCCAATCAACGAAAAATGGTTGCAGCGGTGGCAGCAAAAGGTGAAATCGACCCTGCCTGGGGCGCCAGCGCAAAATTACGCTCTGTGCACAACAACTACCTGACGCTACCGTTGCTGTTCATTATGATCAGTAACCACTATCCGATGACATATCAGCATCCGCAAAACTGGCTGGTACTCATTGCCATCATGGCCCTGTCTGCCTGGATACGACACTTTTTTAATTTGAAACATCAGGACATTAAAAAGCCGTCTATTCTGGTATCCGGTGCGGCGGGCATGTTGTTACTGGCAATTTGGGTATCTATGCCCGTCAGCCAGCAGGAAAACAGGGCAGCGGCTTCAGCGCCACAGGTTGACCAGACGGCACTGTCTGCTGATGACAAAGCCGTTCAGGCGCTTATTGCCACGCATTGTACCAGTTGCCATGCCGCAAGCCCTGCAGATGATATTTTCAAGGTTGCGCCACTGGGAGTGAAATTTGACAGCTGGCAGGATATTAAGCGTTATGCGCCGCAAATTTATCAGCGCTCAGCCGTGAGTAAAGACATGCCCTTTATGAATAAAACCGGCATGACAGACGAAGAACGTCAGGTCATTGCTAAATGGTTCAAAGCGCAATAAAGCAAAACGCCCGCTTTTCAGCGGGCGTAGTTCAAATCCTTCTTTTTCAGCGCAGAAAACCAGGGAACAAGCGCCTGTGCCCAAAGCCGGTATCCGGCTTCATTCGGGTGGAGTAAATCGGGCATAATAGCTTTACTCAATATATCGTCTTCGCTCAAAAAAACATTGTTTATATTGGTATAATGAACGCCTTTTTCTTTAGCAAGATGTGCCAGAAGACCATTTGTTTTCTCATTATTAATCCGTTCGGGAGACATGGCATTTTCTCCCCTGGGAAATATGCCGGTGAGTAATACAGCACTGTCCGGCATTTTCTGCTTTATCCGGTCAATAATGTGACTTACCCCACTGGCAATGTGTTCCGGCGGATCCATCCGGTGGCCTGTATTGTTCGTGCCGATCATCACAACCGTGATGGCCGGAGACAGGCCGTCTAATTCACCCTGTTCAATGCGCCAAAGCACATTTTCTGTTCTGTCGCCGCCAAACCCCAGATTTAACGTGGGGACATCCGGAAAATACGCTTTCCAAACCGGTGCGCCCTTGTCTTCCCAGCCATGGGTAATTGAGTCACCAATCAGCACAACCTCTGGCCAGACCGTCTGCTTTTCTGCCAGTTTCTGGTGATGGCGCTTCATCCACCAGTCATCAGCCCAGAATGCCCGCAGCGGGGCCGGCGTAATACTTTGGGTATCCTGATCCGGACACAGGATATTTCCCGGCTCTTTCGCGGTAATGTTTACCCCTGACACCGCAATATCACCGGAACCGTAAAAGAATAATCTGAAAGGCTCGCTAACTTTTGAAAAGTCGGCAAATTTGCCGGAAAAACACTTAACCGGGATGCTAACGTGCTGCCATCCTGCACCTTGCCATTCTACTGCATCAGGCCATAAATCGACGACATAGTGGCAGTTTTCACCGCAATCTATGCCCACTTGCAATCCGGCCTTGCTGACATCGTCTACCCTTAAATCAAACGTCAAGGCTGCCGGTTCAGGTAACTGATTCAGGTTAACCGGGCTGTTCACTTTTAAATAAGCCCGCCCCTGCCAGGCTTCATTAAACTCGAGCCTGCTCACCGGTTGTCCGGCCGGATGACTGCTTTCCTGTGTAACGGTCACTCCGGGGATTTCAGTGGAAAGGCCGGATACCGCCACGCTCTCACCGCCGTTTTTTATCTGCAAATCGGATAACGAAAAGGTGAGTTCTTCGGGTGCTTCGTCAACACTCCTTTGCGCCGCACAGGCGCAAAGGAGCAGTACCCCGCTAAGACAAATTAACGTCCGCATGGTTAATTCGTCCGTTCTACAGTAAGGGCATCACCGGAATAAGTGACAGTGACGTCCGGCTTCGCTTCGTAATTCAATAGTGTTTCACCTTCGGAAATAAACCTGACATGCCAGGTACGGGAAGTGACCATACTATCAAAATGCCCTTCACGTTTGCCGATGGTGAGCTTACCTTCACTGTCATCATACTCAATACGGGTGTACGAATACGCACCGTTCTCGTAATCGTATGACTTGCCGTCGTCGTGATAGAGCTCAAATTCGCCGTCAGCACCGGTAAACACGTTTATGGTATAGGCGCCATCCGGCTTATCGTAAACATACTGAATGGCTTCACCCGCCGGAATAATTGATCCAGCTTTTACGTATAGCGGCATTTGCGTTAACGGCGCACTCGCCGTAACCGTTTGCCCTCCCTGATACGTTTCACCGGAATAAAAGTCGTACCAGCTCACACCTGCGGGCAGATAAACATCCCGTTCCCGCGCCTTGTACTCATACACAGGGTTCACCAGAATGGCCGGCCCGAACATATAGGCATCATCGATATCCTGCGCTTTTTCATCTTCAGGGAAATCCATCACCAGACCGCGCATTAACGTACCATCTTTATGGAACATGTCCCCTGCCTGCGAATAAATATAAGGCATCAGGCGGTAGCGTAATTCGATGGTGGAAATCAGTGCGTTATACACTTCCGATCCTTCATCGGCCAGATTGAAAACTTCCCTGAAAGGGTTTTGACCATGGGAGCGGAACAGCGGCACAAATGCGCCGAACTGGAACCAGCGCATATTCAGCTCCTGCCATTCCTGCTGATACTGTTCAGCCATTTCACTGTAGTGACCCACAACCACATCGCCGTTGTACCGGTAGTGATCTTCCGGTGTGAAGCCACCGATATCCATGGTCCAGTTCGGCATACCGGACAATCCTGTACCCACACCAGCTGCAATCTGCTCTTTAAGATTTGACCACCGCGGCACAGTGTCTCCGCTCCAGATGGCACTGCCCGTGCGCTGAATACCGCCGAATCCGCTGCGGGTAAGAATAAAACTGCGCTTGTCAGGGTCTGATTGCCGCTCACCTTCATACACGCCTTCGGCGTTTGCCAGCGCATAGGAGTTAAAATATTCAGCACCTGAACCTATCGCCAGCGGCGTCATTATTTCTTTTCGTTTGGTATACGACAGGTTCGAATGGATGTCCGGCTCGGACGCGTCCAGCCACCAGGCATCTATGCCCAGCACATTCAGATTTTCGTCCAGTTGCCGCCAGAAAATTTCCTGTGATTCTTCAGGGTAAGGGTCGTAAAACCCGTTCAGATACCCCTTGCCAATCCAGTCCAGATTGCCCTCCTGATCCACGTTCTTATTCAGCATGTAGCCTTTGGCATCCAGCTCTTTGTAATTGCCGGTTGTGCTGTAAAATTTCGGCCAGACGGAAATCATAATATTGGCGTTTAGTGCATGAACTTCATCTATCATGCCTTTAGGATCGGGGAAACGGGCCAAATCGAACTTATGACTTCCCCAGGCATCTTCCGACCAGTAAGACCAGTCGAGCACAATATTATCGATGGGGATCTGTTTTTCACGGTAGGTTTTCAGCGCTCCTAACAGTTCATCCTGCGTTTTGTATCGCTCACGACTTTGCCAGAATCCATAGGCCCATTTTGGTAACATGACGGCTTTGCCAGTAAGTTTGCGATACCCACTTATTACCTCGTCGGTGTCGTCACCGGCTACGATGTAATAGTCCAGCGACTTGCCGGTTTCTGATGCCAGCGACAGGCTGTTCTCGTCGGCCTTAGATTGAGGATTATTGTGTAACAGGCGGAAGTATCCGCCCTGCGAATCCCAGTCGACTTCAATGTTCACCTTTTCACCGGCGGTGAGCATCATTTCAGTATTGTGAAACCAGGGATTCCAGTTCATCCGCCACCGGTCCAGCAGCTTTTCACCGTTTATAGTCAGTTTGGCATAGCCACTCGAGTACATACGGAACTTGTGAAGTCCGCTCTGCTTCGCGCTTATCTGCCCTTTCCACACTATCCGGGGCTGGCTGACATCACCAAGCTCTGCAGGAAATGGTATTTCCCGGGTGGTGTTGTGAGCAAGAAACTGATAATCAAGATCAGCTTCTGTGCGTTTAAGCAGCAATTTGTCTTTATCGTAGTAATAAGCGGTTAATCCCCCGGCGTTGCCGTCTTCATCATAAAGCGCAAAGCCTGCGTTCAGCGGCGCTGATTCCACCGGATTGCCGAACCGGGTAATGGCGGCGTTATCCCATAAAATCCCGTAATGTTTGGTAGAGACAACAAAGGGAATCGAGATTTGCAGGTTATGGGTGCTCAACTCTACATTATCTCCGGCATGATTAATCCGGCCATCCTGATGCTGCCCTAACCCGTAAAAGCCCTCATCTGAGCCGGTATTCCACTGCTGGTGAATAGCAAAATTGTACTTTCCGGCACCGGCAGGGTCGGCGGTCACCGGCGCAAATTCACCGCTGTTCACACTCTTCAGCAATACCTCTCCGGCACGGTTTTTTACCACCAGATTGCCGTCTGTCAGCGATACTGAGGCTGTCATCGCCTGCGTAGACAGAGTCACAGTACCGGCTGATTCTTTTATGTCGTAAGGGGTATTTCCAGCAGAGGCAGTCACCATCAGGCTCTCTGCAATCCGACTGAAATCGTCGTGTGGCAGCGCCGTGACGCGGATGATTCCTTCATCAAATACTTGTAAGCGCACGGCTTTAGCCTGCCCCTGAGCAGGCAAAACAAGCAGGCCGTGTTCTGTCGCCTGATAGCTTCCCGCGCGAACAACTTCAGCACTGCCGGTACTGTTTTCGCAGCCACTGAGTACGGTTGCTGACATTAACGCAACGGCCACACTGGCTGCAATTCGGTGTATTTTTTTCATGGTGTTATTCCTTTTACCTTTGTTCGTGGTTGCAAGGTATTCATAGTGACAAGGTGTTCATTCTTGCCAGGTGGTCATTTTTACTTTGAGAATATGCGGCTCATCGTTGAAATTAAGTCCCCAGTCAGTTTGATCGCCATTCCAGACCTGCTCAAATATCCAGTTACCTTGCTCGTCAAAATGGCCTTCTTCTACCCTTTCAATCATCACTGGGAGTGATGCGATTTCTTTTGACGGTGTAAAGGTGACGCGTGCACGCAGCGCAGTCACTAAAAACTCGTCGTCGGATAATTTAGCGATAAGTGCGCCACCGGACGCCGGATGATTTCCAGCAGGCGGGTCAATCCAGAACATGGGTCGTCCGTAGGACACTTCTGCATTCCAGTTTCCGAGATCCAGTTGCTGACTGTAGGCGGGAGACTCCTCTTTTGCTTGCGACACATTGGCATTCCACACTTTTTCATCTTTTGACGAGTCGTGAGGCTCTGCCACTCCCCAAACCTGATGTTCAAGACTGAGTTTTGCCCATACGCCGGACCATGACTGCATCAGCCCGTAAATTTCAGCGAAGGGAGCGATGGTGTCGTCGTTAACGGTTTTCGCGCCCAGCGGATAATTAGCATAACCAGTGTAATCCATGCCGAATGGCGCAAACCCGATCCCCTGATGCCCCAGGGTACTGAAAAAGTAGCGGGCATAGGGCTGGTCGTTACCAATCTCTGCCACAAACAAGGGGTTGTCTTCACGGCTGTACAATTCCAGTACCCGCTTTACCGTTTTATGGTCTCGAAAGTAAATATCCGGTGAAATCATATCGATGTGCGGGGCACCGGCTTTCCAAACGTCGATAACATTGTCAGTGGGGCCGCCCATGGAATAGCCCGTGCCGGGATTAAAAGGATTTCTCAGCGCCACATTAACGTTCATGGGCAAAGGTTTAATTGCTTTACCGGCCTGTGCAATCTCATCGACGTAACGGGCAATAGACCAGGCATGAAAGAATTCATCAGCTTCATCACCGAATACCTCAGGCCATGTACCCGGTTGTTTGTTCATCCGGGCCAGTAACGTGTCAGGGACAGGCTCATTAAAAAGAGAATTTGCTAACGGGGAGTAATCACGTTTTGAGCCGTAGGTGCCGGTTTCATTTTGCACCTGTACCATGATCACCTGATGGGCCGGATCATTATCGCGCAAATACGTCATCAGGGCTTTGAAAGCGCGCTTGTCCGCAGCCAGCGTGTGTTCGCCGTGAGGCGACAGAGAGTTCAGGGTTCGCCCGTCGCGTGTGATCACTCTGGGGAAACGCTGATTATTCAGTTTGATCCAGGCCGGCGCGTAATGAGGCGCGTTATTTTTCCAGGTGGCAAACCACAGCAATACCACTTTCACTTCCCGTTCTGCGGCCTGGCGGATCAGGATATTAAGGTAGCTGAAGTCGAAATGTCCTTCTTCCGGTTCGATTTGCTCCCACGCCACCGGAATACCCAGGGTGTTAGCATGCATGGCATCAACAACCGGCCACACTTTATCCAGCGCTGCGGGATAGTTAGCGGAATTATTCGTTTGCGCACCCAGCATCAGAAAAGGCTTACCATCGACGAGAAAGGCATGGCGGCCGTTTTGAGTGACCACTTGAGGTAAGTCGTGCCGGGATTGAGAAGCTGCGGCGGGCTTAACCCCAGCACTCTGGCAGGCACTTAGCGCACACATTGCACAAAGAAGAAGACCTGCAAAATAATAGATTTTCATAGTGTCCAAATATCAATTCAGGGTTGGGAAAAGCGTTGCACTGCACCGGCAGGTATTACCATTACAAAGCCGGTGCAGTGCGATACGCGCGGGTACTAGAAATTGCCCCGCAGGGACAGTGCATAACGGATGTCATTCACGTGATAAGCACTATAGTGATTACCCGGACCGTTCTGACGCATCTCGTTTTTAGTCACCGCATCATTGAGGTTGTTCGCTTCCAGAACCACGGCGTAATTGTCGTTGATACGATATGTCACAGAGCCGTCGAGGTAAGCAGTCGCCGCATTGAACAGCGGTAAGCCATAAGTGATGCCATTTTCCGTGCCGGTGAAACCATTTGCATTGGTTGCAATCAGGAATTCATCCCGCCAGTTGTAGGCCAGGCGTGCGGAAAACGGAGCTTTCTCGTACATTAACACCAGGTTTGCCGCATTTTCCGACAAGCCTCTGAATGGCATGTCCCCGTAGCCGGAGCCGTCTGTATCCACCGGCTGAGAGCTTGAGTCAGCATCAATTTCACTATCAATCCAGGTGTAATTCATTTGCACGCCGAAGCCGTCAAAAGGTGCAGGAAGTGAGGAGAAGAAGTGATTTAACGACAGCTCGACACCCGTGATTTCAGCATCAGCGCTGCTGACTGGCCAGCTGGCATTATAGGTATAGCCGCCAAATTCAACCTGAGACAATTGTGGCACCTGGTAGCCGGAGATATCCTTAGTAAACAATGCCACATAAGCAGAACTGTCTTCGGCGTAATACCATTCCAGAGACACATCAAACTGATTGGACTCCATAGGGTCGAGATACGGATTTTGTGTGGAGTCCAGTGTCAGCACGTAATCTTCCACTTTAGGCGGATTACCGGCATTCTGGCTGGCCTCTCCTGCACTGGATAAATTTGCGTTCAGCACAATATTGGCGCCTAAATCTGCAAAATTTGGCCGCGCCATCGCTTTGGCGGCAGCAAAACGCAGCAGCAAATCATCGGTCAGCTCTACTTTTACGTTTAAGCTGGGAAGCCAGTTACTGTAATCGTGCTCCGCATCCATGGCGGTGAAAGCACCGTTGCCAAACAGCGCATTGTTCGGATATTGCAGATAACCATGAGCGGTATTTTCTGTTTTAACGTAACGCACGCCCACATTGCCCGACACGGGTTTGCCCAGTGCGTCAGTAAAGAAGTCGAGCATCACATAGGCGGCGGCCGTTTCCTCTGTCTGGTCATTGGTATACTGATCATCATTTAAATCACGGCGGTTCCAGTACGCCCAGGCAGACCAGTCTGCATACACGAACCGGTCCTGTAAGGCCTGAAAACTCTGCGGATAACCAAACGCAAAACTGGCATCAGGTGCATACACGTTTGCCGGCGCCGGCACATCACCACCAAAGAAGTTATCAAAGGAGTTCAGATTCAGCTCACTGACATCAGGGACAATATTCTCCTGCCCTTCCACAATTGCAGCCTGCAACCAGCTTGGTGCTAACGGACTCCAGTTGTAACCGGTATCGGCGTTATCAGACGATGTTTTGCTGTAGCGTGCACCAAACTTCACAGCTTCGAAAAAACCGTCAGATAAAAAGTACTGAATATCGATATCTGCCGCAGTCATATCCGCCTGGCGGTCGTACTGGTTATCCATGATGAAATTCCAGACGTAGTTGTCCGGGTTTCCCAGATAAGAAGCATCTGAGGTCACAGTGGGCAAGCTGCCGGTTAAATCGACATCAATGTAAGGCACACTTATTTGTGTGGCCACCGTGTTATCAAGCCCTGCAGAATCAGAACTTACCCGCTGCAGCGAAGTTTCCACCAGAAATTGCTCACCGGCGTAACGGTAACGCAGTGCGATATCTTCCGTTTTCGCCTGCTGGGAAGAGGCCCGGACATCCGCCCCCATGGGAATACCGCCATCCTGTACCAGCCGTCCTTTTTCCAGTACACCGCTGTCACTGAACTGTGCACCGCTTTCCACCTGCACACCATAGGGCCAGTTATCTACGAATATGGCATCCTCATTCCACTGCATATCATAATCGCTGGAAAAGTATGTCAGGGTAAATTCGTGTTTTTCAGACGGAGCATATTGCAGGGCCGCATAAGCGCCGTTACGTTCGCGGTTAAAATACATGGTACGCCAGTCTGCACCTCTGGGGACATAGACTGTTGACCCTTCGTATCCGGCAATGTCATCACGGTAGAAAAAAGGTCTTACGTACATGGAATCGTTACGGGTAGACAATTCAGAGACGGCAATATCAAACAAAAACCCGACTTTACCGGCAGAGGTATCCCAGTTGTTGGAATATAAAAATGAATAGCCCGGCTTGGTTTCTTTTATCACGTCGCCGTAGTTGGCACTGATATCAAACGCGATTTGCTGACCGTCGCGGTGAAAAGGCAGACGGGTTTCCAGATCAATCGTACCGGCAAGGCCGCCTTCAATCTGATCCGCCGACGGACTTTTGTACACATTCACAGCATTCAGCAGTTCAGGCGGCACATCACCAAAGCTCAGCGTCCGGCCCCCGTCAGCACTGAACGTTCCCCGTCCGTTCAGTTCTGACCGGACCTGGGTAAGGCCGCGCACAATCACACCGTTACCTTCCACCGAAAAGTGCTCGGGATCTCCTAACGACATGTAACGGTCGATAGCAACACCCGCCACCCTTTGCAAAGTTTCAGTGATACTGCGGTCAGGCAGTGCGCCGATATCATCAGCACTGATCCCGTCCATGATTTTATTGGAATTCATTTTAGTTGCCTGAGCGGAAATGACGCTGGCCCGCATGCCTTTTACTTCTATAACTTCCAGCGCTTCACTGTCTTCTTCCTCTGTGTCAGTCTGTGCCAGACCCGTGGCGGGACAGGCCAACCCTAAGGATGCCAGTAGAAAAGCGGTAAGTTTTGCGTGCTTAAACTGTTCAAGTCCTGAATGTGTAGTTTTCATATTTTAAAAGTCCATGTTGCGTTGAACCATGCCACTGTTCAGCTCTTCGTGGCTATTGTTGTTACTCAGCAGCAGAAACGGCATACTCCTGCTGCGCTGAGGTGGTGAAACTAATAACGCCCTGCTCAGGCGACGTAAAAGCAACGTATTCTCCGTTAGCTGTTACTATAATCTTGTGGTCAAAACTGTCACAACGAATGCGGATTTCGCCGTCTGTGAAGGTTTTAATAATCGCTTTATTAAGGCGCCCGTCAGACCATTCCATACTGACTTCATGATTCCCCCGCGCCCTGAGGCCGGTTACTCTGCCCTGCTCCCACGCATCGGGCAGCGCTGGTAGTAAATGCAGTTCCCCCCTGTGACTTTGCAGCAGCATTTCCGCAATACCAGCCGTTGCCCCAAAATTACCGTCGATCTGGAAGGGAGGATGAGAGCTCCACAGGTTGCTTAACGTGCTGTCCCGCAATTGTGCCTGCAATAATATAAGGGCCCGGTTCCCGTCAGCAAGGCGGGCCCAAAAGTTGATTTTCCAGGCACGGCTCCAGCCTGTGCCGGCATCACCTCTTGCGTTAAGTGATACCGCTGCGGCTTTCGAAAAGGCCGGTGTATCAACCGGTGATATATGATTGCCCGGATGTAAAGCGAACAGATGGGAGATATGACGGTGGCGGTTTTCCTTATCATCAATATCCTGACGCCATTCCTGCAACTGCCCCCATTTACCAATCCGCAGACCGGGTTCGAGCCTTTCAAGTGCATTCTTTAATGCAGCGGCAAACTCCCTGTCTCCGACCTGTTCTGCAAGTACTAGCGTGTTTGCAAACAGATCCGTCACGATTTGCTGAGACATAGCCGCTCCGGCCGTAAAATTACCGTGTTCCGGAGAATAAGAAGGGGAAATCAATAGTGTGTCTGAATCCGCGCTTTCAACGAGGTTGTCCAGCCAGAACTGACTGGTTAATTTGAGAAGCGGCCAGGCCCGTTCTTTCAGGAAGCTTTCATCAGCATTGAATGCGACTTCTTCGTAGAAGTGTCTTGCTATCCACGCAGCCGCCTCCGGTTGCCAGAATGCGGTGGGCCAGTCAATCAAACCTGTTGAGCCCCAGGGATTGGTATTAAGAAAGACCACCCAACCTGCTGCACCAAACAATCTACCGGCAGCTTCCCGTCCGGGTATTGTGAGGTTCTCTACAAAATCGAACAGCGGCGGCAGTGTTTCGGGCAGGTTTGTGGTGTGAGCCAGCCAGTAATTCATCTGTAAATTGATATTCAGATGATAGTCAGCACTCCAGGGAGCCTGAATGTCTTTATTCCATATACCCTGCAGGTTCGCCGGCAGCGAGCCCGCTCTGGATGAGGCAATTAAAAGATAGCGACCATAGTGAAAATAGAGACTTTCCAGCGCGCGGTTCTGCGACTCATTTTTAGAAGGATAAGCCTTGAGCGCAGCTTTCAGTTCTCCGGTTTCACCATCGCCAAGGTCCAGTTTGACGCGGTTAAACAAAGGCTGATAATCATTCAGGTGGCGGGTTAGCAGCTCATCAAAAGAGAAGTTTCTAAGATGAGAGAGTTGCGAGGTGACTTTATCTTTTGCATGTCCCAGCCGGTAATCCGGGTGACGTAATGCATAATTGGTGGCCGCGGTAAGCACAATGGTCACGACGTCAGCGTTTCTTACGCTGAATTCTGCGTCTGTCACATTTTTGGTGCCACCTTCATGCAAAATACGCATGCCGGCTGCAAATTCAAGCCCGTTGTCTGTTAATGCTCCGCTGTAGAGTAACGTATCCTGACCGCTCCCCTCTGCCAACCAGGTTCTGTTTTCAGGAAAGCGTAACTTGCCGGATACGCTCAGCGCGCCTTTTTCAGATGCCGTCAGCCTGATGACAATGCTGTTGTCGGGATAAGTAACAAAATAATCTCTTTTGTAGTCAATTTTGTCTGCGGAATAACTCACTGTCGCCACAGCCGTATTTAAATCCAGACTGCGACGGTAATCGTGAATCTCCTGCGTCATGTCAGGAAACGACAGCACCAGATCAGCGAAGCTTTGATAGCTGCCATAGTCCGGCTGTTGATGGCCCAGTTTGCCAGCCACATAGTCAGGTGACAGCGAGCCTTTTCCCGTGATTTCTTTGACGACGGCTTCTACCTGCTCAGCATAACCGGATGTATCGTCAGGCATGCCGGATTGATTCTGACCGTTTTTGCCGGGGCCACCTGTCCAGAGTGTTTTCTCATTAAACTGAATAACGTCTTCTTTTGCACCACCGGCAATGGTTGCACCGAGCAAACCATTGCCCAGAGGAAGCGACTCAGACTCCCAATCTTCACCGGGAGAATTAAAAATAAGGACTTCATGTTTGCTAATAGCGGTTTTATCCGGAGGGCTGACCGGCGAATTCTGCCCGTAGCTTAGCGACGAACCGGACGCAAAAAAGAAAGCGATGGCAACGGTGATGAACAGTAAACCATTATTTACTTTTTCTTTAAAGTCTTTTGCTTTTTTCATTTTATTTGCCAGAAACCCAAAACATAAAAGTCATCTTTGAACACGTATCGCCTTCATGTTGTTACCACGATCGGGATGCAATGTTTGTTTTTTGTTAATGGAGGTAAAACTAATGAGAATACTGGTCCTGAGATATCTGAAAACGCAAAAAAGCTAGCAATGTGCAAAAAACAGAAGAAATTGTGGCAGAAAATATAACTATGTTCAGCATGTAAATATTCTTACATGTCGCCCCCTTGCGCGCATTGACGAATGGTTGTGAGTTTGATTATATAAACCTATCCCTATTTGCAGACTGGCACGTGGTTACAACGGAAAGTATGTTTGGCTACCATAAAAAGGTTATTTATTCGTTAACGGCATACGCTATTTTCGCCGTAATACTGGTAGCCATTGCATATCATCAGTCTTTCCCCGAAGAGCCTCTGCTCCCCCGCGCCGCTGAAGAAAACAAACTGAAGTGGAAAAGCCTGACTTACGATGATTCGCAGGAAGGTGGCGCATCCACTATTTCGGTTATCGATGACGGGTTCAGTTACACACTCAGCATGTTACTGAACGAACAGAAAGACTATCCCTTTGCCATGGGCGAAATGCTGTTTCTGAACAGTCAGGGACAGCCTGATCTCGTGGACCTGAGTCCGTTTGATACCTTGTCGTTTATGGCAAAATGTTCACCGGAAAGTACCCTGACCTTCTCTTTATTCACTCTCGATAAAAATGCCAGCAAAATTGATGATGCCAGGTCTGATCGTATTTCCACCCGGTATTTTCACTGTAAAAGTGAGTGGCAGCGTTACGACATAGATATCACCCGGCTGGAAACACCGGAATGGTGGTACAAGTGGTATAATCAGGCGCTCAGTGAGCAGGAATACAGCCTGGCCAGAGTAAAGAAAATTTCATTTGGCAGTTCCATTCAGAGTCCACTGAATGTGCAGTCCACCATCAGTATCCGCGAAATTGTGTTTAACGGTAAAGACTGGTCTTACTTATATACTTGCGCTGCTATATTACTTGCCTCAGGTGCAATGCTGGTCGCATGGCTGTTTAAAGCCCACAGCAAATATCTGATGAAAGAAGTGAAAAATAAGCTTCAGAAGGACCGGCCGTTAATTGACTGCGAACACCTTTCACTGGAAAGCCACAGAGACAAAGATAAAACGGCCATTTTGAAATTCCTTGCCAAAGAGTACGCAAATCCCGGGCTAAATCTTGAGTTTATTGTCCGGGCGTTAGGCATTAACCGGAATAAAATTAACGACATTCTGAAAAGTGAGTGCGGATACACGTTTTCAACTTATTTAAACAAGCTGCGGCTGAACGAAGCGGCCCGCCTGCTGACGGAAAACAAGGACGCCAACGTTTCTGAAATCGCATACTCGGTAGGTTATAAAAACGTGCCCTATTTCAATAAGCTTTTCAAAAACGAATACGGATGCAGCCCCGGCATGTTCCAACATGGAAGTGACCATTTCCACGCCAAAACGGCATCCGGATAACCGGGTTAACATAATCGTAAATACGCTACCAGTTCATTATTTCTTTCAAATAACCCGTCAGCTTCGTGGCATTTTCTCTGTGCTGTTCCACACGAGGATGAGCACCGTAACCGGTAAAATCAAAGACCAGCGTATGAACTCTTTGCCCGTCTCCTTGTGAATCAGGTGACGCCTTAATTGCATCAACAGCACTGGCAATGTAATCCGGCCACACGCTGGTTTTTGTTGCATCCATACTGCCGATAGCACACACAAACTCAGCATCAGGATGATGCTTCATCAACGTGCGGATGAATTCTTCATAGGATTTTTTGATCTCCTCAGGCCCGGCGTTTAAACGCTTTTCGTTTTCAATCAGCCAACGATCATTTTGGCCAAGATTGACCACCACCACATCAGGCTGCCAGTCATCAAAATGCCATGAAGAATTGTTGTTACTTTCCGCTGTAAGCTGGTCATAATATTCCGGCATCGTAAAATCAAACCAGCTGACCATAAAGCCAATACCGCTTTTCGCAATTGAATGGAATTCCGCATTGAGATGCCGGGCCGTGATAGCCGCATAGGAAAGATAGTGATTTTTTTCAGAAGGCTTATTATCCGGGTCATTATGGGCAGCTTCATTGCCCATGCCGACGGTAATCGAATCGCCATAAAACAGGATGCGTCTTGACGGCGGCACCGGTTTTGCCAGCAGCTTCCCCCCGTCTGCCAGTGTCACGCCCTGAAAATAGGTTCCGCCTTCTTCACCTTCAGTACGTTTAAACAGTGTCACTTGCGTTGTATTGTTGCGTACCCTATGACTAAGATCGTACTGATGCAGACCCTGTTTCGTATGAATGACATAGGGTGAAATGTCCTGACCATTAAAAATGACGTTGTAATAATTCCTGCCGGTTTGATCGTCTAACGCCAGTACCAATTTTTTGCCGGAGAAAGAAAAGGTAACACTGTTACCCGGCCAGCTTAAAAATGCTCCCAGCTCTGTGTAAGCCACTCTGCCAGAATAAGTAAACCCGTCATTTGCAGAAGTGACGAAACTGTCAGCGAAAGCCCGTACAGGGTTAAACAGTATGAAAAAAAGAAACAGAAGGTGTGAGTAACGCATTGTCGTAAGTCATTCCCTTAGCGTCTGAGTAATCCGAAATACTATCGTTACCCGCATCGACTTACCATACACAACCACTCACATCCCGTTTTAGTTTCTTATTTTAACCCTGCTGCCCGTTTACCACGCGAACCACGTCACCATTTTCAATGCCATCAGGCGGCAAGCCCCGCCACTGCAGGGCAACCGCAATCACCGGAATATCCACATTCGGGAAAATATCCGTCGGCGTCCGCATGGCCGACAACGGCCCTGTAATAAGAATAAGTAACGCCAGCACCACGAAGGTGTAGGGTTTACTCAGTGCAACTCTAACCAGTGCAAGCATCATATCCAGCCACTCAATGTGAATAATGACACTTTATCAGTGAGCACAATTCATGATTAGTGGGGCAAATTATAAGATTTCAAATAAAGCATAAAAGGATATCCGGGGGATATATTTATACGGATTTCAGCGATTTGGTGAAGCCAGAACCGATGCTTACTACAAAGCCTTGTTTGAACGCATAGAGCAAATTGCAACACATCTCTACCGGTATCCGAAGGCGACGGATATAAGACAAGGCTGTCGCAAGTCGGTTATTGCTAATGAAACCATCTAATACCGCATTGCCGGAAAAGATACCGTTGAAATTATGGCGGTGCTAAGGCGACAAAATATCCGGGATAATCTGGATGAACAGTAGAATTTGAATTTAAAGTTGGTGCCTGGCTATTTGGTGCGTCTACCCTGACTCGAACAGGGGACCTCTACCATGTCAAGGTAGCGCTCTAACCAACTGAGCTATAGACGCATTTGAGGACGTTCCGCGATTGCTTGGAACGGCGCGTATAATAGCGATGCAGTCTGGCTGGCGCAAGTAATTTTTTAAAGAAAAGCGCGGTCGCCGGTATTATGAGCGGTTGTTGTTCAATCTCTACGCACATCTACTCTGCCCTGCAATCTTGTGCTAGTGTTTCCCCTTGATTCTTTTCATTTTTCAGCAACGTTACACACCTATGAATTCAGATATTATTGACAGCCTGCTTGCGGACTGGGCGAAACAAAAGCCGGATATGGCGGGAACGGGAATGGCAGCCAGTGCGCGCATCATTCACCTTGGCAACCGTTTTGAACAGAACGTAAACCAGTTTCTGAAAACACATGGCATCAATTATACCGACTTCGACATTCTCGCTACATTACGTCGCAAAGGCAGCCCTTTTCAATTGTCACCCGGAGAACTGCAAAAATCCGTTATTTTAACCTCAGGCGCAATGACGGCCTGTCTGAAGCGGCTGGAAAATAAAGGGCTGGTGAAACGCACAGTGTCAGATGGCGATCGCAGAGGCGTTAAAGTCACGCTGACAACAAAAGGTAATACACTGATTGAAGAGTCTATTACCGGCCGGTTTGCGCTGGCAGATAAATCGGTCTGTGCGCTGGATGAATCAGAACTGTCCACGTTAATTACCCTGCTCAGAAAAATATCCCTCAGTTCCGGTTAAAGTACGGCGGCAGCACACTGTGCTGAATAGTTAATACAAATTGCGCACTTTTATCTTCACATAAAGACAAATAGCTCGAATCACTTTTAATTTGTGCTTATGATAGAAAAAAAGACAAAGGTTAAAGTGAATGAATATCGTAACTGAAAACGCACCATCTCCCGGCGGCCATTATGTACAGGCAGCCAGAACCGGGACAGACAGTCCGCTAACAGAACAGCGAACACTCAACACCATAGACACGCCGTCTCTGATCCTCGATATCAGAAAAGTTAACGCCAACATTAAAAGGCTGAAAGACCATCTTTCCCCCTTCAATGTTTCGTTCCGGCCACACCTGAAGACATCCAAGTGCATCGAAGTCGCGCGGATGATGATGTCAACGCCTTCAGGGCCGGCAACCGTCTCCACATTGAAAGAAGCGGAGCAATTTTCTGCCGGTGGTGTGACTGATATTTTGTACGCAGTGGGCATTGCGCCGGGTAAATATCAGCGTCTGGCTGCCCTCGCAAAAAATGGTACCGGAATAACAGTGGTACTGGACTCAGTTGCACAGGCAAGAGAATTGGCAGTGTACTGTACCGCCAGTGATTGTGAGTTTGGTGTGCTGATTGAAATAGACTGCGACGGTCACCGCTCAGGAGTAAAACCTCATGATTCAGCCACGCTGACCGCTATCGCCGGTGAATTGGCAGGAACGCCGGCAAAGCTCAAAGGGGTGATGACACATGCCGGTGCCAGTTACAGTGAGTCAACATCACAGGCGCTGATTGAATGTGCTGAACAGGAAAGAAAAGAATTGGATCTTGGTAGACGCAGGCTGGATGGCGATGTCACGTGATAAAGGCACATCAAAACAAAAAGTGGATCAGGGAGACGGCGTAGTATGCGATATCCACGGCCATATTTATGAAGACTTACTGATGGTCGATGCCAACCAGGAACACGGTATACTGTCCCTTCACAGCAGCAAAGGCACCCTGCCGGATTTACCGGTAGGCACCAGACTAAGAATCTTACCCAATCACGCCTGCGCCACAGCAGCACAACACCCTCACTATGAAGTCACAGAAGGTGAGAATTTAACAGTAATTCATAAGTGGCAACGTTTTTATGGCTGGTAATAAATGCATCGTATAATTTCCGGATACCAGTAACACCTCTTTTTCAATGAAAATGGTGCTGAATCAGTAAAAAGTTGTCATTAACCTTTTGTGTTAATGACAATTTTCAGATTGATTTTTGAAACTGGTCGTAGATAACCTTCACCTCATCGCACAAATCGTCTACGAAGCTGCAGAAGCATAAAATGCCGCGAATACTCTCGCGTTAACATTTTTGGCTGTTTGCAGAGCGCCTTTCGACGCATTTCCAGCGACTACCTTCCCGTATACTGATTGTGGAAGGTGAATCCGGGTGACAACCAGACTGCATAAGCAGCGTAAAAACATAACACCGGAATCCTTTTGCCGTTGAATATAAATACATGGAGAACAACGCGTGATGAAGAAACCCGGAATTTTTATGGTGTCTGTGCTGACAGCCTCTGTCAGCATGGCACTGACGGCAAGTGTTAATGCCCAGGAAAAAAATGCATCAGCAGATGATGTTGAAAAAATTGAGGTTGTCACCCAGCGTCAGCCTTATCGTGGCGACGTTCCGTTAAAATCATTACCCCAGAATGTGGATATCGTATCCGGCGCGCTGTTAGAAGATACCGGAATTAATGATCTGCAAAATGCACTGGACTTTACCAGTGGTATCGCCCGCCAGAACAGTTTTGGTGGCTTGTGGGACAGCTTTGCCATACGTGGATTTGCCGGCGATGAAAACTTACCTTCAGGCTATATCGTTAACGGCTTCAGTGCAGGCCGTGGTTACAGCGGTCGCCGTGACACCTCTAATATTCAGTCAATTGAAATACTAAAAGGCCCGGGGTCAGCCCTCTATGGCCGAAGTGAGCCCGGCGGTACGATTAATATCATTACCAAAAAGCCTCAGTTCGATGAAGAAGGTTATATTCAGGCGACCTTGGGATCCTACGATCTTTACCGGATTGAAGGTGATTATACGAATGCCATTAACAAAGACGCCGCTTTTCGTGTAAATGGCGCTTATGAGGACGCCGGCAGCTTCCGTGATACTGTAGAAAGCAAGAAGCTCGCCTTGACCCCCTCTGTAACCTATAACTTTGACAGCGATACCAGTGTTACTTACGAAATGGAACTGCTGGATCAGGAAGCACCGTTTGACCGAGGTATTCCGGTTCTGAACTATGAATTTGGCGCTGTACCCATAGAGAACTTTTATGGCGAACCAAACGACGGTCCCATGCAAATTGAGGCACTGGGCCATCAGTTAACAATTCAGAACCGCATTAACAGCGACTGGAATTTACTGGTTGGTCTGAATTATCGTGAGTCAACCTTCGAAGGCTATTCCACAGATATTGAGCTTTCTGCCGGACGTCAATTGTTGTACACAGACGGTGAAACGGTTTCCCGTCAGCGACGATACCGTAATTATGAAGCGGACGATCTCTCCGGTCGTTTTGAGTTCAGCGGCACCGTAGAAGCCGCAGGCCTGACCCACCACATTCTCTTTGGTGCTGATGCCTACGACTACCAGTTAGATCAAATCCAGCAACGCTGGAGAACAGCCTGGGGCGCAGGCGACACTACCTACTCTGTGGATTTGCAAAATCCTGTTTATGGACAGGAATTGCCGGAAACATCTCCTATGTGGGACAACCGCGAAGAACAGAGCGCATACGGGGTTTACTTTCAGGATCAGATTGACTTAACAGAAAGCTGGAAGCTTCTAGGCGGCATACGTTTTGACGATTTCGAGCAAACCTTTTACACATACCTGACTGACACAGTTGCAGAGCAATCGCAAACGGCCCTCAGCCCACGTGTAGGTCTGGTGTATGAAATGTCACCTCTTTATACTTTTTATGCCAGTTACTCTGAAGGGTTCAGACCAAACTCAGGTGCAGACATTAACGGTATGGCTTTCGAGCCGGAAGAAAGTAAATCTTATGAAACGGGCATGAAGTTCAACAACGCTGATGAAAGTATCAGTGGTACAGTTGCCATTTTCCGTGCAGAAAAAACCAATGTACTCACAGCGGACCCTGTGAACTCAGGCTATTCAGCCGCACTTGGTGCAGCGGAAAGTCAGGGTGTTGAAATCGATATTAATGCTTTTATAGGCGCTGATACTACGCTGACGCTTGCTTACGCATACGTAGATGCAGAAACGTCGAATGATATTATCAACTTTGACTGGGGTGTTGAAATTCCCGCAGGCAGTCAGTTAATTAATATCCCTAAAAATAAAGCCAACCTCACTGCCATGCACTTTTTAAATGTGGCCGGACACGACGCTAAAATAGGCGCCAGTGTTACTTATGTCAGTGACAGATTAGGTGAGACTATCGATCCGGATTATGTGCTGCCCGCCTATACCACGGTGAAGCTGTTCGGCAGCATAAACTTCTCTGAGCAGCTGTCGGTTAACGCCGATATTGATAACCTGTTCGATAAGGAATACTACGCCAGTTCCTACTCCGCACTGTGGACCCAGCCGGGACCTCCCCGTACGGCAAGGATCAGTGTGAAATACGCGTTTTAAATAGCAGATTCTGCTGGTAAGCGTTGCTTTACGTTACTTAATACAGGTAACGTAAAGCGAATTAAGTAGTAAACGGAGTATTTTATGGCGGGTACAAAGCTGGATCGTATCGACATCAACATTCTGGCCGAATTGCAGAAAAACGGCCGTATTACCAACACAGACCTGGCAGATGCTGTAGCATTGTCTCCCAGCCCCTGTCTGGCGAGGGTTAAGCGACTTGAGAAAGCCGGTTACATCACCAGTTACAATGCAAAAATCGCCCTGCACAAGTTAGGCGAAACGGCGACAGTCTTTACTGAAGTAACTCTGGCAGATCACCACATGGAAGATTTTGCCAAGTTCGAACGGAATATCCGTACTATTGACGAAGTCATTGAATGCCACCTGATCAGTGGTGGCTACGACTATTTACTTAAGTTTGTGACCCGGGGTATTTCTCACTACCAGTCACTGATGGAAGAAATTCTGGAAGCCGATTTCGGGATATCCAAATATTTTAGTTACATCGTGCTGAAATCCCCCATCGAAAAATTGCATTATCCTTTGTCTACTTTATTTAAACCGGAAAAATAACGTGCCACTGACGCTACTCTATAAAGGACCCGCCACCCGCGGGGAATGCTGGCAGGAAGCCATGGCCAATGCGTTACCGGAAGTAAACTGGCTGACCTGGCCGGATGTGCCCGATGATACTGCCGTGGACGGTATTGTCACCTGGACGCTGCCGGAGAATGCGTTGTCGCGGTTTACAAATTTGAAAGCGATTTTCTCCGTTGGTGCCGGGGTAGACCAGTTCTCTCCGGCATCACTTTCTTCTGATATAAAGCTGGTAAGAATGGTCGATCCGGCCATCGCTCAGCAAATGAAAACCTATGTTGCCTCTGCCGTATTAATGCTGCACAGGCAACATATGGACTATGCACAGGCGCAACAACGTAAAACCTGGTCTCCCCTGCCTGTGGCCCTGCCTCATGAATGTACAGTGGGTATTCTGGGCCTGGGAAATCTGGGCAATGAAGTCGCGGCCATGCTTTCCGGGCTGGGCTTTACGGTAAGAGGCTGGAGCAGAAGCGCTAAAAACTTACCCGGGATTACGACATTTCACGGTGAAGAAAGTCTTCCGGCATTTCTTTCCGGATGTCATGTGCTGGTTTGCTTACTGCCACTCACAGAGCAGACACGGGGCATTCTGAATCATGACACGTTGTCGGCACTACCGGCCGGCGCGTCATTGATCAATACCGGACGGGGTGGCCATCTGGTTGAAAAGGATTTGCTGGCCTTACTGGAAAGCGGGCATTTGAATTACGCCGTGCTGGATGTATTTGGAAAAGAGCCGCTTCCGGAATCCCACCCGTTCTGGGCGCATCCGAAAATTCATATTACCCCTCACATCGCTTCATCGACCCGCAATGACACAGCTGCTTTGCATCTTGTTGATAACATAAAACGCTGGCTTAATGATGAACCCATGGAAGGGGAAGTGGATTGCAGGCAAGGCTATTAGCCCTGCCTGCATGTAATAATTTGAAAAGAGTCCCCTCTTCAAACTAAGCGGAAAATTCAGGATTCCACGGCAGTTTTAATTACATCTTTGGTAAGGGGTTTAACCAGGTGTTTTTCAAAACCGGCGTTTTTGGAGTCTTCCAGATAGCGGTCTGATCCCCAGCCACTTTGCGAATAAAACTTAACCTGATACGCCTCCGGCTGAATCTTCAGCACCTTACATAATTCATAGCCGTCGATGCCGGGCATGCCGATATCTAGAAACACACAGTTGGGTCTGAAGGCCCTGAATGTTTCCAGCGCTTTAGTCGGGTCTGACACGCCTTTGGTTTTGTATCCCATGGACTCGGCCAGCATGCAATAGGTATCAACAAGGTCTGCATTATCGTCGACAAACATTACCCTGGTTTCTAACGTGACCTCATCTTCGTCAGAACCCACGGTGGTTTCATCATAGGCAATACGCGAAATTGGAAGACGGATAAAGAAAGTACTCCCCTTACCCGTGCCTTCACTCTCCACGCGGATATCGCCATGGTGCAGAGCCACAAGCTTGCTCACCAGAGTCAGACCGATCCCCAGCCCGCCCTTAGTATGGGTAGAATGGGCTTCAATTTGCGTGAACATATTAAACACATCTGCAAGCCGTTCCTGAGGGATCCCCATGCCATTATCGGCAATTTCCACCACAACCAGTGAGCCTTCTCCCCGCACCAGAATGCGAATATGTCCGCCATCTTCTGTATATTTGGCAGCATTATGAATGATATTGGAGAATATCTGGCTGAGCCTTGCTTTATCGCCGTAAACAGTGACATGCTCATTCGGGTATTCCACATCAATATGATGATTTTTAGCAGCAAGATGTTCGTTGACCATTTCCAGTGACTGGGAAATCACTTCATGAATAAGTAGTTTTTCGAACTCCAGTTTTACTTTCCCCTGCGTGATCCGCGACACATCCATGAGGTCGTTGACCAATTTGGACATGTAGTTTGCCTGACGACTTATAATGGCTGTCACACGCTTTCTGGTTGCTTCGTCGTCTACGGATTCCAGGATACTGGCACCGGACGTAATCGGCCCTAACGGATTGCGCAACTCATGGGCCAGCGTAGCGAGGAATTCGTTGCGGTAGCGATCCTGTTTTTCAAGCTCCTGAATACTGATATGCATTTTTTCCTGCACATCCAGTGCGTACACCAGGAACATACGATTCAGCCGGTTTGCTGTTTCAATATCGGCTTTGTCAAAAGCATGAGAATACCCGGTGATACGGCGTTCATTCACCGCAAAAGACGTTCTGGGTTTTAACCGCTCCTCTTTAGGCGCATCTTCGTCTTTTTCGTTCTCAACACCGACCCAGCGCTGAATACGCGTCGTTTCCTTCCGGAACCATGCCGTAAAGTAGCGTTTTTTCTCGAACAACGGGATAATCATAATCCCGGCGATCCCAAGCTCACGGGCTTCCGGCCACTCTTCATAGAGGTGATCATTGGTATAGGGAAAGCCGTAACTGTGACTCACCTTACTAAAAATAGATTTAACCAGTTCAACAGGCAGAACGTTCCCTAAAGAGATGGTTTCGTACTGAGAAAAATACAAAAAACCATCTGAATTTAACGCATCGAGAAACGCTTTCTCACCGCTTTTCACGACTCTGCCAATAGGGTTTGACGGGCCGATTTTATCCAGCATCAAATCAACGGCTTTATCCGTTTCTTCTTTTTTAATCCTGGCAATTTCTTCTTCCTTCGCCCGCAAATGCCAGCTGAACAACTGACTTAAGTTCTCACATTGCAGGCGCACATCCTGAGGAATATAGCAGGGTTCACGGTGATGGCAGGATATCAGTCCGTACAGTTCGCCTTCGGTTACCAGTGAGACGGAAAAAGATGCCCGCAGCCCCTGATTGCGGATGTACTGCAAATGTATCGGAGAAAAACGACGCAACAGAGAACGGGTCAAATCCAGCGGTTCACGGCCGGTTTCTTCACGCGACGGGATGAGTTCAGAGGCGGGTAATTCTGTATCCGGTGTCAGGCGAACCCAGTTAGTTTTATACAGCTCCCGCGCCTGTTTGGGAATGTCAGTAGCCGGAAAATAGAGATCCTGATAGGAAGACATATCGTCCGCTTTTGCTTCTGCGATAACCTTACCGGAAAAATCGTCATTAAACTTGTACAGAACCACCCTGTCCATATTCGTGAGATAGCGGATGGTTGATACCATTTCCGCCGCCATTTCATTCAGCGTGGACATTTCTTTAAAACGGGGAGCCACAGACATGGAATACAGTTTAATAAACTGCTCTGCACTGTACGTATCACGGAATTCAGTAGCCGGTTCCAGTTCAACCACATAGTGATCGCCACTGTTATAAACTACCGCAAGATATTCAGCTTCCGCCCCTTCACAAAGCAACTTTTCATTTAACCGTATCTTAATGGGTAGCCTGATATTGCTTTTTGAGACACGCTCAAAGGTATCCGTCAGGAATGATTTACTGTCAGTTTCCGGCGAGAGCAAAGCCAGAAAGGCTTTACCGGTAATGGAGTCAATGAACAGGTTATTTATATTCTCACTGACTATCGTTACATCTAACGTCTCTTTTCCGAACGCGATGAGAAAGCCGTAACTCTGAATAGTTTCAGGGATATGGATAGGTTCATCTTCACAACGTTGAAATGAAAATGACGAATTTTGTGTTTGCATCGATACCCCTTTGCAAAGAGATTTTATTAGACAAAAGTCTAACATGGGGAGTCACGCTACCACACCGACACTCAAATAGATAAGAAAAAGGGAAATTAAGGCCGCCAATCAGCCTGGTGACTTGTTTGAACGCTCAACAACCAAAAAACGTATAGTTCGCTAAAACGTTGCTTCGTAAGGCATACCTCTTCGTCTGAAAGTATAGTGGCGCATAGACAAACTTGCTGCCAGAATCAAATGACGGCAATACAGAGGTTGTTCTATGGGAAGTTATACTGTTGAGAGAAATAAGCAGATGTCAGTTCTGGACGGGATCTCTTTTTTCTGCAAAAAGAAACTACTGCATATTAAAGAGTTTAACAGCAACCTGAAAACCGGTCACATCAAGGCCACGCTTTCCGATTCAGGCACCATTGAGTTTTTATCGTTAAACGCCAACCTGCTGAAGGTATCATTACACTCCAGTGCTAATGCTGAAAATTTCTTGCTGAAATTTGAAGGTAACGACTGGACGTTTGAAAAAGAGCAGGCTTAAGTCCCCGATAAAGGGACTTTAAAGTAAAGTGCAGGCTCTTACGTTTTATTGCTCGTCGTTATATACACACACATACACTTTTTTATAAGTTTCTATAGTCCGCCACGTCCCCCGGTAACCGTCTTCCATGAAAAATGTATCGCCGGCACTGTATCGCTTCGGTTCACAACCGTCTTCAGTGAGTTCGATTTCACCTTCAATCATGTAGCAAAACTCGAGCATGCCATTTTTGGCCGAACGGTTAACACCGGGTTCGCCGGACATCACACCAATTTTCACTTTTTTAGAAGCCGACAAATAAGGCGCCCACAATTGTAATAGCGGATTACCTTCCAAAAGGATGTCAGGATTCACAAAACGTTCTTCAGGACTCTCTGCAGGGGACTGCTCAACGGTATTCAGTAAAGTCATAATGATTCCTTGTAAATTGTTGGCAGAAATTCTATCCCGGCTATTCCCGCAGATTAGCCTCTTCACTTCCTGTGTGAAGGCATAAAATAGTTAAATCCGCGGTCAAATCTGCTTATTTCGCTGAAAACCCTGAAGGGATTCACACGCTTTGACGCAACAGGTGAAACCGGCAATGTTATCAGGAGGTGAACTAATCCTTACCGGGCACTGTACCCATCATCTGAAGGCTGTCTTTAAAGGCACGAAGATGCACTGTCATTGCTAAGGATAATATATGAAAGAAAAGGCGACCCGCTCCACCATACTCATTCCGGTATTCTTGCCGGCTGTTACCATCATCTTGTTGCTGGTCGCCGGCACCATCAGTAATCCGGAATTAGCCGGAGAAGCCTTTGACAACACGTTAGCGTGGATCACCAAAACCTTTGGTTGGTTTTACATGCTGTCAGTCGCACTGTTTCTTATGTTCATTGTGGCGGTGGCTGCCTCGGGTTGGGGAAACATTAAACTCGGGCCGGATCATGCCGAACCGCAATACAGTTTTCCTGAATGGTTTGCCATGCTGTTTTCAGCCGGCTATGGCGTTGCCCTTCTCTACTTCGGCGTTGCTGAGCCGGTGTTGCATTATGCCTCGCCACCGGCCGGCGCTCCGGAAACCATTGATGCCGCTAAACAGGCTATGCAAATTGCTTTCTTTCACTGGGGATTTCATATCTGGGCCATTTACGGCCTTGTAGGCCTGGTGCTGGCTTATTTCGCATTTCGCCACGGACTCCCCTTGTCTATCCGCTCAGCCCTGTACCCGCTTATCGGGGATAAGATTTATGGTCCCCTGGGACATGCCGTGGACATTTTCGCTATTCTGGGCACGCTATTCGGCATTGCCACCACCCTTGGCCTTTCAGTAACGCAAATTAATGCCGGGCTGAACTATCTGTCATCCGACATTCCCATCAATACCACCGTACAGGTCATTACCATTGCAGTAATTACACTGGCAGCAACAGTATCGGTTGTTGCCGGAATGGACAAAGGTGTGAAGCGCTTATCAATACTGAACATGGTGCTGGCGGTCTCTCTCATGAGTTTTGTTTTTGTGCTTGGCGAGACGGTTCATATCCTCGAGTCTTATTTACAAAATACCGGCAGTTACCTGAACGGCATTGTGGCCCGGACATTTAATATTCAGGCTTACAGCCGAAGTGACTGGATTGGCAACTGGACCTTGTTTATTTTCGGCTGGACGATTGCCTGGGCACCTTTTGTGGGCATGTTTATCGCCAAGATCAGCCGTGGCCGCACTATCCGTCAGTTTGTTGTCGGTGTAATGCTTGTACCTACCCTGTTTACCTTTTTATGGTTTTCGGTATTCGGTGATACAGCACTCAACGCCATTATGAACGAGGGGGTCACCAGTCTGATTTCGGAAGTGCAGGCAAACCACGCCATCGCATTGTTCAAGCTGTACGATCAATTACCGTTATCGTCATTACTATCGGCGCTCACTGTGGTGCTTATTATTACCTTTTTTGTCACCTCATCAGATTCAGGTTCGTTGGTTATTGATTCGCTGGCATCCGGCGGTAACCCTCACAGCCCGGTGTGGCAACGTGTATTCTGGGCCTTCCTGGAAGGGACTGTGGCAGCAGTACTGTTGTTAGCCGGCGGCCTGAGTGCACTGCAAACCATGACCATTGCCAGTGCACTGCCTTTTGCTGTGATTATGTTGCTGGCAGCCACCGGGCTGTGGCGGGCACTGGTTATCGAGGGCTACAGAAATAACAGTCTTCAGGCCCATACGCTGAACAAAAATAATCATAGCGGTTCCCAGTGGCAACGCCGCCTGGCGTCTATGGTGGATTATCCTGATAAACAAACCGTGCATAATTTTATTAAGGATACCGTCGTACTTGCCATGAATGATGTCCGTGATGAGCTTAAATCGAAGGAATGGCATGCCGGTGTAACCTTTGATGAGGAATTAAACCGTGCATGGTTAACCGTTGAACGTCACGACCACATGGATTTTGTGTACGATATCCGTATGACAGAACATCTTGTACCGGGCTTCAGCTACGCTGAACTTAAACCCGAAGAGGATGAGTCGGAAAAATATTACCGTGCGGAGGTATTTTTGCGCCGTGGCGGCTTGTCTTACGATATTTACGGGTACGCAAAAGACAACATCGTTAAAGATATCCTCGACCAGTTTGAAAACTATCTGCACTTTCTGGACAACAGCCCGGGTGAATTGCCCTGGAACATGGATGATCATGACGATATGTTGAAAAAGCCTGAGCAATAAAAAAGACGAGAATTTGCTGCTTTGAAAAACACCGGTCTGCGCTTTGCACACCGGTGTTTTTATTTACCTGTTATCGTCAGGATTCAGCTTTATTTTCACGGATAAACCAGGAATAGAAAACGGGCAGAACCACCAGCGTTAAAAGTGTGCTGGTGATCAGGCCGCCAACGATTACCGACGCTAACGGTTTCTGAATTTCAGCGCCAATACCGTTTGACAGCAGCATGGGCACCAGACCCAGCGCCGATGTTGCTGCCGTCATCAGAACCGGTCGCATTCTGGAAGCTGCACCGGCCAGTACACTTTGGTTGAGATCTGTACCGCTCTGCCTGCGCTGATTGATACTCTCCACCATGACCACACCATTCAGCACTGCAACCCCGAACAAGGTGATAAAGCCAACTGAACTGGGCACAGACAAATAGTGCCCGCTGACAAACAATGACAACACGCCCCCCACAGCCGCCAGCGGCACGTTCAGCATAATAAGCAACACCTGATCCACACGCTTAAACGCAAAGAACAGTAACAGCGCAATGAGCACCAGTGATAACGGCACCACCACCGACAAACGCTGCATGGCCCGTTGCTGGTTTTCAAACTGACCACCAATCTGCACTGTGTATCCGGCGGGTAACATCACGTTGCTGTCGATCTGCTGGGTGATATCAGCAACCACGCTGCCCATGTCACGGCCTTCCACGTTGGCCTGAATAACCACCCGCCGCTGAACATCATCCCGGCGGATTTGAGGCGGGCCTGATTCAATTTCGATACTTGCCACATCTTTCAGGCGTACCCTCGCCCCCTGAGCGGATAACAGACGTAATTCCTCCAGAGCAGGAATGTTGTCACGATAGGGGCCGGCAAACCGCACCATAATATCGTAGCGCTCGTTACCGTTAATGATCTGCCCGGCTTCCTGACCGCCAAGTCCCTGCTGTACCAGCCCCATCACATCAGCTACGTTAAGACCATACTGGCTTAGCGCCCGCCTGTCGGGACGGATAACCAGCTGGGCTTCGCCGGATATTTGCTCTAACGCTACATCCCGTGTTCCGGCAACCTGCGCAACAACATCGTTAATTTGTTGGCCGTATCTGGCGAGTTCTGCAAGATCCGGCCCGAACAACTTGATGGCAAGCTGCGCTTTTACGCCGGATAACAGTTCGTCCACACGAGTGGCAATGGGTTGGGAGAAGTTAAAGAGTAATCCTGGGTGAATTTCCAGCTTTTCTTCCATGTGTTTTTGCAAGCCAGTACGGGTGTCTGCTGTTGTCCAGGACGATTGGGGCGTCAAGCCGATATAGATTTCAATATTGTTTACCGGCTCAGGGTCACCACCAATTTCAGCCCTGCCTATTTTACTCACCGCATAAGTGACTTCCGGAAATTCCAGCAATAAGGCTTCCAGTTTCGGGGCAACGTCCAGTGCGGTTTGCAAACTGGCAGACGGCGCCAGCGTCACCCGCAGATTAATTGTCCCCTCTTCCAGCTCAGGCGCGAATTCGGTGCCCAGGCGTGGAATAATGAACCCAGTGATCACCAGCAAGGCCGCCATACCGGCAACGAGTAGTTTCCGTCGATGCATGGCTTTTTCAAGCAATGCTTTGTAGCGCAATTCCAGACTGTTCAGAACACGGTTTTCCCGCACATTGACGGGCCTGAATGACAACACATAAGTCGCCAGAACGGGTACGAAAATCAGCGCCACAATGACCGCGCAAATCAGTGCCAGCATAATGGCTACGGCCATGGGCTGGAACAACTTGGCTTCCACCCCTTCAAAGCTGAACAATGGGGTAAACACCACCAGAATGATGAGGGTAGCGAAGAATACAGGCCTGGCGACTTCCCTGGTGGCCATAACCACTGAATCCGCCATGGATTTTCCGGGCTCTTCACGCAGCCGTTGATACAGGTTTTCAACTACCACCACCGAACCATCTACCAGCATACCGATGGCCACGGCAATACCGCCCAGCGACATTAAGTTTGCCGAAATACCCAGTAAACTCAGTACACTGAGTGCGAAAGCAATGGAAACCGGAATCGACAGCAACACCAGGAAAGTAGCGCGGGCGCTGAGCAGGAATAAGGCCAAAACCACAACAATGAAGCAGAAAGCCAGAATTAATGCCTGAACCACCGTGCTGACCGCCTGATGGATAAGGTCAGCCTGATCGTAATAAGGCTCAAAGGTGACACCTTCCGGCAGGGCCTTTTCGATGACGGGCAACCGCGCATTAATCGCATTGATTGTGGCGTTGGTGTTGGCCCCCATTCTTTTCAGCACAACACCTGAAACCACTTCACCACGATTGATGATCCGGCCGTTGTCATCTTTGACTGACATGGTTACTGCGCCCTGGCGGATCTCGGCGCCCATTTCGACACTTGCCACATCACCTACGGTAACCAGCGCCTGCCCCTCATTTTTCAGCGGGATCTGGCGCATGGCCGCCAATGCGTCTTCGCCACTGCCCAGCCAACCGGTCCCTCTGATAACAAGCTGTTCCGGCCCCCGGTCCAGATACCAGCCGCCGGCGTTATTGTTATTTTTCTCCAGTGCGTTAATCACGTCCTGTTGAGTAAGGTTGTAAGAAAGCAGCCGGTTTGGATACACGTTTACCTGGTACTGTCTCACCTCACCGCCGAAAGACAACACGTCAGTGATCCCGTCAACCGGCATCAGCAACAGTTTCAGCAAGTAGTCGTTCAAACTGCGCAATGCTTTACTGTCATAACCGGAACCGGGTTCAGCAACCAGCAAATACTGATAAACCTGTCCTAACCCGGATGTATTCGGGCCGATAACCGGTTCCCCCACACCTTCAGGAATCATTTGTGCCGCCAGTTGCAGGCGTTCAAAAACCAGCTGTCTGGCAAAATATATATCGGTGCCTTCCTTAAACACCACCGTAATACCGGACAAACCGGTTTTAGAAATGGACCGTACCTCTTCCACATCGGGCAACGCATACATCACGGCCTCAACCGGATACGTAATGAGTTGCTCAACCTCTTCCGCAGCGAGGCCGGGCGCTTCAGTATTAATTGCCACTTGCACATTGGTGACGTCCGGAAACGCATCAAGATTTAGTTGCGGTACCATGGTGGCCGCAAAAGCGCACAGTGTAATGAGCGCAAGTAAAAACAGTGCCCGCAGACGCACCACATTTTCAATCATGTTACTAAACACGGCGCTCTCCTAGTGATTGTGCGGGTCAAAACCGCCTTTAGCGATTTCAGATGCCACAAAGAATGCGCCGGATGACACATAGGTAACACCGGGTTCAACACCGGAAATTTGCTGAAACTCACCGAATTTTTTACCTAATGTCACGGTTTGTGCCTGCAAAGTGCCGTCCTCACCGGCAACAAATAGTTGCCATTCACCGTCAGCATCACGCATCAGCGCAGACTCAGGCACAGCAAGAACCTTTTCAGAAAAAGGTGACTGAAAATAGATATCGGCAAACATGC
>NZ_JBSWYQ010000004.1:0-326087 GCF_056161165.1 Alteromonas sp. ABV2_168 | reverse complement strand
CTTCGCAAGACAAAATTTCTGTCCCCTTCGTCTAGAGGCCTAGGACACCGCCCTTTCACGGCGGTAACAGGGGTTCGAATCCCCTAGGGGACGCCATTTATATCGCGTCACAGTCGATTGAAACTGTGAGATAGGCCGGAGTTGTTGTTTGTAGCTTGCATCAGTGAGTTACACTTAAACATATTCAGGACTTGAAAGTTCAGTAAGAGGAATAAGGTCGCTCATCTCGCGGGCTCGATTCGCCTTACTGAAAATCTCGGAAGCTTGCTTCCGAACCTAGGATAAGGCTGCTCTCACGATAAATCGTGAATCGCCTTACAGAAATTTAGCGAAGCATGCTTCGCAAGACAAAATTTCTGTCCCCTTCGTCTAGAGGCCTAGGACACCGCCCTTTCACGGCGGTAACAGGGGTTCGAATCCCCTAGGGGACGCCATATAAGAAAGACCAGCAATTGCTGGTCTTTTTTTTTTCCTTAAATTTACCTGCCTGAATTCTTCTGCGGAAACTGCACCGGTGATCCTGCCATCATCACAAATTGTTACTTTTTCACATACTTTCCATCCTTTAATATTGCTAGTCTGATAGTTGATTAATAAAAGGAATTATCGCTATGCAAGGAACGCTTTTCATAAAACGTTTGTCGACGGTCGCGCTTTGTGTGAGTGCGCTTACTTTTCCGGTTATTGCCAGTGCAGACACCCTGATTTCCGATGATGCACTGGACGCCTGGTTTAAGGAAGGTAAGTACGGCCAGGTCATCGCGACGCTGAAAGATGAAAAGAATAAGTCGGCAGAGCGTTTTTCTACTTACATCTCTGCACTGATGAAAACCGATCTGGATGACGCAGAAAAGGCAGCGGAAGATTTTATCAGTGCCTATCCGGAAAATTACCGTGTGTACATGCTCCATGCGAGTGTGATGGGCGCACAGGCAGGAGAGAGTATTTTTTCAGCATTAGGCTATGCCAAAAAAGCCCGTAAGAGTCTGGAGAAAGCTATTGAAGTGGCACCTGACGAAATCCGCACTTATCAGGCTCTTTTCCAGTATCACCTTTTTGTTCCATCCATAGCCGGTGGCGATATGGACACGGCAAAATCACTGGTGGCTGATATAGCAGCACTTGACCCTGATGAAGGACAGATTGCTGAAGCAAAATATTTGCTGGCCGGTGATAAAAAAGAAGAAGGCATTTCGCTTCTTAATAAGCTAATGGAAAAACCTGAAACCCGGGTTTATGCCAGATACGTGCTGGGCGATCAATATATGAGTGATGAAGCTTACCCGCAGGCTTTTGATACCTTGCAGCCTTTGCTGACGCTACGCCTGGAGGCCGCTTCTGTAGAAGATGAGTCTGCATGGGAGGCATACAGCGAGGATCGGTTTAATCAGTTATACGGTCTTTATCGCCTGGGGCAAACAGCGGTGCAGTCTGGTGAATATACCGGTACCGGCATTCAGGCGCTGGAGACTTACCTGAGCGAATTGCCCGAAGCCGGTATCGATACAGATGGCTTGCCTTCTCTGAACTGGGCGAATCTCCGGCTGGCTGAATTGTATCTGCATGATAATAATAAGGAGCAGGCAAAACTTACCCTTCAGCGTATCAGCGGCAAAGAAGATGAACGCTTCAGTAAACTGCTTAAGAAACTGCAGAAAAAAGTCTGACTGTTATTTCAGGCTGCCAGCCCGCCACAGGATGCGTGCCTGGGAATTCTCTGCCGGGCCGGATAACGTGATAAAGTGCATATTCATCTGACTCGCGATAACAGCAACTTTAAATGCCGTGGTATCGTGTCAGTCAGAACATTGTTGTTAACAGAAACAAAGGTTGGATATGCAAGATTACCCTATTGGTACCCCCGGAACGCCCTGGTCAGACACAGAGAAAAAACAGTGGCTGGATGCCCAGTCTGTTAAACGTAGCTATAAAGAAGAAGTGATTGACCGGTTGCCCGCGGTACCTGAGAATTATGAAATCACACAGTTTGGTGCATTACCTTACGACGAGTCCCGCTATCCGCTTTACGTCATCAAACCAAAGTTATTCGTTAAATCCCTACCAACCGTACTTATTACTGGTGGTGTTCATGGTTATGAAACCAGCGGCGTACAGGGAGCACTGAAGTTTGCCACAGACCATCTGGCTGAGTGGCAGGACAAATGTAACTTCGTAATTGCACCTTGTGTCAGCCCATGGGGTTACGAAACGATTAACCGCTGGGATCCCCTTGCCGTTGATCCTAACCGCAGTTTCCGCGCGGATTCTCCGGCACCTGAAGCAGCCATGCTGAAAGCGATGGTTGATGCCATTGAAGAGCCGGTTCATATGCACATCGATTTACACGAAACCACTGATACTGATAACTCCGAGTTCCGGCCGGCCCTGGGTGCGCGGGATGGTATCACTCAGGACGTCTGGGAGATCCCGGATGGTTTTTATCTGGTTGCTGACAGCGGGAAGGTTGAGCTGGATTTTCAGAAAGCGGTCATCGAAAAAGTGCGGGGCGTTACACACATCGCACCTGCAGATGAAAATGACAAAATCATCGGCGCTGAGGTGCTTTACGATGGTGTGATCAGCTATGACAAGAAATCCCTGTTTCTGTGCGGAGGCCTGACTGATGCGCCATACGTTACGACAACCGAGGTTTATCCCGACAGTCCATCAGCCTCTGATGAAATATGCAATGATGCTCAGGTTGCAGCCATCATAGGCGGTCTGGAATATATTTTGGCCGGTTAAGAACAAAACATTCTTTGTTTACACTTCCGGACGTTTGAAAGTATAGACGTCTAAATGTATAGTGTGCTTCCTGACTCAGCGAGGCACATTATGTATACTTTCAAAGCACTGATTTACGACGGCAACCGCCAGCGCATCGTTTCTCGCGATTGCGATACCAAAGCTGAGTTCGAACAGTACCTGACCCGTGAGTTCGGATGCTACGTGTGTTTGTGGATTGCTCAGGACGTGAAAAACATCGCCAGTTAACCGGCGAACCTCGCAGTATCATCACTTCATATTGTATTACCCCTTACTCAACGGCTTTCATTTCATCTGTGGCAGGATGATTCGCTGCCTTTTCTCTGCTAAACTTCGCGCCCGTTTCTAAACCATACCGGCACAGTGTAAACACATGAGAATCTTACTTGCTCCCATGGAAGGGGTCGTTGACCATCTGATGAGAGACATGCTTACCCGCGTGGGTGGCTTTGATTTGTGTGTGACCGAATTCGTGCGGGTGGTCGATCAAAAGTTACCGCATAAAACCTTTTATAAGCTTTGTCCTGAGTTGCATAACGGCAGCGTGACACCGTCTGGTGTACCGGTAAGGGTTCAGTTACTGGGCCAACACCCTGAGTGGCTGGCAGAAAATGCGCAAACAGCAGTAGAGCTGGGTTCCCCCGGTGTGGATCTGAACTTCGGATGTCCGGCAAAAACCGTGAACAAAAGCAAGGGCGGGGCAGTGTTGCTGAAAGAAACGGAAACCCTTTACAACATTGTCAAAGCGGTACGGGACGCCGTGCCGGCAAATCAGCCTGTCACGGCGAAAATCCGGCTGGGTTTTGAAGATAAATCTCTGGCCATTGAAAATGCCATTGCTATAACAGAGGCAGGCGCGGACCAGCTTGTCGTGCATGCCCGCACTAAAACCGAGGGTTACAAGCCTCCTGCTTACTGGGACTGGATTGCTAAAATTCGCGCTCACACCAATATTCCACTGGTTGCTAACGGTGAAATCTGGCATGCCGGTGATGCACTGCGCTGTCAGGAGCAATCCGGCTGTACTGATTTGATGCTGGGGCGCGGCGCACTGGCCATGCCGAATCTGGCGCGGACTATCCGCGGCGAGCAGGCGGTTATGCGCTGGGAAGAAGTGGCGGATTTATTGATTCATTATTCCGGTTATGAGATTTACGGCGATAAGGGACGGTACTATCCCAACCGTATTAAGCAATGGTGTGGTTATCTTAAGCGTCAGTATCCGCAAGCGGAAATCCTGTTTAATGATATCCGTAAATTGCAAAAAGCGGATGAAATTGTCGCTGTACTGCGTCGTCAGTCCTCGCATAGCAGCGTCGCTTAATCTCACCGTATATTGTTTGTTTTCCCGCAATTGTCTAGGTTATTAGTGGGGAGGGCTTTTCGACAGAAACAGCCGCAATACTCATACTAAAAACGTAAACAATAAAAAAACGGAAAACATCATGAAACACACACCAACAAAGCTGGCCTTAGCGCTGGCTTGTCTGTGTTCCACTGTTTTAGTCGCTTGTTCCGATAAGCCGGCTGAAAAGGGAGAGCAGGCGCCTCATGTGTCAATCAATACCGATCCTTATCCCGGCACTTACACACCCATAGCCGGAAAGCCCACAGTCATTACCAACGTCACCATCCTCGATGGTGTGGGTAACCGCATTGAAAACAGCATGATTTATTTTGCTGACGGGAAAATTGTAGCGACAGGTGAAACCGTTGAATACCCCGCTGATGCGGTTGTTATCGACGGTGACGGAAAGTGGGTTACTCCCGGCATTATCGACAACCACAGCCACCTTGGTGTTTATCCGTCTCCGTCGGTGGGTTCTACGTCTGACGGAAACGAAATGACGAAGCCGGTAACTCCCGGCGTATGGGCTGAGCATTCCGTATGGCCACAGGATCCCGGTTTCGGCCGCGCTCTGGCGGGTGGTGTCACCTCGCTGCAAATACTGCCCGGCTCAGCGAATTTATTTGGCGGCCGTTCAGTGGTACTGAAGAACGTACCAAGCCGGACTATGCAGGATATGAAATTTCCGGATGCCCCCTACGGGATGAAAATGGCCTGCGGTGAAAATCCGAAACGTGTGTATGGTCAGAAAGGCGGCCCGATGACCCGTATGGGCAATGTTAAAGGCTATCGTCAGGCGTGGTCTGACGCCCAGGCTTATATGCGTGAATGGGACAAATATGAAGCGGATTACGATGCAGGGAAAGATCCCAAGGCCCCGAAACGGGATCTGGATTTAGAAACCATGGCCGGCGTGCTTAATGGTGACATTCTTGTGCATATGCATTGCTATCGCGCTGATGAAATGACGGTCATGATGGACATGATGAAGGAATTTAACTATCAGATTTCCTCATTCCACCATGCTGTTGAAGGCTACAAAATTGCCGACAAGCTGGCAGAAAACAATGTGTGTGCCTCCATGTGGGCCGACTGGTGGGGCTTCAAGCTGGAAGCTTATGACGGGATCCGTGAAAACATTCCGGTGGTACACGCTGCGAAAGCCTGTGCCATTGTACACAGTGACGACGAACTCGGCATTCAGCGCTTAAATCAGGAAGCGGCCAAAGCCTGGTCTGACGGTAAACGTGCCGGCATGGATATCTCTATGGCCGATGCGTGGCAATGGCTGAGCGCCAACCCGGCAAAATCACTGGGAATTTTTGATAAAACCGGCTCTCTGGAAGCAGGAAAAAATGCCGACCTTGTTTTATGGACAGGGAATCCTTTCTCGACTTACACCAAAGCTGAACAGGTCTATATCGACGGTGGTAAGGCTTACGATCTGAAGAGCCCGGACAGCTGGCCGTTAAGCGATTTTGAAGTGGGTCAGGTCGGTGAAGGAGATGTAAAATGAAGCGCTTATTATCACTTGCTGTTGCCGCAGCACTCAGTACCGGTGTAATGGCTGAGAATATCGCCATTACAGGGGGGAAAGTACTTACCCAGACAGCACAGGGCACGGTTGAAAACGGCACTGTATTGATTAAAGACGGTAAAATTGAAAAAGTGACAGCCGGCGGCAACGTGCCGGCAGGCTATACCCGTGTGGATGCCAGCGGAAAAGTTGTTACGCCGGGTTTTGTCGGTGCGTTGACATCTCTTGGCCTTGTTGAAGTGTCGTCCTGGGCGGGCGAGGTGGATTCTTCTGCCGGAGCAACGCCTGTCAGCACAACCGGTGCGGCTCTGGATGTCACATACGCGATTAATCCTGACTCCACGCTTATCGACGTAAGCCGTATTGAAGGGGTAACCTCAGCGGCAACGACGGTACAGTACACTGACATGTTATTCCATGGCCAGGGTGCGGTGATCAGTCTTGACGACAACGCAGAGATATTAAAAAACAAAGCCTTTATGGTGGTGAACGTGGACGGTAATTCAGCCGACAGCCACGGCGGCTCAAGGGCTGCATTGTGGGTGACACTGGAAGCGCTGTTTGATGAAGTCAGCAGCACGAAGTCCGTGCCTTCACTGACCTCAAGCTGGGACGGTATTAACGCCCGTGCAGATATCAAAGCGCTCAAAGGTGTTGTCAGCGGTGATGTACCGTTATTCATCGAAGCCGACCGTGCAGCAGATATCCGCCAGGTGCTGGCGTTTAAAAAGCGTCACCCGGCCATGCATCTTGTGTTACTGCATGGAGTGGAAGCCTGGCGTGTTGCTGATGAACTGGCTGAAGCCGGCGTGCCGGTTATTCTTGACCCGCAGCTGAACTTACCGGGTAACTTTGAACAGTTAGGTGCAACGTTACATAACGCGGCAAGACTGGAAGAAGCCGGTGTGAAAGTCGCTATAGGTATGGAAACTCACAATATCCGTCTGGCTGCCCAGCATGCCGGGAATGCTGTTGCCAACGGCCTCAGTTATGAAGGTGGTATCGCCAGTCTTACTTCAGTCCCTGCCGCGATTCTGGGTGTGGACGGTCAGGTTGGTTCACTTGCTCCTGGCAAACGTGCCGATGTGGTGATCTGGAGTGGTGATCCCCTTGAAGTAACAGAAGTGGCAGAGCAGGTCTATATTGAAGGCGAAGCCATTGAAATGTCTTCCCGTCAAACCAAACTTCGTGACCGCTACATGAAACTGACAGAACAACCTGAAGGCGTGACTTCACATTATGTGAAGCCGTAAAGATGTAAAACAAAAAAGAGGATGCCGGGCATCCTCTTTTTTGAACTGGCGGGCTCAGCTCCTGTTCAGAATGAGCGGAGCGAGTTGCTGAGCCATAAACTGTGCAATCATTGGCTGGGCTTCTGCATTAGGATGAATGCCGTCGTTTTGCATTAGTGATTTATCCAGCGCTACCTGTTGCAGGAAAAACGGGATTAAATTTATGTCATTTTCTTCTGCCACCGCATCAAATGCATTGGCGAACATTTGTGTGTAACGACGCCCGTAATTGGTAGGAATTTCCATATCCTGTATGAATACAGTAGCCCCGGACGCTTTTGCCAGCTTAACCATTTCGTTCAGATTGGATTTCGTCTTTGTGACCGGATGACCTTGTAATCCGTCATTACCACCCAATTCTATAAGTACATGTGTTGGCTGATGTTGTTCCAGCAATCTGGGAAGTCTGGCCAGGCCGCCGTCTGTGGTTTCTCCGCTTATCGCGGCGTTTATTACATCGATCTGATGCTGTTCGTCATTCCAGATATTTTGTAACAAACTAACCCAGCCTTCCTGTTGCTTTAAACCATAGCCTGCACTTAGGCTATCACCCAGGACTAACAGTTTGAAATGCGGTGATGTTTGCTGATTTTCTGACGCAGCGTGCAGATGATCTGAAACCACCAACAGCTGTAAAAATAAAAGAGCCCATGCAAAAGCAAAGCGGCGGTATCGTTGTAACAAAAACACGGCAGTGACAACTCCTATGATTAGCACCCGAAATATTACGAAAACAGTATCTACGAGTGAAGGTGAGCTTCAGATCCTTCAATCAATTTCATTCGAAGTCAAGGCAGGTGAGTCTGTTGCCATTGTCGGCGCGTCTGGTTCCGGCAAATCCACTTTACTGAGTCTGCTGGCCGGGCTGGATGAAGTGAGCAGCGGAGAAATCCATCTCGACGGCGCTCCCCTTCATACCATGAACGAAGAGGCGCGGGCACAGCTGAGGGGAGAGAAAGTCGGGTTTATTTTCCAGAGCTTTATGCTGGTGCAAAGTCTGACAGCCATCGAGAACGTCATGCTGCCTGCGGAGATTTCAGGGCTAAGTGATGCGAAAGGCCGCGCGAAGAAAATTCTGGAACAGGTGGGCTTGTCCCACAGAGCCCATCATTACCCTAATCAGCTGTCCGGCGGCGAGCAACAACGGGTTGCTATCGCAAGAGCGTTTATCGGTCAGCCAAAAATCCTCTTTGCCGATGAGCCTACAGGTAATCTCGATGCTGCCAACAGTGAAAAAATTGAGCAGCTTTTATTTCAGATGAACCGTGAACTGGGCACGACACTGGTGCTGGTTACCCATGATAACGAGCTGGCACTACGTTGCTCACGACAGCTGACGATGCAGGCGGGGGAACTGACTGAAACCACGGTATCATCCGGTCCTGTCGCTGAGGAAGCCTGATATGGGGATGGCATTTAATTTAGCGTGGCGTTTATTTAAGCATGAGGCCCGGCGGGGTGAACTTACCATTATCCTGCTCGCTATTGTGTTATCAGTGGCGTCGGTGTTGTCTCTGTCGTTGTTCAGTGAGCGCCTTCAGGGCGCACTTACCGAGCGCTCCGCCAGCTTTATGGCTGCAGACAGTCAGTTACGCGCCTCTCAACCGGTGGATCCGGCCTGGATTGCACAGGCGCAAACAGACGGACTGGGCACTGCGACACAGGTCGCCACGCGCTCTATGGCATTCGGTGAAGAGCAGATGTCACTGGTGGACTTGCGTGCCGTAGACGGACACTATCCGTTAAAGGGTGAAATTCTGGTGACGGACTCGCCTTTCGGAGAAGCGAAGCCGGCTACAGGTTTGCCCCAACCCGGCGAAGCGTGGATAGATTCGCGGTTATTTCAACTGCTGGATGTTGAGCCCGGAGGAACCGTTTATGTGGGCGACGCCGCATTTACAGTAACAAATGTGCTGTCTGAAATTCCTGATGCCGGTTTCAGCATTTTCTCAACCGACCCCATCGTATTAATCCGTGAAGCCGATTTACCGGCTGCAAATATCACCGGCCCCGGCAGCCGGGTGACGTACAAAGCCTATTTTACCGGTGATACGTCACAACTAGACACGTTCTATGAGTGGCTGCGTCCGCAGCTTGATGATGAAATTCACCGCTGGCAGTCTGTCGAAGATGATGAATCCCCGGTCGGCCGCTCGGTGAAGCGTGCCGAACGTTATTTCCTGCTCGCCAGTCTGCTTGCCATCATTCTGGCTGCGGTGTCGATTGCCGTTGCCGCCCAGCGATACAGTCAGCGTCATTTTGACCCTGTAGCCATTATGAAAACACTGGGCGCCAGCAAAACCACAATACGCCGCATTTACACTATGCAAATTTGTTTTATCACCCTGGTAGGCATCGTGATTGGTATTACTGCAGGCGTTATTATTCAGCAGATAGTGGTGACGGCGCTGGCTGATCAGGTAGATGTATCTCTGGATGTGTGGCACTGGCGACCGGTGCTGATTGCTGTATTTACCGGTGTGGTTTGTGCGCTCCTGTTTTCACTGTATCCCTTACTGCGCTTATTTTCAGTGCCTCCGCTGCGGGTACTGCGCCGCGATGTTGGCGCCGGAATGAGCTCAAAATCCCTGCAGTTTTTGGCTGCGGGTGGTGCAATTTTTTTACTGATGTGGACGTACAGCCAGGACTTGAAAATCAGTGCCATTCTGTTTGTATCCGGCATTGCGCTGGTCGCCGGTTTGCTGCTTGTTACGCTGGGTCTTATCCGTGTGGGGCGCAAACTGGGCAGCGGCAGCATGGGGCCGTGGCAGCTGGCGTGGGCCCGTATCCGCAGGCGCTCCATGGATAACAGTGTGCAACTTATCAGTTTCTCCGTGACCTTATTGTTGTTGCTGGTGGTGCTGGTCATGCGCAATGATATGGTCGCGCAATGGCGGGCACAGTTGCCAGAGGGCACGCCTAATTATTTTCTGATCAATATTACCCAAAGTCAGAAACCTCAGTTGCAATCGCATTTTGAGCAGGCGGATGTGGAAGCTTCTGACTTTTATCCCGTTGTACGCGGGCGGTTCGTTGCGGTGAATGATGACCGTGTGAATACGGAAGTCTCGAAAGAAGACAGGGAAGGTCCCCGTGAGGGCAGGGACGGTTTGGGCCGTGAAGCGAATCTGACATGGAGTAACACCCTGCAATTTGGCAATGAAATCGTTGCCGGTGAGTGGCAGGGTAATGCGACGTCTGCGCCGGAGGACGGGATTTATCCTGTATCTGTAGAAGAGGAAGTGGCTGGCAGGCTGGATATCCGGCTCAATGATGTGCTGACATTTAATATCGGCAGTGAAGAGGTGCAGGCGCGGGTAACCAGTTTACGAAAAGTCGACTGGCAAACTATGCAACCCAATTTCTTCTTTGTCTTGTCACCCGAAGCGATGGCGGCGTTTTCACCAACCTATATCACCAGTTTCTTCCTGCCACCGGAAAGAAAGCCGGAACTGACAGAGTTGCTGAAGCCATTCCCGTCCGCCACGTTGTTCGACGTGGATGCCCGTATCAATCAGTTGCGGGATATTGTTGACCAGGTCTCACTGGCCGTTGAGTTTATCCTGATTCTGGTGCTGGCTGCCGGCGCACTGGTGCTGATAGCACAGGTCCAGGCATCCATGGACGAGCGTCAGCAGGAACTGGCTATACTTCGTACTCTGGGAGCGAAAGGCTCGCTGATCCGCCTGAGCGTGGTATATGAATTTGTCATCATCGGCGTCGTGGCCGGGTTTATGGCCGCACTTGCCAATGAGCTCAGTCTCTATTTACTGCAAACACAAATTTTTCAGATGGAAGCATCGTTGCATCCGGAGTTTTGGGTGATTGCTCCGGTGACCGGAGCGATTGTTGTGGGCGTATTGGGGGCACTGGGCTGCTGGCGTTTGCTGTCATTAAATACCACAGCGTTGCTTCGTAAAATGGTGTAACGAGGCTATTGAATTTATTGCGGTACAAAATAGCTGTACCGGCGGTATAAACCGGTTCAGAGAAGAGTGTGTCACTCTCTGAACCGGCTCATTTCCTGATATTTTCCAGTGACTTTCCCGCCAGCTGGCAGGTTTCAGGTATTCATCTTTTCTGCACAGCGCTTTTTTATTTCGTTACAAAATTTACAACAACTCTTTACGTTGCCTGTGATAACTTACGCAATATCGCTGCCGGTCGTTCTGACAATCCGTTCTCCGGCCTGAAAATAATTGCTTCGCAGTGACCACAATCATTACGTTCAACAAAATAAAAATGACACCCAGCCTGACAAAGGATTTCATCTGACAATGAATAAATCATCTGTTTTCGCACTCCTGTTTATTCTTCTTATATGTGCATGGATGGTCTCCGGACTTTTTTCATCAGAGCCCGAAGAGCAAGATCAGACTCAAAGTGAGAGCCAGCCATTTTCTGTGGAAGTGACGGTTTCTGAAGCGCAGGTTACACCAGTTTCGCTGGTGGTTCAGGGGCAAACCGTGCCGGAACGCCTGCTGGAAATTAAAGCCCAGACTGCAGGGCGAATTGAGCAGATTTCGGTAACCGAAGGCGACTCTGTGCGAAAGGGTGATACCTTACTGACCATTGATATGGAAGACAGACTTATTCAGCTTGAGCAGCAGGAAGCCTTGTACGAAGCCCGTAAGAAAACCTATAAGCGTTTATCGCAACTGGCTGATAAGCAGTATCAAAGTGAATCAGAGCTCGACACCGCTCTGGCAAATGTAAAAGCGTCTGAAGCCGCCATTGCGAACATCCGTTCAGATATTAATTTTGTGCGTCCTGTGGCGCCTTTTGACGGCGAAGTCCAGAGCTTGTCTGCAGAAAGCGGCGATGTGGTAAGTATCGGCGATCCGATGCTGGAGCTGGTGGATAACTCGGTACTGGTGGTTGAGATCCAAATCGCACAACAACGGGTGAATGAAGTTAAAAAAGGGCTGCAGGCAGATATTAAGCTTGCCACCGGCGAGCAGGTATCAGGCAAAGTCCGCTTCATTGCGCCTTATGCCAGCAGTGAATCCCGTACCTATCTTGCTGAAATCGGTATACCCAATCCTGACGGAAAACTGAAATCCGGGTCCAGCGCCACAGTTACCCTGCATGTCAATGAAGTGAAGGCCCATTATGTATCGCCGGCTACCTTCACGCTGGATGCCGACGGACGGATTGGCGTGAAGTCGGTTGGTAATGACAACAAAGTGGCGTTTCATCAGGTCTCGTTACTGCAATCTGACAATGAAGGGGCCTGGGTAACCGGCTTGCCTGATACCGTACGTCTTATCACCACAGGGCAGGGCTTTGTGGATGCCGGTAATGTGGTGACGCCTGTTGAGAAGGCGGCCCGATAATGAATGGAATTATCGATGCGGCATTTGCCCGCACCCGTACTGTAGCGCTGGTCTTTTTTGTTTTAACCATTGCCGGCGCCAGCGCTTACTTTGCTATTCCGAAAGAGTCTGAACCGGACATTACGATTCCGTTTATCTATGTTTCAGTGGTGTACGACGGTATTGCGCCGGAAGACAGCGAACGCTTGCTGGTACGGCCGTTGGAGAAAGAGCTTCAATCCATTGAAGGCCTGAAAGAAATGAAAGGTACGGCCATTCAGGGCTTCGCCTCGGTGGTGATGGAGTTTGAAGCCGGCTTTGACGCCGATCAGGCATTACTTGATGTCAGGGAAAAAGTCGATCTGGCCAAAGCCGAGTTGCCTCCCGGCAGCGAAGAGCCCAGAGTTACCGAAGTGAACCTGTCACTCTTCCCGGTGCTGACTGTCATGCTGTCCGGCGACATTCCTGAACGCACACTGGTGAATATTGCCCGCCGTCTGCAGGATGAAATTGAAGCTTTATCCGGTGTACTGGAAGTGGATATTGCCGGTGATAGGGAAGAATTACTTGAAGTCATTATCGACCCGGTTGCGCTGGAAACGTATAACCTGTCTTTTCCCGATGTGCTGAATTTTGTCAGTCAGAATAATCAGCTGGTGGCTGCCGGGGCTATTGATGCCAGTGCCGGCCGGATGGTGTTTAAAGTGCCGGGCGTAATTGAAACCATGCAGGATTTGGCTACCTTGCCGGTGAAAAAAGTCGGAAACACCATCGTCACCTTCGATGATGTCGCCACAATTCGCCGTACCTTCAAAGATCCCACCAGCTTCGCCCGCTTGCGGGGTGAAAAAGCCATTGCTCTTGAAGTATCAAAGCGAAGCGGCGCAAATATTATCGAAACCATTGCGGACGTACGCAATCTTGTGGAACTGGCGAGAACTCAGTGGCCGGATACCATCAAAGTAGACTATCTGCAGGACAAATCCGGTGAAATTAAGAGCATGCTGGGTGATCTCGAAAACAACGTGCTGACCGCCATTATTCTGGTGATGATAGTGATTGTTTTTGCCCTGGGTATACGGCCGAGCATCCTGGTTGGCATGGCTATTCCCGGTTCATTTCTGGCGGCCATGACGGTGATATTTTTCTTCGGCATGACCATGAATATGATTGTGCTGTTCAGCCTGATTCTGGTGGTGGGTATGCTGGTTGACGGCGCCATTGTTACCATCGAGCTGGCAGACCGGAAAATTGCTGAAGGCGAGCCGCCGAAAACCGCTTTCGCCACCGCCTCCAAACGCATGGCGTGGCCTATCATTGCTTCAACCATCACCACGCTGACCGTATTCTTCCCGTTGCTGGTGTGGCCTGGCCTGGTGGGGGAGTTTATGAGCTTCCTGCCGCTGACCGTCATCATCACATTAACCGCTTCGTTATTTATGGCGCTGATATTTATTCCGGTACTTGGCGGTGTGATTACCCGTAAAGTCAGCGTCGATACCCAGTCTGATACGGTGAAATTTATCCGCATGGCGGAGAAGGGCAACCTGGATGATATTCAGGGATGGCTGGGCCGCTATCTGCGATTTTTAAAGAACATTGTAAATCATCCCGGCAAGTCCACCCTGGCGGCACTGGGTATTATGTTCATGACCTTTGTGCTTTACGGTTTCTTTGGCCGTGGCGTGTTGTTCTTCCCGGACATTGAACCTGAATATCTGCAAATTCAGGTGCAGGCACGGGGTGATTTATCTATTTATGAACGCGACAAACTGGTTAAGAAAGTCGAGACGTTTTTGTTGCAGCAGGACAATCTCGACTCGGTGTACGCCCGCACAATTGGCGGCGGTGGTGGCAACGAGTCGGAAATGCCGGAAGACGTTATCGGCGTTATCCAGCTTGAATTAAGCGACTGGGAAACCCGTCCGCCGGCGTCAGAAATCATGGCTGATATCCGTGAATATGTTGAAACCATCCCCGGCATCAAAGTACAGGTACGGTTGCCCGACATGGGGCCGTCCTCCGGTAAACCGGTGGAAATTGTCCTCAGCGGGATCAGTAATGACAGTCTGATTGAAGGCACGGAACATATTCTTGCCCTAATGGAAAAAACAGGTGGTTTTGTTGATGTTGAAGACTCCCGGCCTCTGCCCAGTGTGGAGTGGCGTTTAAACGTGGACAGAGAGCTGGCGGCGCAGTACAACGTGGATGTCACCCTGCTGGGGAATGTGGTGAAGTTAATCACCAATGGCGCCATGCTGGCGGAGTACCGCCCGGATGATGCCGAGGAAGAAGTCGAAATTCGTCTGCGCTTCCCGGAAACCTTCCGCAATATTGAACAGCTCTATCAACTTCGTATTCCTTCTGCCAACGGCTCTGTGCCCATTGGTAACTTCGTGACTATTGAGCCTGCACCCAAAACCGGGCGGATAAACCGTCTTGATGGTGCACGAACATATACAATTAAAGCTGAAATTGCGGAAGGTGAGTTGCTGGATCAGAAGCTGAAGCAGATGCGTGAAAAGCTTATCGAATCGCCGTTACCTGCTGACGTTATGTTGTCGTTTAAGGGCGAGGATGAAGACACCCAGGAGTCAATGACATTCCTGAGTAATGCTTTTATCGGATCGATTTTCCTGATGCTGATCATTCTGGTGACCCAGTTCAACAGCTTCTATCAGGCCTTTGTGGTCTTGAGCGCAATTATCTTTTCAACAGCAGGCGTGTTAATTGGCCTGATGGTCACGTCGCAACCCTTCGTGGTGGTTATGAGTGGTATCGGCACCATTGCCCTTGCAGGCATAGTGGTAAACAACAACATCGTTTTAATCGACACCTATAATGCGCTCAAGAGTGAGGGCATGGACGCCAAGGAAGCCATTTTACGCACGGCAGCGCAGCGTGCCAGACCGGTACTGCTGACGTCTGTTACCACCATTCTGGGCTTATTGCCCATGGTGTTTGCGCTGACCATTGATATTGTCGGCCGGAACATTTCTGTGGGAGCACCATCAGCGCAGTGGTGGACAGTGTTGTCGAGTACCATCGCCGGTGGTCTGACATTTGCGACCCTGCTCACACTGCTGCTGACACCGGCACTGTTAATGTTGGGAGAGAAAATAAAATCCCTGACCTCAGCCAGGGATTAGAGCAACGCCGTTACCAGAACTTTTCAAGGATGTTCTGAACAATGTTAAGGCTCATAACGTGTGCAGCAAAGGCCTGCACACGTACCTGCATTCTGTGAACAGGATAGCCGCGAAACACCCACCACTTGCGGGTCGCATTATAGCGGGTCAGAAATTGCTTTTTATGCGCCGGTAGCGGTGTGGTTCCGTAACGCTCCCAGGCTTTATATGCCCCGGTGATATCTGCATAACGCATAAATTTCTGCAACCATAATGGGAAACGTTGCCAGCGCAAGCTCGACTGAAAATCAATAATGGCGGGCTTTCCCTGCTCATCAATAAGAATGTTCCCCATGTTCCGTAAGTCCAGATGAACCCGTCCGGCCTCATGCATCCGGTGAATAATTTTTTCCAGTTCCAGGCAAAATGCCGGTGACAAACGGTTTCCCTCAGCACCGTAATCTTTCAGTGTTTGCCCGGCAATATGGCTGTAAGCAATGGTACATTCTCCCGGCCGGAAGCAGAGCGGTGTAATGCCCGGTATGTGTTGTAATGCTGTAATGGCATTGAACTCCTGGCGAACTGATAAACGGCCTATGGTTTTTCTGATAAGCCAGTGCCGCGAAGAAAAGTCTTTGATGATGAGTTGATAATGTTCGTCCTGATATAAATAAACGATAGCGTTAGCAAAGCGTCCTTCATGCAAAACGGACAGGCTGCCGGCAGAAAATGTGTGGCCGGGTGTGTGTGCTGACAGAGCACGAAGAATTGCCTGAATCATGTTGAGTGTGTGTTTTTGGTTGACCAGGCAAGTATTTTATCGCTTGTGGTTGCCCAGGCAACTAAATAGAGATTGTAAGCGGATAAGTGCGATAACTGTCAGTTAGTGACACAAATTATGCTGACAACGGGTGAGCATGCTGAAAAATTGCTCCCTTTCAGATTCTGAAAAATCTTTCAGTGCGACATCGTAAATGGCATTAATTTTAGGCGTAGTAAGCGGGAACAGCTGTTCGCCTTTTGCGGTGAGGGCCAGTTTAAATGCGCGGCCGTCGTGAGGGCAGGGTTTACGGCGGATAAGCGCCTTTTCTTCCATACGGCTTAAAATCCGGCTCATCGCACCTTTATCATGATGCATCGCTTCACAGAGTTTTGCCAGCGTATCGGCTCTGCCTTCAGCGATCAGCTTGATAACAGCAAATTGTGAACCGGTAAGGTCAAATTCTTTCAGAGCCTCGTCCAGTCTGCTCATCATCTGATTTCTGACCAGTGCGATTTGTTTGCCGAATTCACCCGCAGCCACAGCCGTTACTCCGTTATGTAAAATATTAAAGACACCGGCAGACTAAACAGGTTCACATCGGGGTGCAAGGCTTTTGATTTTTATACAAAAGCCTTTCGCTGGCCGGTGGCAATATTCCGGCGGATCAGATGCTGCTCTCAGCTTCAGCCATCTTTGTAGTGATAGCTGTAGCCGTTCAGGGCAGGGGCACCGCCAAGGTGAGCATAAAGTACCTTTGAGCCTTCAGGGAAGAAACCTTTTTTAGTCAGGTCGATTAGTCCCTGCATCGATTTTCCTTCATATACCGGGTCGGTGATCATGGCTTCGGTTTTAGCTGCCAGACGTATTGCTTCATTGGTTTCTTCTGACGGAACACCGTAAGCGGGATAGGCATAGTCAGGGTTGATAACAATTTCGTCTTCACGTACTTTGCGGCCAAGGCCCACCAGATCAGCCGTTTTATCAACAATGCTGGTTACCTGATCCCGTGTCTGCTGCAGAGTGCCTGAAGCATCAATGCCAATTACGGTATCTGCCCGGTCGTGATTTGCAAAGCCTACAATCATGCCGCCCTGGGTAGAACCGGTCACCACACACACCACAATATAATCGAACTTAAAGCCCAGCTCTTTTTCCTGAGCAATCACCTCTTCGGCAAAGCCGATATAGCCTAAAGCACCGTATTTATGTACCGATGCACCGGCCGGAATTGCATAGGGTTTGCCGCCTGCATCTTTTACTGACTGAATCGCTTTATTCCAGCTGTCACGAATGCCGATATCAAAGCCGTCGTCCACAAGGCGGCTGTCAGCCCCCATCAGGCGGGTCATCTGAATATTACCCACGCGGTCATAAACAGCGTCGTAGTGGGGCACCCATTTCTCCTGCACAACCACGCATTTCATGCCGATTTTGGCAGCCGTCGCAGCTACCATACGGGTATGGTTAGATTGCACACCACCAATTGAAACCAGTGTATCGGCACCGCTCGCAATGGCGTCCGGTACAATATATTCCAGTTTTCTTAGCTTATTACCACCCATTGCCAGACCTGAATTACAGTCTTCCCGTTTAGCATAGATATCTACTTTTCCTCCCAGGGCTTCAGTCAGCCTGGGCAAATATTCGATTGGCGTCACGCCGAATGTCAGCGGGTAGCGCTCAAAATTACTGATCAATGATTTCATAATCCGGTTTCCTGTTCTTACCGGTACCCGTATTTATTCTTCGGGCAGTCCGGCAGGTGGTTTGTCAGGACAAGCAACAGACTTTGTCCTTTTTGTGCGTTATACTGCACAACATAAAACAAACATAACACCGTGCGTTATAGCGCACAAATAGTTTTTTGCTATGGCTGAACAAGAATTTAAGCAACATATCGCGTTACACCTTAAAACTCTGCGAAAAGACAGAGGACTCAGTCTGGATGCTCTGGCAAAGTTGTCCGGAGTCTCTAAGGCGATGCTGGGACAAATAGAACGTCAGGAATCCAGTCCCACCATTTCAACTCTCTGGAAGATTGCCAGCGGCCTGGATGCATCGTTTTCTGCCTTTTTTGCTTCCGGACCGGATGACAGAGAAAACAGTGATAACTTTCCCCGGGATCCGGACATGAAAGTGAAAGCCATTTTTCCCTATTCAGCAGATACGCGGATAGAAGTCATGGAAGTATGTTTGCTGAATTTTCATGAACAACAGTCTGATCCCCATGCGCCGGGGGTGATTGAACACGTTTATGTGACAGAAGGGGCGTTATCGTTGCATGTGGACGGGGCGTGGCATGATTTAAAGTGTGGTGGCAGCTTGCGTTTTCATGCCGATCAGCCGCATGTTTATAAATCCACAGCGCAAACAACCCGTTTTCAAAATATTATCTGCTATCAGGCAGGTAAATCGTCCGGCAAAGACTAAGCTGAGTAGCGTCTTTGCCGGGCGGGAGTGCTGAATCAGTTATTTTGCTTTTTATCTTCAGATGCCTCTTCTTCATCCAGATCCGTCACTTCAACACGACCCATGCTGACTTCATGTTTGGTACGCAGTTTCTGCAGAATTTCCAGTTGTGCTTCTGAAAAACGGAAGTTAACAGGCGTTTTCATTGCGTTGTCTTCAGCGAGGTAGTTTTGAATTGCTACCGTGTCGCCAAAGGCCTCGCCGGGTTGAGTCGCTACTACGGCATCCAGCATGGCCGCCCCGTTGGTTGCAGCCGACCGGCCGTATTTTCTACCTTCGCCAATCAGCGCTGCCAGTGTCCAGTCTTCCATTTCGAATTCGACGTCGTCGCGGTTTGCGTATTCATCAAACATGTCACCCTGCAGATAGTCCATTAAATGGCTGACCAGTTTGGCCTGATCGTTGTCAAAGAAAGGCATATTGCGCTCGTATAATGCCGACACTTCGCCGTCAAAATATGTGCCGCGGTTTGAGTTAATAAATTCACCGGCATTGTCTTCCAGCTTCCGCCATACTGTTTTTCCGGTGTAAGCAGTATTTCTGAGGCTCGGGCCACCAATATTGCCTTGCCAGAGACCATAAATAATCAGAGGATTACCAAAGTACTTTTCTTTGAGGATCGTAAACTGAATGTCGTCCAGGCTTAACGGAACACCGGCGACGTTAAGTAGTTTTTGCGCCATGATCGAGTCGCCATCACCGTAATCGAGCACCCGCAGTAAATTATGCTTCGGATACACTTTCATCATTTCATCCAGCAGGGTGAAATTGTAAAGATTCAGCCAGTATGCCAGTTGTTCATTTTTGTTCAGCAGACGTAATGGCACTTCAGCGGGCAGCATTTCAAGGCTTGCGCGAATGTCAGAGATAAATTCAGCTATCAGATCTTTTTCACTTGCGCCTTTAAAATAGAACCTGTTACCTTCAAGCGCCGTCAGTCTGTTGATGCGGGTTTTTAATCTGGTACCGACACCTGCATCCGGACGTGGTGCTTTTTCCCGCGTGGACCAGCCACTTACTGTTACATAAGATGAGAGCAGCGCATTCAAATCATCATAGGCCACTTCCAGACTAGAATTGGGGTCATCGCCGCGAAATGGCTCAGGAATATTTTCTTCACCGGCAACAGACAGGGGAGATGTGCCTGCGAGCAGCAAAATCAGCAAGGTGTTGATTGTTTTTTTCATAGTTACATCCTTTTTACTAATTTGGAGTGATAACTATTTACCTCCGGGGCCGGACTGTCAATGCAGTTGCACGATTAATAACCGGATGTGTGTCACGAAGATGTGACAAAATGTGAATGGCACCTGTCAGCATAATTGCCAGTGACGGGCGCCGGACTCCATGGTTAAGTTTCAGGCGTATATTTGTTGCAAAGCTGCCGGCAGGGCCGGATAGCGAAAATGGAAACCACTTTCCTGCAAACGCTCAGGAATCACATGCTGGCCGGTGATGACCATATCTGCAGCTTCCCCCATCAGTATTTTCAGTACGAATGCCGGGACCATGAAGAAATCCGGCCGGTGAAGCGTTTCCGCCAGAGTTCGTGTGAAGGCCGCATTGGTCTCCGGTTCCGGAGCAGTAAGATTATAGGGCCCTGAGCAGCGGTGGTTTTCGAGGAGGTGTTCAATGGCTGTTACCATGTCATCAATGTGGATCCATGACAGGATCTGTTTGCCGCCCGCAATTTTCCCTCCTACACCCAACTTTACCGGCATTGCCATTTTGGGTAATGCTCCCCGGTCCTTATCGAGCACGACACCGGTGCGTAACAAACATACACGGGTTGCGTCAGAGGCAGCCTGCATGGCGATTTGTTCCCACCGCTGACAAACCTGGTGGGTGAATTCATCATGAACGGTATGGTTATTTTCGGAAACCGGTCTATTTCCCTGACGACCATAGTAGCCGATGGCTGAGCCGGAAATAAAAACAGACGGCGGATGTTCACAGGCTTTCATGCGGGTAACAAGCTGCTGTGTCAGATCCCAGCGACTATGGCAGATACGTTGTTTTTGTAACGGCGTCCAGCGTTTATCTGCAATAGGCTCACCGGCCAGATTAATGACGCCGTCAAACAGACAAAAATCTGCAATATCATGCAAACCTGCAATTACCTCAACATTGTCCGGCAACTGTTTGCGGGCCTGCTCCGGCGACCGGCTTAACACGGTGAATTGATATTTACATGCTGTTTTATGAATAAACCGGCTGCCAACCAGCCCGGTACCGCCTGTGACAAGTATTTTCACTGATACCTCTTTAAGGTTTGGTGCACGACAACGTCAGGGACACTGAATCGGCGAAGCGCAGCGCGTGAGGCTTATCCACTTCCACTTCTGCAAACGTTACCCACGGGTGCTCTGCTGCAACGGCAAGCACATCTGAAGTAAGTTTCTCAAGCAGAGAGAAACGGTTGTCTTCCACCAGTTTTATAATCGCTTTCGTCACCGTTTTATAATTCAGAGCATCATCCATGTTGTCAGTATTGGTGGCGTTTATTGCATCGTAATGAATCTTCGCGTTGACCACGACATCCTGTTTATTTTTTATCTCGTCGTCGTTAATACCAATATAGGTGCGCAGGCGCAGGTTTTTGATCCGGATGGTTGCCTGATTCAGCGTCATGATCTCTCTCGTTATTCTGGTTATATCTATCAGCAGTATAATTTGTTAATTTGATAACAGGAATTATCTTTAAAAGACCACTATGGAACTCAAATCTCCCACAGCCAAAGCGATGATAGTACTCGCTTGTCTGGTCGTTGTACTGGCCGGTATTAAGGCCGCCAGCGCCATCATGGTACCTTTCTTCCTGTCGGTATTTATCGCTATTGCATGCAGCCCGCTTATAAATTGGGCCAGTGCTCACCGCATTCCGCGCTGGGCATCCATTAGTTTAGTAATACTGATTATTCTGGTTTTCGGATTCCTGCTGGCAGGGCTGGTTGGCCAATCATTAACAGATTTTAAGGAAAACCTGCCCGGTTACCGTAAACAGCTGGACAGCGAGTTTGCCTGGATCATTGACCGGCTGGCGACAATGAACATTCATATTAACCGTGAGCTGTTCACTCAGCACTTTGATCCCGGTACGGCGATGTCTGTGGCAACGAATTTTCTCAGCGGAATGGGAGGCGCATTGTCTAATATGTTCCTTATCCTGCTGACGGTTATTTTTATGCTTTTCGAAGCTGACAGTATGCCTTCACGTTTACATACGGCGCTGGCAGATCCGGAAATGAAGATGAAACATGTGGACCGGTTTATAAAATCGGTGAACAGCTATCTCGCGATTAAAACCGTGGTAAGTCTGGCAACCGGGCTGATCATCGGTATCTGGTTATATATTCTGGATATCGACCACTTTCTTCTCTGGGGTGTGCTTGCGTTTCTGCTCAATTATATTCCGAATATCGGCTCAATTATCGCTGCCATTCCGGCGGTGCTGATTGCACTGGTGCAATACGGGGCGGGCACTGCAGGACTGGTTGCACTGGCATTCGTGGCGGTAAATACCGTGATGGGAAATATCGTGGAGCCCAGATTAATGGGGCGGGGGATGGGACTGTCTACCCTGGTCGTTTTCCTTTCTCTGGTATTCTGGGGGTGGCTGCTGGGCAGTGTCGGAATGTTGTTATCCGTTCCGCTGACAATGGTTGTGAAAATTGCGCTGGAATCCCGTGAGGAAAGCCAGTGGCTGGCATTACTGCTGTCCAGCAACGCAGAGAGGGATGCCAGACAGCTTTAATCAGTGAAATTACCTTTATAAGGCGATTACATTGACCGGTGTAATGATGACCGGTACCGCTTTTGAGGTCGGGGTGGCACTTTGCTGCCCCACACTGTTGAAGGGCACCAGCGGGTTCGCTTCCGGATAGTAGGCCGCAACGTTCCCCTGAGGAATGTCGTAGCTGACCGCTTTAAAGCGTGAAATTTTACGGGTGACATCGTCATCCCACACGGTCTCAACATCTATCAGACTGCCTTCACGTATATTCAGTCTGGCTAAATCCTGCGGGTTAATGAACACAATATTACGTTCACCGAAAATGCCTCTGTAACGGTCGTTCATGCCGTAAATCGTGGTGTTGTACTGGTCGTGGCTGCGCAATGTCTGCATGGTGAAAACCGGCGTATCACTGGCTGCGATTTTTGCCATCACGCCTTCGCTGAACAAATTTTCAGGTAAGGCATTGTGGTTAAACAGGGCTTTACCCTCTTTATTCCGCCATTCCCGGTTTGCTGCAGCGTTGTACAAATGAAAGCCGCCTGGTTCGGCTATCTTATCATTCATATTCTCAAACCCGGGGATAACCTTCGCGATAAGGTCGCGGATCAGGCTGTAATCGTCTTTCAGTGACAGCCAGTCTGCCGGCGTATTCTCACCCAGAGTTGCAGCGGCGATACGGCAGATGATCTCTGTTTCCGATTTAAGGTTGTTACTTTGCGGTGATGTGCTGCCGCTGGAACCGTGCACCATACTGAATGTGTCTTCTACGGTAATCACCTGATTGCCCGTGGCCTGCATGTCGATTTCTGTTCTGCCTAAACAGGGCAGCAGCAGGGCGTCCTGTTTAGCGGTAACGTGAGTGCGGTTGAGTTTAGTTGCGATGTTTACCAGCAGTTCAGCATTGCCCGCAGCAGCGGCGGTAAAGGGGGTATCTGCTGCGGCAGCCACCAGGTTCCCGCCAAGGCAAATAAGTACTTTGCTGCGCTTTTCATGCAGGGCGCTCAGCATATCAAACACACGGTGTCCGGGTTTTTCCGGCGGATTGAAGCCAAAAGTCTCATTCATGCGCTGATTAAAATCGGGTTTCGGTGCTTCCAGGATCCCCATCGTGCGGTTGCCCTGCACATTGCTGTGACCACGCACCGGACTCAGTCCTGCACCGGGTAACCCGAGGGCACCGGTGAGCAGATGCAGGGAAACAATTTCTTTGATGGTATCTACTGAGTAAAGATGCTGGGTGATACCCATCGCCCAGGTAGAAATGGTTTTGCGTGAAGCAGAAAACAGCGCTGCCAGTTCTTCGATTGTACTTTGCGACAGGCCACTTTGTTTTTCTATGCTCTGCCAGCTTGTTGCTTCAACAGCAGTTGCATACGCGTCGTAACCTGAAGTGTGGGAAGTCATAAACTCATGGTCGAGCCTGTCTTTGTGGTGCATCAGAATGGCCTTCGCCATACCTCTGGCAACGGCATAATCGCCCCCCAGTTTAGGTGAAACGTACTTACTGCTTATTTGCACAGTTTCAAGACCGAGTAACTCTGCAGGCTTTTGCGGGCTGGCAAATTTCTGTAAGCCGACTTCTTTTAAGTTGTTCACCGAAACAATGGTCGCACCCCTTTTTGACGCCGCACGTAAGGCGTTAAGCATGCGCGGATGATTGGTACCGGGGTTTTGTCCGAACACAAACAAGGTGTCAGCTTTTTCAAAATCTTTCAGGACCACCGTGCCTTTGCCTACACCTACCGACTGGTTCAGCGCAATGCCGCTGGCTTCGTGGCACATATTGGAACAATCGGGAAAATTATTCGTGCCGAATGCACGTCCGAATAATTGATAGACAAAAGAGGCTTCATTACTCGCCCGGCCGGATGTATACAACTCAAGTTCATCAGGGCTGCTTAACCCGTTGAGTTTAGCTGCAATGATGTGAAAAGCATCATCCCAGCTTACCTGTTCATAATGGTCTGTTGCTGCATTGTAACGCAGCGGTTCTGCCAGCCGACCCTGACTTTCCAGCCAGTGATCGGATTGTTTATTAAGATACGTCACACTATGTTGTCTGAAAAACTCAGCACCAATGGTCATCTCTGTCGATTCCCATGCCACCGCTTTTGCACCGTTTTCGCAAAATCTGAATGTACCGTCTTTTTCGTCTCCCCAGGCGCATCCCGGGCAGTCAAATCCCTTATGCTTATTCACCTTATACAGGTTCAGCATGTTCTGACGAACCTGCTTACTTTTAATCAGTTCGTTCACGGTGGATTTAATTGACGGTAAACCGCCTGCCTTAGTGGATTTAACTGCCATGTTGAACCTCGCGGGAGAAAAATACAGGCTGGTTGTTTCGTGGCAAAAACACCAGATTCAATTTGTGTTGCCTGGCGAAAGACACTGCCAGTGACGTGGGAGAAGAAAAGCTTATCAGTGTGGTAAAGCCTGCAATCACTGCCTTCTGGACCAGTTCAACACCACATCGGCTGGTCACAACAAGATAACCTTCTTCATGGTTTTTTATGCGTTTTCGCACAGCACCGATCACTTTATCTAATGCGTTGTGACGGCCAATATCCTCCCGTCCGAGTACGATGTCATTGCCTGAACCGTAAAGGGCGGCGTGCAGGGCGCCGGTCTTGCGGGCTTTTTCCTGCAGCTTGTCCATAGCATCTCTGAGTGAACCGAAGTCACAGGCCGGCACAGGAGCCCAGCTTACCGCAGCGTCAAGTTGCGGAAATACCTGTTCAAGGGCGGTGTGATTACAAATTCCGCAGCCTGCATTGACCCGTGTAAAACGCCGTGATTTTAGCAGGTGTTCCCGGCGGCCGGTAAGGCTGACATTGGCTTCGATGCCGGCTTCGTTGCGTACGATATGAATATCTTTAATTTCAACCGGCGCAGTAATGATTTGTTCGGTAAGAAAGTAGCCGGTAATGAAATCTTCGATATCGTCAGGGGAGATCATCATCACCACCAGACTGATGTCATTGACTGAAACCGCCAGCGGCACTTCTTCAACCAGCAGTGATTCATCGTCAGGCAGTCGATGGTTGTCAGCAGAAAGTAAATCCGGTTTTGTCATTAATGCATACAAAATGTTTAATCGGCTAAGATGAGCCATACTAGATGAAAATGCAGGACGGGCACAGTCGTATACTCAATTCGTCACCCTGTATGCATAGATAGCAAGTGTTCTGTAAGGGCTCAGGTCGGTTGCGGTCAAAACAGGGAAACTAACGTCAGGAGAAATTCGTGAAGCAAAAAGCGCTAATTCATAGCATAGCGATGTCAGCCAGTATTCTTATTCTTACCGCATGTGACAATGGCGGGAAAGAGGAAACCATCGCCGGACGCCCTTATCAATATGACTGTGGCGATGCCGGTGCGGTGATATTTCAGGTGGACGGCAACAATACAGCCATTCTGCAGATTGGAGCAAATGCCATGGTGCTGACGCCCGGTATCAGTGCCTCGGGTGCGAAATATACGGGTAACAGTGTGGTGTTCTGGAGCAAAGGTAAAAAAGCGACGCTCACCCTCAGTGATGAGGAATATCAATGTGCCCTGGTTGACGGAGAGTGAATCAGACGCTGTGATGACAAGAAAAAGTACGCAATAAGCATTTTGTTTTTTCAGTGCTGTAATAAATAAACCTGCTTTTCCAGGCAGGAACTCAATTAGTGGCTCATAATATTTACAAAGTTTTTTCAATTTTTTTCAAAAAAACTAATTTATTTGCATCTGATTAGCCTGCACTCCCGTATGGCTATATGTTCACTCACGAAAAAAGGTTAAATTATGTCCACATTCAAACCTCTCACTCTTGCTGTTTCAGCTGCGCTGGTTGCCGGTATTTCTGCTACTGCAATGGCTTCGAGTCACCGGGAGGCGCCGGCTATAACACGCGCTCCTACCGTCGATGCTACAGATTTTTACATGTTTAACAGTTACGAATCTGGCAGAGATGGGTATGTCACGTTGATAGCCAATTACATTCCGTTACAGGATGCGTACGGCGGGCCAAACTATTTTTCAATGGATCCGGATGCAGTATATGCAATTCACATTGATAACGATGGCGACGCGATGGAGGACATTACTCTCGCATTTCAGTTCAGTGCCATGCTAGCTGCGGATAATGAAGGTGTTGCTCTGCCGGTTGGTCCTGAAGGCGATCAGAAGATGATCAAAGTGCCTCTAAAAAATATCGGGCCGGTCAGTGCTGACGATCAAAGTAATGCTAACTTTTCTGAGCATTACACAATGACATGGGTTAGTGGTAACGCCCGCACCGGTGAAAGAACATCACTGACACCATCTTCAGCAGCAATGTTTTCTAAACCACTGGATTATATTGGTGATAAAACTTTCACCAGTTCAAGTGAATATGAGCGTTACGCCGGTCAGTATGTTTATGATTTCGCTGTACCGGGCTGCGATAACCCCGGCAAGGTCTTTGTTGGACAGAGAAAAGACCCGTTTGTTGTTAACCTGGGAGACACTTTTGACCTGGTCAATTATGTTCCTGTTGAAGGAGACAGTGCGCCCGGTGCAGGTGACGGAGATGGTTTTCCGGGAGGGATCACTCAAAGCGAAGATAATGATGATCTCGCTGACAAGAACGTGACCTCTATCGCTGTTGAAATTCCGGCCGCTTGTATTACCGGAGACGGCAATGGAACAGTGGGCGCATGGACTACAGCCAGCTTGCCACAGGCCAGAATCCTGAATCCAAATGCAACGTTCGAAAAGCCATCAGCTGCTGGTGGAGCGATGACACAGGTATCACGGCTTGGTAGCCCGTTAGTCAATGAACTGGTAATAGGGCTTGGCGATAAAGACAAATTTAACAGTTCACATCCGTCTGCAGACGGACAATTTGCTGATTATGTGACCAATCCGGTATTGCCTGAATTGCTTAATATCCTGTTCCGCGATGCAGTGAATACTACCCTGGGCACAGATCTGGAAACTCTCGCGCCAACTAATTTTCCGCGTAATGATTTAGTCACTGCGTTTCTCACCGGCTTTCCGGGAGTAAATCAGCAAGCTACGGTAACAGCGTCGGAAATGCTGCGTCTGAATACGGGTATTCCGGCAACACCAGCCGGTGAACAGTCAGCCTTTGGCGTTGCCGGTGATGATCTTGCCGGTTTTCCAAACGGCCGGCGTCCGGGTGATGACGTAGTTGATATCGCACTTCGCGTGGTAATGGGAGCATTATGTTATCCCATTCCGGTAAATGGTGAGTCGACTGACTTAGGTCTTTGTACTTCAGAAGATGCAAGTGTTGGAAACGTACCGTTTACCGATGGTGCTCCGGTAGACGCTTCCATGACCATGTCTGGTTTTCCTTATCTTGCAACCCCAATCTCTGGCTCAGCGGAATAAAGGAATCATGATGAAACATCTATATTTAGTCGCAGTCACAGGCATCATTCTCGGCGGCTGCAGCGATGACGATGATACCAATTATGCTCCTGAGGTAATATCAGAAGACTTTACCACCACGGTGGATACATCATTTTCTGATACGCTCACAGCATCTGACGCTAACGGCGATACGCTCGTTTATTCGTTGGAAGGATCGCCGGCCAACGGTAGTGTGGAAATCGCTGACAATGGTAGTTTTACATTCACACCAGATGCTGAATTTACCGGAGAAGACAGTTTTACGTTTACTGTCAGTGACGGTGTCAATGACCCCGTGAGCGGTACAATTGGTATTATTGTTGAAGCGGAGAACGTGATGGTCTCTACCTATGTCCGTTCCGCATTCAGTCAGCCGGCAACCGGAACCCCGCTTCCTGTAAATGGCAGGGTGTTTGAAAACGATTCAGATGATCCCGCAGCGTTCGATGATCTATTGACGGATTACTGATAACCGGGAGGCCAGGGACGGCCTGTTGTCACGGGGAAAAATATTGAAAATCTTCTTTTGCACACTAGTTGCTACCTTTGTCGTTTGGGCGGGACAAACTTCTGCAGTTCGCGCAGATATTTTCTATCCGGACGACAGAACTGTGGTAGCAAGTTGGGAAGCCGGGCCGGAAGAAAAGCCAGAGCTATCTTCGTTAAAAAAATCACTGGATGAAGCGAGATCACTTAACGGTTCAGGGTTAGCGCTTCGACGCATAATTCGTTTAACAAATGCAGTAATAAGCTCAGGAAACTTTGAGCCGGAAATGTTGTTGTTTAAGGCAAGATTACAGCAACACCAACATGCTTTCATTGATGCTGCTTCAACAATCAGGCAGTACACTGATAAATACGGAAAAACACCTTCTGCGCAGTTATTGCAAGCGACCATTGCAATCAATCTCGGAAAATCTGATGAGGCTGAAGCTGCCTGCCGGTCTCTTGCCGGAACCGGAGAACCTGCCTTGTCTGCAATTTGTTTACTGGATATACGCTCGCAGCAATCTCCCGATTTAGATGATTACAAAAAGCTTGAACAGTTACATCAATATTCCGGTGTGGCCACATCCGCACCACTTGATGGATGGCTCAGAGAAATTCTGGCTTCTTTGGCGCTTGAACTTAACCGCCCGGAAGAGGCCAGTGCATGGCTTGATAACGTCGATTTTAATCAGGTTCCGTTGAGTCGTGTTGCGCTTTGGGCTGATATTCAGCTTGCCCTGGGTCAACCGGATAGAGTTCTCAACACGCTATCACCCATTATTAATGATCCGGATAATGTAGATGATGCCATTATGCTCAGACTTGCGCAGGCAGAAAAACTAAGTAAAAACGGAACGCTGTGGACGCAAGCTATGGCACAGCGTGTGGCTATGCGCGCCTGGCGTGACGATGGCGTTCATGCGGCGCAACTTGCACGATATTATCTTGATATTCAACCTGATCCCCTGAAAGCTCTGAAGTATGCGCGTCTGAATTGGGAGCACGGGAAAACCCGGGCCGATAAGATACTATTGGAACGCGCCGTTGACAGCCAGAATGAATCAGAAGAAAAATAACCGGAGCAGGCATGTTTTTGTTGTCGTTTTATCGCGCTAGTGATTATGTTACCAACCGTGCATTCGGGTTGATGATTTTGTCATTCCTGATGATAACCGTTCCGGAGGGGGTGAAAGCCCATGAACTCAGCAACGGATATATTACTTTGAACGGAGACAATACGCAGAAGTTTAGCGGGCGACTTTCTCTTATGCCATATGATCTCGAGATTGAGATGAAACTGGATGAGAATTTTGATGGCAAACTCGTCTGGCATGAAGTAAAAGAAGCTCAACCTGATCTGCATGCCTACGCAGCTGCTGTTTTGCAATTTACTCAGGGTAGTGCAGCCTGTTCGCCGGTATTTCATGAAGTAGCAATGGAATTAATATCTGGCGAAGCCCTGATAGCTATTCCATTCACAATCGACTGCCCCTACGACACCGATGTTTCAGTGGATTATCAGGGGATATTTGAGCAGGATGACACTCATCAAACATTGTTCAGTGCGGCTATAGGTGGAGAGAGTCATACTGCTGTGTTTACGAATGAACACAGGCAAGTGACACTGTCAGCTGCGTCCGGCGCTTCCGTGTGGCAAACCATCACTACTTTTGTGTATCAGGGTATTATTCATATCTGGATTGGTATTGACCATATTTTGTTTCTGTTAGCTACTTTGCTGACTGTTAATCTGGTAAGAAAAAACAATCAATGGCAGGGCGAATTGAGTAAAGGTAAAGTACTTAAATCTACGTTCTGGCTTGTAACTGCATTTACCGTTGCCCATTCTGTTACGTTGACAACGACTGCCCTTGGCTGGTATCACCCTCCCGGTCGCTGGGTGGAATTTGGTATTGCAATATCAGTGATGCTGACGGCAATCAATAACATCTGGCCTGTTATACACCGGCTGGCTATTGTTACATTCGCTTTCGGATTAATTCACGGGATGGGCTTCGCAAGTGTGTTCGGGGAACTGCAAGCTGATGCACAGAGTCCTTTGCTAGCTATTGCTTTATTTAATATTGGTGTAGAGCTCGGTCAACTCGTCGTCGTATTATTATTGCTGCCATTGCTTCTGGCATTAAGACATATGCGATTGTATGCTTCTGCTGTCATGCCTTTAGCTTCATCAGCTATTGCTCTGATTGCGCTCAACTGGGCAGTTCAGCGGTTTTGAGTTTTGTTAATACCTGTCACTCCCACGGGCTGAAGCTCTGCTAAAACCTGAAACAGAGCATCCTGAAAAAAAGCCCCGACAAAGTCGGGGCCTTCTAAATAGTATTAAGAACCGCTAATTAAACGTTCTTAACTGCTACGTCTGCTTCAAACTTAGGCTTAACAGCCAGGTCTTCTGAAGGCGGAGCAAACTTGGTCAGGTCGATGCCTGCAACAGCCTGCTTGTACTCTTCAGTAGTCGGGAAGCGACCCAGTACTGTAGACAGTACTACCAGCGGCGTTGAGCCCAGCAGTGATTCGCCTTTCTTTTCGCTCGTATCAGCAACAACACGGCCCTGGAACAAACGGGTAGAAGTAGCAATTACAGTGTCACCAGGTTCAGCTTTTTCCTGGTTACCCATACACAGGTTACATCCAGGGCGCTCCAGGTACAGAATGTTGTCGTACTTAGTACGTGCAGCTTCTTTTGGCTTAGCATCGTCAAACTGGAAGCCAGCGTATTTCGCCAGAATTTCCCAGTCGCCTTCAGCTTTCAGCTCATCAACAATGTTGTACGTAGGTGGAGCAACAACCAGTGGCGCTTTAAAGCTAACCGAACCGTTCAGTTTTTCCAGGTTACGCAGCATTTGGGCAATGATTTGCATGTCGCCTTTGTGAACCATACAAGAACCTACGAAGCCCAGGTCAACTGGCTTACCGTCATAGTAAGAAACCGGACGGATAACATCGTGGGTATAACGCTTAGAAACGTCTTCGTTGTTTACGTCCGGGTCAGCAATCATTGGCTCGTCGATTTGGTCCAGGTCAACAACCACTTCTGCAAAGTATTTTGCGTTGTCATCCGGTGCAAGCGCTGGCTCTTCACCAGACTTGATTTCAGCGATACGCTTGTCTGCCAGGTCGATAAGGCCTTGCAGCATGTTAGCGTCGTTATCCATACCTTTGTTGATCATGATCTGGATACGGCTCTTCGCCAGTTCCAGTGATGCAATCATGGTCTCGTTGTCAGAGATACAGATTGAAGCTTTCGCTTTCATCTCAGCAGTCCAGTCAGTGAACGTAAATGCCTGGTCAGCCAGCAGCGTACCGATTTGAACTTCGATAACACGGCCCTGGAACACGTTTTCACCAGCGAATTGCTTCAGCATTTGTGCCTGTGTAGCGTGAACAACATCACGGAAGTCCATGTGCTCTTTCATGCTACCTTTAAAGGTCACTTTCACAGACTCAGGAATAGGCATTGCCGCTTCACCTGTTGCCAGTGCCAGTGCTACCGTACCGGAGTCAGCACCGAATGCCACACCTTTTGACATACGGGTGTGCGAGTCACCACCAATGATAATTGCGCGGTCGTCTACAGTGATGTCGTTAAGCACTTTGTGAATAACGTCAGTCATTGAGTGGTAAACGCCTTTAGGATCACGGGCAGTGATAACTCCAAAATTGTTCATGAAAGACATCAGCTTAGGAATGTTAGCCTGCGCTTTCTTATCCCAAACTGACGCAGTGTGACAGCCAGACTGGTATGCACCATCAACAATTGGAGAGATGGTTGAAGCCGCCATGGATTCCAGTTCCTGACAAGTCATCGGGCCTGTAGTGTCTTGAGAACCTACAATGTTTACCTTCACACGTACGTCTGAACCAGCATGTAATGGAGAGTCAGAGTTCACACCGACTGCATTACGGTTGAAGATTTTCTCAACAGCAGTCAGGCCCTGGCCTTCGTGTGATACTTCTTTAGACGGCGCGTAAACGTCTGGTGCAGTTACACCCAGCGTTTCAGCTGCGAAAGTTTGCAGTTGCTTACCGAAAACTACAGCGTATGAACCGCCGGCTTTCATGAATTCAACTTTTTGTGGCGTAAACGCGTCAGCAACGTCAGCCAGTTCTTCAGAACCGTTGAACAGTTTCTTCGCTTTGGTGTCGATGGTCAGTACGGTACCGGTAGCAACAGAGTACGCTTCTTCCAGTACCGGGTCGCCATTTGCATCGCGAATCACTTCACCATTTTCGTCAGTTTTCTTAACCCAGTTTTTCAGGTCCAGACCAATACCGCCGGTTACACCAACGGTTGTCAGGAAGATAGGAGCGATACCGTTAGTACCGGCAACAACAGGGGCTTTGTTTACGAAAGGAATGTAAGGGCTGGTAGGCTCACCGGCCCACAGTGCCACGTTGTTCACACCAGACATACGAGAAGAACCTACACCCATGGTGCCTTTTTCTGCAATCAGCATGACTTTAGCGTCAGGGTGTTTTTTGCCCAGCTCGACGATTTCCTGTTGTGCTTCAGGCGTAATCATACATTGGCCGTGCAGTTCACGGTCGGCACGGGAGTGCGCCTGGTTGCCCGGAGAAAGCAGGTCAGTAGAGATATCACCTTCAGCAGCGATATAAGTAACAACTTCAATTTTTTCTGGTACATCTGGAAGCTTGGTGAAGAATTCTGCTTTCGCGTAGCTTTCCAGAATATCTTTGACGATTGGGTTGCCTGCTTTATAAGCCGCTTCCAGACGCCCGGTGTCTGCATCGTACAGATAAACCTGTGTTTTCAGAACTTCTGCAGCAGGTTTGGCAACTGCTTCGTTATCAGATAACGCCAGGTCCAGTAATACTTCTACAGAAGGGCCACCTTTCATGTGAGAAAGCAGTTCAAGTGCAAACTCAGGTGTGATTTCTTCTACTTTTTCTTCGCCAAGAACAATTTCTTTCAGGAATTGTGCTTTAACACCAGCCGCGCTCGTGGTGCCGGGCAGGGTGTTATAGATAAAGAATTTTAAAGAGTCTTCACGGTGCTCATTTGCTGTGTCTTTAATTTGAGCAATGATTTCTGACAGCAGATCAGCACTGTCTATTGGCTTCGGGTTAAGACCTAGTTCCGTTTTACGGGTTTCGATCTCTGCCAGATATTCTGAATACAAACTCATAATTTTCTCTCGGTCTTGGTTCACTCGGGCGTAGAATTAAGACGGTCTTAGCTATACGCGTATAAAAATGAGGGACATATTAACTGATTTTTAGTGATTACGTAATGACAGAAAGTGACCCGGGGCTGTCATGCAACATGCTTATGTAAAACAGATGTTGCATGTCGATTTTTGGTTTCTTTGTTAATGATTTGCGATTTATAAATTAATTATAAAAATCATTAGTTTATAGAGTTCAGATAAATGTGATTTACGGTGACGCGTCAGATTGGTTTTACCAATTAGGATAAATTATAGTGTTACATTTATGGTAAGCATTCATGAGGGTTATGGTTGTACCAGATTGAAAAGTAAACATAACGCACAACAAACTGTAATTACACAGGAAATGACAATGTAACTGCTGCGCCGCCCAGTGTACTGTCTGCAATATCCAGCCTGCCTTCATAAATAGCAACGAGATCGGCAACGACAGCCATGCCAATCCCCTGACCTTCCGCATAGGTGTCCAGACGCTCGCCCCGTTCAAGCAGCGCGTCTTTCTGATCCGGGGGGATGCCCGGCCCGTCATCTTCTATACGGATATGACTCCAGCCCTCTTCCTGCTCAAGGGTGAGAAGTACGGTTGTGCTGGCTGCTTTACAGGCGTTATCTAAAAGGTTACCCATCATTTCCATCAAATCTGTTTCATCGCCCTTGAACTGGCAATTGGTATCACCTGCCATGTTTATGCTAAGTGAACGATCACGATGCACTTTTTCCATTGCATTAAGTAGTTTTCGCGCCAGCGGCGCTACCGTGACACTGGCTTGCCAGCCGGCTTTGGCTGCTGCAGCCCGTTTGAGCTGGCGTTGGATGATATTGTTGATTTGCGTAAGTGAGTCATGGGCATCATCGGGAAGATTATTGGTGCCCATAGCAACAGCCAGCGGCGTTTTCAGGCTGTGAGCCAAATCACCCAGACTATTCTTATAGCGACTGCGTTGCTGGGCTTCTGCTTCAAGCAGCCGGTTAATGCTGTTTTTCAGCGGGGTAAACTCTTTCGGATAACGGCGGGTGAGTGCACCCTGGCGTCCGCTGGCTGTCAGCCGTATTTCATTAATCAGTTCCCGCACAGGATTCAGCACGAAAGTAATGCCCGCGATAATCAATGCAAGGAGTCCGGTAGCGAGCAGGAGCAACCATTTCCACAATGTACCGGTGAATGCGTCACGCTCAAGATTGAATTCCTGACGGCTGTTCATAATGTAAAAATGAACCGGTTCGAAGCTGTCGGCGGCCGCGAATTCTGCTGTAAAAGCATAGCTGAAATAGCTGCCGGTGTTACTGAGTGCCCCCCGGTCTTCGGTGATAAATTCTTCATCGCCGGTTGCTGGAGCGGGAAGGGTAGCGATCACCTCATTGTGCAACGCTGAAGCCGATTTCCAGACCACTTTATTGCGGAAAACGATAATGCCTATGTAGCCTGAATCCGGCAAATTAAGCTGCTCTTCGTACAACAGTTCCGGCATGTAAGGCACATCACCGTCCAGTTCAAAGGCAGAGACCAGTGCCAGGTTCATCAGCTTTAATTCGTTGTGCTTCGCCTGGGTGAGACTTTCCGTATAGGCTTTGTCCAGTGTCAGCACGGTCACCGGAATAAAAATAGCCAGCGCAAGCAGTGCCAGAAGAGCACTGCGAAGACGAAGAGACAGACGGGTCATAGATCTCTGTTCAGGCGGTAGCCGCGGCCACGAAGTGTTTCAATAGGTTTCAGTGTGCCGTCAGGATCGAGTTTTTTCCGCAGACGTCCTACAAATACCTCAATCACGTTACTGTCTAAATCGAAGTCCTGATCGTAAATGTGTTCTGTCAGTTCTGTTTTCGACACAATCTTCTGCGGATTCAGCATCAGGTATTCCATGACCTTGTACTCGTACGCCGTGAGGTCCAGGCGGACGTCGTTCAGAGTAATTTCTTCGGCAACTGTGTCCAGGCATACCGGACCAAACTGAATAGACGGATTTGCCTGACCGGAAGCGCGGCGGATCAAAGCTTTTACTCTGGCCAGTAACTCTTCATTGTGAAATGGCTTGGTGAGGTAGTCATCAGCACCGGCATCCAGACCTTCTACTTTTTCCTGCCAGCGATCTCTGGCGGTCAGGATCAGCACCGGTGTGCGCACATCATTCTGACGGGCTTTACGGATCACGTCGAATCCGTCAATACCCGGCAGACCAATATCAATGACAGCTAAATCGTAATTGTATTCCTGAAGCTGATATAAGGCGTTGTTACCATTGTCTGCGAGGTCCACGCTGTAGCCGTTTTGCTGTAGCAAAGCATCTAACTGGGTTAGCAGACGACTGTCGTCTTCGGCAATTAATAAGCGCATTTGTCTTAATTATCCTTGTCCGTTGCCGGCTGAACTTTGCCGGTTTTCTTATCTACATCCACCGACACCACACGACCATTTTTTTTCAGCACTTTTACACGGTATTTTGTACGGGTCTGGTCGACCCGCAACACCCGACCTTTTTCATGTTGTTGTGCTTTTGTCGCGGCCTGACTGCGATCTATCTGTTGCGCCTGCTCCTGAACGGCAGCGGCCTGCTGCGATAGCGAAGCTATGAGCAGTAACACAGTCAGAAACAGGGTTTTAACGATATTCATACAGCCTCAGGATGGTGCTCAGGACACGGTGTCCGGCATTCTCTAATTTTCGTATCCTAGCATAACCGTTATAAATGAACATTGGCTGAATCGAATCTGACTTTTGTTAATTGCTGCAAATTCATTACTTTAAAATTTCTAAATCCCGCAATAAAAAAACGGGAGCCGCCGGCTCCCGTTTTGTTTCCGTAACCGGTTACGGCAATACTTTCTTGTAGGGTTTAACTACGACATTGTCATAGACGCCGGCTTCCACATACGGGTCGGCTTCAGCCCAGGCTTTCGCGGTTTCCAGAGAGTCAAATTCAGCGACAACCAGGGAACCGGTGAATCCGGCCGGGCCGGGATCTTCACTGTCAATAGCAGGGAAGGGGCCGGCAATCAGCAAGCGGCCTTCGTCTTTTAACGCATTCAGACGTGCCAGGTGAGCAGGGCGGGCGGCCAGACGCTTTTCCAGACTGTTTTCCACGTCGGTTGCACAAATCATATAGAACATCGTATTTCTTCCCTTATTTTTCCGTAGCGGCTTTCATGCCGGTAACAAAGGCATCAAGTGCGCTGAGCATGGCCGGCACATCATCCAAATGTTTGGCGATGATGTTAACGGTGGCTGAACCACTGATTGCGCCCGCAGCGCCGGCTTTGATGGCTGTCGACACCTGCTCCGGTGTTGAAATACCAAAGCCAAGAATTGGCGGTGCACATGCATAATCCGATAATTTGGCAATTAATGACTCTGCCGGGATATCTGCAGCGGTTTCCACGCCGGTCACACCAGCCCGGCCCAGTAAATAAGTGTAGCCGCGCGAGTGTTCACCAATCTGCGATAAGGTTTCTTCTGTTGCATTAGGCGGCGCGATGAGAATTTGGGCAACGCCGGTTTCATTGGCTACAGATATAAAGGGTTTTGCTTCACGAAGCGGTACATCCGCCACCAGAATTGAATCAACACCGGCATCGTGTGCCTGCTGATAAAAGGCTTTGATCCCTTTGGCCATCACCAGGTTGCTATATAACAATAAGCCCATAGGCACATCGGGGTATCTTGCTCTGACGCGGGACAGCATCTCAAAGCAGGCATCCGGTGTGACGCCGTTGCCTAGAGCACGAATACTTGCAGCCTGAATTGTCGGGCCATCAGCAATGGGATCTGAGTAGGGAATACCCAGTTCAAGAGCGTCTGCGCCGCTTTCAATCAACTGACAGATAATTTTTTCAGACGTGTCGATATCTGGATCGCCAATCATGACGAAAGGAACAAACGCACCGCGATTACCGGCGTTCAGCCGGCCAAACATATCACTATAGCGATCCATTAAAATCTTCTCCCAGAATCTTGATCACGTGTCCAAGGTCTTTGTCGCCGCGACCCGATAAATTCACCACGATAATGGTTTCTTCTTCTGCCTCGTCCGCCATGTTGAGCGCATGGGCCAGCGCGTGGGAAGACTCAAGCGCCGGTATGATACCTTCTTTGCGGGCTAGCAACTGGAAGGCATTCAGCGCTTCTTCATCAGTAACCGCAACATATTCAGCGCGGCCGGTATCCGCAAGATAGGCATGCTGAGGACCAACAGCAGGGTAGTCCAGACCGGCAGACACAGAGTAGCTTTCTTCAATCTGACCTTGCTTGTCCTGCATAATATACGTGTATGCACCGTGCAGAATGCCTTTCGAACCGGTACAAATGGTGGCACCGTGTTCTTTGGTGTGCAGGCCTTTACCTGCAGGCTCGACACCGATTAGCTTCACAGAAGGTTCGTCGATAAAGTCAGCAAACATGCCGATAGCATTCGAGCCGCCGCCAACACAGGCAACCACGGCATCCGGTAATCTGCCTTCTTTTTCCATGATCTGCGCACGGGTTTCTTCACCAATCATGCGGTGGAATTCACGTACGATATGCGGGAACGGGTGAGGGCCGGCCGCGGTGCCCAGCAGATAGTGTGCTTTGTCGTAATTGGCAGACCAGTCACGGAGTGCTTCGTTAACCGCATCTTTCAGGGTGCCTGAACCAGCATTCACTGGAATGACTTCCGCACCCATCAAACGCATACGGAATACGTTCGGTGCCTGACGCTCAACATCTTTCGCACCCATGTAAATGCGGCATTTCAGACCCAGCAGTGCGCAGGCAAGTGCCGTCGCCGTACCGTGCTGACCGGCACCGGTTTCGGCAATGACTTCGGTTTTGCCCATACGCTTAGTCAGCAGTGCCTGACCCAATACCTGGTTGGTTTTGTGCGCACCGCCATGCAGTAAATCTTCACGCTTCAGATACAGCTTAACCTTGGGGTTTGTTACCAGATTGCGCGTCAGGGTCATCGCCGTAGGACGACCTGCATAATCTTTTAACAGTGCCGAAAACTCTTCCTGAAATGCCGGATCTTCTTTGGCATCAATAAATTCTTTCTCGAGTTGGTCTAGCGCGGGAATAAGCAACTCGGGCACGTACATGCCCCCGAAATCCCCGAATTTTGAATCAAGTTGGTTCATGAATAATCCTGTTGATCATCAATTAATAGCGTCGTGCTGTTGCGAACAGCGCCGCCAGCTTTTCAGCAGATTTTTGTGCCGGAGCATCTTCTACTCCGGAATTTACGTCTATGGTGCCCGCGCCGGTTTCGAGCGCAGCGACCAGGTTCCCGGCATGAATGCCGCCGGCAACGATGAGTTTTTTCTTGTCTGTCACATTGTCCAGCAGTGACCAGTTAAACGACTGTCCCGTTCCGCCTTTTTCCGAACCTACCTGACAATCCAGCAGTACACGGTCTGTTTCGGTTTCGCCCGGCAAATCGCTGAGGTGCGGCGGTAAGTCGCCGGATATGCCAACCGCCTGCCAAATCTGGCATTCAGCAGGCAATGCCGCCCGTAATGTCTGGCGGAAAGCCGCATCTTCGCTGCCGTGTAACTGAACGGCAAACAGGTTAAGTGAACGGGCAGCGCTGACAATGTCATCCACAGGGTGGTCGACAAATACGCCCACATAACGGCCCGGCACTGTCTCAATAATCGTGCGCGCCTGTTCTGGCGTTACACAACGTTTAGACTTTTCTGCGAAGATGAGTCCGCCATAGTTGGCGCCGCCGTCAAATGCAGCTTTAGCATCTTCTACACGGGACAGGCCGCATATTTTGATGTCGCCGTAAATGAGGGCACGCACCGCTTCGGGTAAATCTTTTTGAGCCATCAGCGCACTGCCGACCAGAAAGCCCTGGCATAGCGGCGCTAAGCGGCGTACATCCTGGTGGGTGTAAATGCCGGACTCAGAAATCACAACGAAATCATGACTTGCCTTCTCCAGCATAGGGATCAGTTTTTCGCTGGTGGCGAGGTCGGTGGACAGATCCCGCAGATCACGGTTATTAATGCCGATGATTTTCGCTTCCAGCGCGATGGCGCGGTGCATTTCTTCTTCGTTACTGACTTCGGTAAGAATATCCAGCGCCAGGCTGTCAGCCAGGCTGGCGAGAGTGCGGTAAGTGTCGTCGTCCAGCACGCTCAGCATCAGCAAAATAGCATCAGCGTTATAATGACGGGCCAGATAAACCTGATACTCGTTCACAAAGAAATCTTTGTTCAGCACCGGTTGCGACACCCGCTCAGTCACATAAGCCAGATAGTCATAGCTGCCCTGAAAATACTTTTCATCAGTCAGCACTGAAATGCCTGCTGCGTAAGGTTTATAAGCGGCAAGAATTTCGTCGAGGTCGAATACAGGGCGAATGAGCCCTTTTGACGGCGATGCCTTTTTACATTCAAAAATAAAACCGGCATCCGGCTGACTTAATGCATCGAACAAGCTTTTATTTGATGGTGTCAGTGAATCTTTAAACGTGGTTAACGGCATTGCTGCCATACGTGCTTCTAACTCCACACGTTTATCGGCGACGATGCGTTCTAACACATTACTCATCGTTACTGCTCTCCTGATGACTGATTTTTGCCACGGCGTTAAGCGTGGTTAACGGTTTGCCCTGTTTCATGGCTTCCATGGCCATTTCCGCACCGTCTTTGAATGTGGTCACGGTGTCGGTAAGTTTCAACAGCGCGCCGCAATTCATTGCAATGGCGGCCCGGTGTGCTTCCTGACCTTCGCCGGCCAGAGCGGCTTCCACCATTTTGCGGTTTTCATCCGGTTCACCGCCGGCTATGGCCTCAAGAGGGTATGAAGGTAAACCGAAGTCTGAAGGCGTCACGGTCAGTGTGCGTAAATCACCATGCTCTAAGTCGATGATGTGAGATTCGCCGTGCAGAGCCAGTTCGTCCAGTCCATCGCCATGAACAATCATGGCCCTGTGCTGGCCGAGCAGCATCAACGTGCGGGCATACGGCTCAAGAAGCTCCGGAGAATATACACCGAATAAACCATGGGTAGGGCCGGCAGGGTTTGCCAGCGGACCCAGAATGTTGAAAATGGTGCGGGTTTTCAGTGCCGCACGGATGGGCGCAGCGTGACGCATACCGGAATGATAAACCGGTGCGAACAGGAAGCAGAAGTTCGCATCGTCCAGACATTGTCTTGCTGTCTCCGGGCTGATTTCCAGATTAATACCGAACTGTCTGAATATATCCGCAGAGCCGGATTTACTGGAGACGCTGCGGTTACCGTGTTTGGCGACTTTTACGCCGCAACTGGCGGCTACCACACCCGCCGCACTGGAAATATTAATGGTGTTATGTCCGTCACCGCCGGTGCCGACAATATCCGCAAAAGGATAGTCCGGCGTGGGGAAAGGCAGTGCGTTTGACACCATGGCGCTGGCAGCACCGGCGATTTCATTGGGTGATTCGCCGTTCAGCTTTAAGGCGGTAAGCACGGTTGCCAGGATCAGATCAGGTTGTTCGCCATGCATAATGCTGTTAAATAAAGCAAAAGACTGCGCCTGACTCAGATGCTCTTTAGCAAATAACAGGTCCAGCAGGGGAGAGGCATCATACATGTTCCAACTCCTTGTCGGTTAAATAGTGAATACTTTGCAGTAGTAAACGGCTTCCGTCTGCGGTGAGAATTGACTCCGGGTGAAACTGGAAACCAAGCATTTTGTCTTCGGGGTGATAAACCGCCATGGTGGTGTCACCAAAACTGGCAATGGTTTCTAACCCTGCCGGTAATGATGTAGCCACAAGAGAATGATAACGGGCCACATGCAGCGGGTTAGCCAGACCTGAAAACATGGCCTCGCCGGAGTGACTGATGGGCGATGATTTGCCGTGCATTACCTCTCTGGCCCGGTCGACCACGCCGCCGTAATGACTCACGATAGCCTGGTGACCTAAGCATATACCCAATACCGGAAAAACACCCTGTACCTTTTTAATCAGTGCGGGCATGCAACCGGCTTCATGGGGCGCACCCGGACCCGGCGACAATAACAGCAATACCGGCGCTTTTTCTGCTTCCTGCTGCATGCGGGAGAACAACATGTCTGCATCTACCGTGTTACGGTACACAATGATGTGTAAATCCAGTGCCCGTAGCTCGTCAACCAGGTTATAGGTGAAGGAGTCTACATTATCGAGCAGAAAAACGGTGATTTTATCTTTCATGATCAGGCTCCCTGTTTCAAAGAGCGGCGAACCGCGTTGATGACAGCCTGCGCTTTGGTGCGGGTTTCATTGGCTTCAGACTGGGGATCTGAGTCGTAAACCACACCGGCGCCTGCCTGAATATAGGCACGGTCGTTTTTCACAAACGCTGAGCGGATAACAATACAGGTATCCATATCGCCGTTCCCGTTTAAGTAGCCCACAGCGCCGCCATAGCTTCCCCGGCGTTTCTTCTCAACCTGGCGGATTAATGTGGCCGCACTGACCTTTGGTGCGCCGACCAGGGTGCCCATGTTCATGCAGGCCTGATAAGCATGCAGCGCATCCAGATCGGTTCGTAACTGACCCACGACCCGGGAAACCAGGTGCATCACGTGAGAGTAGCGGTCTACTTTCAGCAGGTCTTTCACAAAACGCGTGCCCGGACGGCTTACTTTCGCCACATCGTTACGGGCCAGGTCGACTAACATAATGTGTTCGGCTTTCTCTTTGTCATCTTCACGCAAATTCAGTTCAATGCGGCTGTCCAAATCCGGATCGATTTCACCATTCGCCCGTTTGCCTCTGGGGCGGGTACCGGCGATGGGGTAAATTTCCACCTGATTCGATGATTTCTCGTATTTGATTGCCGACTCAGGTGACGCGCCGAATATAGTAAAGTCTGCATCCTGCATATAAAACATATAAGGACTTGGATTACTGATTTTTAATTGAGCGTATGCGGTTAACGGGTCAGGACAAGGTAAGGAGAAAGTGCGGGAAGGTACAACCTGGAAAATGTCACCGGAAAGGATATTGGCTTTTAAGTCGACAACGTCCTGCTTATAGGTTTCATCGTCTTTGTCGACATCCACATCCATAGCATCCTGAGCCCCGGGCGGGATAGTGGCAGTACTCGCAGGTATATCTGTGAGTCTGGCCTGCAGCCGCTCCAGTCGCTGTGCCACATCAAAATAACTTTGCGCCACGTTAGGGCCGCTGAATACGCTGCCGATTAAACGGGTCTGGCGGGTTTGATGATCGACAGTGAGTAAGGTCTCTGCCAGATAGAATACATAGTCCGGACAGTCATTTTCGCCATCGGGTACATCAGGTAAGTTTTCGAATGTGGCCAGCAGATCATAAGCAAATACACCACCCAGAAAGACGGCGTGGGGATGCTGCCGGATTGGCGTGATTTTCTGAACCAGTAACCGCAGTGCGTCGAATACGCTGGCCGCTTTCAGCCGGCTGTCTTCATCCAGGGCATTATCCGCAGCGTGGCAGGTGAGCGTTACCGTTACTCCGTCTCTGACAACACTGGTATTGTCCGGGCGCTGTGCTTCAATCAGCGGTAATACAGATTCGCCGTTGGGGGTCAGTGCAGTGCAGATAACCTGATTACCTTTGCACACAAGGCGCATCGCGGCATCTACCATCAGCAGGCTTTGCAAGTCGTCCTTGCTGTCAATTTCTGCTGATTCTAACAACAGTGCATTTGATTTTCCGGCACAAAGGTGGGCAAAGGCGGCTAACGGATCGTTCAGGTAGGTACCTGACTGTTCGATTGTTTCCACTTTGCCGGGCTGGGTGCCCAGTTCAGCTAAACTCATTGTCGCATTTTCTCCAACTGCGATTAAAAAAAAAGGCCCGTTAAACGGGCCTTTATTGTGTTCTTTTACGCACTCACGCGTACACCGCCCGTTACTTCAGGGAGTGCCACCACCAAACTGCTTTTACTAAAGTGCTGATTGATAATTGATTACGCATGATTTCTCTGTCATAAACTTCGATAGGCATCGAAGGCGTTAGTACGTATAATATGCCCTATAGAAGAAAACAAAAACGAAGTTGTGTCAACCGTAAATTTGCATAAGACATTGAAAATCGATCTACATAGTCATACAAAATTTTCCGACGGCCATTTAACGCCGGAAGAGCTGGTGCTCCGCGCGCACACCATGCAGGTGGATGTGCTGGCCATTACCGACCATGATACCCTCGCCGGTTTACCGCTTGCCCACCAAACTCAGGCAAAGCAAAAGCGTGTGATGACGATCATTAACGGCGTTGAAATCTCCACCGCCTGGCATGGGTTCGATATTCATATCGTCGGCTTAAATGTGGATGTGGAAGATGCATCACTCAACAGCTTTCTGGCTGAGCAAAGTACAATACGCAAGGAACGTGCGGTTAAAATTGGTGAAAAGCTGCAAAAATGCGGTTTTGACGGTGTGCTTGAAAAGGCGCTGAATCTTGCCGGTGTGGGGCAGGTGACCCGTGCACACTTCGCACGCGTATTAGTTAATGAATATGGTGTTGCGACCATGGATGCGGCCTTTAAAAAGTATCTTGGAAAAGGGAAACGGGCCGCCGTTAAGGCTGTGTGGCCCGGCATGGAGCAAGCCATATCTCATATTCGTGCTGCCGGTGGTCAGGCTGTACTTGCTCATCCCGCCCACTATGACATAACGGCAAAATGGTTGCGCCGTCTGGTCAATGATTTTGCACATCACGGTGGACAGGCCATCGAAACGGCTTTTCCCGGTATTAATCCTGACAAGCAAAAGCTTATCAACGAGCTTGCCAGCGAGCACAATCTTTTGGCTTCGGCGGGTTCTGATTTTCACTTCCCGTCCAGGTGGACAGAATTGGGGCGTAATTTAGGTATCGCTTCTCACCTCAAGCCAGTCTGGCATGACTGGGCACTGCCCGCCCATCAGTAACAGGACATTGTAATGAGTCAATTTTTCTATATTCATCCTGAAAATCCACAGCAGCGATTGTTAAATCAGGCTGTGGAGTTAATCCGGCAGGGCGAGGTAGTGGTGTATCCCACTGATTCCGGCTACGCCATTGGCTGCCAGATGGAAGACAAAAAAGCGCTGGAACGCCTTTGCCAGATAAGGCAAATCGAGCACGACCACAACTTCACTTTGATGTGCCGTGATATGTCCGAATTATCGTTTTATGCCAAAGTGGATAACACCGCTTTCCGGCAAATAAAAAACAACACACCGGGCCCGTATACCTTCATTTTCAAAGCCACCCGTGAGGTTCCCCGCCGGTTACAAAACCCCAAGCGGAAGACCATCGGGATCCGTGTGCCGGATAACGTGATTGCACTTAAGTTGCTGGAAACCCTTAATGAACCGCTGATGTCCACATCACTGATCCTGCCGGGTAAAGAAATGGCAGAGTCAGATCCTGATGAAATCCGTGACAGGCTGGAAAAACAGGTAGGATTGATTATTCATGGCGGGTATCTTGGTGAATATCCCACCACCATTGTCGATTTCTCTGAAGGCAATGCGGAAGTGATCAGGGAAGGCAGTGGCGACCCGTCACCGTTCCTGTAAAACAATCATAGCACGGACGAACAGCACGTAAGATGACAGACGAACAAACGCCGGCGGCAGTAAGCGACCCCGTTCAGCAACCTTTGCCACTGGCGTTTATCAATGGTGAAGCGGTCATTGAAAAGCCGTCAGATCTGTACATTCCCCCCGATGCACTGGAAGTCATTCTGGAAACCTTTGAAGGCCCGCTGGACCTTCTTTTGTATCTTATCCGCAAACAGAAATTCGAAATCGTAACCTTACCCGTGGCAGACATTACTGCACAGTACATGGAATATGTGGAGGTTATGAAAACATTGAAGCTGGAATTAGCTGCCGAATATTTGCTGATGGCAGCGATTCTGGCTGAGATTAAATCCCGGTTACTGCTACCAAGGCGAAGCGATGAACCTGAAGATGAAGAAGACCCGCGAGCGGAGCTGATCCGCCGGTTAAGAGAATACGAAGCCGTTAAAGAAGCTGCGCAATTACTGGATGAACAGCCCCGTATGGAGCGGGATGTGTTTGCAGTGAAGGCTGATGTGGCTCTGAGTGTGCAACCGGTGCGGATAGAGCCGGATGTGTCACTGCAGGAGCTTGTGCTGGCATTCAGCCATGCCATGAAGCGGGCTGCTGCATTTGAACATCATACAATTGAGCGGGAGGCGCTGAGTACCCGTGAGCGCATGAGTCAGATTCTGGCTATGGTAAACAGTGAGACCTACACACCGCTGGATGCGCTATTCACGCCGGAAGAAGGCAGAGCAGGTGTGGTGGTGTCTTTTCTGGCGATTCTGGAATTAGTAAAAGAACAGCTTTTATTGTGCGTTCAGACAGGACCATTTGCCAGAATTCATGTAAAATTGGGCCGTCATGAAGAAGATTAATAAAGTCCAGCTTAAGCAACTGGTCGAGGCCGCACTGTTTGTTGCCGATGCGCCAATGACTAAACTGGCACTGCGAGAGTCTGTGCTGGCTGAATTTACAGTCAGTGAACGGGCGCTGAACGAGGTGCTCAAAGAGCTGGTGCTGGACTATCAGCCCAGAGGGATTCAACTGGTTGAAGTGGCCAGCGGATATCGTTTTCAGTCACTGGACAGCTTAAGCCCCTGGCTGAGCCGCATGTGGCAGGAGAACGCGCCCCGTTATTCACGTGCAATGCTGGAAACACTGGCGTTAATTGCTTACCGTCAACCCATAACCCGCGGCGAAATTGAAGCGGTACGCGGGGTGGCAGTCAGCAGTAATATTATCCGTACCCTGACAGAAAGAGACTGGATCAAAGTGGTAGGGCACAAAGAAGTGCCGGGCAGACCGTCGTTATATGCCACTACCAGACAGTTTCTGGATTATTTTTCGTTAAAGTCGTTGGCCGATTTACCCGGATCTGAGGTTTTTGAAGGGCTTGAAGACAACGAACAGCCGCCTGCGACGGCTACACTAGAGGCACCGTCTGACGACGACCGTGCGATTGAAACCGCTGAACAAAAGCGAGAAGAAAATGAGTGAAAAGTTGCAAAAAGTCCTGGCAAACCAGGGACTGGGCTCCCGCCGTGAAATGGAACGGTGGATAGAAGCCGGAAGGGTATCGGTAGATGGCAAAATTGCGACACTGGGCGACCGTGTTGAACCCGGCCAGCAAATCCGTGTAGACGGTCATCTGTTATCCCGTCAGGCAGAAAAACCGGTATGCCGTGTATTGATGTATAACAAGCCGGAAGGTGAATTATGCAGCCGTCACGATCCTGAAGGCCGCCCCACAGTATTTGACCGTCTGCCTGCTATCCGCGTGGGACGCTGGATTGCCGTAGGCCGGCTGGATATCAATACCAGTGGCCTGTTATTGTTCACCAATGACGGTGAACTGGCAAACCGCTTAATGCACCCTAAATGTGAAGTAGAACGTGAGTATGCTGTACGCGTATTCGGTGAAGTGTCCGGTAAAACCCTGAACACGCTGACCAAAGGGGTTGAACTGGAAGATGGTCTGGCGGGGTTTACTGAAATCAAAGCCCGTTCTAAGCCTGCCGGTGAAGAAGAGAGTATGAACCGCTGGTACAACGTGACGTTGTCTGAAGGCCGTAACCGCGAGGTACGTCGCTTGTGGGAGTCTCAGGAAATGCAGGTCAGCCGTCTCGTTCGCGTGCGTTACGGACCGGTGGAGCTGCAAAAGCGTTTACCGCAGGGGGCCTGGGTAGAGTTGCCGCTGGAGCAGTTAAATGCCCTTCGTAAACTGGTGCAACTGGACGATGAAACACAAACGCTGGTGGATGTAAGACAGGGTAAACTTGATCATGCCCGCCTTACCCGTATGCGCCGCTCGGTGAAAAAACACCGTACACGGCAGTCTCATCAACGTAATCAGTCAGCCAGCTCTGACTGACTGGAAGGGCGTTTCTTTAAACAGGTACGCCCGTTATCAATACCGTGCCGGCGGGCAACCTGAGCAATCAGCCCGCGGTGCGTTTTGAGAAATTCATCTAATTTTTCCAGCATCGCCGGATACTGCTCACTGGAAATCCGCAGGCTCTCTTTCTTATCCTGAATATGTTCTGATGCCACAATGCGTTTACCTGACAGCTTCAGTGCTGCAGTTGCATCATTCAGCTGTTCGCTGTCTGTGATAATGGCATCAACCTCACCGTCAACCAGCGCCTTTACCAGGTGTGTCGGCTCAGAGAATGACACTATTTTTGTGTAGCCTTTACGTTCCTGTTCTAACCAGTCACTGGAAACCGGCTGATCTTCAATAATACCCAGTGCAGTCACGTCGGGGATTCGCATCCATTGATTCTCAGGCAACACACGGGTGATTTCACAAATACCGACCACAGGCTGGCTGTAAAACAGCGTGCCGTCTGTGGCAGACCAGCGGGGGTGATCCGGAAAGCGGAAATCAATCATGTTTTCTTTAAACCACTGATCGTAAGCGTCGCCCTGAAGGGGCACATATTCCAGTTCAAAGCCCTCTTCAAGAGCAAATGCTGTCATCACCGCATCGAGCACCGGGTGATATTTGCCACCGTTTACCGGGTGGACCTGTCTGCCTGAACTGTCTTCGACACCTACAAAGAAAGTATCTTTCGCCGCAAAAGCATGACCTGAAAGCAATACGGCAGCGAGAAGAGTGATAGCGCGTCGCATCGTATTCGTCCTGTTCACTTAAACTTTAGTCGTAGTAGAAGCCTATCAATGCAATTGCATTTGCTCGATAAGGCCGTTGGCATGCAAGTATTAAAACTAATACCTGAAGAAAGTGAAGTAATCTGTATTCAATGTCTTAGCGTAGACAAGGTGAATTCATAAAACAGGAGAAGATAATGCAATCGATGCCTCAATTAGGTGTAGGTACGTTTCGTTTAGAAGGAGAGGTAGCAAGAAAAACGGTTTCAGATGCGCTTTCCACCGGCTTCCGCCATATCGATACCGCCCAGTTTTATGGCAACGAAGAAGAAATCGGCAATGCAATTCAAACTGCCGGTCTTCCCCGTGAAGAACTGTTCGTGACCACCAAGGTATGGCACGACCATCTTGATAAGGGTCACTTCATTCCGTCTGTGCATGAAAGTCTGAACAAACTGAAAATGGCCTATGTTGACCTGCTGCTCATCCACTGGCCGTCACCCAATGATCATATTCCCATGGAGTCATATTTAGCGTCACTGAAGCAGGCTAAGGAAGAAGGTTTAACGCGCCATATCGGTGTGTCGAATTTCACTATGGCACAAATCGACAAAGCGGTTGAGATCCTGGGAGAGGGCGAGATACTCACTAACCAGATAGAGCTTCACCCGTTTATGCAAAACCGTCAGGTGGTTGAACATTGTAAGCAGGCTGGTATTTCTACTACCGCATATATGCCCTTTGCGGTGGGCGAAGTCATGAAAAATGATGAACTCAAAGCCATTGCTGACGCGCACGGAGCCAATCCTGCACAGGTTGTACTGGCGTGGATGGAAGTAAAAGGTATCCATGCCATCCCTTCATCAACGAATAAGGACCATTTGCAGGCGAACTTCGATTATACCACTGTGACGCTGTCAGAAGATGATGTGGCGCGCATTGACGAGCTGGATAACGGCGAACGTATCGTGGATCCGGATTTCGCGCCGAAGTGGGATTAATATCCTTTTACATTTAAGCACCCGTAATTGTCATAAAGGGTTTGCCGGCTGCACTTTCATCACCATATAGTGGATAGGATGTATACGCCTGATGAGGTGCAGTCAGGTAAGTAAGGCAATATTAATACAAGGACAAACGTGCTACCGGATAATAAACAGCAGCAGCTCCGGCGTGCAAAACGCATCGCGCTTTTCTGGCTGGTAGGAGCTGCGTTTGTCTTTATTCTTGCGACGCTGGCAGAGTACCGGCAGTGGATAACGCCATGGCCCGCCTGGGCCGGACTCATTAAGATGGCATCAGAAGCTGCGCTGGTTGGCGGGCTGGCTGACTGGTTTGCCGTCAGCGCATTGTTCAGGCCTATTCCGGCCAGATTTCCAATCCCTCACACGAATATCGTAGCGAATAACAAAGCGGCGGTTGCCGGCAATTTGTCCCGCTTTGTGAAAGAAAAATTCTTCAATGAAGTCGCTATCGAAAAACTGGTCAATGATGCCCGCCCTGCTCAGGGAATGGCAAGGTGGTTGCGCGAGCCTCAAAACGCAGACCGTCTGAGTCGCTTCGCTGCGCGCTCGCTGGTGGGGATCATTAACACGCTGGATGATAAACCCGTTCAGGACATGATGGTAAGCGGAGTAAAGCGGGCTCTGCTGAAAATGGATCTTTCACCTCTCGCGGCCGGCACGTTACGGGTTCTGACCCGTGATAAGCGACATCAGGAGGTGCTGGACCAATTGCTTTATAAAATCGCAGAGCTTGCTCACCGGCCTGACAGTCAGATGTTTATTGCTGAAAAGCTGCATAGCTGGCTGAAAGCAGAGTACCGGCGACTGGAGAAGATATTGCCGACAACCTGGTTGAGCGAGCAGGGCGCTGACATCGCTTCCAAAGCCATTGTGAGCATTCTGGCGGATATTGCCAACGACAGCGAACACCCGGTACGCAAGAGTTTCGACCGCCAGTTGGAGGACTTCACGGCGAGGATGGAAACCGACCCTGCAATGACAGAGAAGCTGGAAAATATCCGTAACCAATTGCTGAACAACGATACCCTTCAGCAGTACCTGTTTCAGGTGTGGGGCGACGTGAAACGCTGGTTAATCGATGATGTTGCAGCCACAGACGGCAAATTCACAGGCCGTTTATCCCATGCACTGCAGGAAACAGGTAAATCGGTGGCAAACGATGAGCAACTGGCAAACGCTGTTGATGTACACATCGCAGAAGCAGCCAGAGCGATGGCGCCGGAGCTCGCAGATTTTCTTACTGACCATATCCGTAAAACCATTCTGGCATGGGATGACAACCAGATGGCGGAACAAATTGAACTGAACATCGGTAAAGATCTGCAAAAAGTGCGTATTAACGGTACGTTGGTGGGCGGGCTGATTGGTGCCTGTCTGTTTTTAATTGAACATGCTATCAGTCTTTTATAACCGGTACGTAGCCGTCTTCCTTTTGAGTTTTTTGTACTATCGTGTGACACTTTTCCTTCCCCATTTTTATTTATAAAAAACGAAAACAACATGAGAAAACGAATTCTTCCGGCGTTACTGCTGGTGTTGCCGCTTATGCATGTCAGCGCAGACGCAGAGCAGGTCAGAGCCCGTGATCTTGGCATCGCGCCTGGTGTACTTGCGACCGGAAAACTGAACAGTATTACCGATGTCGCAGGCGTACGGGTGGGGCAGGTAACCCTTCATGACGGAAAAGACGTTCACACCGGTGTGACAGCCATTATTCCGGCAGAGGGCAATTTACGGCAGCGTAAGGTACCGGCTGCGGTATACGTGGGCAATGGATACGGCAAAATGGCCGGGATCAGTCAAATCCGGGAATTGGGAGAAATTGAAACACCCGTTGTGCTTACCAATACACTGAATGTGGCTGAAGGTATTGCCGGCGTGGTGGAATGGACGCTGGCACAACCGGGGAATGAAGACGTGGCATCGGTGAATGCTGTCGTAGGTGAAACCAACGACGGATTTCTTAACGACATCCGCCGCAGAACCGTGACGAAAGCTGATGTGATTCAGGCTATCAATACAGCGCAAGGTGGCCCGGTTGCAGAGGGAAATAATGGTGCCGGCAGCGGTACCCGCGCCTTCGGATGGAAAGGCGGGATCGGAACAAGCAGCCGTTTGCTGCCTGCATCACTGGGCGGATACACAGTCGGTGTGCTGGTACAGAGTAACTTTGGCGGCATCCTGAATATCGACGGCCTGAAAGCCGGGGAAGCGCTTAATCAGCACTACCTGTACAACGAACTGAATAACGATACCGCTGCTGACGGCTCCATCATGATAGTGGTTGCAACAGACGCACCGCTGGACGACCGCAATCTGGAAAGGCTGGCAAAGCGGGCCATGGCCGGTGTTGCGCGAACCGGTGCCAGCCTGACAAACGGCTCCGGCGATTATGTTATAGCCTTTTCTAACGCAGATGCATTACGTCGTGACGAGCAGTCGCCGGCGCATTCATCCACCGTGATGGCGAACAGTCAGGTGTCACCTTTATTCGAGGCGGTGATTGAAGCAACACAGGAAGCCATTTATAACAGTCTGCTGGTGGCTGAGGACGTGGAGGGTTTTCACGGGAGTGTAAAAGCCCTGCCGGTAGACAAAATCCGCTCTATATTACCGGCCGAACAGGGGACTACAGAGTCATCTGATACGTTGAGAGTGGCTACTTTTAACGTAAGTATGGAGTCGACGAATTACCCTTCTTCAGGGCTTCCGCCCGGTGATGACGTGCTTAAAAAGGTGTTGTCAGATGGCAATAATCCGCAGGTCAAAAATATTGCTGAGATCATTCAGCGCACCGCGCCGGATATTATTTTGCTTAATGAGTTTGATTACATCAAATCGCAGAGCGATGGTGTACGGGCTTTTATTCAAAATTATCTGAATGTCAGCCAGCACGGGCAACCTGCTATCGATTACCCGTACGTTTATCTCGCGCCGGTGAACACCGGTGAGCCGTCTCCTTTCGATCTGGATAACGATGGTAAAGCCACCGGAACAGGCGGTGATGCGTGGGGATTTGGCTTGTATCCCGGCCAGTACGGCATGGTTGTATTGTCGAAATATCCCGTTGTACATGATCAGGTGCACAGCTTGCAGACACTTAAGTGGAAAGATATGCCCGGTGCTCAGAAGCCCGTTGACCCGGCCACAGATACTCCCTGGTATAACGAAGAGGAATGGGCTGAGTTCCGGTTAAGCTCCAAGTCTCACTGGGATATACCCGTTAACGTTAATGGCCGCATTGTGCATGTACTTGCTATGCATCCCACACCGCCTAATTTCGATGGTGATGAAGACCGAAACGGAAAGCGGAACCATGATGAAATCAGGTTGATGGCTGACTATCTGTCTCCGGATAAAGGCGAATATATTATTGATGATGAGGGTAAGCAATCCGGTCTGCCGGAAAACACCCGTTTCGTACTGGCGGGCGATTTCAACGCTGCCGATGCGGGTGATAAACACCGGCCCGGCGTCATAGAACAGCTTATTGATAACCGGTACGTGAACGGCAATGTTATCCCGGAAAGTGAAGGTGGCCGTGAACATTCAACAGAGCCTTACAGCCGCAGGTTCACTGCACACTGGGGGGCAAGGGCAGATTACGTTTTACCGTCAAGATATGGTTTTGAAGTGACCGGTAGCGGTGTTTTCTGGCCCGAAAAAGCCAGCCCGTTGTACCGTCTGGTGAAAGATCGTGAAGCAAGTTCTGATCACCGCCTGGTCTGGCTGGACGTTAAGTTAACCGGTAAGTGATTAAACAGGCCGGGCAGATGTATTTCTGTCCGGCCTGTCAGGGTTTAGCTGCGGTTGCTGTTGTTACGTCTTATTACTTTGCTTTCCAGCGCAGGGTTAGCAAGCTCAAGTACAACGGCGCGCTCTAAAATGATATTGCCGTTAACAACCACATCGTCCGTGATTGAAAGCACCGGTTGTTCGGATTTGTTCTTCATCCAGCCATTTTCTGTTTCTTCAAATACGATGTCGCCGTAGATCCGGGTATTGCCTGACAAGCTGACATCACCGTTTTGCGTTGTGACTGAGCCTTTTATCTCGCCATCCGGCACCGAAATGTCGCCATTCACTGTTTCCAAATCGCCTTCCACCAGACTATTCACAGAAAGCCCGATATTGCCATTTACCGTAGACATATCACCAAACACATTCAGGTTTTTACCGGCATTGATATCGCCGTTAACCGTACTCGCTTCATTGATTGCAGCGTTATCTGCAATACTGATATTGCCATTCACCGTACTGACATCTTCAGCAACAGTAAATGTTTGCAAAGTCACGTCTCCGTTGACGGAAGACACATCACCAGCATGGCGGCCTTCATAGATGGTTACCGATCCCAGCACACTGCTTACATCGCCGCCATCGTGATAATCACCGTTACCCCCGACATTGATAACACAGCCTGATAACGTGGCAGCACACAAAAGTGATAAAGCAATAATTGAGAGATTCCTGTTTAGCATTCTATTTTCCGTTTTGTAGTGATGTGTGTCCGGTATGGCGTTAATACTTCCGTTTATTGCCGGGAAGCATTCACTTAATGACGAGCAATAACCGCACACGAATGAGTGTAAAAAGTATGTCAAGTTCAGCAATTGCTGAGCCAAAATTGATTATTTATTTAAAATCAGGAGGTTATGGGTTTTTGGCGTGCTGGGGGAAGGGGAGAGCGTATTTGGAAGTAGTCCGGAACACCATATTTTGGTGTTCCGGACCAAAAATGCTTACTGATCGAGCGGAGTATTAAAATCTTCTGACAGTTCGAAGTCGCCTTCTACGGTGGTCAGCACATTACCGTCGAAATTAAGTACCAGTTGCTTCTGGAAATCTTCACCGCGTTTGGACATACCGCGCTTCATATCGTACACGTAATACCAAGTGCTCTTATCAAAAGAGTCTTCAACAACAGGGTGGCCAAGAACATAAACAACCTGCTCTTTGGTCATGCCAACACGCAGCTTTTTAACGTCACGTTCGTCCAGAAAGTTGCCCTGTGGCACATCAATCCGGTAGATCCAGTTGTTACAGGCAGTGGTGAAAAATACAGCGGTTAACAAAATAGCGATTTGATACAACTTCATGCGTGAGCTTGTCCAGTTATGCTTTGATTATAGTGACAGGCATTACCTTTGCCGGCAAACCAGTGTCAGAATGCGGCTGTCGCAAAATAATGCGCGACAGCATGCTACCCAATCACCTATGACCAATCAACCGCTTATTAGTTCGATTCTGCACTTTCTAACAGTTCTCTGGCATTTGCCAGTGCTGATTCGGTTACCTTGTCACCGGCAAGTAACCTGGCAAGTTCGTCTATCCGGTCCTGCTTCGTTAATGGCAACATCTGTGTTTCTGTTGTACTACCATCACTGAACTTGGTCACAAACAACTGGTTATGGGCCTGTGCAGCAACCTGAGGTAAGTGCGTAACACACATAACCTGACTCACTTTACCCAGCCGGCGTAACAAACCACCCACAATAGCGGCGGTAGGGCCGCTGATCCCCGTATCGACCTCATCAAAAATCATGGTCGGTGTTGCGTGTTTGTCGCTGGTCAGTACCTGAATGGCAAGCCCGATACGCGACAGCTCACCGCCCGACACCACTTTCTCCAGCTTGTCTGCCGGCTGACCGGGGTTAGTGGATACCAGGAAAGTCACATCATCCAGACCAGACGCCACAGGCGTTTTGTCTTCCTGATAATCGACAGCAATATTAATGACCGCATGAGGCATATTCATCTGACGGATTTGCCCCTGAATCGCTTCTGCCAGCTTAACCGAAGCAACCTGCCTTGATGCCGAAAGTGCCTCACAGGCCTGACGGTAAGCATCTTTTGCTTCAACGACCTCATGCTGTAAATCTTCAAGACGATTCTCATCCTGCTCCAGACCGGCAAATTCTGCCGCCAGTGCCTGATGATGGCCGAATAGTTCTTCAGGCATCACTGTATGCTTACGTGCCAGTTCCATGGCTTTGCTGTAACGGGATTCCACCTGTTGCAGCCGCAGAGGATCTATTTCAAGATCATCGCAATAGCTGCGTAATTCTCTGGCCGCTTCTTCTACCTGAATAGAGGCATCGTTCAGCAAGGCAATAATCGGCGTCAGTGCGCTGTCGTGTTCTTCCAGCTCAGACAGACGGTCAAGACCATTTTGGATAATGGATAACGCATTACCTTCATCATTCTCATACAGGTTATAAAAACTCGTTTGCGCCTGTTCCAGCAATGCCTGGCCGTTACTCAACCTGCGGTGCTCAATTTCCAGTTCGGTAAATTCGCCGTCTTCAATAGCAAACTCATCCAGTTCCTGTACCTGGTAGGCCAGCAGTTGCTGGCGGTCAGCACGCTGTTGCGCCTGTGTTTCCAGGTTTTTCAGTTCCGACTGTTTCTGCCTCCACAAGCGGTAGTTATCTGACACGGCGCTCAGCAAGGCAGGATGCGCGGCATACTGATCCACCAGCTTTCGCTGGTAATCGTCTTTCAAAAGCTGAAGGTGCGTGTTCTGGCCATGGATAGCAATGAGGTACTGGCCGAACTGTTTCAGCTGCTGCAGCGATACCGGTGTGCCGTTAATGAACGCTTTCGATCTGCCTTCGCGGGAAATGACACGGCGTACAAAACAGCTGTCGTCATCTTCATCCAGCAATTCCTGCTCATCCAGCCAGGCCAGTGCAGCTTTGTGGCCTTTCAGATTAAAATGGGCAACGATTTCAGCTTTAGGCGCGTCTTTACGCACCGCGCCGGCATCGGCCCGCTCACCCAGACAAAGGCTGAGTGCATCAATGGCAATAGACTTACCCGCACCGGTTTCACCGGTGATGGCCGTCATACCCGACTCAAGATTGACAGATAATTGCTTAACAACAGCGAAATTTTTGATCGACAGATTAACCAGCATGTGTTCACCGCAGTATGTTTATACAGTATGTGTAAATATATACAGTATTCTGGCCGTGTAAAGTGAAGTTGTAGGTTTTAATGACAGTGTCATTTCTTACAATCTGATGTAATTGTTTATATTCAGTAAGTTAAGTCATTTATAGTAGTTTTTTATGGGAATGAAAATTTTTCGAGCGGCGGTTATTCGGTTTGGCTTTGTACGCGAGTATAAGGAGGTGTCCACTGAATCGCCACTGATTTCCTGGACGTCTCTCAGTTAGATAAACTAACTGAAAAGAGAGGTGTATATGAGCGGTAAACGCTACCCTGAAGAATTCAAAATTGAAGCGGTCAAACAAGTCGTTGATCGTGGCCATACTGTCGCCGATGTTGCCAAGCGACTCGATATTACTACTCACAGCTTGTATGCCTGGGTTAAGAAGTTCGGCCCTGATTCTAAGAAGCATAATGATTTATCTGAGGCCCAGGCTGAGATAAAGCGGCTTCAGAAGGAATTAAAACGGGCTACAGAAGAACGGGACATATTAAAAAAAGCCGCGGCGTACTTCGCAAAGCAGTCCGATTGAGGTACGCCTTTATCAAGGATAATAGCTAATTCTGGCCTGTCCGTTGGCTATGTCGAATGCTGGATGTTCATCCGAGCGGATACTATGCCTGGAGCAGTAAGCCTCTGTCGAAACGCGATAAAGCCAACCGTCGTCTAACAGGACTAATTAAGCAATTCTGGCTGGAGTCTGGTGGCGTGTACGGCTACCGCAAAATTCATTCAGATTTACGGGACATCGGTGAACGATGCGGTATTAACCGCGTGTACCGACTCATGGTTCGGGAAGGGTTACGTGCCCAGGTTGGCTATCGACGGCCTCGTCATCGAGGCGGAGAAAGTCACTTTGTGGTTCCAAACAGGCTGAATCGAGAATTTAATCCCGCTGCGCCTGATGAAGCCTGGGTAACGGATATCACCCACATCCGAACTCACGAAGGCTGGCTATATCTGGCGGTTGTCGTGGACTTGTTCTCCCGAAAGGTTATCGTCTGGTCAATGCAGCAGCGAATAACGAAAGATATTGTGCTCAATGCCCTGTTGATGGCTGTATGGCGCCGGAATCCAAAGCAACAAGTGACAGTGCACTCAGATCAAGGAAGTCAATATACGAGCCATGACTGGCAGGCATTCCTAAAAGCGAATGGTCTGGAGGGAAGTATGAGCCGACGTGGTAACTGTCATGATAACGCCGTTGCAGAAAGCTTCTTCCAACTGCTGAAGCGAGAGAGAATCAAAAAGAAAATCTACTCAACCAGAGATGATGCCCGTGCTGACATATTCGATTACATCGAAATGTTTTATAACTGTAAACGCAAACATTGTTCCAATAAATTACTGTCACCAGTAGAGTATGAAAGACGCCATGTTCAACGGCTGGGAAGTGTCTAGGCTAATAGTGGCGATTCACTTAACAAACAAATTTGAATTAATACAAGTTAGCAGGCATGGGAAAAAGGACATGAAGCATGTGTGGATACTGCATTGAGGGTGAGGCAATTAAGTGCCTGTGGGATAACCAGTTTGATATTGATAAGCTAGCAGACGTAATGAAGGGGAAAGACCTAGAATATATTGTGTCAGAATATCATTTGTTCCCTGAGTTTGTTGACGAAAGCGCAGCGCTGGCAAGCTTTCGCGAGCGCTTGCAACCTAACCATCCTTTGAGTCTATGGGCGACGCTCCGTCAGGTGATATTAACAGGGAGCATTTCTTCTTCGTTCTATAGTGAACTAGAAGAGCAGGTATGCGCTGGCGTTTTGCAGCAGGAGCTCAGTCACTACGGCGCAGATATTCAGCTCCCCATACCAGCTTTTTCTCAATTAGTGAGTTCAAAGTCACTTTCTCAGTTTTTACAGCGTTACTCGACACTCATTCCTAGCCTCATTGAAGAAGCGAAATGTATCATCAGGCAGATATCGAGAGATTTCGTTTCGCCATTTTTTACGAAGGGTGAAAACGAAGGTGGGATGTTTGCAAATATGTCGTTGCCTACATACGAGGAAGACGAGCATTCTGCGTTTTATAATCTACCTATTACTATTTTTCTAGCGGCAGATATTCTCATCTCCCATGAGCCTGCGGCTGTAGAGCTAACGGCGGTTTCGTTACACATTTATCCTACTCCAGCTTTCGATTCAACAATGATGGCGTGGCAACGTTTCATCGTGTGGCATTGGTATTGCCTAAATGGCCAAGAAGGTTTAAAAGAGCTAGGTGTTGTAATGCGTCGAGAGCTCGTGCTTTATTTGGCGATAAAAATGAAATGTCAGAACCAATCGTTGGAGTGGCTGTCTACTGTTGTGACGTCTATGCGCTCTCCTATTGTAAATATTGATAGCGAATACTTAATGCAGATGACGAAAGAAGCGTCTTTAAATAGCTGATTTGCGCTATGTGGTGAAATCCAGAGACTGTCTGGTTTGGTAGGTTTACGTATTTTATAGACAAAATGGTGCCTACTTCTTACGCTTTCATTACCTGATAGGTGTTGGTAAACAAGGATTGTGCTCCAGTCTTTATTCAAGTTATAGTGCGAATTGAAATATAAAAGGAGTTTAAAAATGCCATCATATCACGTGCATTATCGGAAAATCAGTAACCATAATATGAAGGGGAATAAAAATATGTCAGGGAAAGATATAGAAGAGATAAAGAGTAAATTTAATAAGTCGGCTCACGCTAATACGGATGAAATTTTCGAAATTAAAATTGGCTCCAAGGTAGTGTGGACAGCTTGACGCTAATTTTGTCAATTGCTTGTTGTCTAATTCCCAAGTATACGCTCCTCTGAAATTGATAGAGGAGCCCAGGTTATTCTTTCTCGCACGTTAGGGGTGAGGTCAAATGGCAGCAAGTATAACGATAGCTTCTCGTTCTTATCGAAGCGGAATGGGTGCGCGAACGGACGTTCAAAGTCCGATGTCTTTGGATAAATCAAGACTAATGTGCCTTTGCCGTCAAGATATTTATAGCCATAAGCTAACATCTGATAAAAGTCTGATTGTGAAAGGTCAAACTTGTCAGAACCACTACTTTTATTTTGATTAATTAACTTCCATTTAGTATCCATGACAATCTTACCCCCACTCGGAGTCGTTAGGTATAAGTCTGGCTTTAAGCGAAAATACCCCTTATCGCCATATGTCACCAGTGATTCTTTATTGAGTTGTGTTGAGAGTGAAAAGTTGGGGGGCAAATTGTCAAAAAGGTACTTTGCCACAAAGCTTTCAAACACAGATTCCATTGGAAATAGCAACGAGAATGCTTCATTGCTTCCTGACATTGCATGCGGACTTAGTCCTTCAATGATAAGTTTTGACCATTTAATCGGTTGTTCATAATGTTGCATACCACGTTGTAAGGTTGCGGATGCAAAATCTCGTTTTAGATCTGTTGAGAAAGACACCTCGTTAAAAGCAAACATGAGCTCTTGGCAGAGCCTACTATTGGCTTGGTGACGAGTATATTGATTCACTTTAGAGAGCGCGGTGTGAATAATGCGGTTTGTTGGTGTATCCGCCATGTACGTATCGTATTCAGTAAAGAAACGATGCTTATGAATAAAGTTTCGCTTTAGTTGTTGGGTGTGTAGTAGTTTTCCGCGTAAAAAAACATTGTTGTTTTGTTCAGCAACATAGTCACTTTTGAGCCCGCGTTTTACCAAATGATTCACCGACTCTAAAAATTGCGCGATGAATATCTCCAGCAGCGGCATCTTCTGCTGTTTGATGTTGGCTGCGCCGGTTTGAATGTGCCTGAACGACTTCAACGATTTTAGCATCATTAAAAGGGACAACCTGGCCGTCTCATATGCGTCCTTTTGGTGGTCACCGGCTTGCCGTTTGGCAATTTTGGGCAGGATTTCAATTTGAGTGCCGTCTGGGCACCGGACAACGCCTGCATAGTTTTGAACTTGGAATACGGTCATGCCTGATTTCTTCTTATAGCTTAAGAAGTTTGTTTCATGCTCATCAGAAATGAGGCATGCATGTAGGTATTCGAATGCAGCTGGTGAAATCTTATAGACTGAGTTGGACGTATTCTCGGCTCTATTGTCATTACTTAAATAATCATATTCAAAAACAGTGATATTTTGTTGATGATTATTCTTCATTGGCAATATCGCCATTTGACAAGTCTTGATAAACACCCTTGTACAGCAATGGGTTGTGCCATTCTGAAGAGTTTGGAGGGATAAGCGAATATTCCGCAGTATCATTATCACCGAAGCTCTCAGTTTCCCGCTTACCAAACAGTTTTTCAAAAGCAATATTGCGTTCAGTAATGAACATCGGGGCGTTACTGTTGACCTTCTGATTATCGCCGAGGACCAGTCTAACCTTGTGCCAGTCTTCAAAGAAATATTCTGTTAATAGCGGGATGATTTTATTTTTGAAGCATGTTGCGAGTTCTCGAATAGCTAGGTCATGTTTATTGCTATTAAGCGCGGCGACAACGGGCATAAAGAACGCGTGTCCTAGCATGTGCTCTCTATCATACAACGCCGCAATTCGTTCGTTGATGATCCGCAATAATGTTGCGAGATCGATTTCATGTTCTTTAATCTTGATGATGTAGCCAGTTAGTACTTCGTAGTCCGGCATCATCTCTTTAAATTCAAATCTTCGTCTTAGCGCCGTGTCCATCAACGCTAATGATCTGTCGGCAGTGTTCATTGTTCCAATGATGAAAACATTACTTGGTACGCCAAACTTATCGTTACTGTATGGAAGGGTGACTTCGAGGGCTTCTGGTCGGCCAATACGTTTAGAAGGCTCTATAAGAGTAATCAGCTCACCAAAAATCTTAGAGATGTTCCCTCTGTTGATTTCATCAATAATTAATACGTAATTTTCCTTATTAACAGCAGAAAGCGGCTGTTGGCGGGAAATGATTTCATCACACAGTGGTTTAAATAATGTCTTGTAGCCTGACACGAAGACAGCCTCGACGTTTGAACCGGCTTCTCGTAGCTTTTCGTCACTCACCTCATTCATGTTCAATGTGCCGTTTTTAACGAGCTTAACGATTTCGTCCACGATGAGGCGGGGCATCGGTAAGTGGCTACCGTTTTGCTTTTTGATGTGGACGAGCTCCGATGTTAGTTTGGTAATAGTAAACGAACCAAACTTATCACCGGGTCTGAGTAACGATGAGGGAGATTGCTGTTCGCCGAGTCGCGCGTCTCTACATATTTGTTTGAAAACCCCATCCTTTTGGAAGTAACTTAAGTCACCCTTGTCTGTGGTTCTTGCACTCAATCCTTCGACAAATTCTTCATAGCCAAAACTCTGATGGAAAGTCACAAAGCGAATGTGTTTTGAATCTACCAGGCGCTGATACTGTTTCTTGTATGACGCTCGTTTTTCTTCCGTTGTGCTGCCTTCAGGAGAGAATTCAGGCATCGCGGCGTCAACGGCTAACCTAATCGTTGAATATGTTTTTCCCGTTCCAGGTGGCCCGTATAGAATTTGGTTAAGTGGATATTCATTCTCTGTGCTCAATTCGCCATTATTTTCCACACGTGCATCCTTTGATGTCATAGATCTGAGGTCTTCTAGAGTCATAGTGAAATAGGGGGATAAAAGTTCTTCTTCGAAGCGGCTTAAATCTTCTTCCGACACTCTGCGACAAGTACTATTATTACTTGGACTCCAACCGTTATAAGGTCTCGGCCCCTCAAATTTTTGAGGTGTATCGAGGGTCTTTATGATGTCGTACTCTCGTAATAGCCAATTTTCACTCAATGGTGAATCAGCGTCTTTGATGATATCTGATGTGACCCGAACAATTCGAAATACATTCGGCCCATGAACGAGAGATACGACATCGTTTACTTTTATACTTTCGAATGCCGCCGCTCCACCTCGTTTGGTATCTTTATGGACGGCTAATCTATTGTGCTGAGAAAGCCAGTCTAGGTCGTATTGGTTAAATGAATCTGGGCTATGAGAAACTTTCCAAATAGATAATGAAGAAACGGCATCAGAATCTTTGTAATCATGAGGCCAAAAAGGCTCCCGATTAATCGGATGTTCTGCATTAAAGTTACTCAAATCAGATAAGGATTCCAGTTCATTAATGAAGCCTTTATCCAATTGACCTTTACGTTCTGTGGGGTAGGCCTGAGCGAAATTTACTTTGTCTTTTAAAAGTGACAATCTCATGAACACAGAATTAGCTCTGCCGTGTAGCTCCTTTCTGCCAAGCCTAAAAGCCCAGCCTTGGCTCATGTCAGTAAGAAATATATCGAGCCCAGCGCGGTTCACTAAACGACACAAGTCACAAAAGTTGGTAAACAACTCACTATCCCAGCTGTCGACTTTTTGCATAAAAGCTGGTTTATGAGCAAATTGCTGCTTTATCTCTTCATTCGTCAAGGACATCGAAACTCCATGTTGATATCTTGAGGGGGAGCCTAAAAGGGAGGATTAAAACTATCAACTAGCATTATGAAAATAAAGGCTTAATTTATTTATAGGCATGGCGAATTGATTCGGCAATGTAGCCGCGAGAACTATTAGCTTCACACTCTTTATCGCGAATGCTGTATCAAGAGAAGTGGTGTCCAGTGGATCAACAGAAACAAAAGTTTGACTATCGCGTCACCTGGCAAATAAGCTGGTTTGCCATGCTCAGCATCTTTTAAACCTTCTATTCCTGATTCTTCATACCATTTGCACCAATGATTAACAGACGAACGTGCAGCACTCTGCAACGATGCTGCACGGGAACGAGAATGACCGTCATTAACCAAAAGCACAGTATTAGCGCGACGACTAAAGCGTTTATCCTTACTACGTTGAACAATTTTCTGTAAACGGCGTCGCTCAGCCCGGTCAATCAATGATATTCTGTTCATGCTCAGTGTGGTTCTCGGTAATTTCTGTTTGGCGACCGATCTGATCGCAGAAATCACACTGAGTTCCCCTATGGGGTGCTCTACACTTAAGAACAGTTATTTAGATAGTGCGTTTAACAATTGAATAGGGTGACTTTAATTTTTTAAAACTGAATTTAAATCTAATGTAAGATGTTTCGTTATATCAATGTGCTCGCATGAGATTGGAGCACATTAATGCCTATCTGATATTTAGGAGTTGCTTTTATCTTGAATGTTATAGCTTAGTATATTTAGCTAGATTTTTGCATTTCAATGATTTTAACGACGCACTCAGATTTCTTTAATGAGGATTTGCTCGCTTCTGGTAGGATTTTGCTGCCCTCTGTTAAATTCTCATATTCATTATAAATTGTTGCCAATTCAATTTGGAAGTCATGAATTGCTATTCGCGGTATGTTGATTTCGTTTATGGGTTTCAAATATATTTTATCTCTTTCTTCATCTATCTTTCTGATGAAATTTTTCTTATATTTTTCTATTTCTGAAACTTCTTTCTCTGTTAATAATTTTTCGGGGGGAATTTCAAATAACCCATTGTTATGTCTTCTCAAGAAATTTAAATAGCTATTGAGCGCTGTTGTATCTAGCCTGTCTAATCCGTAGCTGACGAAAGCTAATGCGCTCATAAGATGAAATTTAACTTCATCCGAAACTTTATTGCTAATCTTAAATAGATGCTCGGCATAAAGCATTTCCTGTATAACGAAATGTGACAAAGCTATAGAAGTGTTTCCTAAAACTATCAACTGCATTGCAGACTTATCTTTTACCGCCAGGCTTAGATTTTCTCTTTGAAGAAGGGTTAATAATGCAAAATTATCATTTTCGCTCGCAAATTTTATTAGTTCTGGTGTAGCTAAATCAATATAAGGCTCTAAGAGTCCGCTGTTCGCCTGGTTAAAATAGGAGTCATAATTCGGGATTAAAATATCCCCACGTGTTACGGCCCACTCATTTGATTCTTCTCTTGCTAAAGCCCGGCTTTTTTCGTCTAAATCATTGATTGCAATGCACCAGTCTTCATCAAGCGATAATTTTTCTTTAGTTGACTTAAAGGTATTCTCTTCATTTGCTATTTTCCCTGCTTCTGAATTAATAGCTGCTTTTTGGGGTGAGAAACTAAATGATGATTCTGGTGTTGATTCTATTTTAAATTCAGAAAAGTACCAAGTAATCAAACCTGCGATTGTCAAAATGCACAATAAAGTTATTTTATTTTTCATGTGATTTAATCCAAATATTATTCACAACTAATTGCATTCATTTGCCAGGCTATCAGCTCTATCTTGCCTACAATGAGCGAGATGCGCATCTCTTTCGGCTTCAGCTATGGCCTTACAATTACCAAAGTAAAGGTCTATCATGCCAACTCTGGAACAGTCTTGTTTGATTATTATAGAGTACGCGTCATAAGCTCTGGATTCACAAGCCGCAAATTCACTTTCCACTCTCAACTTGCATTGCTCTGAACTTTCGGTATTACTGCCTTCTCCTGGAGGGGAGACAGGAGTAGTTCCCGGAGTTGTTGGAACATATGGTGAGTTGCCTCCTATTCAATATGCTGGAGAGCATACCGGAACTTGTGGGAAGTAATCGCAATAGTCATCCTGACTTCCGACGGTAGTTGAAGGAAGCGTTCCCCCAAACTCTTGAGCATGGACCTGATTGGTTATCCAAAAATTATCACTTGAACTTAATCTGTGTATATTTATGTTTGTAACAAGGCAAACAAAAGCAATTGCTGCTTTAACGGTATTTCTAGATTTACCAATTCTCATTGTCGTCTATATCCATATAGTTAAAAATCGTGATAAAGATAGTTGATATTTCTAATAATATAAATAGTTATGATTTCTATTTGCGTTCAATTTGATTTTTGTGTTGTTGCTTTATTCCAGCGATTACAGTATCACCACTTATATCATCATATGTTAATGATTTTGTGAGTTACCCGAATAAGGGAGCGAGTTGCAAAATAATGAACCTTAAAATTCAATCAATAAGACCTTCACGGCCCCGAACACCACCACCCCCGTGAGAGTGGGTAAACCCATTGAGCGGGTTTTCGACCAAACAACCAGTGTTGCCAGCAGGCCTGCTACTGTCGCTGTCCATGAGGGGATGGCGAGGTGGACCGGTACCAGCGAGCTGCCGAGCATGGCGGCTATCATTGCAGGGCCGGATACGGTGAGCCAGTCTGGCATATCGGGTGTTGTTTCATCGTTCTCATGCTTAGAGAGTTTTTTGCGCATCCACAAATAAGGCAGCAGCCTGATTAAATAAGTACCAAAGGCAATACTGACGAGGGTCAGCCACATTTCCTGACTCATTTCTGGCTGTCTCCCGGTTGAATCGCCTTTATGGCATAAAACACGACGACGCCGGCTAAGGCGGCAAGGGGAATGGCTGCATTCGGGTAACCGGCTATTTTGCACAGCATAGACAGCGCTGCAGCAGTGATAAGAGTGGTGGTCCATAAAATGCTGTTACAGCGCGGGGCAACCAATACCGCAAACAGGGCGGGCAGGGCGAACGGCAGGGCTTCATTGACGAGTGGCCAGCGTTGGGTAAGTGTATCGCCGGCTACTGCGCCAAGCGCTGTACCGCCAATCCAGCTGAACCATGCCAGCAAACCTAAGCTCGTATACCATGCAATCCGGTGCGCTTTGGGCAGTTGTGGCAAGCGCACCAGCGCTAAGGCAAATACCTGGTCGGTAAGTCCGTGCATCAAAGGAAGCCAGCGTTTATCTGAACCCATGTACCTGGCAATGTTCGGTGCATAAACCATATGGCGGGCGTTAATCAGCAGTGTCATCAGCACAACAAGTGGCAGGGGAGCACCGGATGCCACCATGGCTACAAATAAAAATTGTGAAGCACCGGCATAGATGAATGTTGAGATCAGGATGGTTTCAAAAACGCTGAAACCTGCCTGTATTGAAATTAAGCCGAAGGAGATGGCTACGGGAATATAACCCCCGAACAAGGGAAGGGCATCCTTCAGTCCCTGACGCCATGGCGAAAAGTCCGGCGTGATTGTAAGCGTATTCATTCCGCAGGTTCCTGTATGCATGTTCCGATCACCCGGTGGTGGTGTAAATAGTGTGTCATGTGCAAGGTGAGATGAAATTAAACGTTCCGGCTGTAACCGCGCAGCACCGGGGCGGCGGGATCCAGTAAAGCCAGTTTCTCCAGTGCAAGTTCTCTGGCACCGGCAGATGCGCCGTATAACGGTGCCTTTTCCGGCTCTGAGGTAACAGAAATAGCTGTACCGGCAATATTACTGGCCAGTGCATCTTCAATACAGGCTTGCAGTGCCGGATGGTGACAAAGCTGACCGCCGAGCACCACCTTTTCCGGATTGGTCAGTACGCAGGTAGCGGCCACTACCTTACCGGTGGCATTCAGCACTTCAGCGGGCAGTGCGTTGCCGGGTGTCAGCGCCATTTCATAAAAGTGTTCAGTATACAAAGATTCAAGCAACGGTGGCGCAGTGCCCAGCCTGACATAACCAATTTCACCGGCCATACCGTCAGCACCACGCACAATATTACCGTTGAGCATGAGGCCGCAGCCTATGCCTCTGCCAAGATGGATATAAGCAAAATTCTCACAGCCGGAATTCACAAATTCCATGAGTGTGGCCCAGTTTACATCGTTATCGACGGTCACGGGGCATTGGTAACGATCGCCAAGCAGCTGTGCAAACTGAAGGCCGTGCGCCAGCGGAAAAGGAGAGTAAGGCAGGGCCAGCACATTACCGGTAACCGGACTGACAGGATCGGCCACAGACACACCGGTAGCGAGCAGCGGTGCGTTTGTTGCCTTCAGGGTTTTGTCTGTGAGGGTGAACATATCCTGTACAAAATCTGCCTGCAAACGCCCTTTGGAATAAGTCACAAACTCTTCAGAAAGTGTATTTCCGGTAAAATCCGTGAAGCGTATCCAGGTGGCATTTTCTTCCAGTGCGAGGGAGAGCAGGGCCCCGAAATCCGGGTTTATTTCATATATAACCGACGGACGCTTTGATGACACGTTATCCATTTCAGATGCGGTTTTAATCATGCCTTTTTCAGTCAGTCTTTGTGCAGATTCTGACACCGTGGGTTTGGAGATCCCCGTCATTTTGGCTATGGCTGCACGGGACAAACGCTGCGCTTTCTCCAGACACTGAAAGAACTGCTGGTCTGTGCGCATGGCCAGGCTGCCGGGCCGGTGATCAGGCTTGGCTGACATTGTAGCTGCTTCCTTTCTCTTAAATCTGCTTTGTTAACGAAATGAAAAAATGTCTTTACTCAATGCGATGCCCAGACTAGTATAATTAAATAAGTTAGGAAACCTTACTTATTTAATTGTGAGGTTAATAATCCATAAAATGAGAGGGAAGTATTGTGAGCGAACAGACGTCTAAATCGTATCTGCCAGACGAAATCGAAAAAGCCATTAAAGACACTAAACAACTATGGCGGGAGCGTATTGGTGATGTACCTGCTCTGCTGGAAAATATTGTCGCGGGACTGGAAAGAAACATTCAGGCTATTGAACAGGATATTAAAAACGGCAACACAGGCTGGCCTGAAGCAAACTATGAAGATATTGCCGCCGGTACGGTCTCTGCGGATGTGATGGCCGGGGTAAAACAACGGGGATGTCTGGTGGTACGGGAGCACTTTCCCCGTGAACAGGCCGTGAAGTGGGACAAAGAGCTGGTGGATTATGTGGAATCTAACGATTTTGATAATCAGTACCGGGGGCCGGGAGATGACTTTTTCGGGACCTTGTCGGCGTCCCGTCCTGAAATATTTCCTATCTACTGGTCTAAACCTCAGATGGAAGCGCGCCTCAGTAGTCGCATGCAGGATGTACAGGTATTCTTAAATTCATTCTGGAAAACGGAATCGGAAGGCAGGAAATGGTTTGATCCTGCATGTAATTATATTTACCCCGATCGAGTGAGACGCCGCCCGCCCGGCGTGACATCCGGCGGTCTGGGGCCCCACACCGATTCCGGCGCGCTGGAAAGGTGGTTATTACCTGCGTATCAGAAGGTGTTCCGTCATATTCTGGACGGCGACTTTGATAAGTACGACCCCTGGGATGCTGCCTGGCGACCGCTCGTGAATGAGTATGAAGGCGGAACAACGAAATGTTCGGCGTTCAGAACGTTTCAGGGCTGGACTGCATTAAGTGACATTAAACGGGACCAGGGCGTGCTGTTTACCATTCCCGTGCCGGCTGCGATGGCGTATTTGCTTATTCGCCCGTTGCTGGACGATGTGCCGGAAGACAGCTTATGTGGTGTGTCGCCCCGTAAGGTGTTGCCGGTGGATGAGAAATGGCACAGCTTGCTGTTGCGGGCGAAGGCAACCATCCCCGATATGTCGCCGGGAGATTCGGTGTGGTGGCATTGCGATGTGATCCACGGCGTAGAACCGGTTGAAAACCAGCAGGGGTGGGGGAATGTAATGTATATTCCTGCTGCGCCGGGTTGTGATAAAAACCGTTTATATGCACAGCGTTGTGCCGGAGATTTTAAAGCAGGCAGATCGCCGGATGATTTCCCGGAAGAGCATTACGAAGAAAGCTGGGACAACAGAGTAAAATGGTCAGACTTATCTGACGCAGACAAAAAAGCATTTGGTGAATAAGCCCTACAGTGCCGGCTCATACGATATCCTCACCGGACGGTACCAGAAAGCAGGAGTCACCGGTTTTCTCACCGCCTTTAAAGGTTTTCACCTCACTGACGGTGAGGCCGGTGTATAGTTTGGGGTCGTCCAGAATGGCATTAACAACAGGATCATCAGGTCCGCCATTTAACCAGGCGTTCACAGCGTTGCGGTTGTGGGGCAAAAAGCACGGAATGGATTTTTCGTGAAACTGGCTGAAACGAGGATGGGGTGGTCTGGTGATCACCGCACAGGCAGCCGTGCCGTTGTCGAACTGCCTGTACACCGCACCGATTAACATGGCGCCCTGCGCTTCCATCAGGTAATGCACTTTCCCTTTTCCCCGCGGATTCGACTCGCCAACTGCGGTGGCAACCACAATACCTCTTTGATAACGTACCGCATGTTTCCAGAAAGGACTGTCGAGATTACGTGCATTGAAAGTAGTACGGTCACCAATAACCAGTCCGTCGCCCTCTGGTCTGGCATCAAACCACCAGGTCGCATCAATGACGTTGTCAGGCGCTGTTATCAGATTGGTGATTTTACGGGCCGGATTTTTACCAAAAGCGGGATAGAAATTCAGTACCCCGCCGCTTTCTTCCTTAAACAAGGGCAGTGTGGTGGTTAAGCCAACTTCTTCAAGCAGGTCAATCACGGCGGGGCAATCTGTCACCCGCTGAATGAATCCGCACATAGCAATGCCTTTTTGAGAATAATCATTACACAGTACAGGACATTCGTATCGATAACACAGTTATTTCCCGTCTGTGACATCCGGCAACACGAAAGACACTTTATTCGGGTGCAGGCGGAACCATAAACCGGGATTCTCATCAAGCTGTGCCTGTGCGGTGGTTTCGTCTGCGCTGATGGATGTGTTCAGCACCTTTGCGTAAGTCACCTTTTTGGCCGGTGCGGTGCTGGCATCCACCACTGACTGAACCAGTTTTTTCGCGCCCAGAATAGCGGCCGGTCCGAGGGTTAAAATCATCCCTGCTGCGCGGCATTCTGCTTCGTCCTGCGGGCTGATTGAGCTGCCACCGGCTTTAAATTTACTGATGTGGTGCTCAAGAATACTGGCAGAAATGGGAATGAGGCCTGCCATGTGTGAGGCTTTTGCGCCGGAGAAAGGCTTGATATAAGCCAGGTGAGACGCCGCATTGTCTTCCGGACCGTGACCGATAAAGAAAATGTCCAGACCACCAAGGCGTTCAAGTTTTTGTAAGTAATCTTTCAGACCTGCCTGTACATCTTCAAGATCCGTTTGCATGGGGGTGAAGCTTTTGATTTTGGCAAAGAATGCATCGCCAAGAATACGCTCGAAATCCCGCACAAAACTCAGGCTGTTTTGCATGCTCATGGGGGCCAGTGCATCCTGTGTGAATACGTTCAGCCGCGCAAGTACATCATCCAGTTCCCTGCCTTTTGCTTTTTCTCCCAGCAAACGGTGAAATGCCTGAGCGCCACGCCCGCCAAGCAGGGCAATGTTAATATCGCCGTCCTTGCCTTCTGCTGTTTTCAGTAATTCTTCCAGCATGGCTTTACCCACTTCCGCTTCTGATGGCAGAACAACGGGGGAAACACCATAGTCTTTGTAGTTGCTGACGGTCGCTTCGTGCTGACTTAACCAGACGTTTTTTTGTTTATTTGCTTGCTGAGTCACTCATTTCACCTGTTAAAACGATTCGGTTCTGTACCCGCTTTATCGGTACATAAAAAAATGCCACCGGTAGCATAGCATTGGTCAGGGTTTGTTTCGAGGCTATCCTGAACGCGCAAACTACTCACCGGTATTCTGGTGACGGCTATATCTTCTTTGTTGACGGCATAGCTGATCCAGAGTGCATCATGCCAGACAATACTCTTCGGGTAGCTGTAACCGGTGCGTTTATATTTTCCGGCGAATTTCATCGGCGGCAACGAAGATTCATCTCTGGCGAGCAGGGCATGATCAAAGTGTTTACCGTCACGGCTGAGCGTGACAACCAGCGGCAGCCGGTCTTTCGTGCCGGAGGGATTATTAACCAGATAGGCGGTGCCATCGGGTAAATTACCGGCGCTCTGTTTGGCCCGTGAATCAGGCATACCGGTAACCGCAGGCAAAGACCAGGTGTCACCGTTATCTTTACTCACCGATGCCAGCACACGAAAGCTGCCGGCCTGATCGCGAAACGTCATAACAATGTTGTTGTCTGCATCAACAAAGGATGACGGTTCGAGCTCCCGGCTGATGGTGTCTTTGTGGGGTAAATTAGTGAAACTGCCCGCTGTCCATCCTGACGTGGCTGAGGGGTCTTCAGTGTAATAAGGTGTCGCATGCAAACCCGGTTACATGTGAAAAGCCGTAAGAATGCGGCCTGACGGCAAAGCTTTCAAATCCTGCTCAATAATACCTTGTACCGGGCGTCCGCCGGCACCGGTAACCGGTTTAAATGCACTCCAGTTAATGCCATCTGAACTTATTGCATATTCCGTATGACCCTGCTTTTGTGGTGCATCGTCTGGCCATACATTAATAAACGCGATTAAAGTATCACCCTGCGTCCACCAACCGCCGCTGGTAACAATGGCGTGTTTTCGGGCCGGTGCAAGTACACGGGACTTATTCCAGTGTTCTCCGTCTTCACTGAAACTGTAAATGACATGGGTGCCGGGTCCGTCTTCATCTTTTCCCGATGTTTGCCACTGGCAGAAAAGTTGTCCTTTAAAGCCGGTGAGCACAGCGCCGTGATTGTAGCCCGCCTTAGTTTGAACACCTTCAAATACGCTAAAGTGCTGTACGCCATCCGGCGATTTAAGGGCAGGGAAAGTGTTGCCATGCTTTGTAAATAGAGTCGGATTGACGGTAAACGGCACAGAGGGCTTAGCGGATTCTTCCGAAAATGCACTGAACGGATAAATGAGGACAAGTAACGTAAACAGAAAACGCAAATCCGGATGACGAAAAGCCGTCTGGCGGAATGCAAAGAGAGAAGCTGAAAATGGGGACTGAAACATGGCAGAAACTCATTGAAGCACAACAACATGCTTACCAGAGTGTATCAGTATGCCCGGCCTGCGCTGCTACTTCTGCCCGGAATGTTCAAATATCAACATTTACGGGTGTGTTCAGACCGGCTGTTGCAGAAATCAATGGTCCGCGCCGGTTACCAGCGCTTCAGTTTAGGTTTGCGGCGTTGCCAGAACTGAGCGCCTTCGTATGGGAGTTCATGCTCTACAGTGAAGGTTTTATCAGCAATAATGCTGCCGTTTAATTCCAATGTCATGCGCCAGTCACCGGCTTTATCGTCAAGGGGCTCCCAGAGCGTATCCCCCAGATAAAAATCCCAGTCGTTTGAGCGTACATATTCTTCACCGTCGAAGGGCGCCATGGGCTCTCCGTCTTTACCCGGTATGTCGGGGTGATAAATACAGTACCGGACCTTTTGATTTTTCGCCCGCTTGATATTCACAATGAAGCCGAATTCAATATCCAGTTCAAGGGGGATATCAAGGGTAAACGTCTTTATCTTAGGCAACGCTTTGTCTTCAGCATCCCATTTTGAATGGATACCAAAAGTCAGCATTTCTATAACGGGTTCAGGTCTGGCCATGGTCTTATCCGGCTGGGGTAAAATCGCGGGAATGGTATCAAATCCCGTGCCGGTCTCACAGTCTGTTTGAACCCTGTAGAATGCTGGTGGCGATCAACTATACTGTGATAAATGTAGTAAACAGAGTCTGACAGGTGGTTAGCAGTATGAAAATGACAGGCATTGTGGCGGTGTGTGTTTTATTACTGACAGGGTGTGGTGGTTCGGGAGACAGCACCAGCCGGTCTGCGCGGGCTGTCAGTGAGCCTGACATAACAGTGACAGAAAATGTCAGTTACCGTCAGGTGCTGGCTCTGAATGCCACATCCCCTGATGTAAATATGGCTTATGGTGAAGAGCCATTGCAAACCGGTGATTTGTGGGTGCCCGCAGACGTGGTATCACCGCCGCTGGTGATTGTAATCCACGGCGGCTGCTGGTCAAATCAGTACGGACCGGAACAACTCTATCCTCTTGCCTCGGCGCTTCAGGAAGACGGTTTTGCTGTGTGGGTGCCGGGTTTTCGTCGCAACGGGGATGAGGGCGGCGGCTGGCCGGGTACGCTGGAAGATGTCGTGCAAAGCATCAATTATATTTATCAGCAGAACGAGTTCCGGTTTGACGAAACCAGCGTTACGCTGGCCGGACACTCTTCAGGCGGTCACCTTGCATTGCTGGCCAGTCAGCAAATCACATTACCAGTGGCGCGTATCACCGGGCTTGCGCCCATTACGGACATCGTGGCTTACTCACAGGGCGAAAACAGTTGTCAGCAAGCTGTTACTTCATTCATGGGAAGCCGCAGGGAGGACGATCCGCAGGCCTGGGCTGAGGCAAATCCTGTCAATCTTAGTTACGATACACCGCTTTGGATCCTTGCCGGTGAGCAGGATATTACGGTAACCATTGAACAGAATCCCATACCTGAAGCCACTTTTGTTGTTGTGGAACGCGCTGGACATTTCGACTGGCTACATCCTGATACGCCGGCTTTTCAGGTGTTTACCTCTTTGCTGGCCCGTTAGCCCCTATTACATTTTTCGTGTAATTTGCAGTGAATATGCATAAAGTGGCTTTTTTCTGTCATCTGACAACCGTATTCTGAGCCGTAATAAGAAAAAGAGTAAGGACGCTGTTTTGTTGTTATCCCATAAGCATCAGTTTTTGTTTGTTCATATCGCCAAAACCGGCGGTACCAGTGTAAGAAAAGCCTTATCCTCTCACCGTTGGGATGTTAAATACGGTCTGCCCCAGTTTGTGGTGAACAAGCTGAGCCAGTTTACCGGGCATAAACTGGGATGCCGTTTTCCCCGCCACAGCCGCATTGTGGCAGCCAGTGAAATGTTGCCGGCGGACTATTTTAATAACCTGTATAAATTTGCTTTTGTGCGCAATCCCTGGGATTTGCAGGTCAGCTCTTTTTATCACATCAAGCGGGAACGCCCTCAGGTGCTGGAAGGGCATGACAACTTTAAAGATTTCATGCGTTACAAGTTCGATCCGGCGCGGCCTTATCAGTATCACATCGATACTTCGCTGCAATTACAGTCTGACTATCTGGTGGATTTGCACGGCAATGTACTGGTAAATAAAGTCGGCAAATACGAAAACCTGCAAGGGGATTTCGATAACATCTGTGAGCATATCGGCCTGAAAAAAATCAAGCTGCCCCACAAGCGTAAAGCGGATGACAGAAAACGCTACCGCGCTTATTACGATGATGACCTGGCTGAAAAGGTGGCTAACCATTTCGCCCGGGATATTCAGATGCTGGGGTACGAGTTTTAACCGGACATAGTGCCCGGGAGGATCAGTAAAGCTTGCTGCCCCAGCTCAGTTTATTACGCAATACATTGAAATAGCTGTAGCCTTTAGGGTGCACAAGGCGCAGGGTATCCTGACTTTTATGCACGCGGATCTCATCCCCGGGCAGAACAGGCAATACAATATGACTGTCACAGCTCACCTGCAGGCTGTCGCTGTTTACTTTTGATACCCGCATAGAAATAGTGCTTTTTGAGTCCACCACAATCGGGCGGCTGCTGAGGGTATGGGGAAACATGGGCACCAAAGTTAATGCATCCAGGTGGGGTACAATGATAGGGCCGCCGGCGGATAAAGAATAAGCCGTAGAGCCGGTAGGTGTGGCAACAATTAACCCGTCTGACCGCTGACTGAACACAAACTGGCCGTCGATATAAATCTCAAACTCCATCATGTGAGCCACTTTACCGTGGTGCAATACTACTTCGTTCATCGCGGCATTATTGCTCTTCAGTTTTTCGTGGCGATACACACACACTTCCAGCAGGAAGCGCTCTTCAACCACGGTTTCACCGGAAAAAATAATATCCAGTTGCTCTTCAATCTGGTCCGGGTGGATATCGGTTAAAAAACCCAGGTTTCCACGGTTTACGCCGACAACATGAATGTCAAAACGGGAGAGTACACGCGCTGCGCCCAGCATACTGCCATCCCCGCCGATAACCACGGCAAGGTCGGCTTCTTTTCCGATAGTGACTAAGTTGGCGGCAGGGTATTTGTCATTATCCATCTCATCAATGATGGATTCTTCGATAAGTACGCGGCAACCACGCTTATCGAGCCAGGTCGCTATTTGTTTGAGACTGTCCTGAGTGCCGGTATGGTCAGGTTTACCAATCAGGCCAACGGTTTGATAAGTCATAATCTGGCTAATGCCCGCATGCTGCTACATTTTTTCGGACATTAGCACAGAGTTTGATAAAAAAGAAAGGGTTAGCGCGCCACCCAGCCGCCATCAAGTACCATAGTCTGACCGGTGATATTGCGGGCGCCGTCGCTGATGAGAAATTTCGCCGTCGCGCCCAGTTCGTCCATTGAAATAAATGCTTTCTTTGGCATGGGCTTGAGCATAATTTCATTTACCACTTCTTCTTCGCTGATCCCGTTTTCCTTAGCCTGGGCAGCAATCTGCTTGTCTACCAGCGGCGTTTTTACGTAGGAAGGGCAAATGGTATTGATGGTGACGTTGCAGTCGCCGGTTTCAAGCGCAATGGTTTTTGCGAAACCAAGTAAACCGTGTTTGGCTGCGACGTAAGCCGATTTATAGGGAGATGCAACCAGCGAGTGTATTGAACCCACATTGATAATGCGGCCAAAATCAGCACCACGCATACAGGGTAAAAATGCCTGAGTAAGCAGGGCAGGGCCAACTAGCATAATATTGATAAGCTGTTGCCATTTTTCGGCCGGAAAATCCTCGATTTTAGACACATGCTGGATGCCGGCGTTGTTGATAAGCACATCTACCTTCACGTCTCCCAGTTTACCGGGAAGTGCTGCGACCTGCTCAGCATCGCATACGTTAACTTCAACGGCCTGCGCGCTGAAGCCGGCGTCCTTTAATTGCTGAGCCGCAGACTCAGCGGCATCAAGATTAATATCTGCAATGAGTAGATGATGCCCGTCATTTGCCAGTGATTCAGCAATGCCATACCCGATGCCACTGGCACCGCCAGTGATAAATATATTCAAAGCCATGATAGAACCTTAATTTGATGATAATCCAAGAACGATATCGCGGACGGCGTTAATCTGCTCTCCGCTGCGTGTGGCGTAATCTTCTCCGGTGTAACCCCACCAGTCCCAGCAGCCCTGAGGATTTAAAGGCATGAAAAGCGATTTGCGGGTTTGCGGGTACACCACCACCATATTGTTACTGTCGGCCCAGTTATTCAAGCCGGTTTGCTCTACGTAAGCTTTGCCCACTGCTTCTGCGTACTGATTACAGCCATGAAAACTGACATGCACCCGGCATTGTTCACCTTCACGGCAACTGGCAGGAATATAAGCATAGCCTGTTTCTGCCATGGTAGACGCATTATCGCCGGCGAGTGTCTGCTGACTGAAACTCACTACCTCACCACTCAGCTTGTCGCTGGCGGGTTGTAAACCGTCCAGCAGAAAGTTGAGCATTTCTCCTGCAGCATCATAGTCACAGCGGCCGATATAGGGTGAGTCAGACGACATGCACTGTCCGCCGTTGTTCTTTGTAGGGAATAAATGGGCAACCGGTTTATTGTTAACGTAAGTAATTTGTTCAGCCGGCATCAAAGCCGCATACTGGGCGTTCAGTGCGTCACTGACGGCGCTGTTCACCCGCACGTCGCGGGTGCCGTGAAATAACCAGACCTTATCGTTTTGCAGTGCTGACAGTGGCGCCAGTTTTCCTTCCTGCGCCAGCGTTTTTACTTTTCCGGTGAGTGCATTCACATCAATGGCTGGTTCAGTTTTATCAACACACTGACTCAGCGCTGTGCTGATATCACCTTTTGCGCAGTAATAAGGGCCTGCCGCCAGAATGCCCGCTCCGTCAATCCAGTCGCTGTAAGCCAGATGAAACTGATTGGCCATGTAACCGCCGGAAGACAAGCCTGACACTGTGATGTGAGCAGTATCGAGGTTAAGCGCCGGCACCTGTGCCATTGCGCCGGCGCTAAATAATGCTGAGAGCAGGGCGGCGGTGGCGTTGTTTTTCAATCCGTGCATAAATCGTGTTTCCGTTATGAATCGTGAATGTTTGAATGAGGAACCGGGTGCATCATTCAGTTTCGTCGTTTAAAAACCGGCGCAGCAGTTGTGCTTTTTGTTTGATGTCAGCCACTCCTTCAAGATGCCCCAGTGCGCCTTTCAGGTAACTGAGTTGCGTATTCTTGCCTTGTGATTTCAAAATACCATGGGGTGCTTCCGCCATGTATGGCATCAGCAGAAGATCGGTTTCAGCGGGCAAATAAAGCGTTTTCGCCTTAACGTTCTTCAGCCCCTCTTGCAAGGAGCCCCGGTGGCCGGCAACGAACAATTGATTTGCGCGTACCAGGTAAAGCAGGTGGTTGGCATCCATTAAATCAGCACGGTCTTCTGCCCTGCTTCTGAGCCAGTTAATGATTGAATGGGTGGCATGAATATCCTCAAGCGGGCCTTTTTCCTGTGGTGTATAGCCCAGCGCTTTGCCTTGCTGATTGAAAAAATCCGGATGCAGCGCCTGCAGAGTAATGCTCATGAGTGCTGCGACCAGACCGTCTTTTGGCGGATTATCAGGGGTATAATCACCGTTATTCCAGTGTTTATCCAGCCGGATTGGCGTGGCCCACTGTTCCAGCGCGGCGGTGGTCCAGGCGTCAGCCTGAGCCGCAGGGATCACGGCAATCATTCGGGGCACCCAGTCCGGATAAGTCGCGGCCCATTCCTGTGCCTGCATGGAGCCCATAGAGGGACCGGCAACGGCATGCAGCGATGAAATGCCAAGGCTTTCCAGTACGAGTTTTTGTACGTTCACAAAGTCGCGGATGGTCACCACCGGAAACGACAAACCATAAGGCTTACCGGTTTGGGGATTGATGGTGGCCGGGCCTGTGGTTACCACATTCGGGTCGTAAGCGGACAGGTTTACCAGAGAATCCACACTGATCACAAAGAACTTATTGGTGTCTATGGCCTTGGCGGGGCCGATAATGGCATCCCAGTATCCGGGTTCCGCATCATCTCCGTGATACCGGCCGGCGGCGTGTGAGTTTCCCGAAAAATAATGCGTGATAAGTATGACGTTATCTTTGGCGTCGTTGAGTTTGCCGTAACTTTCCCAGCCAACTTTCACTTCAGGAATAATTTCTCCGCCGTAAGTTTCAAACTGAGTAGTGGTGAAAACCTGCTTTTCTGTCATCAACATGGCTGTACCTGACTGGTTGGGCGGTGTGGCGGCACAGGCCGGTTGGACGGCTACCGCGCATAAGACAATTAACCTTACCAGTATGCTACGAAAATTAGTCATAAATGTAGTCATCATTTTCCTTAAAACAGACTGAACAGCGTAATGGCAATAGCTAAGCCAATAACCGGCACTACCACTGTCAGTGCGGCCATGGCACCGTATGCGGCTTTGTGGGTTTCGCGACAAATAGCACGGATGGTGGTAACAACGTAACCATTATGCGGCAATGAATCCAGCGCGCCGGATGAAATAGACACGATGCGATGCAATTGTTCGGGCTGCACGCCCTGGTCAATATAATGCGGTGCAACCAGCGGTAAAACAATGGCCTGGCCGCCGGACGCTGAGCCGGTGAGTCCGGCGATGACACTGACCGCAATCGCTGCGCCAATCAGTTCATTGCCGGGAATATGCGTCATAATTTCAACGGTTTGCTGAAAAGCCTCTGTGTGTTTGGCGATGGCACCGAAACCCACCACGGCGGCGGTGTTGCCAATGGCGACCAGAGCACCGGTTGTGCCATCGTTAATGGCGGCGGATAAATTATGAAAGTAGCGGAAATTGATGATCATCAGCGTCAGTACGCCGCCTGCCAGTGCAACGATTAATGCCAGTTGCGCCATGCTGTCATGGAGTAAAAAGGATAATGCCAGTACGACAAACAGGGGCAGTATGCCGGTCAGCGGACTGGGGTAATCTCTGGCTTCAATTTCAGGATCGCCGGTGCGGCTTTCAAACTTTTCGCCGTTAGCGATGGCGCGGCTAATCATGCGCTTCAGCCACCAGTAACCGAATGTGGCCATAAAAACAGCAACCAGCAAGCTGACTTCCCATGCTGCAAAGGGAGATGTTCCCAGATATTTTATCGGGATCCAGTTCTGGATTTCAGGTGAGCCTGCTGATGTCATGGTGAAGGTGACAGAGCCGAACGCCAGTGTAGCTGGGATAAAACGGCGGGGCAGATTGGCGTCTTTAAACAGGCTGAGCGCCATGGGGTAAACCGAGAATGCCACGACAAACAGACTTACACCACCGTAGGTTAAAATGGCGCAGGCAAGCACCACAGCCAGCACGGCGTGTTTAAAACCCAGCTTATCGACTATCCAGCGGGCCACGGAGTCTGCCGCACCGGTATCTTCCATGAATTTACCGAAAATAGCCCCCAGCAAAAACATAAAAAACCAGGCCGCAATGAAGCCGGAAAAGCCACCCATGTACAAGGTGACAAAATTCTCTTCGCCCTGAAAAAGAGGAATACCGCTGGTAAGCGCAACAATAACGGCGCAAAGCGGAGCAGCAATAAATAAATTCATGCCGCGGATGGTAAGCACAATAAGGAGGGCAAGCCCGCCTGTAAGGCCAATCATACTGATCATATCGGGTTCCTTAATAACAATCTGTGACCGCAGACGCTTCAGGAACTGAAAAAGATTGTGTCGTTAAATCAGTAAGATGCCCATAGTACGATGGTACTACTTACTGCTACAAAAAATTAACATAGAGTTTACCTCAGACCGCAGCTTCAGTGCCGAATAGTTGAAACAGATAACAAAAGGGACACATCATGATAAACGCACAGAAACCCGTTAACCGCTTTACCCGCACGCTAAGTGCAGTGGCGGTCACTGCCGCATGCTTAAGCAGTCAGACTGCTTTTGCGCAGCAAAACAACGATGAAAGCAGAGGCAAATTAGAGCGCATTGAGGTGACTGCCCGTAAAACGGTAGAGTCATTACAGGAAACGCCTGTTGCTATCACTTCAATCGGTGCAACTGAATTAACGGAAAAGGGCATCAGCGTGCTGACGGAAATTCAGCAGTTCTCACCGAATACCACCATGCAAACCAGCCGCGGTACCAACTCTACCTTAACAGCATTTATCCGCGGGCTGGGTCAGCAGGATCCGCTTTGGGGTTATGAGCCCGGTGTTGGGATTTACATTGATGATGTGTATATGGCACGGCCACAGGGCGCGGTGCTGGATTTACTTGATGTACAGCGAATTGAAGTGCTGCGGGGGCCGCAGGGCACATTGTACGGTAAGAACACCATTGGTGGTGCGGTGAAATATGTCACGAAAGAAATGACCGGTGAACCTCAGTTTAACGCTGAGGTGACACTGGGCAATTACAGCCGCCGTGACATGAAATTAACCGGTCAGATGCCGCTGATTGAAGACAAAGTTTACCTGGGTGTGGGTTATGCAAACCTGAACCGCGATGGTTACGGTGAGTTCCTGATCTCTGCACTGGATGGTCAGGATACAGAAAACTACAACAAAGATCTGTGGGCTGCCAGACTGACCCTGGAAATTCATCCGTCTGATAACCTGTTCCTACGGTTCGGCTGGGATAAAACCGAAGATGATTCAAATGCTAAAGGGGGTTACCGGTTACTGCCAAGCTTACGTACCGACGCACCGCAACCGGATTCTGTTTTCGACTCTTACACCAGCATGCCTACAGACAACTATGTTGAACTGGAAGGCTTCAGCTGGCTCGCCAGATACAATGTGAATGAAAATCTGGAGCTGAAATATATCGGCTCCCACCGCGAAAGTTTTTCTGATACCAATATCGATTTTGATAATACTCAGCTGGATATTTTTGACGTACCGGCCATTTACGATGACTCTAACGATACTCACGAAATTCAGGCGAACTATACCGGCAGTGCGTTCAGCCTTGTAAGCGGCCTGTATTATTATGACGGTGAATCCTGCGGCGTATTTGATGCGGTACTTGGTGTGCTGGGGCGGGACTACGCGGCGCTTGGCATCTTCCCTGAAGGTACGCCGGGTTTCACCCGTGAAGTGTCCGGTTGTAATAACAGTGAAAGCTGGGCGGCGTATACCCAGTTAAATTACGATATTACCGATAAACTCTCTCTGTCTCTGGGGGCCCGTTATACCGACGAAGAAAAACAGGCAACGGTAAATAACGGCACGGTATTGTTTAATCTGTATCCTGAATCCGGCTGGATTGACGGTTATGTCCGTCCTGACGGTCTGACTATGCCGCAGGTGCTGGGCAGCGATTCCGACGGCGACGGCGTGCTTGATGCGCCGGCAACAGAAAGCTGGTCACGTTTTACGCCGCGGGTAGGGGTAGAATATCAGTACACCAGGGACACCATGTTCTTCGCCAGTTATTCTCAGGGCTTTAAGTCCGGTACGTTTAACCCCCGCGCGACAATCAATGAACCCGGTGTATCACCGGAAGTAGTGGACTCGTTTGAACTGGGCGTGAAAAGTGATGTAACCAGTCAGTTCCGCGTCAATGCCACGGCGTTCAGCTACAACCATAAAGATCGTCAGTATATTGGTATTGAAGGTAACTCCGATGATCCCACAGCATTGCTTCAGCGTCTGAGAAACGCCGCTGAAACTGCCGCCTCGGGTATTGAGTTGGAGATGACTTACGTGGTGAATGAGGCACTGAAGTTTGATCTGGCCTACGGTTTTATCGATTTTGAAATTAAAGAAAATAACGCTACGCCGCCGCTAATCGGACTGGCAAGCACACCGGAAAACACCCTGAATTTCGGTGCAAACTATTTATTGCAAACCAGCATGGGTGATTTCATTTTCAACGCAAACTATTACTACCGTGATGACTATCTGCTGTTTGAAACCAGCGACCTTATTGAGCAGGACGCGTACGGTATGGTCAACCTCGGCGTAAGCTGGGAAAGCATGGAAGGTAACTGGTACGGTGGTCTGCACGTGAAAAACCTGACTGACGAAGAATATCTGGTTGGCGGTTATGACTTTGTCACCCGCAATGAGGATGGCAGTTACGGTCCCGGTCTGGGTAACGACACCACGCTGATTGGCTATTATGGCGATCCGCGCACAGTACAACTTACTGTAGGCTACCGGTTCTGACTCTGATTGTGTGTAAACTCTGAAAGGCGGCAAGGGCCGCCTTTTTGTGTTTGATGACTTGAACCCGGAGGCAGACTTCGTCAAAGTAATTCATGAATATGACTCAAACGGATTTACCCATGCAGGCCAATGTACTGATAGCTGATGATCACCCGTTATTCCGCGCCGCTATGCGCCAGGCGCTGGCCGGTATTACCGGTGAATCAGTGATTGAAGCCTCAACATTCAGTGAAGCCAGGGAGGCCCTGATCCGGGATGACAGTATTGAACTGGTGTTCCTGGACATACACATGCCCGGTAACGACGGACTCACAGGGTTGAGTGAACTTCGCACCACATTCCCCGATGTGCTGGTGGTGATGGTGTCAGCCGAAGACAAACCGGATCTTATTCGCAAAGCCATCGATCTGGGGGCCAGCGGTTATATTCCCAAATCAACGCCACTGCCGTTAATTGCCGGTGCCGTCAGTCAGGTGCTGGATGGTGGTCAATGGTTGCCGGACGGGCTGGAGGCTGAATTAGCCTCTCATGAAGACGCCGCTCAGGCAGAATTTGCAGAACGACTGGCTCAACTCACACCGCATCAGTTTACTGTGCTCAAAATGATGGCAGATGGCTTGCTGAACAAACAGATTGCCTGGGAATTGTCTATTTCCGAATCCACGGTGAAGCAACATGCTTCGGCGGTGTTACGTAAACTCAATGTGATAAACCGTACCCGTGCCGGCGTGCTTTTCCGTCAACTCACCGGCGCGGAGTAGTGTCGGTACATCAGGTAATTGTGACTATAAAGCGCGCAGTCAGGCTGACTGTGGTTTACCCGTCTGTGATGATAAGCTTTTTCAGCATGCGCTTTAAGGCAGCGGGTTTTACCGGCTTAGGTAAATAGCGCAAACCCGCTGCAGCCGCTTCGTCTCTCACACCGTCTTCCCGGTTTGCTGTATTGAGAATACCGGGTACATTTTTTTGCCAGAAGTCTTTTAACGCAACGGCCGATGTTGTGCCTTTTTCGCCGTAATCCAGGTGAAAATCAACCAGCATCACATCAGGCGCCTGAGGGCATAAGGCTCTGGCTTGTTGTAATGACTGACTGCCGGTGACCGTTGCGCCCCAGCCGGTGAGCAGGGTTTTCATCGCGGTCATGATCTGGTCATCGTTTTCCAGCACTAAAATGTGTTTCTCAGCCAGCCAGTTTGCCGTATTTGCCATGTTTGGATTGATATCTGCTGCAAGCATATTACTACTTTTCTGCAGTGCCCTTACGCCACGGGGCAATGTCACTGTAAATACCGTTCCTTTACCCATTTCCGATTCCAGCGCAACAGGATGACCGAGAAGCTGGCTGATCCTTTCAACGATGGTCAGCCCCAGGCCCAGTCCCTGGTTTCCGGGTAAATGTTCCAGTTGATGAAATTCATTAAAAATCGCTTTTTGCTGACCCGCAGGGATCCCGGTTCCGGTGTCGTACACCCTGATTTGAATCTGATTGTCTGACCGTCGCCGGACGCCAATCAGCACTTTGCCTTCCAGGGTGTAACGGATCGCGTTTGAAATCAGATTCTGGATAATACGCCGGAGCAGTTTTTTGTCTGAACGCACAACCAGTGCAGAGGGAATATAACGGAGTGACAGCGCTTTTTGTTCTGCAATAACCTTAAACTCATCCACCAACGGTGACAGCATGTCGTCGAGGGCAAATTCGGTGACTTGCGGGACTAGTACTCCGGACTCAAGTTTGGTCATATCCAGCAAAGTAGAGAGTAATGATTCGGCACTGTTCAGTGATGTCACCAGTCCCTGTGACAGACTTGCCAGTCCGGTGCCTTCGGTTTTCTGCGACAACATGCCGGCAAACAGAGTGGCAGCATTGAAAGGTTGCATCAGATCGTGACCTGCAGCAGCCAGAAAGCGGGTTTTACTCTCGCTCGCCCGGTCGGCTTCCTGCTTCGCCTGCTCAAGCTGAGCCGTACGTTGTGCTACGCGAACCTCAAGATCTTCTTTTGCTGCCCGCAGTTCATCCTGAATGCGTATATAGGCCGTAATGTCGCTGTAGGTAGTCACGTAACCACCGTGGGGCAACGGGCTGCCGTTAAGCTCAATAACCCGCCCGTCGGGTTGCTTGCGGATATACTGGTAACTGCTGCCGTTTTCCATGTAAGTAACACGTTTGCTTATTTCCGTTTCGACATCCGGAAGATTGCCCAGCAGGCCGCGCTCAGCGTTGTACTGCAATAAGGACTGGATCGGCATACCGGCCTTCAGGAATCCCGGTGGATAGCCAAACAACTCTGTATAGCGGTCGTTCCAGGCCAGCAGGGAAAGATCCTGATCCAGTACGCTTATCCCTTGCTGTATATTTTGTACCGAAGACTGCAATATGTCGTGATTAAACTGGAATGACTGGGAAGCTTCTTCTACCCATTCTACGATGTCACTGAGTTCGCCGCCGCGCTTTTGCGCAATGGCTGAAAGCAGAATACGGGCACCCGGTGTGCCCATCTGAGCAGCCAGTAATTTTTCTACCCGTGACAACAGGCCTGCACTGGCAAACCCTTCTGCATATGCAGAAGAATGGGACAACTGACTTTTAAGCGTGCGGTGCACCGATGGCTCCAGTACCCGGCCGGTGAGCAGGAACAGATCTCTTAATCTGATTGCGAGATCAGGGTGACTGTCGCTGACGATATCGCCTGTATCCGGTGCCTGAACAGACCTGGCGCTGCCCTGATTAAAAAGCAGAGACAATCCGGCCAGGGTGACCAGGTTAATAAACAGGCTAATGATAAAACTCCGGCCCAGCTCCAGTTCAGTCGGCGGACTTTCAAAGTAATAGCTCGACAGAATAGAAGGGTAGAGCAGCCAGGCGCACCAGCAACAAAAACCGGTGAAAATGGCAATAATGACGGCTGTCTTTGATGTCTTTTTCCAGTACAGGCTTAACAACATTGCCGGCAGCAGTTGTCCGAGTAACGCGATAGCAATCACACCGCTTTTCACCAGTGGCGCCGACTGGCTGACGTTCACGTGATACCAGTACGCCACTGACAGCACAACCAGCACGGTTAAACGTCGTACTGTCAGCAGGGTCGACGGCGTCATGGTGTTATGTGGGTCGTCTTTGAGGCGGATTTTCAGCCATAAAGGCGTGATAAGGTTGTTGGAAATCATGATGCCGAGGGCAAGGGTTGCCACGATAATCATACTGGTGGTGGCTGACAGACCACCTATCAGCGCGGCCAGCGCCACACCGGCATTGCCGGCCTGTAATGGCAATGCCAGTACAAAGGCATCCGTTTTTACCACTGAGGTATCCAGTAACACGTGCCCGGCCAGTGCAACCGGCAGAATAAACGTCGTCATGCCAAGCAGGTAGAGAGGAAACAGCCAGCGTGCGGTGCGAATTTCTCCTTCACCGTTACACTCAACAAAATTCATATGAAATTGTCTGGGCAATACAAAGAGTGAGCAAACTCCCAGCAGGACGTGACTGGCATACACAAGCGGTGCGCTGTCTGCGTACAGCACTTCTCTGGCAACGGGGTGACTGGCAGCCTGAGCGATTAAGTCAAAAGGCCCGCTAAACAGGCCATAGCAGACAAAAATACCGACGATGGAAAGCCCCACCAGTTTCACCACCGATTCTACGGCAATGGTCAGCACCAGCCCGGGATGTTTATCGGTAAGGTTTAATGTGCGTGTACCGAACAAAATGGCAAACAGAGCCATGAGTCCGGCGACATACAAGCCAACCGTGTTGGTTCCCTGTTCCGCATCATAAGCAATCAGGCGGATGCTGGCCGAAATGGCATCAAGTTGAAGTGCAATGTACGGGATAACGCCGGTAAAACACAATACGGTGACTGAGGCAGCCAGAAAATGTGAATGCCTGAAGCGCAGGGCGAAGAAGTCTGCCAGTGAGGTCACATTATTTTTCTGGCAATAACGGGAAATTTTTATCAGCACCGGAAAAAGAAAAGCCATACCGGCAATGATCCCGGCATACGTCGGTACCAGTGCCCAGCCAAATTGTGACGCCTGAGTGGTTGTGCCGAAAAATGCCCAGGAAGTGCAGTGAATGCCTAACCCTAAACTGTACAGCACCGGATGCTGCTGATTGTCGCGCAAGCGCTTGTCTCCCCAGAAGGCAACAAGAAACAAAAACGTGAGATAAATCACGGTAATAACGCCGACAGTCCAGATACTAAACATGACCAGAAAGAGATGAAAACAATTCGTTAACAAACTCTACAGCAAACCCGTTGGCAAGCAAATCACAAAAAAATTGCGGTTTAGCCACAAATTTTTCATGGATACCCTTGAAGGGTGGGGAAGTAACCCCATTAATAGCCCCACTGAACGCATTCACGCAGCCTGTGGCACGGACTTTCCTGTGCAGGCCGCTAAGCAAAAATTCACCGCAGATGAGTATTGTTGGGAGGATAGCATGAGCGAAGATCGCGACGTGCAGGATCAAAAACAGCCTGAAGACGCAGAAGTGATTCAGGGTGAAGTAGTTAACGAAGACGCTGCAGAGGCGCAACCGGTTTCTGAGCACGAGCAAAAAGTTTACGAACTGGAAACGGCTTTATCTGACGCTCAGGCGCAGATTAAAGAACAACAGGACAGCGTATTACGTGCCCGTGCCGATATGGAAAATGCCCGCCGTCGTGCTGAAGCTGAAGTGGAAAAAGCCCGTAAATTCGCGTTAGAGCGTTTTGCCGGTGAACTGCTTCCGGTTATCGATAATCTGGAACGTGCTATCCAGGCCGGTGACGGCGAAAATGATGCGGTTAAGCCATTGCTTGAAGGCGTGGATATGACGCTGAAATCTTTCGTCAGCACAATTGAAAAGTTCGGTTTAACACCTATTGATCCACAGGGTGAAGGTTTTAACCCGGAACTGCATCAGGCGATGTCTATGCAGGAAAGTGCAGATCATGCGCCAAACACCGTTATGGCCGTGATGCAGAAAGGGTATCAAATTAACGGTCGCCTGCTTCGTCCGGCCATGGTGATGGTGTCCCGTGCACCTGAAGGTGGCGTTGATACGCAGGCTTAACCGGGGCGGAAGCCAAAAACGACAGATTTTTTCTGGCGACTATTGAAATGGTGCGGGAATAACCCCACTAATAATGCAGAAATTAAAGATTCTTATTTTGGAGACACGTAATGGGTAAAATCATTGGTATCGACTTAGGTACAACGAATTCATGTGTCGCAGTTCTAGACGGCGACAAACCTCGCGTAATTGAAAACGCCGAAGGCGATCGCACAACCCCCTCAATCATCGCTTACACAAACGATGGTGAGACTCTGGTAGGTCAGTCTGCGAAGCGTCAGGCAGTAACCAACCCGACTAATACTTTATTCGCTATTAAGCGTCTGATCGGTCGCCGCTTCGAAGATAAAGAAGTACAGCGCGATATCGACATCATGCCTTACAAAATTGTTAAAGCTGACAATGGTGATGCATGGGTTGAGACCAAAGGCGAAAAAATGGCGCCTCCTCAGATTTCAGCTGAAGTGCTGAAGAAAATGAAGAAGACTGCTGAAGACTTCCTGGGCGAAGAAGTAACCGGTGCTGTTATCACAGTACCTGCATACTTCAACGACTCTCAGCGTCAGGCGACTAAAGACGCCGGCCGTATCGCTGGTCTGGAAGTAAAACGTATTATCAACGAGCCGACTGCTGCTGCCCTTGCTTACGGCATGGACAAGAAGAAAGGCGATAACGTTGTTGCGGTTTACGACTTAGGTGGTGGTACGTTCGATATCTCTATCATCGAAATCGATGAAGTTGACGGCGAGCACACGTTTGAAGTGCTGGCAACCAACGGTGATACTCACTTAGGTGGTGAAGACTTCGATAACCGTGTAATTACTTACCTGGTAGACGAATTCAAGAAAGATCAGGGTATTGACCTGCGTAAAGATCCGCTGGCCATGCAACGTCTGAAAGAAGCCGGTGAAAAAGCGAAAATTGAACTGTCTTCTTCACAGCAAACAGAAGTTAACCTGCCGTACATCACTGCTGATGCGACAGGTCCTAAGCACTTAGCCATTAAACTGACCCGTGCGAAACTGGAATCTCTGGTTGAAGACATGGTGAAAGACTCGCTGAATCCTGTTAAGCAGGCGCTGGCTGATGCTGACCTGTCAGTATCTGATATCCACGATATCATTCTGGTTGGTGGTCAGACGCGTATGCCTCTGGTTCAGAAGTACGTAACTGATTTCTTCGGTAAAGAGCCACGTAAAGACGTGAACCCTGACGAAGCAGTTGCTGTTGGTGCGGCAATCCAGGGCGGTGTATTGTCCGGTGACGTAAAAGACGTACTGCTGCTTGACGTAACGCCTTTGTCTCTGGGTATTGAAACTATGGGTGGCGTAATGACGTCACTGATTGAGAAGAACACTACGATTCCTACTAAGAAATCGCAAACCTTCTCAACGGCGGAAGATAACCAGTCTGCGGTAACAGTACACGTACTGCAAGGTGAGCGTAAGCAAGCTGCCGGTAACAAGTCGTTAGGTCAGTTCAACCTTGAAGGTATCCGTCCTGCGTCACGCGGAACACCGCAAATCGAAGTAACTTTCGACCTGGATGCTGACGGTATTCTGCATGTGTCTGCGAAAGACAAAGATACTGGTAAAGAGCAGAAGATCACCATCAAAGCATCTTCTGGTCTGAGCGATGATGAAATCGAAAAAATGGTTGCTGATGCAGAAGCAAACAAAGAGTCTGATGCGAAGTTTGAAGAACTGATCCAGGCCCGCAACCAGGCTGACGGTATGATTCACGCTACCCGTAAGCAGCTTGATGAAGTTGGCGATGCATTAAGTGCCGACGACAAAGCACCAATCGAAGCTGCTATTTCAGCGCTGGAAACCGCCGCGAAAGGCGAAGACAAAGCTGAAATCGAAGCGAAAACGCAGGAGCTTATCCAGGCGTCTTCTAAACTGATGGAAGCAGCTCAGGCGCAAGCCGGTGCAGCGGGCGGCGCAGATGCCGGTGCTGAACAGCAAGCTTCCGGTAAGAAAGCGGAAGATGACGTTGTTGACGCTGAATTTGAAGAAGTGAAAGACGACAAAAAATAAGCTGTAGTCAGTGTGTCTCCGGTACTTTGTGCCGGAGTGCTGTACAAGCCGGGCGCAGCAGGAAGTTCTTGTTGCGCCTTTGTCGTGTAAAGACCGGCTCAGTGCCGGATGATTTAAAAGTGTGTGGTTTAAGACAACTTGAACCGGGTGCTTGATGTAACGAGTAGGAAAAGTAAGCGATATGTCGAAACGTGACTACTACGAAGTGCTGGGTGTAGATAAAGGTGCTGGCGAACGCGATATTAAGAAGGCGTATAAAAAGCTGGCTATGAAATATCACCCCGATCGCACACAGGGCGATAAAGCACTGGAAGAAAAATTTAAGGAAATCCAGGAAGCCTATGAGGTTCTGACCGATTCGCAGAAACGCGCTGCGTATGATCAGTACGGTCATGCCGGTGTGGATCCGAATCGTGGTGGTGCAGGCTTCGGCGGTGGCGCAGACTTTGGTGACATCTTCGGTGATGTATTCGGCGATATCTTTGGTGGTGGCCGCGGTGGACGTCAGTCCCGCGCACGTCAGGGAGCTGATTTACGTTACAATCTGGAGTTATCGCTTGAAGAAGCGGTGCGTGGTAAAGAAGTTGAAATCCGCGTACCTACGCTGGTGGAATGTGATTCGTGTCACGGCTCCGGTGCGAAAAAAGGCACTTCGCCGACTACGTGCCCAACCTGCCATGGTAACGGTCAGGTACAAATGCGTCAGGGGTTCTTTGCTGTCCAGCAAACCTGTCCGACGTGTTCCGGGCGGGGCAAAATTATTTCCGACCCTTGTAATGCTTGTCATGGTCATGGTCGCAAAGAAAAAACGAAAACCTTGTCGGTTAAAATTCCGGCAGGCGTTGATACCGGTGACCGCATCCGCTTAACCGGCGAAGGTGAAGCAGGGGAGAACGGCGCACCGGCAGGTGATTTGTATGTTCAGGTGCACGTACGCGAGCATGATATCTTCCAGCGTGACGGTAACAACCTGTACTGTGAAGTACCACTTAGCTTCACAACCGCTGCCCTGGGCGGCGAGCTGCAAGTACCTACACTTGACGGTAAAGTGAAGCTGAAAGTGAGTCCGGAAACCCAAACCGGCCGTATGTTCCGTCTGCGCGGAAAAGGCGTGAAGTCGGTAAGAAGCGGCGTGACCGGCGATCTGATGTGTAAGGTAGTGGTTGAGACCCCGGTTAACCTGTCTGCAAGACAAAAAGAATTGCTGCAGGAACTGGACGACTCTATGGGCGGTGATTCTGCGAAGCACCGACCGAAGGAAAAAGGTTTCTTTGACGGCGTGAAGAAATTCTTCGACGACCTGACTAACTAATCAAATCCAAAGCATTATAAAAGCCCTCGTATGAGGGCTTTTTTGTGCCTGATGTTATTCCTCGTCCGGAGCTTGTGCGCGGATTTCCTGAATCTGCTCAAAATGCTCCAGCATGACATGTGTGATGATAGGGTCGAATTGCTTACCGGCATTTTCAGTCAAATAAGCTTTGACATCTTCTGTGCTCCAGGGCGGCTTGTAGCAGCGTTTTGATAACAGTGCATCGACAACGTCAACGATAGCCATGATACGGCCTTCAATAGGGATATCGTCACCAGCCACTCCTTCCGGATAGCCTTCACCATCCCAGCGTTCATGGTGAGTTTTGGCAATGATAGCGCCCATCTTCGCGACAATTTTGTCGGAGCCTGCCAGTAATTCGTAGCCTTTCGCAGCGTGGGTTTTCATGATTTCCCATTCATCCGGAGTCAGTTTACCGGGCTTGTGCAAAATGGTTTCCGGAATACTGATTTTACCCACATCATGCAGGGCAGAAGCATAGCGGATGGTTTCAATAAACTCGTCACTCATGAACAGTTTTTCAGCCAAAAACTCTGACATCAGCATGACACGCTTAACATGGCCGCCGGTTTCTTTACTGCGCATTTCTATGGCGTCACTGAGCACCATAATCAGCTCTTTCTGGGTATGCTGAATATCTTCTTTGTGCATCAGGTTCTGGAAAATGACGGACACATTTGAGGCAAACATTTCCAGCGTTTTCAACTGAAACTTATTCAGCGGCTCGCTTAGTTCCACATACAGAATATTATGGCTGTCTTTGCCCGTGGGGTAGTAGCCGATGAACAGCTCTTCAGATTGGAAATGAGATTTCTTCTCCAGTACTTCTTTCACTTTCTCCGCAATTTCATCCGGGATCTCTGCTGAAACGCCTTCTTTACTCAATCCCACCAGATCACCGCTGGCACCGAGCACGGTCATTTTAGTGTGGCCGTACAAGTCTGTGTGCTGGGCAGATAAATACAGTACAGAGTTATTCAGATTAAGCAGAGTCAGGGTTTGTTTTAACACTGCGGTGCCGAATTGTCCCAGCGACTGGCTTTCCAGAATTGAAGATGAAGACTGTAACACGCCTTCGATGCCCCGTTTACCTTCCTCAATAGTCTGGATATCACGGTAGGAGCGGATAGCCGTGTACACACAGGATTTCAGTTTTGAAGAGGTCAGTTCGGTTTTCGACTTGTAATCGTTGATATCATAGCGGCTGATCACTTCTTCTTCCGGTGCCTGACCCGGCTGCCCGGTGCGTAAAACTAAACGTGTCGTACGGTTCTTAAGTGTATTGCGAATGGCGTCGATAAGGTTCAGACCAGCTTCATCTGTCTCCATGACCACGTCGACAAAAGCCAGCGCGATGTCTGGCGTATTTTTGAAGAGTTCAAGTCCTTCCTTAGCGCTGTATGCCGACAATAATTCGAGATTGCGGTTCTCAAAGGTAAATTTTTGCAGCGTGAGTTTCGTGACCTTATGCACATCACGTTCATCGTCAATAATGACTACTTTCCAGGGGGGGAGCTTCGATTTCTTGACTGCAATCTCTGACTTTTTAAATAACGGCATATACGACTAAAAAAGTTTGCGTTGCTTAAACTTAATTCACAATCTGCGATACCGCAAATGTGAACAGGCAGATAATTTCAAATTATTAAAAAGCCAGCCTCAGCCTGAAGGTGGCTCATGGTGCCGGAGCGGTAATATTCATTCGAAATAGTCATCTATGACTCAAGTTCACCGGACACATGGCGAATTTTCAGGCGGAATGTGGTGCCTTCGTCAGGTGCTGAGATGAGTTCAACTTCGCCCTGAAGTTTTTGGATAACAAGGTTGTTAAAATGTTCCGACCAAGACCAGTGCCACCCTGATCCCGCGCAGTGGTGTAGAAAGGCTCGAACACTTTTTTGTGCAGTGAGGCGGGAATGCCTTTGCCGTTGTCACTGACACTGATGATGACGCCGTCATCCACACCATAGCAGCCCACAGTGATGAGATTGCCCCCGTTATTTTTATAGCCGTGAAATCCGTGTCGTTGTGCGTTTGAAAGTAAGTTAGTAAGTAGCTGGGCAATAATACCCGGACTGGTAATGATGATAGTGTCAGGGTGAATATCCAGCTTAAGTTGGATGTTGTCTTTTTTAAGCATAGGCCGCAGGGGATTGCATACTCTGGGAATGTAATCATCGGGAGATAAACGTTCCACGTCCATGGATGTCTGGTCGGCAGAGGTACGTTTGAAGTCCTGTACGAGGTCGGCAGCCCGGAAGAGGCTGGATTCAGCCAGATTGAGTCCTTCATTGCATATATCATTAAAATCTCTGAAGCCTTCTTCCGACAGTTCCCCGGATTCAAAATCCTTATAAATCCCGGCAAGTTCTTCCTTACAGTTACTGACAGAAGTAAGCGCAATGCCGGCCACCAGATTCCCCAGTGCTGCCATTTTTTCTGACTGAACCAGTTTCTCCCGTGCTGATTCCAGAGATCGCAGAGTATCTTCAAGCTCTGCGGTACGATCCTTAACTTTTTGTTCCAGCGTCTGATTAGCTTCAATGAGCTTATTCTCATAATCAGCCCGCTCCTTGGCACTCACTGCCCGGCCGTATAAGTCGGCCAACGCCGCAGCAAACACAATTTCATCGGGATCCCACTGTCTCGGGTTTCCGCGATGTTCGCAGCATATTATTCCAATCATATTACCACGGTGACGTATAGGTACATCGAGCATGGCGTTGATATTCAGGGGCGTCAGGTAGCATTCAGCAAACTGGGCATGTCGGTTCTAGCCTAAAGTTCAATCGAGGCATCACATCCGGTCTTCTATTCGAATGAATGTAAATAGCACTAATTGTTAGTCAATACGGCCACTTGAGCTGGCTAAAACAATCACTCATTTTGCTATCATCAGAGCATTTAAAATTAAGTTATTGATTTTAAATAGATAAAAAAGTTGGCACTTCCATTGCGATAGTAAGAGCAAGCATAACGCTTAAATCTCTTAATAATTGAAAAGGAAATAATTATGAAAGCATTTACGAAAACTCTGGCTGTTGTTGGTTTGTCTTTTGGTGCAATGGGTATGGCAAACGCAAGTCCTGAATTGACGCCTGCAGATACAGCAGTGACGTCTAAAATTTGTGTCACCGCAGCAACCGGCAGCAAACTGAAGCTTCGAAATGCGCTGGAAGATGCTGGTCTGACTAAGCACTATGTTGAAAATAATGTTACCTGTAATGGCCTGCCTATTGTTGAATTTGTTGCACAATACAGCGACAACCCTGACAGCATTAATGCCTTTATCACCAGTGGTAAATATGTGGCTGACAACTACATCGCGAGTGTAAAATCCCGTCATTAATCCGGTTTTGCGTTATGTTTACTTACCCCGCTGGGATGTCGGCGTTGCCGGAGCGGGGTGAGGTAAACATCTGGACTTCCTTCCCTATATTCTGTTTACTCTCCCTATCATTCGTTTTATTCCGTCACTTTTATGGAACCCCGTCAGACCGGTGAAAAGTACGATCGTATCGCTCGCTGGTGGCATGAACGTCATCAACATTCTCAATATGGTGTAGCTGCTGTAACCCGTGCACTGGATTACCTTGGTGAGGGAACCGTTGCACTGGATGCAGGTTGCGGTGCAGGCGGCAGAATGGTGAGGTTGATGGAGGAACGGGGGCTTGCTGTAACCGGTGTGGATGTATCTGCTGAAATGATAGCGCTGGCGAAAGCGCAACACCCTGAGCACACATTTATTCATCAGGATATTTGCTCCTTTAAGCCTGAAGTGCAATATGATTTTATTCTTGCCTGGGACAGCCTTTTCCATCTTCCTTTTAGTGCCCAGGAACAGGTCATTGCTAAGCTGAGCAAACATGTTGCTGAAGGCGGGATCTTGCTGCTGACTTGCGGCAACGATTGTGGTGAACATACTGACAGCTGGATGGATGATACATTCTATTACAGTTCAATTGGTATTAACCGGAATCTTCAACTCATGATGTCAGCCGGACTGACCATCGTGCATACTGAACTTGACCAGTATCCGCAAAAACATGTGCTGATTATCGCCAAAAGGCAAGATTAGAAACAGTTCAGATGACAGCGAATTTTCGCATTTGAACCAAACTGACAGAAGTTGACAGGTTTGGCTTGAGTCCTTGCGTGTAATTTTCTAGTTTACGAAAAATTAACATTTTTGTTGATATTTTGGACAAGGAAAATACATGATATTCCAGACTAAGCATCGTGCACTAAAATCCGGCCGCCTTATCACCGGCGCCTTAATCCCTCCCGTCCTTATGCTCAGTGCCGCATGCGCTGATGCCAGCGACAGACACAGACAAAATCAAAGCGATCCCGCTACCGGTATCATCATGGAATCCCTCGACCGGGGACTGGTTGTCATTCCCGCTGAGCAGGGCAACGCGGTGAGCTGGCGGTTGCTGGGCACCGATCCGCTCGATATTTCCTTTGAAATTTACAGGAACGGTCACAAGCTGAACGGTAAAAAGCTATCCGGTGCGACTTTCTTCACCGACCCGCAGGGAGACAAAGATGATGTGTATGAAATTAAAGCTTCCGGCTTGAACAACAAAAATAAACGCAAGAAAGATCGCAGTGCTGCCATGGCCACAGCCTGGCAGGATGTGATGCTGCAGATCCCGCTGAACAAGCCTGCGGACGGCTGGGTAAACGGACAATCCTTCACTTATTCTGCAAATGATGGCTCGGTGGCGGATTTAACGGGAGATGGCCGGTACGAAGTCATTGTTAAATGGTATCCGTCAAATGCCAAAGACAATTCACAGGCCGGTCATACCGGAAACACGTACCTGGATGCCTACACGTTGGAAGGACAGCAACTTTGGCGTATTGACCTTGGCAGGAATATTCGTTCCGGCGCCCATTATACTCAGTTTGTTGCCTATGATTTCGATCAGGATGGCCGGGCTGAAGTAGCCATGAAAACGGCGGATGGCACTGTGGACGGAGAGGGTATGGTAATGGGTGATACCAACGCAGATTACCGTAACAGTCAGGGATACGTGCTGGACGGACCTGAATTTCTAACCATGTTCGATGGTTTGTCAGGAAAGGCACTGGATACCATTGATTATGTCCCTGAGCGGGGCAGTGTAAGCAGTTGGGGGGATGGTTACGGAAACCGGGTGGATCGCTTTCTTGCTGGCGTGGGCTATTTTGACGGCTCCACACCCACCGCTTTTTTCGCCAGAGGGTATTACACCAGAGCAGTTGTCAGTGCCTTCGACTGGGTTGACGGTCAGTTTGTCAGCCGCTGGGTTTATGACAGTAATAACGGCGGTGCAGATGCCGGTGGATATGGTCAGGGAGCCCACAGCAATTCTGTGGGAGATGTTGACGGCGACGGAAAAGATGAGATCGTGTACGGCGCCGCTACTATCGACGATGACGGCCATTTGCTGTATAGCACGGATTTAGGTCACGGTGATGCTTTGCATATGTCGGATATCGATCCTGAACGTCCCGGTCTTGAAATTCATATGGTGCATGAATCACCGTCTGCCTATACCAAAGACGGCACAGAGTATGGCGTTGAATTACATGATGCCGCCACCGGTGAAATCTTATGGCATCGTTCAGGCAACGGTACCGATGTGGGGCGGGGCGTAAGTGCTGATATTGACCCCGCATATACAGGTAACGAGAACTGGGCAACCCGGGGCGGACTGGTCGCTGCCAACGGAACAGTTATTTCGGATACCCGGCCGTCTCAGGTAAATTTTTTATCATGGTGGGATGGTGATTTGAATCGCGAGTTACTGGACGGAAACCGGATCTATAAGTGGCAGCCGGCTACGGAAACCTCTGAAGTCGTACTCGATGGAAGCGAATGGGGAGCCGTGTCGAATAACGGCACGAAAGCAACGCCGGTTCTGTCGGCAGATATATTGGGTGACTGGCGGGAAGAAGTCATTTGGGCCAACAGTGACAGCAGTGCTTTACTTCTCTTTTCTACCACTGAAGACACGGAATACCGTATTCCGGCATTGATGCACAACCCGCAATACCGGACAGCTATTGCGTGGCAAAACGTGGGTTATAACCAGCCGCCTCATCCTTCCTTTTACCTGGGAAGTGATATGAAAGCTATGCCGGTATATGACATTCAGACACAAAAAAGTCAGTTGTGGCTGCAGGCTGTTGCCCGCGGAAATGCAGACTCGGTTGAAATCAGCATTCATTCAAACGGCTATCCTTACAAAGGAATGACACTGTATAAGAGTTTATCTGATGATCCGGAAACCCGGGAATTGCTCACTACTCTGGGCAGTGGTGAAAGCCGTTTTGTGGACACTGATGTCGAACCGGACACCCGGTATTACTACTGGGGCAGTGTGAAAAGTAAGCATAATGAGCCTGAGTTATTGCCTGTGACAACTGCAACATTAACTTCAAGCGACATACCGGATATCCGCACTTTTCATCAAAGTTCTGCTAGTCCGGTAACCTTAAGCTGGTTCACTGCGAATATTGAAGTGAGTAGTGTATTTGTGTTCCGCGCAGAGCGTGTTGAGGGTGAAGCCGATCCCGTTTTTGAACAGGCATCAGGAGTCGCTTCACTTGCAGCGGATTCAACACAGTGGACAGATGAATCATCAGTGCCCGGTACGCCGTACATTTACTGGCTGGTGTTTGATACTGCGTCAAAAGGCCAGATAACCAGTGATCCGGTGAATGCAGAACGTCTGCTGGAGCCCAAAACACATTTGTCTGCAGTGCAAAACGGTGACGGTATTGTGGTCAGCTGGCAACTGGAAGATTTCCCGCAAGCTATTCGTGGTGTACAACTTTACCGGAACACCAAAGCAGAACTGAGCGGGCGCACGCGTATCAGCCCGTCAGCGCCGGTCAGCGGCAGCCTGACCGACACCTTGTCACTGGAAAATGGTACAACCTACTGGTACATGTTTAAACTGACCATGGAAGACGGTACAACTTACAACACCGAACCGGAAGCTGCGGTTACATTTGTGCAGTAGCCTTTTCCTGCGTTGCTATCTCAACCGGTAGCAGCGCTCGGGGCGGCCCACGTTGCCGTAAACCTGCTCAGCAATAAGCTCTTCGGTTTCCAATAAGTATTCGAGATAGCGACGGGCGGTGGAGCGGCTTACGCCGACAGTGTCACCAACCTGTTGTGCACTCAGGCTGTCTTTAGGCGCTGCAGTAAAGACCTGCTGTATTTTTTGAAGTGTCAGGCCATCTACGCCTTTGGGTAAGCGCTGCGCCTTTCCGTCGCTCTGCCGGCTGAAGAATTGATCCACGACAGTTTGCGTAAGCTCTGACGCACCGGATAACTGCTTATGGCGGTTCTCAAAGTTCTGCAGGGCCTGTTCCAAACGACTTTGCAGAATCGGTTTTACCAGAAAGTCAGACACGCCTAATTTCATTGCCTGCTCCAGTACCTGTACTTCTTTCGCTGCCGTTAGCAGAAACACTTCTGTCTTCTGCAATTCATCGTGATGGCTTTTCATCAGTTCAAGGCCATTACCGTCGGGCAGATAAACATCCAGCAGAAGTAAGTCAGGCTGCATGGCGCCGAGCAAAGCTTCAGCTGCCGCCACGTTATTTGCCATGCCCATCACCATGTAGCGACCGGTTTGAATGAGGTACTGAGCCAGATACTGGGCTACGTGGGGCTGATCTTCAACAATAATACAAGAGTAGGGCATAACTATTTTGACACTTCTGTTCTCGGAATATACACAGAGAAGCGGGCTCCGCCTGATTCCGACTCGCCAATCTCGATACTGCCGTTGCAGCCTTCAAGATGCGTTTTCACTATATACATGCCCACTCCATGACGGGCATCAGATTTTGAGCTGAACGACGGTGCGAAAATACGTTCATATTCAGCAGCGGGAATACCGTCACCGCTGTCTTCAACATCGAAAACGATATTATTGCCCATTTCTTCCAGGCTCACACTGACTTTTGCCGGCCGGTGACTGCTCGCACGCTGGGACGCTTCGATGGCATTATCGATCAGGTTACCGAAGATAGAAACCAGACATTCGAGTAAGTGTTTATCGTTAATCACAGAAAGCTGCGTATCCGGACTGATGTCCAGCGCCACATTGCCTTCCTGTGCTTTGTGATATTTGCCGAACAACAAAGCGGCGAGCACCGGCGTTTGTACCCGGCCGACCAGACTGTGTACCTGCGTCTGCACTTCCTGACTTTCATTACTGATCAGTTCAAGGGCTTTTTCCACATTCCCCATCTGCAGCAAGGCGGCAAGGGTATTCAGTTTGTTCGAGTAATCGTGAGTCTGAACCCGCAGCAGCTCAGCAAACGCTTCCACCCGTGCAAGTTGCTGTGACAAATGTTCCACTTCATCGGCAGGACGCATCGTCAGCATCAGGCCGGCCATCTGACCCTGAACTTGTAAAGGTACGCGGGATAACACCAGCCATTGTTGATTGGCAAACAGTTCGAAACCAAGGATGTGTTTGTCGGTGTTTTTCAGCAGAAATTCTGCATGCTGGGGCAGGATGTCGTTTATCGTGCCGCCGTTTTCGTTCTCAGCGAATAACAATACCCTGGCACGCTGGTTCATGCGTTGTATTTTACCGTCCAATGTCATGGCAATGATACCGGTCCGCACGGTGTTAAAGATAGCTTCCTGCTCGGCATACAAGCGGCCAATTTCATCCGGTTGCAGACCAAATAAACGACTACGCACACGGTTACCAATCCAGCGCGCGGCAATCACAGCCAACGCCAGAATCACAAAAATAACGCCCAGGATAAGCCAGGTTTGTTGCTCAATGGCGAGGCTTACTGATTTTTCCAAAAATCCCACAGACACCAATCCGATGACATCGCCACTGGCATTGATAACCGGCGCTTTACCACGGATTGACGGACCCATAGAACCCGTTGAAGAGGAGATGTAATAGTTGCCTTCCAGTGCAGCCTGACTGTCGCCGCCTTGCATTGGCTGGCCGACACGATCTGTTACCGGGTGAAATAAACGGATTTTACTTTCGTTACCAATGACAACATAACTGGCGCCGTAACCGTGTTGCAGCAGAGCGAGTTCCCGCTGAAGCGGTTCAGGAACGGATTCTGCTTCTACAGCATGGATGATATCGGGACGACTGGCGAGGGAACGGGCAATGGCAAGGGCCTGTTGCCCGGTTTTTTCTTCAATGACAGATGCCAGCAGATACTGGCTGGCAAAGCCTAATACAGCAAGCTGTAGCAGGCTCATAACAACAATGGCGGCAACTAACCAGGATTCCAGTTTGTTACGAATGAAATAACGTCTTGTTGCCACCAGTTATTTTGCCCCTTTTTAGTCCGGCGTTGCCGTTGTATTTGCCCGGCGGTTTTTGACAAAACCTAACAGCGGTACCAGCAACACAACAATTGCCACGATCAGAATCGACAGGGTAAGCGGCCGCTCCCAGATGAAACTGAATGAACCGTCTGAAATCAGCATGGCACGACGGAAGTTACGCTCAATCATGTCGCCCAAAATAAAGCCCAGTAGCAGCGGGGCCATAGGGAATTGTAATATGCGCAGGACAACCGCCACGAAGGCAAACCCGATCATCATAAATAAATCGAATGTGTTAAAGGATACCAGATACACGCCAATTAAACTGAAGAACAGAATAAAAATGGTCAGCAGTGATTTGGGCAATACCAGCACTTTGGCCAGATACGGGATCAGTGGCAGGTTCAGGATGAGCAAAACCACGTTACCAAAATACATGGACACAATGACAGACCAGAATACGTCAGGATTTTCCTGCATAAGCAGCGGTCCCGGTTGTAAGCCGTAAGCAATCAGTGCACCCAGCATAATTGCCGTCGTACCTGATCCAGGGATCCCCAGCGTTAACAAAGGGACAAATGAACCTGTACACGCCGCGTTGTTCGCTGCTTCAGGTGCAGCAAGACCACGCTTGGCACCCTGGCCAAACTCTTTCTTGAAGCGGGCAGGGGCCAGATTTCTTTCTGCGGCATAGGCCATAAAGCTGGCGATGGTTGCACCGGCACCGGGCAAAACACCAATTAAAAAGCCAAGGATGGATGAACGGCCTACTGATGGCGCGATTTCTTTTACTTCGTCTTTGCTCAGCTTAAAGCTGCCCAATTGATTACCGCCCATGCTGGTGTCTTTAGCACTGTCAGGCTTAATGACATTCATCAAGGCTTCTGACAAGGCAAAGGTGGCCATAGCAATCAGCAGAAAGCTCAACCCGTCCAGCAAATCGGGCTGGCCGAAAGTAAAGCGCTCAGTACCGGATGACGGGTCGATACCAATGGTGGACAGGGCAAGACCAAATACGGTCATCATCATGGCTTTTAAAAATTCGCCGTTGCTGGAGAACGCTGCAATAGCGGTTAAACCTACCAGCATTAACATTACATAGTCGCCGGAATGGAAACTCAGCGAGACTTCTGCCAGCGTGGGAGCTGCTACCATCAGCATTATCGCGCCAATGGTGCCGCCGGTGAAAGAGGCCCAGGCCGCGATAGCCAGTGCTTTACCGGCCTGTCCCTTCATAGCCAGCGGATAACCGTCGAAGGATGAGGCAACGGTGCCGGCAATGCCCGGTGCATTAATCAAAATGGAGCTGGTTGAGCCACCAAAGATGGCACCGTAATAAACCCCGGCCATCAGGATCATGCCTGAACTCGGGCCGATACTGTAAGTGATGGGGATCATTAATGCGATGGCAGTAATGGGTCCTAAGCCCGGGAGCATACCGATAAAGGTACCGACCAGACAGCCAATCACAACATACATCAAATTGTGCCACTGGAATGCGGCATCCAGGCCTATCATCATTGCATCAAACATGGGTTAACTCCAAAGGCTGCCGGGGGCCAGGTAAATATCAAGAAGTTGGGTCATGAGGAGCCAGAAAAACACCACCATAGGGACTGAGGCGAACAGCACTATGCGGGCGCGTCTTTCTCCCATAACCCAAAAGCCGGAAATCAGAAAAATAAGTGTTGCCACAATGAACCCTAACGGATCGAGCAGCGCGCTGTAGATCACCATCAGCAGCATAACAACCGCGGTCTGACGAACGGTATGTTTAGTGATCCCCAGCGGCTTTTGTTCGCCCTGTGGTTCCTTACTTTTAATCATATGGCTGACGATAGCTAAAAAACTGAACAGAGCGCCTGCCATGGCGTAGAGTTTTGGCATAGTGGATGAATCCACCACTTCATATTGTTCAAACGGTAGCAGAGGAATTTGCCAGGCATAGATACCGTAAAACGTGAAAAAAACGAGAAACAGGGCAGGGCCGGTTAACTGACGTGTCATTGTTGTTGCTCCTGTTGAATAAAGCCAAGTTGAATCATCAGGGTCTTAATTTGTGCTTCCTGGGCTGCCAGGTCTGCGGCAAAATCGTCCGTGGTACGGAACAAATCCATCCAACCGTTCCGGTCACGAACTGCCGCCCACTCAGGGGTTTTCAGCAGCGCGGCGTATTTATCGATATATTCCTGTACTTTTTCATCAGATGTATCAGGCGCTGCAAACAATCCACGCCAGTTTACGAACGTTGCGTCGTAGCCCAGCGATTTTAAAGTGGGAATATCCGGATAGGCGGGCACGGTTTCAGGGGCTGTGATGGCTAAAATACGTGCCTGGCCACCTTCTGCAATTTCCAGTGCTTCGCTTAATCCGGTAGAAAGCATTTGTACTTCACCTGAAAGCAGTCCGGCTTTTGCCTGACCGCCTGCGTCATAAGGGATGTAGCGGATGCGGGCACCGTCTAGGCCGGCAGCATTGACTGCCAGCGAAGCCACCAGATGATCCATACTGCCCCGTGCAGAACCGCCTGCGATGGTCAGTTCACGGACGTTTTTGGACAGGATCGCTAAGGCTTCATTCCAACTTTTGATGGGCGAGTCTTCTCGCACCACAAAGGCGCCGTAGTCAGCAATTATGCTGGCTACGGGTTTCACATCACGGTAGCTGAAGGGTACCTGACCGGTTAACGCACGAATTACAATAGGCGTAGAGTTAACCATCAACATATCGCCGTGTTTGTTACCCGATTCAATCAGATAAGCGATAGCGCGACCGCCACCCCCACCGGACATATTCTGAAACGAGGCGTTATCTGAAATACCTGACTTCATCAACGCTTCCCCGATACCACGACCGGTAGTGTCCCAGCCTCCGCCGGGGCCGCCCGGGATCAGAAAGTGATCCTTGGCGAAGGCACTGGCACTCACCAGCCACAATATTGCTGCACTAATCAAAACAGAACGCATGAATCCCTCCGTTAGAAGTCGTAATGGAAACGCATGGTGATGGCATTGCCGCTGGTTTCATCACCCACAAGCGCTTCTGTGCCGGGGCCTGACACTTTGCTATGCACGCCGTTCAGCATAATTTTTGTATTTTCATCGATGTAGTAAGACACACCCGCCGTGAATGATTTGGCCCGGGTGCCCTGAAATTCGCTGGTGGCATCCATAGACGAAACGCGGGCGGCTATTTCCCACGCGTCTTCAACGCCTTTAGGCTGATTGAAACGTGCGCTGCCTTTGGAATATGACTTACTCTCGCCGGTTAGCATGTAGCTGGCCTGAAAGTAATAGCCGTCATAGTTTTCGTCGTCGGGCAAGGATGCAGGATCGCTGGTGGCGATATTGCGCCGGGCTACTTCACCCTGAACCAGTAAGCTGTTGTACTGGTAGGCGGCTTCAATACCGTACTGACTCAGATGGTCAAGGGGCACGGTGTCGCCGCCTGCGGCATAATTTACCAGTCTCACGTTCGGCTCTCTGACTTCCGCACGGGCAAAAGAAGCTGACAACTGGCTGTTATCCATTTTGCGGTATGAGCCCCATGAGCCCAGGTGGATCAGATTGTTTTCTTTAAATTCGTGCGCCCAGGTGAGGCGTCCGGTGGTTGCCAGTGAAATGGCGGAGTCATCATCGGTACCTTCTGCGCCGAATGCATCGTTTTTATGTACACCCACAGCGTAACGTAAACCTGTTGACGGGAAGTATTGATACGCAGCCACACCCCAACGGAAATAGGGCGACATAGTATTTGCCATGCTCGCACGCTCAATTAAAGCCATATGCTTAGAGCTGGTCAGAGCGTCAAGAGTAATGTCTTCACGGATTTTACCGAACTTAATCGTCGGGCCGTTTTCAAAACCGGTATATTCAAAACGAAGTAACAAAATTTCGATGGTTTCTTCGGCAAATTCCAGAATCATCTTGTATTCCAGATCGCTGCGTTCGCCTTCTACCGACAACCGCGCACGGCGGGGAAAAATAGTAGAACCTGTGTTGCCTTCGTTGTCTGCATTGTAGGCGCCGTCAAAGATGTTAGCGTCTATCTGAAGTCGTCCGCCTAACGTCACCCATTTATCGTCACTTGCGTCTTTCGCTTCCATTGATGCGAGCTGTTGCTCTAACTGAGAAAGCCTGTTTTCAAGAGACTGATTACTGGTTGATTCCGTTTGTGCCGAAGCCTGATAAGTGGCTGCCAGGCACAGCAGACCAATTGTTGTTTTATGCATCACAAAGTACCTCAATGTTTCGTGACGCAAGAATATTGTTAGTCCTTTGTTAAGGCTATGTAATGGATGTTTTTGTGCTTGAAAATATAACTGTCTGTTTTGTTTGTTTTGTCCATGAACTTAATGAACAAAATAGATCAGGTTGCAGGAATAAAAGAAGCTTTACCGGTAACAATTACTGTCTGATAATGTTAAGTTAATGTTATTGTTGCATAAACTTTAACGGTGCCCGTCACCGGTTTCTATGATGAGGACCAGGATGTTATTCACTTTTTTTTGCTGCCAGCGCTTTCGCGGGTGTTTCTCTGTACTGTTTTTAACTATTTCGTCGCTATCCTGCGGGTATGCTGCCGGCCATGACACGCCTGAGGTGACTCTCGCCTCCGGTAAAGTAACCGGACAGCATGCAGACGGAATAAACTTTTACCGCGGTATGCCTTATGCCAAAGCGCCGGTGGGTAACTTGCGCTGGCAGCCGCCTCAGGCACCGGATGCTATTGCATCGCCCTATGCAGCAACGTCTTTCTTTCCTCCCTGCCCGCAGCGGGGCAAAGATAATGGCAGCGAAGACTGTTTGGGAATTAATGTATTCTCCCAGTCAGCGGATGACGGGCAGACTGCGCGGCCAGTGTTAGTGTGGATTCATGGTGGCGGGTATGTAGGTGGATCAGGTGATTTGGATCCCAAAATCGTTTCACACTGGGTAAGTCAGGGACTCGTACTGGTATCGTTTAACTACCGGCTTGGTGCACTGGGTATTTTTGCTCATCCGGCTTTATCTCAACCTGATGGTGTTAACTATAGTGTGATGGATATGGTCGCTGCGCTGTCCTGGGTTCAGGACAATATCGCTGAATTCGGTGGCGATCCCGCCAGGGTGACGATTGCCGGCGGCTCTGCAGGTGGCATGGCCGTGCAGATGCTAATGGTAACACCCAAAGCTGAAGGTTTGTTCTCCGGCGCGATTTCTCAAAGTGGCTACGGCACCTGGCCGTTGCCACGCACTTCAGGTGCACCGGCCCTTCAGGGCAGCCCGGATGCAGAGATCCTGTCCTCTGCCATCGCACAGCGGGCAACGGGAACAGACAAAGTCAGCAGGGAGCAACTTTATCAGACCAGTCCGGAAGCATTCGTCAATGCGATAAACGGCTTTCACCTGCCGGTTGCAGACGGTATCACGTTGCCCGACGAACCGGCGCGATTGTTTGCTCAGGGGAAGCAGCACGCTGTACCTTATATTAGCGGCGGAAACAGTTACGACGGCAATGTTTATCCCTATGCCGGTGTGTCACCTCAGCGCATGCTCACCTTAACGGCATCTGCTGCTGACAGTGTGCAAAAAGCGTATGGACTGGGCGAGCAGGCGCTGACGGCCTTACCTTTTCAACATTTGTTCGGTGATTTACGTTATGTTCTGGCCGGTATGGTGACAACCGGCGCAATGCAAACTGTTAAGCAACCGGGGTACCGTTACTTTTACGATGTTGCGGATGAGACTACGCCGGGGGCAGGTCATGCCTCAGAAACCTTTGCACTTTTTAAACCTGCCGGCGATGATGCCGTTAAAGCGATGCAGGCGTACTGGCGGAATTTCATAAGAACCGGCAACCCGAACGGGCAGGGCTTATCTGAGTGGCAGCCAGTGGATAAGCAGGACAAGAACTGGATAGTTTTTGATAAGACAGCCCATGCTGAAAAAGAGGTCAGAGCCGGAAAGCTTGGCATACTGCGACAGGTTTATCAGACGCGGGTGAATCCTTAACCCCGTTTGTTATTATCAATAACAAGGCATATCTGCCGTTAAACGAAAAAAGGCCCGGAATGACCGGGCCTTATCATTTTAAGTGTTCAGCGAAAATATCACTGTTTGCAGGTATCGTTACCTTGTCCCGCTGTCCACTTCATACCGTTTTTTAATAACTTAATATTGTATTCGGCGTTGTAAACTTCTTTGCGGTGACCGATAGCGCTGTACATCGCCCGGCCTTCGCCGATGCAATGGGTCCAGACCAGCGGATGATCTTCACCCATTTCCAGTTCTTTACCCGGCACATAAGTGGTTTCATCTATGGCCATTACGATGTCGTAGCCTTTAGAAGACACGCTGTCTGAGAACGAATACCACTCATCATTGAGTTCCCAGCGGTCAGGGATCCCTTCTGCTACACCGGTGCCGTGACGGGTAACATCCAGCGATGCATCCTGGAACCAGTTGTCATCGCCGGGATGGCCGATAAACTGTGCACCAATCAGCACATCACGATACCAGTCCCAGAAATACACGGAGTCGCCGGCTGATGCATGTATGCCCAGGAAGCCACCACCGTTATTCATGTAGTCTTCAAACGCTTTACGCTGAGAGAGGGTGAGGGTGTCACCGCTGACATTATTCCAGATCACCACATCAAATTCAGACAGGTTTTCCGGTGTAAAGGCACTGCCTTTGGCGCTGACAGAAACACCATAGCCCATTTCTTTTGCCAGCTTGCTCAGGTTTTCTGTGGCAGCAGTTACTGATTCGCCGTGGTCATAGCCATTGATTTTCTGATAGATCAGTACCTGAACAGGTTCTTCACCCAGGTCGAATTCCACCGGTTCTGAATCGAATCTTGCACAACGTGCAATCTTATCTTCACGGGTGACCGGCAGTCCTGCCAGTTCTTTGCGCATGGCTGCAGCGTTTGCATCGTCTTCAACACCCACACGGGCCAGCAACTGATCCAGTGTGATCAATGTACTGAAAGAAGGCATGGATTCACTTAAGATCCACGCCGGAATTTTAGCCAGTACGCCGGGGTAGTGTTTTTCAACAATGGCTCTGGCTTTTGGACGCATTACCACATCGTAAGCCGGCATAGAGCTGGAAAAAGGCACATCCCGTAAGGAACAGTCGGTTAATACCTCTGCGGCAGACGCGCAGCCCGTCGCTACCAGACTGCCCATTGCCATGCTGCCGGCAATAATGGCTTTAAGTATATTTTTCTTCATCATCAGGAGTCTCCTTACATCGGCCAAACGGTCATCCAGGCTTTGTCCCCTTTCTTATAAGGGATATCTTTGTAGTCGCCCGGTATGTCTACGTGACGGAGCACCTGAGTGCCGCCTGCTTTCGACGTAAAGAAACCAAAGATCATCAGCTGCTTGTAGAGGGTAAAGTAATGGGGCAGGCCATCTTCTTTTCCATCCCAGGGCGAGTCTTCACCGCGGTTAAACGCCAGCGCCTCACTGTCCAGTTTAGAAGCCAGTGCGGTTTTCTGTTTCTGGCTTAAGCCAACGAAAGGCTTACCGTATTCTTCCTGACTGCGTGCATCCACATCTTTAAATCCGGCTTCCATCAGAGCCTGTTGTTCCGGTGTGTAGCATTCGCGGATCATGCCGATAAAGAACGCCGGTAAACCTGCATCTTTCGCTCCCGGCGTATCGGTTCTCGGTAATACGGTTTCACACAGTTCAGTAATCAGCGCGACGGTGTTGTCGTCAAGTCCTGAGTCTTTTACAGAGGTCAGGGCCGGTTGCTCCTGCCAGACGGCCATGGCCGGAGAACAGATAAAGCTTGTGCCGGTGGCGGTTGCGATAAGTTTTAGTAAATCACGACGATCCATTACAGATTACCCCGCTTGAGTTCTTCTACTGCAAAATCTGCGGCACGGGCTGTCAGTGCCATGTAAGTAAGTGAAGGATTAACACACGAAGAGGATGTCATACAGGCTCCGTCGGTAACAAATACGTTAGGCGCATCCCAAACCTGATTATGCTTGTTAAGCACGGAAGTCTTAGGATCCCGGCCCATGCGGGCGGTGCCCATTTCATGAATACCTTTACCCATGTGGTAAGTGGTTTCCCAGGCGGTGGCATTTTTAAGACCGATGCTGTCAAACATTTCAACAATGTCTTCTTTCATGGCTTTACGCATTTTCAGTTCGTTGTCCCTGATTTTGGCATCCATTTCCAGCACCGGCAGTCCCCATGCATCTTTCACATCATGGTTCAGACTCACTTTATTGCGGTGGTCCGGCAGAATTTCACCAAAACCAACTGTACTGATGCTCCACGGACCCGGCTCACTGAGACCGTCTTTCAATCCGGCTCCGATACCTAAGTCGTCAGCGCTGCGGCTGAAACCTGAACGGGATGCGTTACCCTGGAAGCCGAAGCCACGGAGGAAGTCACGTTTGTCATCGCCCCAGTTTGCAAAGCGGGGAATGTAGAAGCCTGTTGGCCTGCGGCCATAGACGTATTTGTCGAGATGGCCTTCAATTTCTGCCATACCGCCCAGCATGTAGTGGTGATCCATGACATTGTGACCCAGTTCACCTGAGCTTGAGCCAAGACCGTTATCCCAGACATCACGGGCTGAGTTCATCAGTAACCAGGCAGAGTTCAGTGCCGAGGCATTCAGGAAGACAATTTTACTGTGGAAAACTTCAGTTAGTCCGGTTTCCGAATCAATTATTTCAACCCCGGTAACCCGCTTAGTGTCTTTATCGTAAATCAGCTCTTTTACGATGGCGAGCGGGCGAAGAGTAAGATTGCCGGTTTTCAGTGCCGCTGGCAGGGTTGCAGACTGGGTACTGAAGTAGCCGCCGAAAGGACAGCCAGTCCAGCACTTGTCACGGTGCTGACACTTCACACGACCCTGTTCGGGACGTTGCTCGGTAATGTGGGCGGTACGGCCCATAATTAATTGTCGCTTGCCCTTGTACTGTTTTTTAAGACGGGCTTGAACGTCTTTTTCTACAGCATTAAAAGCAAATGCCGGCAGGAATTCACCGTCAGGTAATACATCCAGACCGTCGCGGTTACCGGAAATTCCGGCAAACTTTTCAACATACGAATACCATGGTGCCACATCTTCATAGCGAATAGGCCAGTCAACACCCACACCTTCTTTACCATTGGCTTCGAAGTCTTCAGGGTTTAAACGGTAAGACTGACGACCCCACAACAAAGAACGTCCACCTACCTGATAGGCACGAAACCACTGGAAAGGTTCTTTTTCCACATAGGGAGATGTTTGCGCAGAAGCCCAGGCGCCCATTGTGGGTTCGTTAAAAGGATACCCCTTACCACGGGCCATATTGGGTTCAGAGGCCAGTGCCTCCAGGCTGGGACGACCGTGGTGGGGATAGTCCCATAAATTTTTACTCATGTTGGTGTAGTCTTTAATGTGCTCGACGTTTTCGCCGCGCTCAAGCATAAGTACCTTCAGGCCCTTTTCGGTAAGCTCTTTAGCAGCCCAGCCCCCGCTGATACCAGAGCCAACTACGATGGCATCATATGTATTTTTTGACATTTTTGCCCCTGTTTAAGTTGAAAACGATCTGCGCCTGTTTTTGTCCCTACAAGCAGATCACACAGTGAATCCTGACCTTAACCTGATTGATTTTATTTGTAATCAATATGGTTAACAAAAAGTAAATTTAGTAACACTATAATGTATTTATGTCATCGATGTCATTATAAAATTGACGTGTTTTGTAACAGGTGTGCGGGTGCGTTTGTAAGCGCTTTCTTGCTTTATGGCTATGCGTATGAGCTGTAAGAGGTTTTTGAGAAATTAATGTCTGAAGGAAATTGTGATATTTTGTTTCAATGGCTCACGGTGTCAAAACGCCGTGAGCCGGAAAGTCCACCCAATACGTTATCCGGAAATAGCAGGGCTTTCAGCAAATGCAGCGGTAAAACGGGAGGCTTCGTTATGTGCCATGCACAGATGATATAAGGTACTGGCAGCCATTTTCGGGTCCACGGGTTGTCCGTTGCTGTCTATAACATACGTGTAATGGGCTTCAAGTTGCGGATGGGAGAAGCCGTCAATCAACTGGTGGATGGCAAATGTGGCACTGGCAATGTCCTGTTCACAGTTTGCATTGTCAGGCAAAGTGCTGTGAACCAGTGCAGCTTTGATCCACTCCGTCATCGGCCAGCTCTTAAAGGTGGACGACACGACTGTTCCTTCAGGTGTAACGGTATCGTGCAACCAGCGGTTACCGGGCGTCAACCCGTAGTCTCTGGCATGGCGGTATAATACCGACTGATAACGTGTGGTATCTGTGCCACTGACAGTCTGAAATTCATGCAGCAGCCATACCCACTCCATCATGTGGCCGGGTTCTACACTCCGGCCGCCGGTGGGGCAAGGCTGCCAGTCTGTGGTGAAAAACTCCAGCAACACACCGTGCTGTGCATCGAAAAAATGCTGCTCAAACAGTGCATACACCTGATTACAGCGTTCAAGCCAGAACGTGTCGTTACTGACCCGGTACAAATGAATAAAGGCTTCGAACAAATGCATGTGCGGATTTTGACGCCGCGTGGTGTGGGCATATGTCCCTTCAAGCCAGCCACCATGATCACTTTTCAGAACAGTATCCACGTGCAGTGCAAGGTTTTTCGCTTTTAGCAGAGCATGATCATCATTCAGCGCGTCTTTCTGCCAACTGTATGCCAGCAGAAAAAATGCCACATCATACAAATCGGTAGCGGCATTTTTTACTTTATCGGATGCATCAAGGGTCATCGGGTAAAAGCCGGGAAGGGCGTCAGGACAGGCGTTGCTGATAAACTTTTCCGTTGCCTGCGCCAGGGCTTTACCTTCAGGCAGGAACCCTTTTTTATAGCCGTAGCACATTGAAAATATTTGTCTTGATTGCACCCGCATACGCTTGTCGGCTTGCCAGTCGGGCTTGCCTTCACCATCAAAACATTCCAGTGCGGCGCCGTTTTCAGCAAAACCCTCTGCAGCCCATTTCGGAAACAATGATGTCGTCAGCCAGTGGTCGAAACGCTGCCAGGCGTCGATAAAATCGCGATGTATCGTTTCCATGAAATTTCCTTGCACTACAGATGAATGGACAACGGACACGCATTGTAATCGTCAGTACAAGGGTTTGACAGTGTTTTTGCAATTTGAATAAGCGATGCCAGTGACATTAACACACGATCAGGGCTTGCTATTTTCCTGACTCCTCAGTCTTTGCCCTCAGATGATCTAAAAATTCTTTTTGTAACCGGGTGGGGTGCCAGTTTTTCCTTAATGTATAGCCAATCTGTCTCGGTGCATCGCTCAGGGGCGTCGGGTTGACCGCCAGCAATCCTGCGGCAACATCAATTTCAACCTGGCGGGCAGGCAGGATGGCGGCGCGGTCGCTGTTGATTAGCAATCCGCGAATTGCCATCAGTGAGCTGCATTCAATCACTTCGTAAGCGTGATCGGGACAAATGGCTTGTAGCACATCACCAAAGGCCTTACGTGCAGGTGTACCTTCTTTTGCCGCAATCCACTTCAGTGATTGCCAGTCTTGTGCCGTGAGGGAGCATTTGGCGGCCAGCGGATGGTGACTGCCGGTCACAATTGACAGGTAATCATCAAACAAAGGGATCTGTTCAATATCGTCAGACAGGGCGGGGAAGCGCAGGGCGCCTACCAGTATATCAATATGTCCGTGCAGCAAGGCATGCAACTGCTCTTCATATGGACCGTCGACAATGCTTATGTTGGCGCCCGGCGCCTCTTCAAGCAGAGCGAGTACAGCTTTGGGAACAATCTCAGACCGTGCGAGCGGTAAGCTGCCAATACGCACGCTACCCAGCTTTTCACCATTTAATTCTGCGACTTCATCCAGCCCCTGGCTGAGTTCTGAAAAATACAATGAGGCAATACGGGAAAACTGTCTGGCACGCCAGGTGGCCTCAACACCGGTGGGGGAGCGGTTGAACAGGGTTTGCTGGCACAAGGTTTCCAGATCACGGATAGTTCTGTGAAGCGTGGGTTGAGACAAGCCCATTTTTACTGATGCAGCCGTGTAACTTTGCAATTCAACAATATGTACCAGAGCATCAAGTTGCCTTGCAGTGACCCCCCGCAGAAACGACGTTCTGCCATGCTTGTCGGCACTGAATAAAGTGGTGGCAAAGCTTTCCAGCAAACTGAAGGCACGGCCAAACCGGTTAAGAAAAACATCTCCCTCCGGGGTTACGAACATACCGGAGGAGGAACGGGTAAACAGCGTCCAGCCAATGCTCTCTTCCAGTTTTTTAATGCTTTGAGTAAGGGCAGATTGGGTGAGGTGCACTTGTCGGGCTGCTTCTGACAGATTGCAGTACTTTTTAATTTCAAGTGCACAGTGCAGGTGCCGGATATTCAACATGGCATGGCAAACCAGTAGCGATTTTTTGCCATTATAGAAAAAAGTAATGATGCTGCACAGGTTTCTAAACGGCTTTTTAACATTTACCGGCGCATACTGAGCCACACCAAAAAGTCAGAAGGGTTAAAGGTTATGGCAGTATGCGTTACGAATTGTCCACGTGCATCTGAGGACACGCTGAAAAAATATGAAGGCGCGGAAGTGGCTACCGTCCACGAAGCTCAGGGTCGCAAAGGTTTGCTGGCTGATTACATGCGTCCAATTTACCGCCCGGCCAGTATTTCCGGTACGGCTGTAACCTGTCAGGTTGCCCCGGGTGACAACTGGATGATCCACGTTGCTGTTGAGCAGTGTCAGCCCGGAGATGTATTAGTTGTATCGCCCACCAGTCACTGCATTGATGGTTTTTTTGGCGATTTGCTGGCTACCTCGTTAAAAGCCCGTGGCGTGAAAGGGTTAATCATTGACGGCGGTGTGCGTGATACCGCAACGCTGCAGGAAATGGAATTTCCCGTCTGGTCTAAAGCAATTTTTGCCCAGGGCACAGTGAAAGAAACCATCGCCAGCGTAAACGTGCCGGTGGTTTGTGCCGGCGCACTGATTCATCCGGGCGACATTATTGTTGCCGATGACGATGGTGTTGTGGTTGTGCAGCGTAACGAAGCGGATGCAGTGCATGAAAAAGTACAGAAGCGTCTTGATAACGAAGCATCCAAACGGGATCGCCTGGCCGCCGGAGAACTGGGGCTGGATATTTACAATATGCGTGAGCGTTTGGCTGAAAAAGGCCTGAAATATGTGTCTTACGAGGAGTACAGCAAGTGAAGGCCATTCCCTGCCATCTGATGCGCGGCGGAACGTCTAAAGGCTTGTATTTTCTTGCATCTTCGTTACCGGAAGATACCGTATTGCGGGACCAGGTTTTGCTGGCTGCAATGGGATCTCCTGATGACAGACAAATCGACGGTGTGGGCGGTGCCCATCCGTTAACCAGCAAGGTTGCAGTAGTCAGTCCGTCTACCAGAGACGATGCCGACGTGGATTATCTTTTCCTGCAGGTTGTGGTGGATAAAGCCGTGGTTAGTGATGGCCAGAATTGCGGAAATATTCTTGCAGGCGTGGGTCCTTTCGCGATTGAACAAGGCTTAATTGACGCGCAGGAAGGTATCACCAGTGTGCGTATTCACATGGTGAATACCGGTGGTCTTGCGGTAGCACAGGTTGAAGTTAAAGACGGTGTGCCGGTATATGAAGGTGATGCCCGTATCGACGGCGTGCCGGGCACGGCAGCGCCGGTTCTGATTGATTTCCTCGATGTTGCCGGAGCCAGTTGCGGTGCATTATTTCCCACCGGCAACGCCAAAGATGTGATTGATGGTGTGGACGTTACCTGTATCGATAACGGCATGCCTGTTGTGCTGTTAAATGCCGCTGACTTTGGCTTAACAGGCGATGAGTCGCCTGCGGAAATTGAAAAAAATACCGGCGTTAAAGACCGCATTGAAAGCATCAGGTTACAAGCGGGCCGGCAAATGAACCTTGGTGATGTAAGCGATAAAACTGTCCCTAAAATGTCGCTTATATCGGCCCCTGTCCGGGGTGGTTTGCTGAATACCCGCACTTTTATTCCACACCGTGTGCATGATGCCATAGGTGTACTGGGTTCGGTGAGTGTTGCTACAGCCTGCGTGGTGGACGGTTCCATCGCCTACGGCTACCTCAAAGGTTGTAGCGACTACTCCCGTCTTGAAATAGAACATCCAACCGGCAGTTTCACTGTGGCAATGGATGTGGAGGGCAGCGGTTCGCTGTCGACTTTGAAAATTAACCGTTCTGCGCTGTTGCGCACAGCCCGTTTGCTCATGCGGGGAGAAGTGCTGGTCGCAGACTCAGCGTTCTCTGCGCCCGGGAAACAATAAGTTACAGGATTGATTATGATTATTGATTGTCACGGCCATTACACAACGGCACCGGAACCACTTCAATTATTCCGTGATGCGCAACTGGCGGCGTTTAAGGCGGGTAAAGCGTTACCTGAAGTTCCTCATATCAGTGATGAGCAAATTCAGGAAAGTATTGAGAAAAACCAGCTTCGTTTGCTGATTGAACGCGGTTCAGATATGACCATTTTTTCTCCCCGCGCGTCAGCCATGGCGCACCACCTGGGGGACGAAGCCGTTTCTAAACAGTGGACCAGCGCATGTAACGATTTAATTAAGCGTGTGGTGGATTTATATCCGAAGCAATTCATTGGTGTTTGCCAACTGCCGCAATCCCCGGGCGTGCCGATTAAAAATTCAGTGGACGAACTGGAACGTTGCGTAAACGAACTGGGTTTTGTCGGGTGTAACCTGAACCCGGATCCTTCAGGCGGTCACTGGACATCAAAGCCGCTGACAGATGAAAGCTGGTATCCCTTCTATGAAAAAATGGTAGAACTGGATGTACCGGCAATGATCCATGTGTCCGGCTCCTGTAATGCCAACTTCCACGCTACCGGTGCTCACTATATGAACGCAGACACCACGGCATTCATGCAGTTCCTGCAGGGAAATCTGTTCAAAGAGTTTCCGGATCTGCGCTTTATCATTCCTCATGGTGGCGGTGCAGTGCCTTATCACTGGGGACGTTACCGCGGTCTTGCCGATATGCTTGAGCAGCCCCCGTTACGTGAGCATGTGATGAAAAATGTGTATTTTGACACGTGTGTGTATCACCAGCCGGGTATCGATTTACTGTTTGATGTTATCGATCTGGACAACATTCTTTTTGGTTCAGAAATGATTGGTGCGGTGCGCGGCATTGACCCGGAAACCGGTTACTACTTCGACGACACTAAACGTTATGTCGATGCGCTGGATTTAACTGAGGAACAACGTACTCAGGTTTACTCAGGGAACGCCCGTCGTGTTTATCCCCGTCTGGATGCAAAACTGAAGTCTATGGGACTGTAATTCAGGCAAAAAAATACCGCCGGGATGAGCTCCGGCGGTCTAAGGGTCCTGCCTTTTGGCTGGAGGAGTAGTACCAGGTTGAAAATTAACAGGCTCAATTCTCAAAAGGTGAAATTATCTTAATGCAAATGAGAATGTTTATCAATAAGATTTAGCCAAAAAGTCCGGGTAAATCGCAACTGTCTCTTTTTCCCAAATCTCCGGTGCTGGTTTCCAGCCATTGCTCAGCGGTTTTTATGCCTTCCTCCTTCAGTTCCAGAAGGAACGCCCGTGAATTGTCGTACTTACTCATCTGGTCAAGGGCAGACATTAATTCACTGTTTTCTATGATGTGTGTGCGGGTTGCCCGTATGCGTTTCTCAAAATCGCCAGAAACCCAGCCCCACCGTTGAGACGAGGTTTTAATGTCCAGCATTGAGCGCATCTCCCGTAAAAAAGCACAGTGAAATGTGAGTTCACTGATGCGGTCACTGATTTCTTCCGAACGGACGGGCAGTGCTCTCCGTTGTAACGGTTGCAGCAGTACAATCAGAACATCCTGAGCGTCACAACTGTGGATCAACGGAAAGATAGCCGGATTGGCCGCGTAGCCACCGTCCCAGTAGTGTTTATTATTTATCGTTACCGCTTTGTAAACGTTGGGCAAACAGGCGGAAGCCAGAACGTGACTGACGGTCAGTTCCTGTTCATTAAAGAGTTCCAGTTTTCCCGTCGTCACTTCAGTTGCGGCAATGAATAAGCGAAAAGGGGAGTGGTGCTGCAGTGCTTTGAAATCAGTAATTTCATCGAGCACATCCCGGAGCGGGTTGATGTCCATCGTATTGATGTCGTAGGGGGAGAAATGTTGAAACATGCTCATCCACCATTTGTTCAATGATTGCTCCAGTATTTTCGGCATGGGCATCTGTACACCTTTGTCAGCGATGGCTTCCCAGAATGCATCCAGTTGCGCCGCTGCCCCCCGGCGACCGTCTTTACGCCAGCCTTCAGCAAGCATTACTGCATTCATTGCACCGGCACTGGTGCCGCTGATGCCGTCAAACTCCAGCCACTCTTCTTCCAGCAGCCTGATCAACACCCCCCAGGTGAAAGCACCGTGGGCCCCGCCACCCTGTAAAGCGAGATTTATTTTCAGTGGTTTCATTGCCGGTTCCTTAAGTTATGCTGCTATGCAGCATTTTCAGAGTAGCATACGAAACGGCCCGGGGTTTAGTGCAAAATTGAATAAAAAATAAACATTCCGGGTGGGGAGAGGGAAACGGACAGCCACACCCGGCTGTCCGGTAAACAGGTATTATCAGCTTCTGGCTGACCAGGGACCGGTAATTGCAACGGTTCTGGCCGGAGAATACAAATTAACAAACAGGGTACTGCCGTCCGGTGAGAAGCATGCGCCGGCAAGTTCGGTTTGATCATGTAAGCGGGCAAAAGGATACACACTGCCATCAGGGGTTACACCCCGCAGATGGTTGTCAACGACGTCTGTGTACTGATCTTCACAAACAATTAAGTCACCAAAGGGTGCAACAGTGAGATTATCGCCAAAGTTAAACAGGGATTTATCTGTGCTTTCCAGGAACAATTGCAGCCGGCCCGGCTTAGCTGCTTCGTGTTCTGTGCCTTCAGACGCAGAAGGCTGGTAGCGCATAATTTGTCCTAGTTGCTTTTTGCCGCCATTGGTGCAGCAGAAATAGAGTTCACCGTCTCCCCAGTGAATCCCCTCACCACGGGCGAACAGGGCTGCGCCGTCTGCATATCCCCGTTTACGGAGATCATCTTCCGGACTCTCCGGGTCTGTCAAATCTATCCAATTGGCATCGAGCCATTGTTGCAGCGGCATCGCCGGGTTAACCCAGTTGCGGCTGTCGTAACCCTGACTGGCTTTTATTGCCAGTGCCTGAAGTCTGCCACCCTTGATAAGATCGCCGGGGACATCGGGAATAAAGCGGTAGAACAGGCTGTCTCCCCGGTCTTCCGTCATGTAAACAATACCGGTGCGGGGGTCCACTGCTGCAGCTTCATGGTTAAAGCGGCCCATGGCTTTAAGCGGCTCAGGTGAGACAAGGGTTTGTGCTGTTGAGGGGACTTCAAAAACCCAGCCGTGGTCTTTATTGTTATAAGCCGACGGCTTATCAATACTCTCTTCGCAAGTGAGCCAGCTGCCCCAGGGAGTAATGCCACCGGAACAGTTACGGATTGTGCCGCATAAACTTACATGCTGGCTTTCAGTTTCACCGGTGATTAAATTATACACCATGGTAGTCGTGCCACCGGGCAGTGCATTCCCGTCGGGGGCGGTGTCGTAGGCGTCTGCAGTTTTGTGCGAGGCAACCGATGCAGGCTGCAAGATCCGGTCTTTCGGGGTAAGTTCATGGTTTCTTACCAGAGCCACACGTTGTTCATCCAGTTTGAAACAGCCCATTCCGTCAGCTTTATCCGGCACATTCAGGCCGTCAGACATGGCCTGGCCCAGCGCTGAAATAACTTTATAAGTAAAGCCTTCCGGTAAATCCAGCAGGGAAGCCGGATCCGGTTTCAGCGGGCCAAACCCGGTCGCAGCACGCAGTCCGCCTGCGGCATGCTGAGTTGCTGCATTGGCGAGCCCGCCGAATGCGCTGCTGCCTGCAGACAGAGCCGCCAGGCCAAAGGTGAATTGTCGTCTTGTTATCATTATTGTGTTCTCATAAAAAAAGGTATTGTTACAATATAACAATACCTTAATTCTTCATGACAGTCTGTTACGTTAAGATGAAACCATAACAGGATTAACCGTCAGATTAGCGTCGTGGTGATGCATGCGCTGCGCCACGGAATATAGCATTCAATAGCATGACGTTCAGACCATCCATATATGCGCGGCTTGAAGGGTCCTGGGTAAAGCCTATCACCATGCCTTCGCCGGACGGTTGCACCATCAGAAATGGCTTATAAGCCAGCTGTTCGCGGTTCTCGTCCCATAAATATCCGGATGCGAGCAGCTCATCAGCACCTTTATACCAGGCAACATTTTTACCGGCATCCAGTTTCATGGGCGCAAAAATAGTATTGCCTGTTACCAGCGAAACCACTTCAGGATTGACCCCTGCGGTAAGCCAGTGCTCCTGGTCCACTTCAACCTTCGCAAGGATACCGGCAACGTAATCCGGTGAACGCTGGTTGTTTTCAATGCGACGAATAAGTTGCGATTTATCAGTAATATGTGAACCGGCCACATGACCACGGTGGTCTGCCTGCTCATCTGCTTCCACCGTTTCATCATTAAAGCTGTATTCCGGGTCTGCATCCAGCAGGCCGTTATCCGGTGAGGCTGCAAAAGCGGTTGCCTGTGCAAAAGTGATTAGCACACCTCCCTGTTTTACCCAGGTCTTGAGGTTTTCAGCGCCGCGCTGGCCTAAGGCTCCGTCGTACCAGCCTGAAGGCAAAATGATCACCTGATAGTGGTTGAGGTTTCTGCTTGCCAGCATATCTGTCCGGATTGCGGTGACCGGATAGTTAAACTGCCGCTCAATAACAAAGCGGGTGCTGCCGGCGCTCAGTGAGCTGGTGGGAGAATCCCAGGCCATAGCAATATTGGGTGCTGACATCACCGGTGTACTGCGGCTGCCGAAGCTGGGACCGTCAGTTATCCAACTGCTGTCAGTGCCTGTTACCAGCGCGCCGGTTTGTGCTGCAAGCGCGGCAATCTTTTCACTGGTGCCTTCGTCATTAGCTTTTACTTCAATAATTAATGTGCCGGCCGGAAACCGGCGCTTATCGTCGAGAGTGAAGGCTTCATCAGCACTTTTCAAATGGATCCCCTGTTGCAGCGCGGCTGTCAGAAAACGGCCGGCTGCGGCATCACCCCAGGGCACCAGCCAGGCCACACTGGCGTCCGGTTTATCCACATTGCCTTTCAGGGGCATATCAGGTGTCACGTAGTTGCCTTTTACAGATAAACCATCATCACAACTGTCGGTTTTGACATTGAATAACAATGGCAGAGACCAGGCTGTTACATCATAAATTTCATCGTCCAGCTTGCGGGCCCGGCGCCGTTCCTGCTCTTTAATGAATGATTCCGCCATATCGACCTGGCGGGTAAAGGTAGTTTTCACAAACCGGCCACGGGGCTGGGCAGTATCAATGATATAGGCCCCTTTGTTATACCGGGTGCCACATGCTTTAAATGATTCGCCAGCCTGTTTTACTTCGACACCGTGGGTCGCCATTAATGTAGCCAGACGGTGGCTGCCGGCACGATCGGTGGTTGCCGGAATAATAAAGGTACGCTCGTCATCTTTTTTACCGGCTTCAATAGCATTAACCTGATACTGGTAAAAATCAGTGAGGATTTTCTCACGGTTATCCGCGGCAGCCTCGAGGGTAGAAAGGGAAGCAACAAAGTGCTTTTGCACAGGATCGCGATAATGATTCACTTTGCCGTCTTTATTTCTGAATGTCATTCCACGGGTAGAAGCCACTTCATAGGTGGCAGCAGACGCCCCGTAAAAAGTAGGCCAGCTGTCACCATAGCCCGGATAAAATGCGTCATAGACTTCGCGGGTAAAATAGTCAAAACCCATGCGGTCAAAATGTTTACCGTTGTTTCTACCTATTAAATCGTTATTGTCGAGCTGTGCCTGCTGCATATGCGGGTTGATCGGGCTCGCTGCCGGCACGAAAAAGTAGGTGGAGTCACTGCCCATTTCGTGTAAATCAATGACTACCGTTGGCTTGAAGTGGTTCAGGGCATTCACCCGGCCCAGCGTTTCAGGCTGGGTAATGGCAAGCCAGTCGCGGTTCATGTCGAACAAATAGTGGTTACTTCTGCCCCTGGGCCATGGTTCATTCTGATCGACGCTCAGGCGATCATCGCTGTCCTGTAAGCCGGTGGAGGAATAGTAGTTGTGCGTAAATCTGGTGCGGCCATCGGGGTTTTGCAGCGGGTCAATAAAGACCAGTGTGTTTTTTAGCACCTTCGCCGTCAACGGGTCGTTCTGTGCTGCCAGCAAGTGATAAGCCGTCATCATTGCGGCATCGGTACTGCTGATTTCGTTACCATGAACACCGTGCTGAAGCCATACCGACGAGGGCAGGGAAGCGATGAGCTTATTAGCTTCATCACGGGAAGTTTTTCGCGGGTCGGCCAGGCGGTTCATATTTGCTGCGAACTGCTCCAGGTCTTTAATATGCTCAGGCGAACCGATTGCGACATAAATAAGCGCACGGCCCTCCCAGCTTTCTGCGTACTTGACCAGATGGACCCGATCCGGAGCAGCCTCTGCCAGTGCTTTGAAGTAGGTCAGCATATCACTGTGGGTCGTGATGCGTTCGCCGGTGTTATACCCGAGCACTGATTTTACCGTGGGGATGGACGGGCTGTACTGTGCGCCCGGCCACATTTCAAAACTTTCTGTTTGCTGGGGCGTGCTTGCAATAGCTTTTCCTGCACTGAAGCACAAAGAGACTGTGAGTGCAGAAATAGTGAATAAGTGTCTGAGTGTCATGATTTTCCCGGTCAGATATTTTTATTATGCAAAGTGAATCATAGCAATTAAAAGCACCCCGTAACATTTCCCTTATCAGTGGTTTTCAGGCCTTTATCGAATCGTTTTATTGTAATTCGTCTTAAAAATAAGCATTTACATTTGTTTTACTTGAAGGTAACCGGTCGTACCAGTAGGATGCGGCCCTTTTTCAATAATCATAGAGTTTTTATGAAGCATCCTTTATTCGTCCGAACAGCGCTTACGCTTTCTGTAGCCGGACTGTTCTCTTCTTCTGCTTTCTCTGCAGGTTTTCAGGTCAATGAACACAGTGCGAACGGACTGGGTCGCGCTATGGCGGGTCAGGCTGCAAAGCCGGAAAACGCTTCTGTGCTGGCAACTAACCCGGCTGCTATCACCGCGTTTGATAAAGCACAATTCAGCGCCCAGGTCAGCTACCTTGACCCCGAAGTAGATATCCGGGGTGATATGACCACCTCAGTAGGCGGCGCAACCATTACCAGCGATGCCAGTGCTGAAGACATTGCTGAATCAGCCGTCATTCCTTCCATTTTTTACGCTGCGCCGGTTAACGATAAGTTCTCCTGGGGCATTGGTTTATTTACCAGCTACGGCCTGTCGACAGATTACAGCGATGATTACAATGCGCTGCATTATGCAGATGAAGCTGAGATCATCTCTTTTACTGTAAATCCGGCTGTCGCCTGGAAAGCAACGGACACGTTGAGTCTGGGACTTGGCCTGAATGTTACCTATGCCGATGCGAAAATCAGTACCTCTATTCCTCAGGTCTTCGGCCAGGTGATGGGCAATCCGGCGCTGGGCAACCTGACTATTGTCGAAATGGCCGGAGATGATATCGGCTATGGCTGGAACGCCGGTGTGTTCTGGCAACCGGCTGACGGCACGAATGTGGCGTTAAGTTATCGTGCTGAAACACAGCTGGAACTGGCCGGTGAAATTAAGTCAGATCTGGGTGTGCTGATCCCTGAAGTTGCTGAGCTGTATAATCAGGGCGGTAGCCTGGATTTGAATTTCGCTGCAGTCACTGAGCTGGCCATCGATCAAAAAATTGATGAGCAATGGTCTGTGCAGGCCAGTGTGAATTACACAGACTGGAGCACCTTTGATAAGCTGGAAGCGAATCTGGACAGTGGCTATGATTTGCTGCTCAAAGAAGAAGATTTTGAAGATACCTGGCGCTGGAGTGCAGGTGTTACTTATCAGTATGATGAGAAGCTGACGCTGCGTGCCGGTTATGCTTATGATGAAGGTGCTGTGAGTTTTGCACACCGTTCACTGAGCATTCCGGACACAGATCGTCACTGGGTAAGTGCCGGAGCAACCTGGGCGCTGACTGATGACACCAGTGTGGATATGGCCTACGTGTATATCAAAGGACGTGAAGCGGCGGTATCTCAGCAACGTGCAATCGGCTCCATTGTCAGCGATCTTACCGCTACAGAGCATGCGAAAGCGCAAATTCTGAGCGTACAGATTAATACCGCATTTTAACCGGCCGGGGCATCAGCCCGGGCGGCATATTCAGATACTAAAAGCACAGCAGCAACGGCCGCTGTGCTTTTTTATTGTCAGAACCAAATCCGCGCGCCGGCAATAAAGCCGAATTCGGACGTGTCTTCACCGTATGCAGCGGTTGTGTTCGCAGTTTGTCCTAACTGCTTTTGCCAGTAAACACCAAAGTATGGTGCAAATTCCCGCACCACTTCCTGACGGTAACGCAAGCCGAACCGTACGGATTCAACACCGGCCTCTCTGCCAAAGCGCTCTGAATCTGTCAGGTTGGTGTTCACCGTAAACCTGGGTTGAAGATAACTGGTTTGTGTCAGCAAAAAGTCATATTCAAACTCGTTAAGCCACTGAACCTCACCGTCTTCATTAATAAGCAAACTGGAGTCGGTTTCAAAGTAGTAAGGCGCAAGGCCAGTCAGACTGAATACTGCATAGTGCTCGGCGTTCTCCCCGGACGACATCTCGCCTTTCAGACCTAGGCCGGCCTGCAGTGACCAGAAGGATGAAATCATGTAGCTGTAGCTGATATCTGTTCTTTCAAGGTCGGTGGGGTGACCATCGTTTTGCTGATTTTCGCCCTCAGTCCTTAACACAACGCGGTGATAATCGCCGCCGTACCAGGCGGTGGCATCCCAGGTAAACACATTTTCTTTATCTGTATTACGGGATAATTCCAGCCTGTCGAGCATGACTTGCCAGGCTGCCATTTCCATCATCGGTGAAGGCCAGTCTGATTTATCCTCTGCCATTGCGCAGGTTGAGAATGTAATACTGCTGAGCACAGCAGCGGCTAAAAGATTGTGTTTAATCATGATGATGCCCTCCGTGCTGAACACTGACTACCCTGAACATGCCGGCTTCCATGTGATAAAGCAGATGGCAGTGGAATGCCCAGTCACCCATAGCATCCGCGGTGATAAGTAACGACACTTTTTCTGAGGGTTTTAAGCTGATGGTATGTTTTCGCGGACGGGGATACTGACCATTTTCCAGTTCCATCCACATACCATGTAAATGGATAGGGTGGTCCATCATAGTATCGTTTACCAGCACCAGCCTTAACCGTTCTCCGTGGCGAAACACTACCGGTCCGTCAACCTCGCTGAACTTTTTGCCGTCAAATGACCACATGTAGCGCTGCATGTTTCCGGTAAGGTGAAGTTCGAGGTTACGGGACGGTTCCCGTTCGTCCCCCCAGGTTTGAGCACCGGTGAGATCTTTATAAACGAGTACCCGGCGACCGTCATTACCCAGGCCGATGCCGGGTTCGTCCAGTCTTGAACGGGGATTCGCCGCAATCATCGCTGCCCCCGGACCGTGTCCGTCCGCGTCGTGATGGATGGCAATATCATCGACGGCAGGTTTGCCGCTGCCCTTCATGTCGTGACCTGCGTGCTTCATTGCGCTGTGATCCATATTTCCATGGCTCATTTGGCTATGATCCATGCTCATGGCATCCATACCGCGTTCAGTAATCGTCCGGCGGGGAGGGACGGCGGCGCTCATTCCGGGCCGTGGCGCGAGCGTGCCGCGAACAAAGCCGCTGCGATCATAGCTTTCGGCAAAGAGGGTATAAGCTTTGTTCTCTTTGGGCTGCACAATGACATCGTAACTTTCTGCAATGGCAATACGGATTTCATCAACGGTGACAGGTTTTACCGGCTGACCGTCGGCCGCGACAACCGTCATTTCCAGCCCCGGAATACGAAAACCGAAATAGGTCATGGCGGAACCGTTCACCAGCCGCAGCCTGACTTTTTCACCCGGATTAAACAGAGCCTCCCAGTTCATCACCGCATCCCGACCATTCATCAGGTAGGTATATGCACTGGCTGACACATCAGCAATATCCCTGGGATCCATCCGCATGCTGTTCCACATACTGCGAACATGCCATGTATCGGCTAGGCCTTGTTCTTCCACATCTTGTAACGTGTCGAAAATGGTCCGCTTCTGGTAGTTGTAATAACCTTCAGATACTTTAAGTTTGCGGAATATTTCGTGAGGATCTTCAAAGGTCCAGTCTGACAGCAGGATCATATGTTCCCTGTCGGCACCAATATCGCCGTCAGCGGGATGAATAACCAGTGGGCCAAGATGCCCAATCTGTTCCTGTAAGCCCGAGTGGCTGTGGTACCAGTAGGTACCGCTTTGTTGCAAATCAAATTCGTATCTGAAGGTTTCGCCCGGCTTGATGCCGGCAAAGGATAAGCCCGGCACACCGTCCATGTTGGCGGGTAAAATGATGCCGTGCCAGTGGATTGACGTGTCTTCGCTGAGGGTATTAGTGACGTTAATCACTGCCCGTTCACCTTCGCGAAAACGCAGTAGTGGTCCCGGCATCTGACCGTTGATGGTAATGGTGTTATTTTTCTTGTTGCCAAAAGAAAATGTTTGCTGGCTGATCTTCAGATTAACTTCATTATTACTGGTCTGAAATTCAGTGTTCCCCTGAGCAACAGCCCAACGGGGGGCGGCCTGATATAATGCCATCGCTGACATTGAGGTCACCGCGCCGCAAAGAAAACGACGACGTGACGAATCCTGGTTGTTCATAGCTATTTCCGGTTAAAAAAGTAATGTCCGCCTGCATGCAATGCAGGCGGTGTTTAACTGTAATTAACTTAACCGGATAGGGGGCTTGAAGGGCGGACCACCATGAGCAGTCAGCGGTTCTGATATGGAGCTAGTGGTATCATTCAACACAACTGCTGCGGTAAAGTGCGTAAAGTGAGACAGCACGAACAGGCTACCGTGGCACATGGAGACATCACATTGACACTCCTGTTTACAGCAATCTTCCTGAGTCATACCAGACATCATTACATCAGGCTCTGAATGTGCCTGCAGGTGGCCGGTCATATTTATTTGTACAGTTTGCATAGCATGGTGTCGCGCAGCATCATGCACATTGCCTTGCGCGTTCATAGTGAACACACCAAGCAGACAAACCATTAAAAATGCAGTGAAGACTTTCATCAGGGGAATAAATTGTTCCTGTTCATTTACCTTTTCAGCATATAACGGTCGCCGGATGCTATGCAAGAACATACACGGAATCATGCGACTCTGATGCAGGATTTTACGGCGGGCAGCTTCATTCTAAAGTTTAATGTTTAAAAATTGTTAATGTGTGGTAAATTTAGGTGGTTGATAACCAAGAAACGGGAAGTCCTCTATGAACCACCGTATTGATAAAATGAAAAACTATCTGAAAGATTGTGTGTCTGATCCGGTACTGTATTGTTTTGCTGCGGGTCTGATGATGCTGCTTATTGTGGAACATAATCTGGTGATCAATCTTTAAAGCCTCAGGCTTTTTCTTTCATATCCGTTGACGTCAGTTTTCTCAGTGAGGGGAATTGCCAGATTCCCCATCCAACCACACCAAAAGCCGTGATTGCTCCAATCAGTGCTGCGCCGGCGGGCCCTGCTGCGGCAGCTACCGTTCCCGCTCTGAAATCTCCCAGTTGATTTGATGAGGCAATGAAGATGGCGTTCAGCGCGCCTACACGTCCCCGTAGTGCATCTGGTGTATTATGTTGAATAACGGAGCCGCGGATAACCACGCTGAACATATCTGATGCGCCGTAAATAAATAAGCATGCGCAGGCTATCCAGATACTGGTCGTTTGCGAAAATACCAGTACAGAGCAGGCAAAGACAAACAGGGCAGAGAATAGTGTATAACCGGCGTGGCGGAAGTCGGTTTTAAATTTCGACAGATAAATGCCGATGAGTACCGCGCCGATAGCGGGCATGGCCCTCAGCATGCCCAGTCCTTGCGGACCAGTGTGCAGAATATCCGCGGCATAAACGGGTAACAATGCTACGACGGAACCGCCCAGCACGATGAGTAAATCCAGCGACAAACTACCCAGTACGATGGGATTTCGCTGCATGAAATGTACGCCTTCCCACAAGGCTTTTTTACTACGTTGTCCTCCGGTATTAGCAGGACCAATCGGGGGCAGAAACAAGAAACAGATGCTGATCACAAAGCAAATTACGCATACTGTCCAGTACACTTTAAAGTCCATTAACGTTATCAGCAGCCCGGCGACGAAGGGGCCGGCGGTTAATGCCAGATTCCAGACGGTGCTGGTAATCGCGATGGCTGCGCCAAGCCTGTCGGGGGGCACCAGGTTGGGCACAATGGCCTGCATGGACGGAGATATAAACGCTTTGACGGTGCCAAGTGCCATTAATAACGACAGTAAAACCCACTTATTAAAGTTTCCGTCGTGCATCTCAAAGGCGATACAAAGAATGATACCCAGCCAGCAAACGGCCCCGGATTGCAGTACCTTCTTACGGGACATATGGTCGGCAACCCAGCCGGTAAGGATAAAGAAAACATACACCGGGACGATTTGAAATAATCCTACCAGCGCCAGGTCGAAGGGATCTTTTGTAGCTTGATATAAATGCCAGCCAACAGCAGTGCCTAATATGGAGTCTATGACACTGAACAGCCCTCTGCCGGTGAGAAATGCGTAAAATCCGGGCGGAAAACGTCCTGATTGTCGTGTCATAGTATCCTTTACTGGTTGAGCATCCTTTTACGGAGCGATGACTTAACGTAGATGTTGGAAAATTATCTCTTCAATTTGTCTGCCAAGGTCCCGTAATACGTTGATATCCTGATCAGAAAACGTGCGGGGTGCGTCATAGATAACGCACAATGTACCCAGCTCGTAACCATCCGGGGATTTCAGGATCATGCCAGCATATGCCCGGATAAAGGGTTCACCCTTAACCAGCGGACTCCCTGCAAAGCGGTTGTCCTGTGTGGCATCAGGTACTATCAGGTATTCTTCTTCGGCAATGGCATAAGTACAGAAAGATACATTACGCGGGGTCTCAGTTTTATCCAGACATTGTCTGGATTTAAACCACTGGCGATCTTCTGCTATCAAACTGATTAGGCATATTTTACAGTCAAAATACGCTTGCGCGGCCTTAGTAATCGCATCTAACCGTTCATCCGGCTCAGTATCGAGAATTTTCAGGTCATGCAATGCTTTTAAACGGGCGTCTTCGTGGGGCAGAACGGGATAATCCATACAGGGGTCACATCAGATCCGCAAGGGACCGGCCAATGTTTGTTACGACAGGTATGGGATTCTATATTAACTCTGTCCGCTGAAGAATATTTTTTCTTTAAATTTGAACTATAGTATAGAGACTATGTTTTAATGCGTTACGCTGAACACTATTTACGTGTGTAACATGTTGTGACAGCGGAAAAAGCAGGATTTTCTGAGGTGGAAGGTCAGGTAAAGGAATAGATGTTTAAAGTTCAGTCGCACATGCAAAAACTGCTGGCCACTTTTCTGGTCTCAACAGGCTATATATTGTTTGGGCTGCTCAGTATATGGGCTGCCATTCCGCCCGGTTTTGCTACGGTAGTCTGGCCCGCTGCCGGCCTCGGCCTGCTGGCCGTACTTTTGCTTGGCCCGTTTGCATTGTTTGGTGTGTTTGCTGGTGCTGCAGTTCTTAATTTCATTGTATCTTTAAACTATGCCGGCGGAGAGCCGTCATTGTTTGTTTCCGGTATGATGGGGGCGTTCGCGGCAACACAGGCGCTGGTCGGGCGGGTACTGATTGTCAGTGTCATTCCCGCGCCGGTTAATTTTGTGCGTCCTGCGGTGGTGGCGAAATTTTTATTGCTCGGAGCAATTATCAGCCCCTTAACCGGCGCCACTTTGAGTAATATTTTTCTCTGGGCACAGGGGGTTATTTCTGACCAGGACTGGTTTAAAAACTGGGTAAGCTGGTATATGGGCGATGCTATCGGCATCGTGTTTATCATTCCCTGGCTGCTGGTATTTACACCGAAAACCCTGTCTTCTCATGTATCCAAGTTCCGCTTTGTTTTTTATTCCCTGATCACTATTACTTCCTGCACGGCGCTGCTGGGTTGGCTGGTAACCAAAACGGAAATGGAAAAACACAAAGTTGAGTTCACTGTTAATGTGAACGTTCTTGAGCGTGCACTCAGCGGTGAACTGTCCAAAGTTTCGGATATCCTTCAGGCGCTGGCGGGGTTTGTCAGAATTCAGGAAGATGTCACCCCTTCAGAATACCGTGTCTTCACGCAGGATCTGCTGAAGCGAAACCCTTCAATTCACGGGTTATCGTGGAATGAAAGACTGGAGGGGCGGGAACTGAAGGCGTTTGAAACGGCTATGCAGGCGAGTTACGAGACCTTCGATCCCACCATTCATTTTGAAGTGAAAGGTCTGGATGCCAAAGAAGATATGGTGGCGGTAGATAACCGTGATACCTACGTAATCGTGTCGTTTATTGAGCCTATGACGGGCAACATAAAAGCACTGGGGCTGGATGTTTATTCACAAATATCCCGCAGGAAAGCGCTGGATAACGCGTGGTCCAGCCATCGTTTATTCCCCACTGCGCCTATCAACCTTGTTCAGGGAGACCGCTTTGAACCCGGCGTACTTATGTTCATGCCGGGCGGAAAAACTACAGGATCAAATCATGCCGGTTATGCCACTGCAGTTTTGAAAGCTCAGGAAATGATTGAGAATGCTTTTGGTGATTCTCTTTTGCCTACCCTGGGCGTACTGGTCTTTGACCCTGCGGCACCGCCCGGCCATTCCACCTTGTTCCGGCAAAACCTCTCCGGCGAAGATGTAGAGTTTCTGACTACAGGATGGAATAAGCTGGCACAAGACAAAGCGGGCTTCCTGGCTGAGCGTTTTCCGCTAAATGAGGTCAGAACAATTACTGTCGGAGGGCACAGTTGGGTGCTGCTGCAGGTGAGCGGCAGCAGCTTTCTTTATCAGCCCTGGGGCGTACATTTGCTGCTGGCAGGTTCTGTGTTGTTCGCCGGGCTGCTGGGCTGGTTCATTATTATTGTGGCCGGGCATACTGATGAAATTGAATATCAGGTCAAACGACGTACCCGTGATTTGACTCAGGCTAACAGCAGACTGGTTGAGTCAGAATATGCTCAGGCTGAGGCAGTTAAAGACGCAGAACGTTCAAACCGTGCGAAAAGTGAATTTCTGGCCAATATGAGCCATGAAATTCGTACGCCGCTGAACGCCATTCTGGGATTAAGCCGTTTAGGGCTGAACCAGGAACCGCCGGCCAATTTCCGTGACAAGTTCGAAAAAATTAATCATTCCGGCGAGCTGTTGCTGGGGATCATCAATGACATTCTGGATTTTTCCAAAATCGAAGCACAGAAGCTGGAACTTGAGGAACAAATTTTTTCTATTAAGGACATTATCAGCCAGTTGCGGGATTTGTTTCTTGAACAGGCAAAAGCAAAAGGTATTGAACTGCAATTCCGTTTTGACGGCAAACTTCGCCCCTGGCTTACCGGTGATTCGTTGCGGCTGCGGCAGATACTGGTGAACTTACTCAGCAATGCCATTAAATTCACCAGTGAGGGAAGTGTTACCCTGGTGTGCCGGTATGAAGATATCGACGATCATGAATGCTTGCTGGTAATTTCAGTGACAGACACCGGGATTGGCATGTCGGAAAGTCAGCAGAAGGTAGTCTTTGATGCCTTCACGCAGGCGGACTCTTCAACCAGCCGCAAATTTGGTGGTACAGGGCTGGGAATGACCATCAGCCATCGTCTGGCAACCGCCATGGACGGGAATATCTCAGTAACAAGCCGTCAGGGCGAGGGCACGACTTTTATAGTAAAACTGCCGTTTAAGTTACCTCAGCCACGGGAAATTGATGAGTTTAAAGCTGAGCGGGCACGGGTAAGAGACAACCTTGAAGGGGCTTTTAGCGGTCACGTATTACTGGTAGAAGATAACGAGATTAACCAGGAAGTGGTGGGTGAACAGTTACGTCACCTTGGACTGGATGTCACCATGGCAGATAACGGGGCGCTGGCTGTGGCTGCAACACGCCGCCATCATTTTGATATTATTTTAATGGATATTCAGATGCCGGTGATGGATGGCTATGAAGCGACCCGGCAAATCCGTGAGTCTGGCATCAATGTGCCGGTTATTGCTCTGACCGCTGCGGCCATGGTGGAAGACAAACGTAAAGCACTGGAATGTGGCATGGATGATCATTTAAGTAAGCCATTCCGGCAGGAAGAAATGTATGCGGCACTGACCAAATGGTTGAATGCATCAAAATCTACCCTGACGTCACCCCGTGACGACGGCAAGGGGTAATATTATTTACCCGGTGACATCTTTTGCAGTTTTCTTTGTAAAGTCCTGCGGTGCATTCCCAATGCCTTCGCTGTAGCGGAAATATTGTGTGCGTGATCGTGCAGGGTGCGCTGAATATGTTCCCACTCCGCCTGTGCCGGCGTCATCGGTGTCAGCGATTCTTTTTCATCTCCGGCTGACACCACCCCGAGGCGTTGCAAAATGGTCTGGAAAGAAACCGGTTTGGTTAAGTAGTCTGTGGCACCGCTTTTTATGGCCCGCACGGTGGTAGGAATGCTGGCGTATCCTGTCATCACAATCAGGTGTCGGGGGCAAAAGCGGGCGGCCAGCTGCTCAATAAAATCCAGTCCGGTTTCATCCTGCAACATCATATCGAGTAAAATTGCATAAACACCGGTTTGCTGGTGGTGCATGGCTTCACTGGCCGATGCAAAGCAATGTACGTTAAATTCTGTTTTGGTGGCAAACCGTCTGGCAAGCACTTGTGAAAGTCTGGGATCATCGTCAATGATAAAGATAGTCTGCATTATTGCTCTGCCGGCAAAATGACCGTGGTTTCAAGTGTGAGAGTGCCCCGGCTATCAATAATTTCCCAACTGACTTTGCCACCGAACCGCTCAATTGTTGCGTTTGTCAGCACACTGGCAACCCCGTTTCCTTTTTCGCTGTGAACAAGTTGCCGGCCGATGACCGGTGCGTGTTCAGGTGGCGCATTATTCAGCGGATTAGCTATCCGCAACGTCCATTGACCGGTGCTGACAACCTGAGTGATGCTCACGCCGTTGTCTGCTTCACCGGACGCTTCCTCACAGGCATTAACGACAATATTTGTAAGCGCAGGCAGCAGAGTGCGGTCAGCGTGAATATTGCAATCGCTATTACAGGTTTGCCAGTGAATAAGGGCTTCCGGTCTGGCAAGAGTCAGACTATGCCGTAATGCTTTGATTAATCCTGAACTGCGATAGGTTGTGGTGCGGGACTCTCTGACATCATCAGCCACTTCCCGCCAGTCAGATAACAAACCATTCAGTCTGCTGACCTGTTCACTGAGCTCTTTTATGAGTGCCGGATCCGGGCTGTCCCGCCATTCTTCCAGTAGTAAATTAATTGTCTGAACCGGCGTTGCAGCATCATGGGTAAGTTGTGCGGCGGCAGTGCCAATAGCCAGGAGTTGTTCATTTCTTAACTGAGTTTCTCTGAGCGCAACAATAGCCGCATTGCGCTTTCTTAACTGGCGGCGGTAATAAAAAATGATGGCTGCGATAAACACGCTGGTGCCGGCAAAACTCCACACCATATTGGCCGCATGCTGCGCCATACCATCATGATGAGAAGCAGGGGAAGCAAGCAGTTGTAATAACTGGGCACCGGTACTGATAAGCAATACCGCCGTGGCCAACCTGAAGGGAAGTTGTACCAGACCGGCGACAAGGGGGATCAGTAATATGATGGCGTAGGGATTACTGGCCGCACCGTTCAATCCAATAAGCCAGTTTATCAGCACGATTTCCAGCACCGTGCATACAAACAACGCTACGGCGTTCAGCCGGCGCTTTTCGGGTAGCAGGGTGAGCAAGATCAGTAGCATCAGCGTGGATTACCGCATTGTCTGTTATTCCGGCGTACTGCTTCTGCAGAGCGGGCCTGATTATAGAGTGCTCTGCGGCGTACAACCGCAGAGTATAAAGTGTTAAGTCTAAAACGCCAGTGTTACGCCAAGGTCAAAAGACCGCCCCCTTCCGGCAATCTGCGCGAAGCCCTGTTCCGGCGTTTGCTTAAATTGAGCAATGTTGACTCCGCCAGCGGGCTCTTCATACCAGGTATCCAGCAGATTATGGATGTCGAAGTGGAAAGTCATATTACCCTGTTGCCAGGCAGTAGACAGATGCAGCAGTGACCAGGCGTCAGTGGTGTTCTCATTCCGCCGGTTATCCACATCGTTTTTACTGCCTGTCCATTGCCAGGATAATGCACCGGAGAACGACGATATGGCATATTCCAGGCTCATAGTATTCTGTACCGGTATGATCTGGTAAAGATTGCCTTCTCCGTGACGGCGCTCACCTTGTTGCCAGCTGAACGCTGTTTTCCAGGTCAATGCCCCTGCTTCATTGTCAAACAGACGCTTCGATGCTTTTACATCAGCACCGGTAAGAGTAGCGTCTGTGTTCACAAATTGCAGAATGTTTCTCTGTCCCGCAGCGGACTCTGTGCGGTTGAAAGTACCGGTGACGTCGACGTCAATGTAGTCTGATACCCGCGTGTACCAGATACTCACTTCTGCTGCCCAGTCTGATTTTTCTGCTTGCCAGGACACCGAGGCTGTACTGGCGGTTTCAGGTGCAAGATTGATGTTGCCGATATAGCCGTTTCCGTCACCGAACCAGCCAATCATGGATGTGGCCATGGCGCTGGTTCCCCAGCTGTAGCGTTCATAAAGGTTAGGGGCGCGGTTCTTTCTTGCGATACCAAGGGTCAGGCTTTGATCGCCGGATAATTTGCGTGTAGCCAGCAACGTGGCGTCGAACAGTGTGTCAGACTGACTCCGGTCTGCTGAATTAAATGCGCTGGCTGCTGCCAGATTGTTTGCCATCATCATCCCGCTGCCCATGGACATGCCACCCATGGACATTCCATCCATGCTGCTGTTGACATATGCCTGAACTTCACCGGTATCCGTTGTGACATATTCAGCGCGCAGTCCCGCCTGGTACTGCCAGTCTTCATCAGCGGCGGACAACCATTCAGCCCAGGCTGCAAGGCGGTCCCGCTCCCCGTCATTAATGTTGATGTAGTCATTGGGGCCCATCATGGCTGAGCCTTCCACGGCAGGCCACCAGTCGTCCAGGCGATTGGCGTAATATTCCTGACCAAAAACAAAGGTACTGCTGTTGTCTGCCGGCATCGTCCACTTCAGCTTTAGTGCAGTGTCGTGGCTGTCTGTGTTCATTGGCATCATGCCTGTTTTCTCCGCCGTGAAGAAACCCATTTCATGGGTGGTATGACGGGTACTGGCGGTGGCATCCAGGGCAATATCTCCGAACTGTCGCTGGTACAGTGCCGTAATGCCTGTACTGGTATTGTCAGTCATGTCCATGTACTGGTTCGGGAAGCCCTGATAGGGGATACGCTGGTGAGAAATGCTCATTTGCAGGCGTTGTGATGCATCCTGATAACCACCACTCAGCAAATGGTTTGTGGCTTTATAAAGGGTATCAAGTACCAGGTTACCATGCCCGTCTTCGTAGCTTTCTGCTTTGGACTGATTTCCTGCATAGCTCAGATACCATGTGTCACTGGCAACAGTGGCATCAGCGCTCAGGGTTCTGCCATTGTCGTTGCTTTGATAAAAATACCCCAGCGACCCTTTCTCAAACGTTACCGTATCACTAGTATTGAATGCCGGTGTGAAAGTAGACAATGCAATAACCCCGGCAATATTGTCACCGCCGGCACTGACCGGAGATACGCCCGGTAAAACGGCAATGGTATTGACCTGATTGGCGGAAACATATGACAGAGGCGGGTTCATCTGGTTACCACAAGCTGCAGTAACAGGCACACCGTCGGTGAGTAGCTGAATGCGGTCACCCATCATACCGTTCATCACCGGTAATGCAGAGACACCGCCTGCTGCAGAAAACGTGATACCGGCTTGTGCCAGACGGGATGAGAGGTTCTCATCACCATGAAGATGAGGCTGGCGGGTGGTGACTTCGATGGTTTCCACCGGAGTTTCTCCGGCAGAAGCTAATGTACTGAGCAGTGTGGTTGCAGACAACACAGCATAGGGGAATGGTTTCACTTACATTTTCCGGTTATTAAATCCGGCGATAGTGTAACGGCGGCGTCGCAAAACCAACATGCGACAAATTGTCGCACATGTTCAAAAGTTAAGCGTTTGAGAAGTTTGGCGATATTTATTTAGCTTTACGGAAGATAAGCCCTTATTCAGGCTCAGAAATCATGTAACAATAGTCGTTCATCCGGTCCATCCTTGTCATACTAATGATTAGTTGCGGCTTTATCATATTGGTTATACGTTTCAGGTATAAAGTTATTCTGTAGGATATTGTAGTGTCTGATAATCTGGTTTCTGTTAAGACTCTCGATAAAGAGCAACTTAAACACGCAACAATTTTTTCCGGTATCAGCCCGAAGGCCATGCGCCGGGTGTTTGCTGCGTGGTGTATTTTTTGTGTTGTAGTCGCCATTATTGTGGTTATGGCTCCTGATTTATCTCAGGTTTTCCAACTTACCGTGTTTGGTGTACTGATTGCGTTTACGCTGGCCATGTTTGGTCAAAGCCGCATCGCTGAAGGCTGGCCGGCTGTACTTTCCAGTGACAATGAAATTTGTGTGATCCGCGACCCGCAAAAGCGGGAATTTATATGTGTGCCTGTCAGTCTGGTTACCGCAGCTGAACCGGCGCTGATAAAGCCAAATAAAAAAGCACTGGCGCTCATGCTGGATACGCAGCGGCTATCGGAAAACGATGTCAGTACCCTTAATCAGGCGGTCTGGCCACGGGACGACCGGTTGCTGGCTCTTGCGCACTTTATATCCCGCGATAAAGCATGCCGGAAAATTAATTCCTTCCTCTCCTGAGATCCATTTCTTCCGGTGCTTGCACAAAAAATGAGCAGGTGCCGGCGACTTGTCCCAATTTGGCCTGTCATGGGGACAATATTCACAGATAGAATTGTTTTTCAAATTTCATTAATGGTAATGTTGTCTTACCTTTGATCATGAAATTAGCACGCTTATTTCTTTAAGGTGTTGATATTTGGGGTTAATACTGATTTCGGTGGTATATAAAATTCGTAATAAACGCCGCTTATACAGAGATGGCGTGAATTCTGCAAAAGTAAATTCTGCAGATACACGTGCAGAAAGGTAGCAACTTTATTGCTGCACCTGTAGCACCAGTACAAATTAAATGTGCGTTTCCTTAAGTTTTAGGGTCTATGAGACCTGTCGCAGAAATGCGGACAGAGTGTGAAAACAGCAAGGAGGCAACATGACCCCCGGTACAATCTTACAAATTCTGGTCGTTGAAGACGATCCTGTGGTAGCAAGCCAGTTAACCTGCTTTTTGACCGGACTGGGATGGAAAGTGGATTTTGCTGCCAGCGGAAAGCTGGCTATCCGTCTGAGCAAGGCTCAGCGATACGACGCTATTCTGCTTGATGTGGCGATGCCGGATTTACCCGGTGCGGAAATACTGGCACAAATAAAACAAGCCTGTGATTCGCCGGTATTACTGATGAACCCCGGACAAGACCCCGCAGGTAACGCAGCCTTTGCCGCTGCAGATGACAGTGTTCCGGATCCTTCAGACTATCGTGACATTGTGAGTCGTTGTCAACGCTTTGCCACACAGGAACCGCTGGCAATCACAGCCTGACAAAATACCCTCAAAAGAGAGTTCATGGAAACCTGTAGCTGAAAAGCCACGGGTTTTTTTATGCCTGTTCAATTGATGGATCAGTTCTTAATCTCAGTGTTGTAAGTAAGGGAAAGTGGTCTGAGCCTACATCCGGCATTCTTTCTATTTTGATCAGTTCGAAATGTTCAGTATGAAAGACATGATCGAGGGGCCAGCGCAGCAACGGATAATCCGCATGGAAAGTGTTGAAGAATCCACGGCCACGACGGGGATCCAGCATGCCACTTATTTCTCTGAATTTTCGGGTCGTCGGTGACCATGCCACATCATTGAGGTCGCCGGTAACAATGGCCGGATGCTTTAACTTTGCCATTTCTTTTCCTACCCGTGTCAGTTCCTTATCCCTGGGTCCGGCAGATTTATTTTCTGTGGGACTTGGCGGTTTAGGGTGTACAAAATGGATTTTTACCTGAGTACCGGCCATTTTCTGCCAGATTTCCATAGACGGTACGTCATCTTCAATAATGAAACGGATTTTTTCGTTGCCGAAGGGACGCCGGCTATAAAGATGCATGCCGTAAAGATTTTCCAGCGGACAAGAGAGGCGATAGGGATAGTCATCGTGAAGGACCGACAATGCCTGCTCCCAGTCTTTGTTGCTTTCCAGCGTCACCAAAATATCCGGTTTACGTAGCCTGGTAAGATTAATCAGTGCGTCATAGTTATCGTTAGTCATTAATACATTGCTGGTGAGAATGCTTATTGTACGGTCGTCATCAGTTGCCGGTACCTGATTCACTTCTGTGCGCCATACCGGTGTGTAAGGGATTACCCAGGCAAGTTGATAGAGCAAAGCACAGACAGCACCGGCCTGCATGCACAGCGCCAGTAAGGGCGTTTCGATATACCAGTATGTCCAGACTAAGGTGAGCACAAGTAAAATAAACGCCTGCTGCAGACGGGGAAACTCCCACACGCGGATTAACCAGTGCTGGCCGGGTATGTGAGGCAGTATTGCAGCCACAATAAAGAAAAGGGTAATAATAGAGAGTACTGTTGTCATGGTTCGTCCGCTGAAATTACTGTCCGGAATCAAAATATTTAGCTTACTTATATAAAGACTTTCTGCCCGGTTCGATCAAACGAGGTGATTTCAGCAATTGTAAATGCAAGGTAAAAAATACGGGGTTCTGAGAAAAGTTTGCATGAAGGGAAAAAGTGAAAAATTATAGTTAACGATAAAAATTTATATTTTTCAGTTGTTTAACTTGATGGCATGAAGTTGGCTTCAGTTAGTTTGCTTGATAATTAAGGAGAGCAAAATTATGAAACGTTCAATTCTTTCACTGTTAGTAGCTGGTACATTAACTACTTCTGCTTTTGCAGGATCTATGGATACTGCGAACAAGTGGGAGGAAGGTGCCAAGGATGCCTGGATAGACGGCAAAGCTGAAGCAACATTACTGTTTAACGGTAATCTGAATTCTTTTGATATCAACACCGATGTTCAGGATGGCAAGGTTATTCTGACAGGTAAAGTTGATAACTCTGTCGATAAAAAGCTCGCGGAAGAGCTGGTAGCGAATATCGACGGCGTAACAGATGTTGATAACCAGCTGACCATTGTAGAAGAGCATGACTCTCAAGCTATGTCCGGCGATGACATGGATATGGACTCTGCAACCGGCAAACTGACAGATGCTAAAATCGCGACTGTTATCAAAACCCGTTTACTGATGGACTCTGACATTTCCGGTTTTGATATCGACGTGGATGTTGAGCAGGGCAATGTTACGCTTACCGGTACAGTAGACTCAGACGCTGAGCGTGACCTGGCCGTTGAGATTGCGAAAAACGCCACAGATGTTACAGACGTTGAAGACAACCTGAAGGTCGTTCAACAGAAAACAGCGATGAAAAGTGAATAATACTTTTTAACTGCATAATCCGGAAAGGGCTGAGTTATCTCAGCCCTTTTTTATTGCGTTCCGGTTGATGAATCCTGCTGAAAAGCTTTCCTTCCCGTCTGTGAAAATATTTCCCGCCTGTAGTAAAAAAAGTATCATTGTTTTTTCCGGTCCACGTAAATTGTGTGGGTGTAATCGCCCGAATCCCTTCCCTATGATTTTTATTCTATGATATTGAATTAATACTTAAGTCTAATAAATCAGTAGGTTACGAAAACGCCGGTCATGACGTTGAAGCACGGGGGGCTTTTACGGCGTTTCTGTAAGATCTTTAAAAATATGGCGCGGAAATTGGAATATTAAAAATAGTTGTGAGAGTAAATAAGTCATTTACCGGAATTCAATTCTACGCACGCAAGGGAGCAGTATGAAATTTCTGAAGACTAAACACCGTCCGTTACCGTCAACGTCATTTGAGCGTCTCATTCACTCGCAGCCAGTTTTTAACTGGTTCGATCGCTACGACAAACGTGACCACAAAGCCGGTAAGGCAACAACAGGTGCAGTGATGGCGGAGGCAGCGACCGCTAACTAAGTACAGGAAAGCGATCCGGACGGCCCTTGAATTAAACAACGATGGTGAAAAACATGAATTACTTAAAAATTGCAGTAATGACAGTGTTACTTCTGACCAGTCTTGTAGCTCTGGGGTCCGGAAAGCAACTTTCAACCTGGCCGGGGGAAACGCCGGCAGAAACATCAACTGGTGCTGATCTGGCAGAAGTTGAGGCGGTATTTAATGAGTTGGAATTTGACCCGACGAATTCGTTTCATCAAATTCGTAAGCAAAGGATTGAGCATTATCTTGATTTGGCCCGTAACTATGATGATAGTGACTGGGACTACAGCAGGGATGAAGCTCTGCAGCGGGCTCAAAATATAATGAATCACCACGAAAGGAAGGAAAGTGGTATCTATGCCAGCTTATAGACAAGGTGCTTTCGCCTTAATTATTTTTTTATTTTTATTGGGTGGCTGTGCCAGCGCGCCCGACACGCCTGAAAATTCTGCTGTACAACCGCAGGACAACAAGCAACCTCAAAATAACGAACCTGCACTGGCTGAAGAGCTTGCGAAAGGTAAGGACGTTACCGTGCAAACCAGCCAGGGAGCCGTATCTGTTTCTCCGGTGGTGGTTGCAGTAGGCGATACCCCTCAGTCAGGGAATACCGGTGATGAGGTGTATTACAACGATCCCTGGGAAGGTTTCAACCGGGCCATGTTCAGCTTCAATAATGTGTCTTATCAGTATGTACTTTTACCGTTGGCAGACGGTTATCATTATGTAGTGCCCGGTGTAGTTAGAGACAAAATCGGTAATGCCTTTGATAATCTCAGAGAGCCGTTGAATCTGGTCAACAACACCTTTGCAGGCGAGTTCGGTGAGGCTGGTGCAAACTTAGGGCGCTTTCTGATTAATTCTACGGTGGGACTGCTCGGCTTATTCGACCCGGCATCCGACTGGTTCGACATCAAACCGCAAAAGCAAACCATCGCAAATACCTTGCAACGTTATGATATTGGCTCCGGCCCGTATCTGGTTATTCCCATTTTAGGTCCGTCTGATTCCCGCGGCGCGTTATCTACGCTCACCGAAGGGTTTGTCCATCCGGTAAATTACATTGCCGAACCACCGGAGAGCTATCAGTTGAGGATTTTTGAAGGTTTTGATGACTTCTCAAATCAGTCAGATACGTACAGGAAACTGTATGAGCAGGCTGAGGATCCTTACATCTATTTCCGTAATCAGTACATTCAGGGACAGCGACGTGACGAACTCTTCGAACTCAGTGAACGCGAACAGCAAGATAACCAGTAAGCTGGCGGCAGGGATTATTTCAGCCCGCTGGGGTATTCTGGTTTTCTTTATTGCGGCTTTAGCGTGGCTGGGATTACACATATCGCAATTTCGCATTGATGCGTCCGCAGATACCTTACTGGTCAAAGATAACAAGCTCTACATTCAGACTCAGGTTGCTGATCAGACATTCGCCCCGCAGGAATTTATTCTGCTGGCTTATGAGCCAGTTTCTCATGATCTGTTCAGCCGGCAGACATTTGATGATATTGCTGCGCTGTCGGCAGAAATCAAGAAAATCGACCGTGTCGAAGCTGTGACATCCATTATCACCGTGCCGCTTATTAATGATGCCGGTGCACTTACCGGTGATACCGATGTGGCTTCTCTGTCATGGGAAAAGCAGCAGTATTCTCCCGCGCAAATGAAATCGATGATTTCAGGCCATCCAATTTTTACTGACCTGCTGGTTAACCGTCAGGAAACCGCAACGGGCATTCAGATTGTTTTTAAAGACAATCCTGAACTGGCAGAAATAGACAAAGAAATTACCGCCATTCAGGCCAAAGTACTTGACGGTGAGAGCCTCAGTGACGCCGACAATAAGAAAATTGAAGCGTTAAAGGCGAAGGCTGATCCTATCCGTCAGCAACTGACCGCACAGCGAAAAGCCGAAATCGAAAAAATTGAACAAATCACGCAGTCTGTGTCTGACAGAGCCAACACCTATCTTGGCGGTGCCTATGTGGTAGGCCAGCATCTTATAGATATCATCAAGTCAGACCTGGTGAATTTTGGCACCGCAATCGCTGCGGTTATCGTGTTACTTCTGGCCTTATTGTACCGTTCATTTAAGTGGGTATTCTTTCCGTTACTTTCCTGTGCAGTAAGCGTATTTCTGACCATGGGCCTGTTCGGGTTGCTGGATTTACGTACCACGGTCATTTCCGCAAATTTTGTGGCTTTGCAACTTATTCTTACCCTGGCAGTAATGATCCACGTCATCGGCAGTTACCGCGAAATAAGCCGGGATAACCCTGAGTATTCTCAACGCCAGCGCATTGTCGCTACGTTGGAAGATAAACTGTCTCCCTGTTTTTACGCCACGCTGACCACCTCTGTAGGATTCGGCGCTCTCATCTTTTCAGGCTTGCAGCCGGTGGTCGCATTTGGATGGATGATGCTGGCTTCCATGTTGATCACCATGGCGGTAAGTTTGCTGCTGTTCCCGGCTTTGCTGTCATTTTTACCGGCCAGTAAAGAAACGAAAGAGTACGGTTTTATTAAAGCATTGCTGGAACGCCTGCGCGGGCTGTCGATGCGCGCACCAATGGCTGTCAGCGGGTTTGTGCTCATTGTGTTTGCTGTTATGGCGGCGGGCATCACACGGCTTAATGTTGAAAACTCCTTTATTAATTACTTTGATAAAGACACGCAAATCTACAAAGAACTGGCGTTTATCGACCGTGAATTTGGTGGTTCTACTGCCCTGGATGTCATTATTACACTGGATGAACAAAACGCGTCGAAGGAACTGGTGCTGACGGCAGACTCTGTCGCACAGTTGCAGCTGGCGCAGGCGGCCATCAAGGCATTTGACGCCACAGGCAGTGTGACGTCGGTAGTAAATTTTACTGAACTGGCAAAACAGTTAAATGGCGGAAAGCCTCTTACTGAGTATGAGCTTACCTCTATCTACCGTTTACTGGATGAAAAGGTGGTAAATCAGCTGGTGGGGGCGTACTTTTCTGCTGAAGATAATGCCTTTCGTATCTCTACGCGTATTCAGGACACCACGGAAGGGTTGAACCGTCAACTGTTTATGACTCAACTGCAGTCTGACTTAAAAGCCACGGGGCTGGATGACTCTCAGTATGAACTGACTAACCTGTTCGTGTTGTATCAGGATATTCTCAGTCGTCTGTTTGACTCCCAAATCAAAACTCTCGGCATTGTGTATGCTGTGCTGGCGCTGGTGCTGTTTGCTATTTTCCGCTCGCTTAAGGTCACACTGATTGCACTTCTACCGAATATACTCACTACGCTGGGAATTTTAGGGATCATAGGCTGGTCCGGTATTTCCCTTGATATTATGACTATCACTATTGCGGCAATAGCCATGGGCATAGCTGTCGATGATACCATTCACTTTTTACACAGTTACCTGTCTGGTATGAAACAGGGAGATGGCAGCGCAGACGCGGGGAGCCGTTCAGCCTTCGGGCATTCCGGACTGGCTATATTGTTCACCTCTACCATTATTGCAACGGGTTTCTCACTGTTCGGCTTTTCTGACTTTTTACCCAGTGTGTATTTTGGCTTGCTGACGGCACTGGCGATGCTGCTGGCACTGTTTACTGACCTGAGTTTATTGCCGGCGCTGCTAAACCGTTTTGTTGGTAAGAAAAGTAGCGGGTAATGCCCCTGCAATCAGGTATGATGTATAGACGAATAAAGGCTTGCAGCGATGCAGGCCTTTTTTACTGATGGCTGAGAAAGGAGCTGAGCAATGCCTGAGGCAGATTCCGTTGCAGGGTTAGGGTGTGAAGAGGCGTGTATTCAGGTGTTTATGGCAAACCGGCCTGATTATCCTCTGACGGGGCCTCCGGGACAATTGTTGCCGGCAAATAATACCCTCATTGAGAACATAAACCGGGAATGCGGAAATGGCTGGCGTAAAGTATTTAATGTCTACGCAAAATGGGTATTTGCCTTGTCAGAGAGTGCCGGCAAAACACAAGGCATTTCCTCATGGCAGCAGTATCGTGACGAGCTATTGCTGACAGAGCAGGGAAGTACTGCACTCTGGTTTAAAGTGCCGGAACACTTTAACCCCGCCAGATTAAATATTGTGATGGGCAAAACCTTTGCCGGGACGTTGGGACTAACAGACAGTGTGGAATGGCTGACGGCTGATTTTGCTGTGTGCTTGCAACGGTCACTGGTTGTGACGCCGTATTTTGACTACCGGCAGCTGACAAATGAAAAAATTGGTTTTCTGAATTATCTGATCAGAAGTAGGCCGGCTTTGCTGAAACAGGCTATGGGGTGTCAGAAATAAAAAACCAGACCCGGAGGTCTGGTTTTGATTTTTCTTAGTACTGATTAACAGTCTTTGTCTTCTGCATTCATGCCTTCTTTGGCATCTTCACAGGCGTCTTCAACTGCGTTACCTGCATCGGTAACGACTTCGTCGAGTTTTTCACCTGCGTTTTCTGCTTCACCGTCGCCGCATGCGGCCAGTGAGAATGCGAAACCTGCTACTAAGAGTGCCTTAAGCATTAATTTAGATAAGTTCATAGTCCTTTCTCCTTGTTCCAATGTAAATTGTTAGACTCTAGGTGATTTGCCGCGTAATGCATTTGCGATCAGAGAGATCACCAGCAACGCTACAAACACGAAGAATAAAAACTGAGCAATGCCTGATGCTGCACCGGCAATGCCGCCAAAGCCAAAAACTGCTGCGATAATGGCGATAATGAAAAATGTAACTGCCCAACCTAGCATATTTATTTCCTCATATTGCTCTAGTAAATGACATATACACATATGCTGGTATTGTGCCATCATTTAAGGTGTTGAAAATTAAGGTTTATTTTTTTGTTTTACTGCGTTTGGCCCTGATGGACAGGGCGGTAGTTACAACTTACTTGCATTTTTTACACAGTCTCCGGAAAGCTTTCATGCAGTGCATGAGAGACGCTGGTACACTAGATTTATATTTCATCATTTATTTAATCCGGCTTACCCGTGGCCCGCCAGCCGTTGCCGGTCCCGCTTTCGATATACGGACAACTATTCATGAGTAAAAACCATTCTGCATTTATCGGTTTGATGCAAAGAGCAAGAAACGTAAAACGCTGGCCCTTAATGGCGCAGTTTCAGGAAGAAATGTTATCGACGCATATTTATGAAGCGGCGGTGGTTGCTCATATGCTCGGGGCAATTGCAAAAGACGTATTTAACGAAGATGTTGAGCCTGACCGGGTAGCCTCCATGGCTATTTTCCATGAAGGCAGTGAAATTGCCGGTATGAGCGACATTCCCAGCCCGGTAAAATATCACGACCCGGAAACCACCATGGCGATTAAAAAGCTGGAGCGGAGGTTTGAAGCCATGTTACTTCAAACACTACCTGAACCACTACGTCAGCGTTATCAGCCTCTGATTGAGCAGGATAAAGAAGATATTCATGTGGCGCTGGCGAAAGCCGCAGACGTATTGTGTGCTTATCTGAAATGTGACTATGAGTTATCAAAATCTAACTCAGAGTTTTCAAATGCTATGCACGAAATGGACATACAACTGAAAAAATACCGGGACACGTTTAAATGTGTGGATTATTTCTGTCAGGTATTTCTTGAAGATGCAAAAGGAACGCTGGATGAGCAGACCCGCGATCTAGACTGGGTCGAAAGGGCTAATACGCTGAATATTAAAGAATAACAGGGAACATTTAACGTCCTCAGTTCAGGCGCGGTCCTTCAATAACCGCGTTCTGGCTTGTTTCAGGGATAATAATTCATCATAGCATTGCTGCATGCGGGTGCGGATTTTCCGCAACAACTGAGCACAAGACTGGCTCTGTTTTTCGTTTAACGCATCATCGAACTGTTTCAGAACCCGTGATTCCAGCGCTACCAGTTGCTCAACAAACACCTGCTCACTGTTTGCAGAAAGCTTACTGACTACATGGGTATAGAGTTTTCTCGCTTCGATAAGCAAAGACGTTTCAGTAAAATCACTGTGCTGACCTGCATAAGGCATGAGATCAGTACAGGCTTGTTGCTTCTCTTTTAATATACGCGAAAACAGGGCGCGGGTACTGTCGCAGCTCACGGCTTTAATTCCGTCACTGTAAAACGTGATACCGCTTTGCAGCATATTGATGAGATATGAAATATTATCAGACGGATAATTAGCAGCAGACACAGCGGATTCCCTTTGTTGCAAAACTCTGTATGGGAATTTGCAGGGATCAGGCCATATGTTATGTCTGCTAATTAAATTTTATATTCATGATATACAAAGTTTTTTTTCCGGATGTTCAAACTGGCAGCGTGTGGAAGAAACGGGTAAATACATCTTTACAATTTGCTCTGTAAAAAAGTAAAAGCCGGCATTGCGAACAATGCCGGCTTTTAAGTGCTGTTAACAGTAATTACAGGTTGTACATTTTCACATCGCCTGGATTACCGGAATAGGTAGATACAGTGAGATCCTGAGTGAAGTACACGAAATGTACCTGAGTCGGATTACCGGTGTCGTCGTAAAATACTTCGCCGGCATTTCCGGGAATGTATCCGCAGGCGCCACTGTAGTAATAAGCGTTCCAGCCAGTCACCAGGGGACTGTTGTAGCTGGCCAGCGCATTCACCGGTTCAGGGCTGCTGTAAACTTTGTTCCAGAGGTCCACACAGCCGGCGGTGTCCGCAGTGCTACCCTGAGCCCAGCCATCCGATGTGAAATCTACAGATTGTCCGCCGATATTTATCGGCGTTGTCTGACGAATCTGATATTTGGCCTGTAACAGCGTAATGCCCGACTTGAATGCGCCCATCTGACCCTGAGTGACGGCATTAGTGGCATCTTCAGACAAATCAATAAAACGGGGAGCAGCTGTTACTGCCAGCACGCCAAGAATGACAATGACGATGACCAGTTCGATTTAAAGCCTGCAGAATATTTAATAGTTTTCATCATGGTATAAGGTTCTGATTAACGACATGATGAGAATAGAGTAAAGGAACGTTTGCGCCAATAAAGAAACGCCTGAAACGGGTATTTCAGGCGTTTATCAGGTGTAGAGCAGAATAAGTAAATGACTGCCCGGGCGCTGCTTACAATTCGGATATCAGGCAGGTTTGTTTGCCAGCAGTTCACTGACTTTAAAGGCTTTTTTACCCAGAGTAGCCGCATCATTGCTCATTCTTACCATGATTGAAAAATACACGTCTTCCATGGTCTGCGTTTCAACGGTCATCTCTGTGGTTTGTGCCGGGAATGGCTGGGCTACGCCGGAACAGCCTGACATTGTGCATTGTTCTTCCTGCAGTACAGGGATTTGAGCAGCACTGGTGTCTTTTACCAGGCGTTTGCCGGTAGTCATTTTGCGTTCAACATCTGTTTTCACGATAGCCAGATACTGATAGCCGGCGGCCTGAGCGATTTCAGCTGCGCGGTATAAAGTATATTCCTGCACCAGCGCCGCATCGGTGGCTTCTGTGGCGCGGAACATCACCCTGTACTCCGCATCAGACAGTTGAACAGATGAATATCCGTACTGTTTCTCAGATTTTGCCGCCTTATATGGCGTTGGCGCTGAGTCCGGAACACTGCTGCAGGCACTGAGAACCAGCACACTTGCCGTTAGAACCGGTAAAAATACGTTGCGCGTTTTAATCATTAATCCTGATGCAAAACCTGGCATATAGTGTCCTTATCCTAAGAAATTGAAAACTGCGGTGCGGGCAAAAGCAAACAGGGCTTGCCGGCGCTTGCCTGGCGGATCATCACTGGTTGCACCTTTCCAGGCACCGGCACCGAAACAGGTAAGCAGAGTTTCGGGACGGGCAACAAAAAGTCTTGCCGTCACTTTAGCATGGTTCACTGCAACCGCACTTTCATATTGCGATATTTCGTAGTTTTCCTGCGCCTTGTCACGGGCGCGCAGTGCCGAAGTTAAAAACAGGTTCATGATTTTGTTTCCTCCTGTTTTTCCTCTTTGTTCACACCAACAGCCTGCAACAGCGTTCTGATTGCAGGCATCAGCGAAATGTAGCGGTAAGCATTTCTGGCTATCGCAAATGCAGCCACGGCCAGAACGAGATTAAGTACAAAAACAATCAGCGCTGTTATGCCGTTGTGAACGTTAAAATGATGCAATGTAATGGCGATGCCGATATTGGCGATGAGCCAGCAGAAGCAGGCAAACACGAATGACGCCAGAATTGATATGCCGGTGACGACCACTGATTGCCTGGCCACATTCACTTCGGCTGCGGTAAGTTCCGTCAGTGCTATCAATTCCTGTTGCTTTTGGAACAGCACCCATTGCGCGTTGGTAATCATGTCGTCCAGCGAAGGATCAGACTCATCGGAAGTCTCTGTGCCTTCGTTGCCAGCGTCTTCAGCGTAAGGATCCTGACGGCCTTCCGGCGATTCTGAGCGGGAAGGAGAAAAACCCCGGTCAGTATCACTGACCAGGGCTTCGTCGGGAATGTGCCCGGTGACCATCTCTTCACCGGGACCAGTCGGCTCCCTGACGCTCATGTTACTTTTTACGTAAAAGTGAAGTAACCAGCATGCCTGCAGCAAACGCGATACCTGCAGTAGCTACCGGGTTTTCGATGGCGTACTTACGTACCCCTGAGGCCTTCCACTTCGCGTCCATCTGGGCCTTACGTGCTGCCATGTTGTCAGCAGAGTCAGACGCGGTGGAGCGGATATTCTGTTCGGCACGGGCCGCTGATTCAGCCAGCTTATCTACAGACGAGTGCAGAGAAGCCTGAGCTTTGTCTGTAAAAGGATGAGTCGAATCAGCCACACCGTTAGAAGTCTTTGTTGCTGAAGCGGTTGATGCTGCGTTAGCCATAATAATTTCTCCTTTTTGGAATGTTCACAAGGAGTATTGCAAGGCCAATACCAATACGAGTTTTGGTGCAAGTTGTTGATAATTCTTGCTTTTTGTTTTTCGGTGAATTGATGTGGCTTGCGAGGACCAGCGTTTGTTACAGGTTGCCTGTAATAATTGCAGGCAACCTCTTACTAAAACAGCGTGGCAAGATCGTTCCGGTTAACCGGTTTGAGCAATGTGCCGGCGATGTCGACGTCTTTTAAGTCATTTTCATCAGGCTCCCGGCCACTGACAATGTATATCTTCAAATCTTTGTGGTCCTGACGGATATCACTGGCAAGGCTGATCCCGTCAGCATCCGGCAGGGTTAAATCCAGCAGGGCGGCATCGAATGGCTTAATCGCAATGAGGGATTTCGCGTCACGGGCATTATGTGCAACCTCAACACTGTGGCCCAGGTGACTGAGCAACAACTTCATCAGTTCTGCAGCATCGTGATCATCTTCAACCAGTAATACCTGTTTTCCGTCAGAATCGCCGCGCTGATTGTCACTAGTATCTGGAAGCGGGGGGGAGGACTCCGTTTCAGATGTTTTATAAGGAACAAACTCCAGCGCTTTATTGACATTGGATGCTTCATCTTCTGAAGGCTTTGCCATTCCCGGTGTGCTGATAAGATATCGATCCAGTATGTCGAACAACGCCGGTTTATCGATGGGCTTGCCAAGCACATCATCAAATCCTTCGTCCAGAAGTGACTGTCTCAGGCCTTTTCTGCTGGCGGCGGTAATTGCCACTACGGCGACATTACACTGGTGTTTACGCATGGCTTTAAGAGCATCAATGCCGTTCATCACCGGCATGTGTATATCCATCAGCACCAGGTGATAAGGTTTGCCCGCTTGTTCAGCCTGCAAAACGGCCTCCAGCGCTTTAACACCGTTCTCAGCATAGGACACAGTCGCATGGCACTGGCTGACCATATGACCAGTGAGCTTTCTCAGTTCACGTAAGTCGTCGACAATAAGCACCCGGCCGGTGACATGAAGATGGTTCTTGTTGAGGTCATCCGGCGTTGGCGCTGATAACCGGAAAACGTCAAAGTGCTGTTCGCTGATGTCACCGGGGTCAATGGTGAAAGAGAAAGTACTACCGCGGCCAAATACTGACTCAACACTGATTTCTCCTCCCATTTTGGACACCAGTTCACGGCATATCGCCAGGCCAAGACCCGCGCCGCCATGGTTAGCCCGCATAACATCTTCAATCTGCTCAAAAGGACGGAAGATGTCATCCAGTTTGTTCGGCGGCATGCCAATACCCGAATCGGTGACCCGGAATAACAGCAATTCTTTATTATCAGATTTTCGGGGGGGCAGGGTTTCCACTGACACCCGGATGGTGCCGGTATCAGTAAACTTAACCGCATTACTGATAAGGTTGATTAATACCTGTCTGAGCCGGGTAGGATCGGCGGTGATAAAATCTGGAATATCATTTTGCGAAAAGACTTCCATGGAAAGCCCTTTGTCTTTCGCTGCCAGATTCATCAGTGAATGGACGTCTGTGAGAAAGCCGTTGAGATTCACTTCTCTGAGTGAAAGCTCAAGTTTATTAGCCATAATGCGTGACATATCCAGCAAATCGTTCAGCAAACTGAGCAGGTGTTTGCCATTGGTGTGGATAATCGACAGTTCCTGGTTCATCGGTTCGTTGGCTTCATCGTCAAGCAACAGCTCGGTGTAGCCCAGAATGGATGTCAGCGGTGTGCGTAACTCATGGCCAAGGTGTGCCAGGAACTTATCTTTTGCTTTATTTTGTTGCTCAACTTTATGCCGTTCGATGCGCTCGTTTTCTATCTCGCGACGAACCATGGCATATCGCATAGTCCGCATGAAACGGGGGGATTCAATTTCGCTTTTGTTCAGATAGTCAGCTGCACCGGCACGCATCACCATGTCATCCACCTGACTGTCTGTCTGGCCGGTCAGAATGACAACAGGAACGGTGATACCCGCAGCTTTAAAGGTGGCAAGCACATCAAGTGCATTTTCTGCCCCTAAAATGTAGTCCAGCAAACAAATGTCAAAGGTGCGCTTCTGAAAAGCATCGATGGCGGCCTTGCCGTTTGTTACCCATGTGATGTGGAATTTAGGGTCTTCACACTGGGACATATAGTCGGCGGTGAGGAAATAATCATCCTCATCGTCTTCTACCAGTAAAACCCGAATAACTTCTGCCACGCTCGTTTCCCCGTGCACTATTGATTGCTGCTTATTGCTGACCACTTAATCGTGGGGTAACTCTACAAACTCAATCCAGTAACGTCCTAATGCCCGCATGAGGTCCACCAGGCCTTCAAAGTTTACCGGCTTGGTAATATATGAAGCGCAACCAAGGTCATAGCCTCTAAGCATGTCTTCTTCCTCTTTCGAGGTCGTCAGAATGACCACGGGAATGCCTCTCAGAGACGGGTCAGCTTTGATTTCCTGTAAGGCTTCACGGCCGTCCTTCCTGGGCATATTTAAATCCAGAAGAATGAGACTGGGGCGGGGCGAGTCTTTCGGATCGGCATATTTTCCTTCACGGCGAAGGTACTCCAGAAGTTCGACACCGTCTTCGACACAATACAGGTTATTCAGTACACGGCTTTCTTTTAGTGCATCGAGGGTAAGCAAACGATCGTCTTCGTCGTCATCTGCCATCAGAATATTTATCGGGGTGCCATGTTTAAGAGACATGTTTTTCTACTCCTTCGCTGTTTGTCGCAAACGGTTCGCCATTGACAGGCATCGTAATGACAAAGCGCGATCCTTTGCCAGGTTCACTGAATGCTTTTATAACGCCATTGTGCCGCTCTACAATCCGGCGGCACACGGCAAGTCCTATGCCCGTTCCTTTGTAGGCACTTCTGCCATGTAAACGCTGGAACGGCGCAAAAATTTTCTCAGCAAAAGACTGTTCAAAGCCAATGCCGTTATCTTCAACTGTGATGGTTACCCATTCATATTCATCTTTCAATAAAATGGGTTCGAGTTCTTCCTCTGTAGACGGGCGGGAATTGAGGGAAATAACCGGTGAGGTATCTTCAGATCTGAATTTCAGTGCATTGGACATCAGATTGAGCAACAGTTGTTCAATTTGCGTTTTATCGCACTGCACCACCGGCAGGGCGCCTGCATTGATGGTGGCTTTGCATTCTTCTATGGCAATTTCCAGGTCACTGGTGACATTGTCGAGGATCTCAGACAGGGCAACCTCTGAAAAGTCCTTACCTCTTGTGGTCACCCGGGAGAAGGCGAGTAAGTCACTGATTAACATCGACATGCGTTCGGCTGCATTGAGCATGCGCTGCAGAAAATCTCTTCCCCGTTCATCCATCACATCAGTATAGCCGGCTTCCAGACGGTTACCGAAAGCACGAATCTTCCTTAACGGTTCCTGCAAGTCATGAGAGGCGACGAAAGCGAAATCTTCAAGTTCGCGATTGCTCCGGGAGAGCTCATCTGCATACAGTTTGAGTTCCTGCGTGCGATCCTCAATTTTATCTTCAAGCTCTTCATTGTATTCTTCGAGATCCCGCTGATGTTTAACGGTTTCCCGCAGGTTAATGCGCAATAAGATAAGAATGGCGATGATCAGCAAGCCGGTGGTGATACCGGAAATGATGAGGGTCGTTACCGAGTCTGAACGCAGACGCATAAGGCTGTCCAGATGCTTAACCTGAGCCTCTCTTTCTGTGGCATCCACTTTGTCATAACGTAAATCGAATTCATCGTATAAGCTCAGGCCCAAATCAGTATTCACCAGAGACAGTGCTTCGGCGTATTCACCTGCACGGGTAAGCTCTACGGTTTTGATAAGCTCGTTAATTTTTGCCTTACTCAAGTCGATTAAATCTTCGATATTATCTTCCTGTTTGGGAAGATCCGATTCCACAGATGCGGCTTCAACTTCTTCAAGCAATTCATTGAGCTTGTTCAGGGTGATGGTGTAATCGGTGAGGTAGGCTTCATCTTTGGTTAGCAGGTAACCCCGTTGCCCCGATTCAGCACGAAGTACAGCCATGTGAAGTTTATTGATAGCGCTGATCACGCGGTTAGTACTGAACAGCCTGCTCTCAAGAGAGGCGAGCTCATCCAGTGTACTGACAACGTAAAATGCATTACCGGTAATAATAACAATGACCACGGTAACCAACGTGATCCAGCTGTAAGCAGATTGAACAACTTTATTCAGCATATATTATTATTCCGCCGTACCGCTGGCCAGATCATCCATCATTTCTGTCAGGGCGTGGCTGCAATCTTTAGTGCTTACGATAATTTTATCCAGCGCTTCCTGCGCTTTCTCTAACGGAATATCACCGTTCAGAGCCATCTTTACCAGTTCGGCCTGCATGGAGATTCGGTTGAGCGGTTTTCTTGCATCGTGTACCCACTTTGCAATTTCCGCCAGCTTTTCATCAGTCATGGATCCTTTCCTCAGGACTCGTCTTTGCTCAAATCACCGTATGCGTGCAAACGGTTATAGAGTGTTTTGGTACTGATCCCCAGCATCTCTGCGGCCAGTGTTTTATTACCGTTCACTTTCTCGAGAGTGGCATAGATTAGTTCTTTTTCCACATCCTCAATGGTCCGTCCGGCTTCCAGAGCAGTCGTCGTCGATTGCTTTTTCGCGAAAGGAGATTCAATTGTCTTCGGTAATTCTATGTTGGTTTTGTCCGGGTCACTCATGATGGCAGCGCGGTGCACAAAGTGGCGCAATTCACGTACGTTACCCGGCCAGTCGTAGGCTGTGAGGGTATCGAGCTGGGCTTCATCCCATTCAAAACGGGTATCATTTTCTTTATTGAATTCTTCAATAAATTGCATGGCCAGAAGCGGAATATCTTCCTTGCGTTCCCGCAATGGCGGAATCGTGATGGGAAACACGGCGAGTCGAAAATAGATGTCTTCCCGCAATACTTTACTTTCAGCGATTTCTTCCATCCGGCGGTTTGTCGCTGATACGACACGGCAGTTTACCGGAATGGTTTTTGTGCCGCCCACGCGGATGACCACTTTATTTTCCAGTACCCGTAACAGGTTAGGCTGCATATCGATGGGCATTTCAGTGATCTCATCTAAAAACAGCGTACCGCTTTCAGCCTGTTCAAATACCCCTTCCTTACGGTTCACCGCGCCGGTAAAAGCGCCTTTTTCGTGACCAAATAATTCACTGCCGATCAATTCTTTAGAAAACGCACCACAGTTGGTGGCGATGTACGGGCCGGTTACATCAGAGGCCTGATGAATTGAGGCGGCAACCACTTCTTTACCCACGCCGCTTTCACCCAGCAACATGACGTTTGCGCTGGTGCGGCTTACCCGTTCAATAAGTTTATACAGTTCTTTCATTGGCGCTGATTCACCAATGAGATGACCGAAATACTTCTTAATTTTATTACCACCGGAAGCCGGTTTTTCTTTTTTACCGGACAGGGCTGCTTCGATGTCTTCCCGCTGTATGGGCTTGACCAGATAATCGATATTCGGCCCGCACAGACCCTTGATAATGCCGCGGACAGAAGGATGGCCGGTAATTAACGTCACTTTGGGACGTTTGGGCAGGGCATCGAGTTCTTCAAAAAGGTGGACGCCGCTACCGTCGGGGAGCATGAAATCCAGCAGAACATGGTCGAAGGTTTCTTTTTCCAGCCATTCCCTGGCTTCGGCAAGGTTGCCTGCGGTCAGAATGTCATGACCCAAAAATTCGATAATTGTGCAAGCTACCTCGGTAAACTCAGGGTCGTCATCCACAAGTAAAACAGTCAGCACTGTGTTAGTCCTTTAGTAAAAATTATTGTCGCAATGTACGTATTACAGGGTGTCTGCGGATTAAGATCACGCTTTATTTTATAATTATAAATTCAGTGACCGCCGGTGTGAATGCGGCTTTGCGGTGATGTCAGGGAAGTACCGTCCTGCATCACAGAAAGGATGTCTTTTGCCGGCATGGGTTTGCCATAAAGATATCCTTGTGCGATGTGACAGTCCAGCCGGGTCAGCAGGCTGGCTTGTTGCTGTGTTTCCACGCCCTCGGCAATCACGTCGATCCCCAGGTTACGGCATAAAGACACAATGCCTTCCACTATTTTTGCGTCACGGTTTCCTTCAGCCAGACCACGAATAAATGACTGGTCAAGTTTGACAGTATGAATATCCAGTTCCCGCAAGTAGGCAAATGAACTCATGCCAGTACCAAAATCGTCAATCGATGTGGCAATACCCATTTCTCTGAAATCTGACAGTACGCGGCGGCTTACCGCGATATCTACCATCGTAGCGCTTTCAGTGAGTTCAAATTCCAGCAAGGCCGGTTTAATACCTGACTTTTCCAGCAAACTACGGACAAAGGGGATGAATGCGCTGTCCATTAAATTATAAGCAGACAGATTGACAGAAACAGGTAATTCAAACCCGCAGGATGACCAGGTTTTGATCTGATTGACCGCCATTTCCACCGTGTAACGGGTAAAAGCATGAATAATTCCGCTTTGTTCGACCAAATCAATGAATAACGAAGGTTGCAGCAGTCCTTCTTCAGGATGCTGCCACCGTACAATGGCTTCGGCGCCTGCCAGCCTGCCACTGCCAATTTCTACTTTGGGCTGATAATGCAGTACAAATTCTTTATTGTGTAATGCAGAGCGAAGCTGACTGCGCAAAGTCACTTTAATGGTGCTGTTATATGCCAGTCTCTCATTATAAATTTGCACGCCAAGACGTAATTTCTTGGCCCTGTGCATGGCGTTTTCAGCATTTCTGATCAGCATTTCGTGGTGATGACCATGCTCAGGGAAACAGGCAACACCAATACTGCAACTGACCTCAAATGCACTGTTTCCGATAAATAACGGCTCGCGGCAATCGTACAGCAGGGTAAACGCGCGGCTGAGCACATCGTCTGCCGGCAGGTCAGGGTGCCAGATAACAAATTCATCACTACGGTAGCGATATACCTTGACGCCTTTTCCGGCAATATTTTTTAACCGCTGTGAAAAAGCAAACAACATTCTGTCACCCATCGCGTGTCCCAGCGCATCATTTATTTCTCTGAATCGGTCGAGATCAAGAAAAAACAACGCGCCATGGGTTGAATTGAAGGTATCACCGGACAGCAGCGCATTGCGGTTGGGAAGTTTGGTCAGTGCATCTTCAAGAGCCAGTCGCTCCAGCGTGTTGTTGGCTTGCTCAAAGCGGCGGGCAATGAAGGCGGACATCAGCAGGGCAGCCCACACTGCAACCCAAAACGTAATAAAGCCGGCGACAGAAAGGGTGTTGACTATCTGTGAGGAGATTTCAGTGAGATCTTTTGTGCGCCAGATAACGGTCAACGGGGCTCCATCTGCGGTTGAAGGCAGTTCACGGATATAAAGACGCAGGTTATTAAATTCTGTGACCGGCTCGCCTGAGTTTGCCGTCAGTGTGTCGGGAAGGTCAGCTATGCCGGACTTTTGATACAAGATTACCGGACCCCGCTTCACCATCATTACCGCATCAGGCATCAGTCTTTTGTTGATGGCCGGCTGACTGGCAAGGGTGCTGATAAAAGGCATCTGGCTGTCGAAATACTGTTTTTCAAAATCGGTTTCAAGCTCAATCAGAATGCCATGGCCGAGGTAGCACAATACGCCTATCAGCAGCATAGATAAGCCTGTGGAGCCTGCCAGCAACCGCTTGCGCAAGCTGGCTTTATTATGTTGAATTTCGACTCTATGCGGCATTGATTGTGGTATCCGCTTTGAAAGGCTGAATCTCAGGTGCAGACCCTGTGGCTCCGGAATAACAATAAATGATGGTACGTGGCACGGGTCCCTCCTTTGTTATTATTTTATACGGGACCTGTTTGTTATACCTGCTTACGCTTTTTGGGGCAACTTTTGCGCCCGATTTGCATACTATTTAACGAATTAAAAAGCCTTCCGCTTCTGCTGTGGGAAGATTCATTGACTGATAGCGCAGTTCGCCAATAAAAGCACGGGCAGCGGGTCCGAGACGGTCTCCGTCTTCAAAACAAAGATACAACAGGCCTTTACGTATACCGCTGGTCTCCATCGGGAGTGGTTTCAACAGTCCCTGATTCAGCTGTGGCTTGATAATAGCCAGTGGCAGCCATGCGAAACCCAGACCTTTGCATATAATGTCGATTGATGTACGTACGTGGCTTACTGTCCAGCGTTGGTCGGCACCCAGCCAGCCGGACTCGGCTTTGCGTTCTGCAGACGAATCACGCACCACTATCTGACGGTGAGATTTTAAATCTTCTACGGTTAAAGCACGTTCAAGCTGATGCAGCGGATGGTCCGGGTGGGCAACGGCAACAAATTCGATTTCGCATAAATCTTCGCTGAAACCGTTTTTAACTGCAAAAGGTGAGATAGCAATATCTACTTCAGCAGCTTTTAAAAGTGAATTTGCACCATTAAGTACGGTTTCCATCAGTTCTATCCGTAAAAGGGGATATTCCTGAGAGACTTTATTTAAAACATTATATAAAAGCGTAGGCGGGAAAATAATATCAACAGCAATGCGTAATTGCGTCTCTGTGCCACTTTGCAGGTTCGTCGCAACGGCTTCCAGTTTGTGTGCTTCATCAAGGAGAAAATTAGCACGGCGCAGCATCAAATCACCGGCCTCTGTTAATTTAACTTTTCGCCCGTCATTTTCAAATAAAGTAATGCCAAGGGCTGTTTCCAGTTTTTGAACGGCGTGATGCACACTCGACTGACTTTTATGTACCAGCTGTGCTGCCTGATTAAAGCCACCTGCATCCACGACGGCTTTAAACATCCGCCACTGCTCTAACGTTGCTTTCAACATAATTTTCCGTGTCTGTCTTTAATCAACTACTAAGGTAACTTTGCTTCTGTTTCTGATAATCAGTTTACCTCAGAGCGCACGCTGGTAAAACACGAAAGCATAAAACCTTATCAGCCGGTTGCGCCGGTCTGTCATTCAGGGAAGTGTTTACAAATATCTATAACAGGACAGGTGATCACAGAGACATTTTCGTATCCCATCAATGCAAGTTGTTCTGCAGCCAGTTTGGCGCGGACCCCCGATGCGCAATGTAAATAAACCGGTTTGGCGGCGTCAGGGAACTTTTCGGCCATCTTCATCTCTAATACCCCCCTGGGGAAATTGATAGCGCTTTCAGACGGCTGGTTCTGACATTCACCCGGCTCACGAACGTCAATCAATACGCCGTCATTGCCGGCACATTCCGACGCTGCCTCTTGAGCGGTAATAATTCGTAAGGGCAGGGTGATAGAAGCAATGCGTTCCTGAATCGTCTTCAGCATGGTTATTCTCCGGAAATGGTCGGGTCATGACAGTCATGTCCCCCGATAGTGATAACATTTGCAATATAAGGTGAATGTAATATAGCTTGCGGTAAATAAACAGTGGTAATACCTTGGAACGCATGTTATTTACGATGAACATTGTTGATAAGTGAGAATCATTTACGCTTTAATACCCACAAATAAATAATAAAGAAGTACTACTAATGACAGCGACTGCAAACAACATTGACACAGAAGAATTGTTATCCCATGCCTCCGAGGCTGAGCGATATTTAAAGCAATTAGCGAACAAAACCCGCCTTATGGTGTTATGTTCTCTGCTAAATGATGAATTTTCTGTATCTGATTTACTGACCAGGATTCCGGTAACTCAGCCGGTACTTTCTCAACATCTGGCACTTTTACGTGAGGCCAACATGGTGGCCACCCGTCGTGACGGGCAGACAATTTACTATAGTCTGGCCGACGACAGAGTGAAGCAGACTATAGGCCTGCTTTATGGTTTCTTCTGTGCTGCAGAGTGACATCTCCGGTTCTTATTGAATTAAGGCGGCGGCTGCCGCCTTTATTATTTTCGATCTGTCATTAAAGGTTTACTTGCCAGAGACGCAAGGTAGTCGGCGTCATCAAGGCGGTCATCATCCACTTCCGGTAATGCCATCAGGTCATCATGACTGACGTTCACATGAATTTTATGCGTCGACCAGTCGATGTCTTTTATCAGCGCGGGAGCGAGCGCAATTTTTTTCCCGCCGGGCAGCCAGTTTCGTGTATCAATAATGAAAAGCTGAATGGCCCAGTTGCGTTTGTCGATGACAAAATCACATACGTGACCTGTGTCCTCGCCCTGCGCACTGATATCGTACCCGTTTACTTCGTCGCAGGACCGTAAGTGATTTTCAGGCTTGCTTTCAAGGCTGTCCATGTCGTCCTGCATACTTTGCTGATCAACAAGCTCTGTAGGATGTGAGAAGTCGCCCCAGGCACCCGGTCCCGTCCAGTAATAGCCGTAACCGAAATATTTAAATAAGATTTCTTCGTATTCCCGCGATAACGGTTTGTGGTCGTCGATGGACGGACTTTCTTTCAAAGCATCTTTGGTCATAGACACATAGAGTTTTTCTTCTGTGTCATTCACCTCAGTAAGTGAAATAGGGGAGAGTACAACTTTGCGGCCAAGGGGCAGCCACTTGTGTGTATCGGCCACAAAGTAGCGGATAACGAAATCCTGATCATCAAACAAAACATCTTTGCACTGACCAATGTCGCCGTCAGTGGCATGAATTCCGAATTTTGTCAGGGTATTAAAAGCAATCATCTTTTTGTCCTTTTTGCCTGCTTAAACCATAAGCGCAGTGAAATCCCGGTCTTACAAGTACTGAGATTGCACGGGTATACATGCTGTTTCGTACAGGCAATCTAAAAAGATCACAAAAAGCTGCGGGAAAAAGTAAAAAGTTAAGGCGTGAATAAAACGGCAAAACCTGACCGGTTCCGTGAAAGAAACCGGGCAGGTTCATAAAGATGACTGTGAAGATGAATCAGGCGACGTCGAATGTTTCGTCTGAGTAGTCATCATCAAATTCGGCCGCGTTGCTGGCCGAACTGTGTAACGTGTAGAAGTTACGTTTTCCACGGGCTAGGTGTACGTACTTTTGCCACGCTTTTTCCAGTCCGTTCTCAGCCGGAACAGTACCGGAAATGAAAGCGACAAAGTGTTTTTCATCAGCGGATTCAGGTTGTATTGTGCCTGATTCCAGATCACACAAAGTTTTACCGTAACGTGTCAGCAAGTCGGCCTCAGGTATACTGAAGTCTCCGGATTTTTTAAAACCGTACGGAAATTTTACCCTGTCGATGAAGGGCTTTGGAGCTGGTCGGATATCAAACGTTTTCATGGCGAAGTCTCGAAAAGGAGTAAACTCAGCAGACTTTTAAATCAATAAAAACACCATGGGAAACAAATTTTTTTTACCTTTAAGATAAATAATTTTGAATGTGCTTTTGTCAGGACGACAAGCACCGTGAGCAGTCCGGGAAACGGGCTCAACGGGGAAATTAGCCCTTTAACGCTACACTAGTGAGGTAGCTAATGAATAGAGGGTGGTTGATTTTTGTTCAGTGAAATTATTCATCGTCACGATGATTAATTTTTGTTTCCCATTTTTGTCAGCACACTGATAATGGAGATGTGGCAATAACTATGAGACTGCAATGAGTAAAGACTATCGTTACCAGCGTGAAGAATGGGACTCGGTAGAAGATGGTGACCTTCACGGCAAAAAAAGCCAGGACCGTCGTCATCAGGTGAAAACTAAGCAAAAGCGTGACGTTCAGCGTCGCGAAAAACAGCGAAGGCTTCACCAGGAAAGTTACTGATAACACGCGATTAATGTTATCTGAGCAACGCATCAGTTTTCTGATGCGTTGTGTACATTTTTGTTTTACAACCATAGAAAGCTGTGAGACCGTATACCCTGTAACGTGACTCGCTGTGTAGCATCTATGGATATCCGCTTTTTATCTACCTTTCTTGAAGTTGTTAAGACCCGGCATTTTGGTAAAGCCGCAGAGAATCTTTATCTGACGCAATCTGCTGTCAGCGCCAGAATTAAATTGCTGGAAGAGTATTTTCAGACCACTTTATTTATACGCCACCGCAACAGTATTCAATTGACGCAGGCTGGTGAGAAACTCCTTCCTTTCGCGCATCAACTGACCGACACGCTAAAAGACGCCAAACGGGAACTGCAAGCCGAATCCGGCGAATTTGTGGTGTGCGCCGCTACCCAGCTGGCCAGTGAAATGGGGTTCACGTCTGTGCTGGGAAAAGTTCATCAGGCATTTCCAGACTGGTCTGTAAAAGCCGAAGTGCTTACGCTGGACAGCTTATCCCGTCAGCTTCATGAAAGAACCATCGACATTGCATTGTCTTCAGAACCGCTGAAGTCTGAAGAAATTCTGAGTACGGAGTTGCTATGTGAGCCCCTTGCTATGTTTGCTTATGGTACTGAAGCAGAAGAGCCTGCGCCGAACACCTATGTGTCTGTAGAGTGGGGCAGCAAAGTCAGGGATAAGTTACAGCAAATCAGTCCTCAGCTCCGTGATGCCAGACTCAGTACAAATTCTCTCCGGCTGGCTGCCAGCAGCCTTACTGAAGAAGGCGGCTTTGCGTTGTTACCGGAATCGGTTGCAAAAAAACTGTTACCGGCCGGGGAACTCCGTTGTGTCAGTACTTTTGAGGATCTCTCTGCGACGGTTTATCTTAATACAATGAAATCGGTTAAACGTCCCGGGCTACCCGCACTGCTCGATTTACTCACATCCGCTCAAGTGTGATATTACCTGTATCGACCGGTCACTCACCTTTTTATTTACATCGTCAGACTGGCGTAATACCAGTCTGAATCTGGAATTTAATTCTGTTTGGGTTATGATACCTGCATACGGTTAAACTTTCGCAAGGCTGGCGGATTAAAAGTTACCGTTTATCTCTGTGTCTGACGGATTTAGCACAGATGAGAACCAAATCACTATTAATACTGTATTGACTGACAGAATATGCGGCCATGGAAGGAGTAAAAGCATGCGTTGTCTGAAAATATGGGGTCTGGTAATCGAGTGTTTGACCTCATGGGCGTTAACAGCCTCTGTTGAAACTGTCTCTGCGGAACAAGTTCCGGCGAAATATTCCTCATCTGTTACCAGTGCGGTACAGCTACAGCCTGCCAATGGCGAAGTGTTCAATTCTGTTGCTCAGGGCGCGATAACGTTCACCCTGGAAAATGGCCTTAACGTGGTCATGCTGCCCATGGATACAACAGCCGCCGTCACCTTACATTTGCAGTTTGATACCAACCGGTATCCTGATAAACCTTTGCCAGGATTACCTGCGCTGGCTTTCGATGTATTGGCAGCAAATCCCGCTTTGTCATATTTTAACGGTGATCTCCGGTTGGTCAGCGGCGCCCGTACCAGTCAGGTGAGCGTGGATACGTCCGGCGAAAAAGCTATAGAAGCGACTAATGTGCTGGCACAGGCTGTACGCTATAACGGTATTGATGAAGACATTCTGGCAAGAACAAAAGCCGAACACTGGCGGAACTATGAAATTGCCGGTTTGCAAAAAGCCACCGGTATTGAGGCCGGTAATTTAAGCCGCGGGACAGTGCAACCGGAAGCGGCTTCATTTTTGAATATCACTGGCGATGATATCCGCAACTATGTGACTGACACACTGGTGGCCAGCCGTGCCAGACTCTTTGTGGCAGGAGATTTTATGCAGGATAAAATGGAACAGGCCATACGACAGGCATTTGCCGGCATGCCGGCTGGAAACGAAGGTGCGTCCGCCGGTGAAAACCGCTATGCCGGCTACACGTTAGTTCACCGTGAAGTGGCAACGCCCGCCAGACGGTTAACAGCAGCCTTTGCGCCGGAAAAACGCTTAACGGCAGGGGATAAACCTGCTTCCAGCTTTGTGTTACCGCAACACCAACGCGGTGAATTAATTAATCAGTTAGCAAATCTTTACGCTTTTGACTTGCAGGAAAGAAGTCTGACCCAATATATCAGCTATGTTCATCAAAGATCAGTCGTCCGGTCTGGCAATACTGTGGAGAGAAATCCCATGGCAGATTCATTATCATCGGGTAACGAAAAGCCGGAATATCAAACACAAGATGATAAGCCGGATGCTGAAAAATTTAAGTCAGATAACCGCTTGCCGGTTCTGTAAGGAAATGTATGTCTTTATCTCACCCTCTACTGGAAGTCAGTGCTGAAAAACGCCTTCAGGCCACCGTTGAATCCGTCATTGAAAATGGCGAGGTGTGGATCTTAAAAGATGACGATGGTTGTGTGATGCTCACTTCTGATGAAGAAGACGGTGTGCCGGTATGGCCTGATGAGGCGCTGGCTGCACTCTGGGCTACGGATGAATGGTCTCACTGTGAGCCGTTACGTATTTCCCTGCAGGACTGGATGCAAAAGTGGACACCGGGCTTGTTGAAAGACGCGCTGGTGGTCATGGTTTGCCCAGTACCGGGTGAAGAAGGCGAGATTATTGAGCCGGACGTCATGGCGGAGAAAATTCTCGCTGCAAAAGGCTGATCGCAGGGGCTGCCTCTTACGTTAAAACCTTATCAGAAATGAATAAAAGGAGCAGCGTATGTTATTGCAACAACCCACAATGCAGGATCTGTTCGCTCAACTGGGTTTGGACAACAGCGATGAAGCGATGGAGAGTTTTATCGAAAAGCACCGGGGTTTGAACGACAGCAGACACATTGAAGATGCACCTTTCTGGAATGATGCGCAGGCTACATTCTTGAGAAGTGCTTTGCTGGAGGATGCTGAATGGGTCGAAATTATCGATCAACTAAATGCTGAACTGCATCATTAAATAAAGTCACGCCCTGCATCTGACAGGGCTTTTTTTGCTCTTCCCTGACACATTTTCACACACTCTTTAGCGTCTCATCGCGATGCAGTCTCCTTTTGCAATTTCCATTCTGACGTCTGCCGGGTAAACTAGGGACGTAAAATAACGACGGAAAAAAGCAAAAGGAATCAAGATGTCCCGAAAAACAATCATTGCTGCGTCAGTAGCATTTTGCTGTGCAGCGCTTCCGGCACTGGCAAAAGAAGGTATGTTTACCCCTGAACAGCTCCCGCAAATAGCCGGTGATCTTAAAAATACCGGTCTGGAGATTTCTCCTGAAACACTCTCTGACTTAACCGGTTTTCCCATGGGCGCGATTGTTTCCCTTGGCGGTTGCTCTGCTTCCTTCGTTTCCGCACAGGGTCTTGCCGTTACCAACCATCACTGTGCGCGTGGCTCAGTGCAATACAACAGTACACCTGACAACAATTATCTGAAAAACGGTTTTCTTGCAAAGGAGCTCGCAGATGAGTTGCCGGCCGCGCCCGGTACGCGCATGTTCGTCACTGTGGATGTTGCCGACGTGACCAGTCAGGTTACCGGCACGCTCAGTGAGAAATTACAGGGGCGGGAACGATACGATGCCATCGAGCAAAACCGCAAGGCGATTATTGCTGAATGTGAAGCCGAGCCCGGTTACCGCTGTTCCGTGCCGGCTTTTTTCCAGGGCCTGGAATATAAATTAATCAGGCAAATGGAAATACGCGATGTACGCATCGCCTATGCACCGGCGGAATCCACCGGGACATACGGTGGGGAAATTGATAACTGGATGTGGCCCCGCCACACAGGGGATTTCTCATTTTACCGCGCTTATGTGGGACCGGACGGAAAGCCGGCAGTCTACAGTGAAGATAATGTCCCTTATCAGCCAGCACAAATACTCAAGGTCTCTGCAGCCGGGTTGGATGACGGCGATTTTGTTATGGCGGCAGGTTATCCCGGCTCTACAAACCGTTATGCCAGACATTCACTGGTTTCCTATACGTTTGACTGGTTGTATCCAACGAACCTTGATTTGGGGGGGCAGTGGGTTGATACCATCAAGGGCGCATCTGAAGAGGGTAGTGATGCGCGGATAAAATATGATGCCTTACTCGCCAGCCTGAATAACTTCCTGAAAAATATACAGGGACAACTTGAAGGCGCTAAGCGGGTGGGACTGGTTTCGCGCCGCGCCGAAAGGGAAGAGGCTCTGACTTCCTGGCTAACGTCGCAGGGTAAAAATGCCCTGGTTGACAATATCACTCAACTGGACAGCGTCATGGACGAGCGCATCAGAAACAACAAGCAAAATTTCTGGTATAGAAATTTGTCCCGCGCACAGCTATTGTCAGTGGCGAAACAGCTTTACCGCAATGCAATAGAAAGTGAGAAGCCGGATGCTGAACATGAACCGGGTTTTCAGGATCGGGACCGTTCACGGCTGGAAGAAAGCCTGACACGGGTTGATCGCCGCTTCGATGTCGCTGTTGATAAAGCGGTATGGAAAAAAATGATTTCTCTTTATATGGCTCAGCCTGAAGATGCACGGGTAAAAGCCTTTGACAATGCTATGGGTCTGAAGGCCGCTGCCGATAAAGGAAACCTTGATGAAGTACTGGATACTTTTTATCGTGAAACTACACTGAAAGATACTGAAATGCGGGTAAACTGGCTTAAGGCCGGTCGCAGTGAATTTGAGAGCAGTAAAGATCCTTTCATTCGTCTTGCTGTGGCGTTATATGACACTGAAATGCAAATAGAAGATGCCACAAAAGCGCTGCGGGGGCAGTCTGCTGCCTTGCAGCCTCTGTATATGCAAGCCATTATTGACTGGCAGAAATCAAAAGGTAATCTGGCGTACCCTGATGCCAACAGTACTCTGAGGGTGACCTACGGAAATGTACTCGGCGGCTCGCCAAAAGACGGTTTAATCTATGAACCGTTTACCCGTCTTGAAGGTATTTTAGAGAAAGACACCGGGGAAAGTCCCTTCAATGCACCGGCAAAATTGTTGTCGCTGATTGAAGAAAAGCAGTATGGACCTTATAAGCTGGATAGTATTAACAGTGTGCCGGTCAATTTCCTTACCGATCTGGATTCCACCGGCGGTAACTCAGGCTCTGCAACGCTGAATGCCAATGCTGAACTGGTTGGCTTGTTGTTCGACGGTACATTTGAAAGTGTCAACTCAGACTGGGATTTTGATCCCCGTACAACACGTACTATTCATGTTGATGCGCGATACATGCTGTGGGTAATGGAATATGTAGACGGCGCAACCAATCTCATTGATGAAATGACCATCGTGAAATAATTGCCTGTTCTGACTACGTACGGCCTGTGATTGACAGGCCGTTTCTATTTTAACTTCTTGATGGGGAGGTGATTATCAGCTCACTTAATCCGGCAAAAGATGATTTATGGTTTATTCCGCTGGGCGGTACCGGTGAAATTGGCATGAACCTGAATCTTTATGGACACGACGGACAGTGGTTAATGGTGGATTGCGGCGTCTCATTTAATGAGCCTCTGTATCCGGCCGCTGAAACGGGCGTCACGAAAGATGCCTTATTTTCTGTCGTCGCGCCGGACCCGGAATTTATCACCTCCCGCAAAGAGCAACTGGCCGGGCTGGTGATAACCCATGCTCATGAAGATCACGTCGGTGCGGTTCCTTATATCTGGCAACGGTTTCGTTGTCCTGTTTATACCACGCCGTTTACTGCCGAAGTGCTGCGCCGCAAACTGGCAAGGGAAAATATGGCCGGACGGGTGCCAATTATAGAAGTGTCGGAAAACAGCTCCCACACGATTGGGCCTTTCACCGTGCGTTGGCTGGCTATCACTCATTCCATTCCTGATCCCTACGCCATATTGATAGACACCTCCGCAGGTAAAATTTTTCATACCGCTGACTGGAAAATTGATGCGCAGCCTGTGTCAGGCAAGCCTTTTCAGCACACACTTTATCAGGCCCTGCAGGACGAAAACATTCTGGCCATGGTGGGGGATTCCACCAACGCATTAAAGCCCGGTATGTCACTGTCTGAACGTAATTGCTTCGATGGTTTGTTATCAGTTATCAAACCATTGAAGGGCAGAATAGTGGTAGCCTGTTTTGCCAGTAACATCGCCAGATTGATTTCTCTGGCGCGGATTGCTCAACGGACAGGGCGTTACCTTGCCCTGCTTGGCCGCTCACTCATCAACATGGTCAGCATTGCCAGGGCTCAGGGCTTCTGGCCGGAAGACATAACGCTGGCAGATCCAGAACATATTGGCTACTTACCACCCGAAGAAGTGCTGGTGGTGGCAACAGGCAGCCAGGGAGAGCCCCGGGCTGCGCTCTCCCGTCTGGCAACAAACAGTCATCCGCAACTGGAGCTGGCCAGAGGCGACCATGTTATTTTTTCCAGCATAGTGATACCCGGTAACGAAAAGCCGGTAGAGCGGTTACTGTCCCGTTTTGCAGCCATGGGAGTCAGTACGTTGCTCAGTGAAGACAGCCCGTTGCCGGTTCACGCCAGCGGTCACCCCTGTGCTGAAGAACTCAAGCTTATGTATCACTGGGTGAAGCCGGAAATTGCCATTCCTGTACATGGCGAAGCTGCACATCTGCAGGCCCATGCAGATATTGCAAAATCATGCGGTATCCGGAAAACCTATGTGGGCACCAATGGTGATCTTTACCGCCTCGCTCCTCAGGCCGGTATCAAACGCGGCGCGGTGAAAGCCGGCCGGATCCCTATCAGGGAAAAGGACTGACACGTATTAACAGCTTCTTATTTTTCAATGAGGTATGTAAATTTATCCTCAGGTCAGGCAGTGCCGCTTTCATTTATGTGCAGAATCGTTAAACTGCACACCATAGACAAATAGCAATTGCGGTTCGCTGTGTCTGACCGGTAAAAAAACGGTGCACGGCGAAGTTGTCAGGCCCGCTGAGGCCTCTCATGTCGAAGTGAAACGACACCTGATGATAACAATGAAAATAATGCACCAGTTCCCGGACATCAGGGAACGATTAATGACACTGTTGTTTTTTATTCTGTTTTTTCTTACTGGCACGGTGAATGCCGCTCCTCTTATCGAAGATCCCACTTTTTTACAGCTCGGTACCGCCGATGGTCTGGCTCAGGACAAGGTTCAGGATATCGTGCGCGACCGTGACGGATTTATCTGGGTGGCGACAGAAGGGGGAGTGAGCCGCTGGGACGGTTACCGCTTTGTTACCCTGGAAGGTCCTGACGGATTGTTCGTCAACAACGAAATCCGTAATTTGTTTGTCGACAGCAGCAATCGTCTGTGGGTTTCCACTTATTCTGACGGCGTTTATTTTTTTGATTTAAACAGTAACCGTTACCAACTGGTCAGCAGAGTCAGTTATTTTGATGAAGAAGGTTGGACCCAGGGTGCTGATGCCTTCGAAGAACTGGCGGACGGTTCTATGGTGGTGGCGCTGGAACAGCACATTATCAGATATTATCCCCAAACCGGTGAAAGTACTGAACTGTATCGTCTTACCAAAGAGCATATCGGAGAGGGGAACGTAATCAGGGATGTAAAGAGTATTGGTGACCAGCTCTTTATCGCCACAAGTTACGGCCTGGAAGTTATGTCACTGTCAAAAGGGCTGGCAAGTCTTAAAACACTCAACTATCTGCCTGCCGGTGATATCTCCAATCTTTCTGTTAATACAAAAACCTTATATACCCCTTCTCCGGATACATTATTTATCGGCACGGTAGGGGGACTTTTTTCAATCCCGGTGACTGTTTTTACCGCAGAAGTCGGTGATGTTATTGAGGTTCAGGGCAGCCGTGTCGTTAGAGATCGCAATATCTGGACAATGGTGCCGGCCGGCAACGGAGAGTACTGGCTGGGCACAGACCTTGGACTGTTCAGGTTATATCGTGAAAATGACCAGTGGCAAAACAGCCATATTCTTTATCCTCATGCAGGCATCATTACACTGGCTGACAAAAGTATCCGCAGCTTGTTGTCAGATGAGCAGGGGAATTTATGGATGGGCAGCGTATATGGTGGTCTTTTGTTCTGGTATGCCAAGCCATTAGGTATCGAGACGTATCAGAACACCATTCGTGACGATAAGCCGGTCGTGGCGGATAACACCGTGTGGTCATTTTTGCAGGAAGACGACATTCTGTGGGTGGGTACCAAAAACGGATTAACAGCATTCAATCTTAAAACAGAAGAAAGCCGGCATTTCCTTCGTGAAAATGATATCGCCAACAGCAGCGATGTCAGTATTATCATGAATATCTATTCTGCACCGGGTGACAATTTAATTCTCGAGACATACAGAGGACTGCGAATGTTCTCTAAGCAAACCGGAAAAATCAGTCTGCTGCCGGCACAGACACCGGAGGCTGAAAAAGTCTTAAACGATTGGAATTTTGGCACCGCAACGGACAACGAAGGCCGCATTTATTTTATTTCCCGGGGCTTCTGGCGCTACGACCCGGCCACTGAAAAACTGGAATCTCTGCCGCTGGATATTGAAGGCATTAACGCCAATTATTCCTTTACCTTTCTTGGTGCAGATAAGCGCTACCCCGGCAAGATCTTCTTGTCAGTGAGAGACGCTGTACTGATGGTAGATACCACGGATTTCGGGATCCGCGATGTCTACCGGTTTCCTGAAAAGGAACGCAATAATATCAGCGCGGTTACCAGCTTCATGGTCGACAGTCACGATGTACTCTGGCTGGGCTTTCCCAGTTACGGCATGGTGGGTTTAGACGCTGAAACCTTTGCTGTGAAAACATACTTGAACGGAACAGAGTCGTTGTTCACAGACATTGTTTACAGCCTCACCGGAGATGAAAGCGAGAACATCTGGTTTACTACCCATGGATTCCTCGGGCGTTATTCACCTCTTTCCGGTTCCGTAGAGCGGTACCGTTACGGGGAAGACATCAGAGTCTCTGAGTTTAATGATGGCGCAGCGTTAAAGCTCAGTGACGGACGGCTGGTATTTGGTTCTACGGCCGGGTTCGTGTTGTTTGATCCGGAAAAATTGCTGGATAAAGCAAAGCAACGGGCCCGTAGTGTGAAAAAAATGGTGATCAGCAATGTGTTGCTGGACTCCCGCATGATCCATGAACCCATGCGAAACCTTAGTGGTGAACATGTTACGTTTAATCATGACGACTACGGCATTACTATTCAGTTCACTGCGCTGTCGTCCAGTTACAGCCGCGATACAACATTCCGCTATAAGCTCGTCAGAGAAAATTCGGTGGTCAGCGAGTCGGTCTCCAAAAACGGCAGTGTCACATTTGCATTTCTGTCTCCGGGCGAATATCACTTTGATGTGTCCCCGTTAAAGCAGGACAACGATGTGGTGCTGCTGCCGGCTTCTTTGTCTTTTACCATTCCGTATCCGCCGCTACGTTCACCGGTGGCCTACAGTATTTATTTTTGCTTTCTGCTGGTTTTACTTGCCAGTTATCTCTTTCACCGGCAGCGTCAGCAAAACCGCTTACATCAAGCGCAACATCAGGTGCGTTTGTTCGGTGACGCGTTTCAGCACACCCGTGACTGGGTAATGATTTTCGACAACGCCTATATGCCGGTGGCTGTGAATCCTTCATGCTGTGCAGCATTCGGGCTCGACAGCGACAAGGGACTGGAACGCCAGCTGAATCGTATGTTTGAGAACTCGCCGCGACTGGGTAAAACGTTAAGAGAAAAATTATCTGTTCTGAAAGCCGGCGAGTTCTGGAAGAGCGAAGAAAGTCTCACCGGTGCTGATGGCCGCCATTATGACGTACTGGTTGAAGTCTCTGTGACCGGCACGATGACTGATGCGGATAAAATCGACCATTACCTCATTATCATGTCAGATATTACGGAGCAGAAAAACGCCGAAAGAAAGCTTATTAAAGTGGCGAACTACGACAGTCTTACCGGTCTGGTTAACCGGACACTGTTGCTCGAAAGGCTTGAACAGGCCATTGAGCGTGCCAATCACCATGGTAGCGAAGTGGGGGTATTGTTCGTCGACCTGGACAGGTTTAAAGGCATTAATGATTCTTTAGGACATGATTATGGCGATAAGTTGCTCAGGATTGTTGCCAACCGCATGCTGAACCTGGCATCACCGGACGATACTGTAGCCAGACTGGGCGGTGATGAATTTGTTATTGTGACTGAAAATGTTACTGACAGGCAGAAAGTCGGCGAGTTTGTGGGGCACCTGATTGAGTCCGTTGAAACCCCTATCGCCCTTGGCAACGAAGTGGTGCGGGTGTCTGCCAGTGTGGGGATTTCTTTTTATCCCGAAGATGCCTCTGAGCCCGCTGAGTTGCTGAAACAGTCAGATGTGGCCATGTATACGGCGAAGAAAGATACTGTGTCCGGCTTCAGTTATTTCACTGAAGATATGAATGCCAAAGTCCGCGACAGACTTAAGCTGGAAAACAGGGTGAAAAAAGCCTGGCAGGAACAGTGTTTTTACAATCATTATCAGCCCATCATAAATGCGAAAACCGGCAAAACTGTCGGTGTCGAATTACTGCTTCGTTGCTCACTTAATGAACCTCCTTTATACCCGTCCGAATTCATTCCGGTACTGGAAGAATTACGTTATGTGATTGATGTGACCCGTGCTGCCATGCAGGGCGCCGTGGATGATCTCATAACGTGGTATGCGGACGGCTTTGAGGGGTATGTGGCAATTAACCTGTCAGCTTTACACTTTAAAACCGAGTTCGATATTGACGGTGTGAAAGCCTTACTGGATGAGGCCGGTTTGCCAAGAAGTGCATTGCGCTTCGAGCTTACTGAAGGGATCCTGATGGATGATGCGGAAGGTGCTCTCCGTCAGGTTAACCGGTTTATCGAAGCAGGATTTATACTGGCACTGGATGACTTTGGTACCGGCTATTCATCATTGAGTTATCTGAAAAAATTCCCCCTTCAGGTACTAAAAATCGATAAAAGTTTTGTCGATGACATTGAGCCTGATGGCAGTAACGATGCGCTGGTACTGGCGACCATAGAAATGGCAACTAATCTGAATATGCGTTGTGTCGCTGAAGGGGTAGAAGAAGCCGGACAGGTAGAATATTTACTTGAGAAGGGATGTATTTACCACCAGGGCTATTATTATTCCCGCCCTGTTGAGGCGAAATATGTGCCTGAGCTACTGAACCGGCAATGGTAACTGTTATTCGTCTGTCATAACCGGCAAAATGCCTGTACTCAGTACAGGCATTTTGCTTTTTCAACACTTAGCTTTTCAGATTGAGTTTTAACGGTAACGGCAAGGTTTTAAAACGCTGGCCGGTAGCGGCAAATAACGCATTGCACAGCGCCGGCGTAAATGGCGGCGTCGGTGGCTCACCGACACCGGCTGCCGGTGCATCACTGTCAACGATATCAATCTCAAAGTGTGCCGGTGCATGTTGCATGCGTGCCACGGTGTAGTTGTGGAAGTTACTCTGATCTATCGCCCCGTCTGTGGCTGAAATCTGCCCCAGCGCACAGCTCAAACCATATACCGACCCCCCTTCACACTGCGCCCGTACATGTTCCGGGTTTACGAAGGTGCCCGCATCAATACTGACCCAGGTAGCCGGAATATGCCACGTACCGTCCTCTTTTACTTCTATTTCCACCACGGTTGCAGTGTAACTTAGAAATGAGCGATGAGCTGCCAGGCCCAGGTAGCGACCCTGTGACTTCCGTTTATCCCAGTCTGCCATGGCCGTCACCCTTTCAATCACATTGATCAGGCGGCCAGTATCTACAGGGTATTTTTCAATGGGATCGCCATAATTTTCATACGCCGCACCTTCCGCTTTTAAGTCAATCAGGCGGGCAGGTCCAATAAGGGACAGTAAATGGGCTTTGGGATCCTGACCGGCGTGATGGGCCAGTTCGTCAGCGAAACTCTGCACTGCCCAGGCATGGAAAATATTGCATACACTGCGTAACCAGCCGATCCTCACATGATTAACCGCTTCACCTTTTTGCAGCAACATATTATCGATGCTGAACGGGTTATCCATGAATCCCAGACTCAGCTCGCCGTTTGATGGTGTGGTAACCCCGCCGGCGAAGGTGGTGGAAATTGAGGGAAATGCTGTGCAGTGTTGCCAGGCCAGCGTTTTTCCATTTTCATCCTGCGCAGCCTTAAGGTGCTGGGCACTCACACTGTGATAATAGCCATGCTGAATGTCGTCTTCCCGCCGCCAGATAAGCTTTACCGGAGCGCCGGTTTGCTTTGAAAGCAGCGCGGCTTCAGCAGCATAATCCGGCTTTGATTTACGTCCGAAGCCGCCACCGAGCAAGGTCACATTTACTGTTACATTGTCAGCCGGGATCCCAAGGGCGCCGGCCACGTTGTTACGGGTAGCCTGAGGTGTTTGGGTACATGCCCAGATTTCAGCTTTATCACCCTGTACGTGTGCAGTTGCTGCCGGCGGTTCCATAGGCGCCTGTGCGAGAAGGGGGGCGAAGTAAGTCGATTCAATAACCTTGTCTGACGATGCCAGTACAGCCGGAGCATCTCCTTTCGACCTGACGGTTTCGCCGCCTTTTTGGGCTGAGGCAATCAGCGCCTGTTTTTCATCTTCAAACTGATAATGGCTATGTTCGTTTTGTGTCCACTGAATGTTCAGCGCTTTTGCGCCCTGCATAGCAGACCAGGTGGACGTGGCTACGACAGCAACGCCACCTAACGGATTAAACATGGCCGGCGCAGCAGCAGCCGGCATGGTGATAACATGTTTTACGCCTTTGACCTGTTTCGCTTTGCTGTCGTCCAGCGATTTTACCGTCGTGAACATGACAGGAGGGCGCACAATGACAGCGGTAAGCATACCTTCACGTTGCACATCCTGACCATATACGGTGTTGCCGGCTACTACATCCGGTAAGTCGACGCTGGCCATGCCTTTGCCGCTGTATTTTAAGGCGGACTTTTCCTTAACAGTGACATCTGCTTCGGCAGGGACAGACAAGGTTGCTGCAACAGGAACCAGACTGGCAAAGCCGGCTTTGCGGCCTGTCGGCTTGTGTAGTACGTAATGGTTTTCACAAACGCACTCACTGCTGTCGGTTCCCCAGCCTTTTGCTGCGGCTTGTCTCAGCATCAATGCAGCGGTAGCGCCTGCTGTTCTCAGCCGGTCGTAATTCCGGCGGATACTTCTGGAGCCGTCTGTATTCTGGTCACCGTAAACCGGATCGCCTGTTGCCTGAGTCACCTTGACCATGGACCAGTCGGCATCCAGTTCGTCAGCAATGATTTGCGCAATGGCGGTGCGGATTTGCTGACCCATCTCCGAGCGGTGGCAGGTGACAGTAATCACACCTTCCTCACTGACAGACACAAACAGGTTCGGCGCAAGACGCTCTGCTGATGTGGCCATTTCTGCACCAAGAGCGTGAGTGGCCGGCAGCAATGTCACGGACAGGGAAAAGCCACCGGCAGCGGCAGACTTTTTCAGAAACGAGCGGCGTGACAGATTCAAATCAGTCGTATTCATTTTCCTGCCTCCGCTGCTTTTTTAATGGCTTTTTTAATTCTGGGATACGTACCGCAGCGGCAGATATTGCCCGACATGGCCCGTTCAATGTCTGCGTCATCAGGCGAAGGATTAGAGGCCAGCAGGGAAGCTGCCTGCATAATCTGACCACTCTGGCAGTAGCCACATTGGGGAACATGTTCTTCCGCCCAGCTAATTTGTAACGGGTGAGCATTATTTTCATCCAGCCCTTCTATTGTGGTGATCGTTTTACCGTCTGCTGCAGACATGGGTAACTGACAGGAACGCGTAGCCTGACCATCCAGATGTACAGTACATGCGCCGCACAGTGCCATGCCACAGCCGTATTTCGTGCCGGTCATCTTCAGATCATCACGGATGTACCACAGCAGGGGCATGGCCGGGTCGCCGTCATACTCCTGAGTTTTGCCATTAATTGTAATTTTCATGATTTCGCCTTGTTTGTTCATTCCTTGTTCCCTGGTCAGTGCCGGGAGCGAAAAATGTATGCCTGTTAACTGGTTTAAGTGGTGTAAGTGTCAGTATCTACTATGATTAACCATGAATAACGCTTAGATTTATATAACCGCTTTGTGAATTTAATGTTAATCTCTGCGATACAATAGCAATAAAAACGGATGTAATGTCAATGACTCTAGCCGTCGTAAATGAAAATCAGCAAGTTCAGTATAGCCCTCTGGCCATGCTGTACCATTGGGAAAATACCCGGCCCGCCGATACCTTTCTTGTTCAGCCTTCAGATGGTCATTATCAACCTTATTCCTACGCGCAGGTTGCCGGTCTTGCAAGACGGGTTGCCCGCCGGTTAACTGAGTTGTCACTGCCTGCCGGCAGCCGTATTGGTATTTTCGCTAAAAATTGCGCGGAATGGTTTGTCGTTGATCTCGGGATCATGATGGCTGGTCATATTTCGGTACCCATTTTTGCCTCTGCCGGCGGGGATACACTGAATTATGTTATTCGCCATGCAGATATTAAGCTCTTGTTCATCGGCAAACTGGATAAGCCCGACACACAATTACCTGCTGTGCCGGCTGACTTGCATACTGTAGCGATGCCTTATCCCGGGATCCCTGCCAGCGAGCAATGGGATGCCTTTATTGCCTGCGAACCGCTAGCCGGCTCGCCTGATCGGGATCTTGATGATGTAATGACCATTATCTACACCTCCGGCAGCACCGGCGAGCCTAAAGGTGTGGTGCACAGCTTTCGCAGTATCTGCTGGGCTGCGGCTAATTCACTGGATGCGCTGACGTTTTGTGCCACTGACCGGATGATGAGTTATTTGCCGCTGGCGCACATAACCGAACGGGTACTGGTAGAACTGGCCAGTTTCTATGCCGGCGGAAAAATCCACTTTGTCGAATCCCTTGATACCTTCCAGCGGGACGTAAAACATTGTCAGCCCACCTTGTTTATTTCTGTACCGCGTCTGTGGACCAAGTTCAGAGATGGTGTGCTTGGCAAAATGCCGCAGAAAAAATTGTCTTTGCTGTTAGCTATACCTTTCATCAATTCCATGGTGAAAAAGAAGATACAGCAGGGGCTGGGCTTATCAGAAGCACGCTTGTTTGCCAGTGGTTCAGCACCACTGGCTCCCGCAATTATCAGTTGGTTCAGTAAGATTGGTATTCCCATCAGTGAAGGTTGGGGAATGACGGAAAACAGTGCATACGGGTCTGCCTGCGTACCGTTCCGGCAGGATAAAATAGGTAAAATTGGGAAGGCCTATAAAGGTGTGGATATCCGCATCAGCAGTGAAGGCGAAATACAGGTTAAGTCTCCCTGCAATATGGTGGAGTATTACCTGGATCCGGTAAAAACGGCGGAAGTCCTGACCCCTGACGGCTATTTAAAAACCGGTGATAAGGGAGAAATTGACAACGAAGGGTACGTGAAAATTACCGGACGCCTGAAGGATATATTTAAAACAGAAAAAGGAAAATATGTGACGCCGGCGCCTATTGAAGCCCGCATCATGGAGAATGATTTAATTGAGCAGGTGTGTGTCGTCGGTACCGGATTGCCTCAACCGGTGGCCTTACTGGTGTTATCGGAGGAAGCAGCTAAGCAACCCAAACTGACACTGGAAACCCGTTTGCAAAGCACACTGAACGCAGTAAACAGCAATCTGGAAAGCCATCAGAAGCTTGATCATATGCTGGTGATCAATGAGGAGTGGACCATCGACAATGGGTTACTCACCCCCACGCTGAAAGTGAAGCGACATGTGCTGGAGGAGCGGTATAAGTCAGTGATTCTGGCCGGATACCGGGAACCGGTTGTGTGGATTAACTAAATTTTTTGGTTAAATTTAATACAGTTTTCAGTTTCTCTGTTACTATTGAAACTCTCCGGGTCGCCGGGGCCCGGCATGCAAAGGAACGCTTATGAAAATGAATGTATTACCCGCCACATTAGTATTCGCTTCACTGGCCTTATCTGCTTCAGCACACGCTGACGTTGCTGACTACATGAAAGCAGCCGGTGCGTTCTGCGACAAGCTGAAAGTGTGTATATCGCTGGAAATGGAAAAAGAAATGGGCGGCGAAGTTCCCCCTCAAATGCGCGGGATGGTAGAAGGTATGGCCGACCAGATGTGTCAGCAATATGTACCTGAAATGTTCGAAGAGAAATTTGCTGCGCACGAAGACATAGTGGAGAAAAGTACAGAGTGTCTTAATGAGATGCTTGATGTTGACTGCAGTGAGTTTGAAGACTTAAATGAACCCGCTTCATGCAAAGAAGCTGAATCTATGGCAAAGGCCAGGGGTCTGATTGAATAGCCTCTCAGCCCGGATGAAAAAGTAGAAAGCTCACTAAAGAAGTGAGCTTTTTACTATGATTTATTCTCAGGCAGGATAGCGTTCTGCCAGTCCTGCGTAAACCTGATCAGCGTAGCTTTCGTGGTTGATATCCAGTGCCGCTAATACTTCCACAAGGTGTTCATTGTCTTCCCGGCCTTGCCACTCTTTGATATAGGTTCCGGCTTTATAACCATTGTCCTGACGGAAAAAGTTCAGCACATTCTTACCCACATACTGGCGAAATAACTCATCACTAGTCATTTCGCTTTGACCGGCGATATGCATAAACAGTGGCACACTGAAACGTTTTGCCGCACAAAGACCGGCCATCAGTTCCAGGTTATCCAGCAGTGACTGCTGCTCCGGGTGATAATCTGTGCCGTCAAACTGCACTTGCACTGAAGTCTGTGCAAGTTGTGCCGCCAGTGCATCAGCGGTTGCCTGCACATCACCCTGATAATCAATAATGCTTGCAGACAGGGCAAAGTGCCAGATATCTACCAGCTCCATCTGTAACTGAGGTAAATCTTTCTGTTGTGCTTTCCACCACTTCCAGCCGTGGTGCTCAATAGCCTCTACCGATTCCACCATCGCGGCACGCAGGTAACCATATCCGGCGGTTAACCACTGAGGGTTGACTTTGGTGTTCATTTTATTTTGCAGCGAGAGCATGGTGGCGAGTTGTTGTTGGCTTAACATGTTTTTCTTCATAACGATTGTCAGGATGACAGAATTGTATAGGAACAGCATTCGGGAGAAAAGCACTGGCAAGTTGCCTTGTCTTGGTGCGTTTGCACCAAAACAAAAAAACTGCTTTCGCAGTTTTTTGATGGGGTTAAGGCTAAGTTTTTGAATTTTATAGGTTATTGTTTTCTGGCACGCATAGTGCCTTATCTAAAGTGTTATCTGTGCTTTCTCCTGGCGTTAACCTTTTCCGGTGCCAGGCAACGCCGCGAACCGGTTGTCACGAGTGAGCCCGTAACCTTGCCCATACAGATTTTTCGTGTCCTGAGGTCTGTATGGGTTTTTTTATCCGCATAATTCTACCTCAAGGCCATTTTTTAGCCAACCGTTTATTTATTGAACTTTAGTCTGTTTTTTGCTGCTGGCTCATTTTCACGTTATCCCGTAACATGGAAAAAAACGCGTGAATTCAGGTGATCATTGCTAGCCCTTTATCCCTCAAACAAGCTCGAACATCTCAGTTTTTTATTGTCAGCGTTGCTTAGCCAACAGAGCCAGTCGGAAGACACGGCCTCTCTGTTCACACCGCAAACGATTCTGGTTGAAAGCCCCGGTATGCAACACTGGCTGAACATGTCACTGGCTCAGGACCGTTCCGTGGCGATGAACCTGTCATTCCCTTTGCCGGTCAGGTTCATGTGGGATACCGCACGTAAAATACTCGGGGAAGAACGGGTGCCGAAGCAGTCGCCGTTTCGGCGGGAAGTGCTGGTATGGCGGATAGACGCGATCATTCGCAGCGCTGCATTCTGTGAATTGCCGGAGGCTGAAGCGGTAAACCGTTACTGGCAGCAGTGCAGTAATGAAGAGGAAGCCAGTGTACAGCGCCTTCAATTTGCCACGGCGCTGGCAGACGTATACGAACAATACCTGTTATTCCGGCCTCAGTGGCTGTTCGCCTGGGAAGAAGGGAAGGGCGCAGACACCGGTAACAGCGATGAAGTCTGGCAGGCTGTTATATGGCGCGCGCTGGTAAAAGAGAACCGCGATCATCCGGCCCGGCTTCATGCCGGTGCGATGCAAGCACTGGCAGAACGGGGCAGCGAACTGTCCTTACCGGAAAATATCATTGTTTTTGCCATTAACACCATGGCTCCGCAACTGGTGCAATTTCTCGATGCACTGGCTGTGCACACACATATCCATGTGTTTCACCTTAATCCCAGTGTGAATTACTGGGGCGAGGTAAAAAGTAACAAAGAGCAGGCGAAACTGTTACGGGAGTCCGGCCTGGCCCAATGGCAGGAAGCCCGGCAGGACAACCCCCTGTTAGGTAATCTGGGTCAGCAGGGGCGTGATTTGTTTAACCTGCTTACCCCCCTTGAAAGCTATGAAGTCAGCGCATTCGACACCGATCCCGTAGTAGCAGAAGAGCTGGCCGGCCGGCGCCTGCATGCCATGCAGGAGGATATCTTACATGCCTGTGCACCTGAAGCCCGTTCCGGTTTTAACAGCGAAGACAACAGCATTACAGTTGTCAGTGCTCATACGGCGCTGCGGGAAGTTCAGGCATTGCACGATTACCTGCTGACGTTAATGAATACCGCTACAGCTGACAGGGAAACAGTATTAAAACCGTCTGATATTGTAGTGATGTGTCCTGCAATTGAAGAATATGCTCCGTTTGTGGAGGCGGTTTTTCACCGTGTGGGCACGCCGGAAGCGGGCGATACTGACCCCCCCCGTATTCCGTGCTCCATCGCAGACCGTGCGCCCCTTGATGCCGAACCTATGATCGCCGCTTTTGTACGGTTACTCAGTTTGCCTGACAGTCGCTTTGAGGTTAGTCAGATCATTGATTATCTGCGTCTTGAACCGGTTCAGCGAAAGTTCCGGCTTACCTCTGAAGACATCGATATGATGAGCGAATGGTTGCACCAGGCACATGTGCACTGGGGTCGAAATGCAGCGCACAAATCTGCCTTACTTGATAAGGAAGCGGCTGAGACCTTTACCTGGGCCTGGGGATTGCGACGTTTGCTCACCGGCATGACTATGAAGGACTCACCGTCAATAGCCGGCGATATTCTGACTATTCCTGATGTGGAAGGGCAGAGTACAGTATTGCTGGGTAAGCTGCTCCATTTACTTGAAGCGCTTTCATTATTCGCCTCAGAATTGAAAGCGCCGCGAAATGCTGAAGACTGGCATGATTATCTCAATGAAATGAAAGCAGAATGTTTTGAAGCTACACCGGAAGATATGCCCGGCTGGGAAGCAATATCCAAAGCCACTGCTGATCTGGTAACCCATTGTGAGCAGGCCGGTTTCAGTGATGAACTTACACTGAGTCAAATCCGTGCGGTGCTGGTGAAAAAATTCACTACGCCGGATGCGGCTAACCACTTCCTCACTGGTCAGGTAACCTTTTGTTCCATGTTGCCTATGCGCAGCATCCCTTTCAAAGTGGTGTGTATTCTTGGCCTTAATGACGGTGAATTTCCCCGTCAATCAGCGCCGCTCAGCATCGACTTAATGGCAAAGACGCCCCGTAAAACCGGTGACCGTTCAAGACGTCTGGAAGATCGCTACCTGTTTCTGGAAGCATTAATCTCTGCCCGTGAATATTTGTATCTGAGTTATCAGGGACGGCGGGGAAAAGACAATACAGAACGTCAGCCGAGCCTGGTGTTATCAGAATTACTTGCGGTGCTCAGCAGCGGGTATGAATTTAAGCCATCCTGTGTCCGGCAGTTACCTTTACATCCGTTCAGTCCGGCCAACTTTGCCGGTGATATGCCATCGTTTGAAAGCGGCTGGTTCCGTCTGGCCGGCGCGGTAACGACTGTACCTGACGGAAGTCAGGGTGAGTTTGCTGCTACTTCTGCCCCGTTGCCACAGGCTGTTATCAGCACAGACGATATGGCAGGTGTTTTCGACAACCCGCTGCGGGCATTTGCCGGTCAGAGGCTGGGTGTCCGGCTGGAACAGGCTGAACCTTTGCTCGCCGATGAGGAGCCCTTCAGTGAAAACAATCTGCTGCGGTTTAATGCGTTAAGGGCCTTTACGGAGGCGGGTATTCACCAGCAGGATAAGACACTGGTGAGAGAAACGTTACAAAAAAGCGGTGACTTTCCTGATACCCCGCTGACACCTGCACTGATGGAAAGCTGGGAACAGGCAGGCGCACAATTATCTTCAAGCCTGGGTTTGCATATGGCAGAGCAGAACCATGTCAGCGCTGATCTTGGGGAATTACAGTTAGAAGCCGGTGCCTGGCTTGGCAGCGACGGCCTTAAAATGCTGCATTACGGTTCGCAGAACGCTAAAAGGATGATGGCTCAGTACCTGACGTTGTTGTGTTTTAACGCAAACGGGAATGATATGCCCCTGCAGGTTTTTTATCTGAAATGGGCAAAGGGACAGGCAGAGCTCAGGCAGGCGACATGGCACCCTGTCATGATGGAAGAAGCTCAGCAACGTCTTGAAGAAATTGGTGTATTGTACAGGCAGATATTAAGCGAACCGGTGCCTTGTTTTGCCGGGCTGGCAGTAGAACTGACGAAAAAATATACCGGTGGCCGGAAAAAAGAAAAGCCACAAATCCCGCTATCACAATGGTTGTCGTCGCCTGAGGGCTTAAAAACCTGGGAGAACGCACTGGACAGCGGTTTTATGCAGGCGAGCATCAACGACGACCCGTATGTGCGCTGGTTCTTCCCGCAAGGCTTGTTACCGGATCAATTTCCCTGTGAAGCCGCAGAGCGGTTTTTCGTGCCGCTGTTGTTAAATCAGAAAGATGGAAAAGTCTCGTGAGTGAATCTTCCGTGCAATCTTCCCCCCTTGATGTTATTGCCATGCCCCTTCGCGGCCGGCACTTAATTGAAGCCAGTGCCGGAACCGGTAAAACCTTCAATATCACCCGTATTTATCTCCGGCTGTTGCTGGAAAAAAACTTTACCGTGCAACAGATCCTGGTCATGACGTTTACCAAAGCGGCCACAGAAGAAATTAAAGGACGGATAGCTGAAACTCTTCGTGAAGCTGTTGATTTGTGGCGGCATGCGGCTTCTCAATCATCGTTACCGGACAGCGCCGATCCGGTATTTCACGCGCTGTATGCTGTTGCGCCGGGTGAGCCGGGGCTGGCAAAGCTGGAAGCGGCATTGCTGGAACTGGATGAAGCTGCGGTATTTACCATTCATGGCTTTTGTAATCACGTGTTGTCCCAACTGGCGTTTGCCAGCGGCTCGCCCATGTCTCTGACGCTTGAAACGGATACACAGGCGCTCTGGGAAGAAGCGGCAGCAGACTGGATACGGATTATGGCATTGCAACCGCAGCAATATGCGCTGCTCGCAGAAGCGGGCTGGCATGTGCCCGGGCAGTTTATCGCTGAGTTTAATCAGGCTATTAAGAGTGAGCTGGAACCGGAATACTGCGATGATGAAGCTGTTCTGCGCCAGTACGAAAAAGGACTGTCCAACCTGAAAGTACGCTTTCAGCACACGTTTCATGATTTATACAGCGAATTGAAAATCCATGAAGCACTCATCAGCGAGAAACTGATTTTAAGTAGAAAAGACAGTGAGCGGGATGAGCGGTCAGCAGAGTGGGAAGTGTTGCTGAACTGGCTGGAAGCAAAGCGGATTAGTGCTCCGGATAAAGCGGCGAAAGAATTTGTCAAAGGCACCAGGTATGCCAGACAGAAAGAGGTGAAGGCGGTCCTGGAGCCGGTTAAAGATTTCATCAATACCCTGGAAAAAGAGCTGGCGCAGCTGGACGCGGCAAAACAAAAAAATGAACAGCAACAACCGCTGTATAAACTGGTCTGTGAAGGCTTTGTATGGATACGGCAGCATGTAGCTACTGCAAAACGCAGGTTGGGCATTGTCGATTTTGACGACCTGATCCGTCTGCTGGCGCAGAAGGTGAGGGGGGGCGATGACACGCTGAAAAAAGCGCTGCGGGCGTTATATCCGGTGGCACTGATTGATGAATTTCAGGATACCGACGACAGCCAGTACAGTATTTTATCTGCGGTTTATCCTTCCGGCAGTGATAATTTGACCCTGATGATGATTGGCGATCCTAAGCAGGCGATTTACGGGTTCAGAGGCGGGGATATTTTCACTTATCTGGAAGCTGGCCGTCAGGCGGATTACCGGTGGGTGATGGATACAAACTGGCGCTCTGTTGCGCCCATGGTTGATGCGTATAACCGTCTCTTTTACGGTGCGCCTGTCGAAGCGCAAGCCCGTGATGTCTTTGGTTACGGTATCCGGTACGAGCCGGTAAAATCGACTGAGCATGCCAAAGCCGCGAAACATCCCCTGAGCGATCCTGCTGAGCGTGCCGCACTGAATTATGTGGTACTGGAAGCTGAAGAAGACACGCCGGCCAATGCCAATACGTTGTCCCTGCAATTGGCTAACTGGATGAGTCACGAGATTCAACGCTTGCTGTCTGAGGCAATGTTGGGAGATACAGCTTTACAGCCTGCTGATATCGCCATTCTCGTCCGCTCCGGGCCGGAAGCCGATCTGGTCAAAAAGGCATTGCGGCAGGTCGGGCTGGGTTCGGTTTATCTCAGTACCAGTACCTCTTTGTTCGCATCGGCAGAAGCTGCAGATTTATACCGTGTACTCGACGGCATATGGCACAGTGAGCAAATACGGCGTCTTTCTGCTGCCCTTGCCAGTCCGCTGATGGGGTATCCCCACGAAGAGCTCGTTGCCATGCTTCATGATGAAGACGATGACCTGTGGGAAGACTGCATGGCGGAAGTGGGCACACTTCGCCAGATATGGCTGAAACAGGGTTGTATGGCCGTGGTACTGAATTTGCTGCGGCGCAAATTCCGGGTCACCGGCCGGGATACTGAACGGCAACTGACCAACTATATGCATCTCGCGGAAGTGCTGGAACAACAGGTGGCGGCCACATTGCAGCCGGAGCAGCTACTGCAATGGTTGCACCGTCAGGTTCATGATCCTCAGTATGGTGAGGAACAAATCCAGCGTCTCGAAAGTGATGCGCGGCTGATTCAAATTATTACCCAGCACGGTTCTAAAGGGCTGGAATATCCGGTGGTTTTTGTGCCTTTTGCCAGCCGCTACCGTGACCCGGTAAAGCAGGGTACCCGGGATCTGACAATTTATAAATACTACAACAGCGAAACCGGAAAACAGACCCTGCAACTCGGGGCTACTGAGGAAGTGGCGGCACAGGTCCGTGATGAAGGTGAAGCGGAAGCCATGCGCTTACTGTATGTGGCCATTACCCGTGCGGCACACCGGTGCTACTTAGGGGTAGCCCCCTATAAAAACAATGAACGCTCAGCGCTGGGTAAAGCCGCTGATGTGAAAGCCGGAGAAAGCTGGTACTTACCGGTAAACAAAGTGGAGCAGGAGAACGGCGGGCATACCCGCTATTTGCAGGCCGCTGATTTACCTGCAGAGCCTCATTCTGATCACACTGCTTTCGCACAAGCCAGTGAAGTACCACTGGGAATCAGCCAGTTCAGAGGCTCCGTTGAAGATGCATGGCGCTTATATTCTTTTACCGCGCTGACCAGACAGCAGATTGCGGTTAAACAGACGGCCCGTGACGAAGAAACCGACCTTGCAGTGCCGGGAAACGAGCCTGTTGCAGGCGAATTACCCATCCGTTTTACCCTTGAAAAAGGGGCAACGGCCGGGAACTTGCTGCACGATTTGCTGGAAGTAACCGATTTTACTGCGCCAGACTGGCAGTCTCATCGCAGTATGGCCAATCGCTTAAGCCTGAGTGATGATGATTTTAGCGCGCTCAGCTGCTGGATGGACGAAGTACTCGCCACGCCGCTCTGCGCTCCGGGACTGCGCGTTCCCCTCAACAGCCTGTCGCTGCCTGTTACATTGCGGGAGGCAGAATTTTATTTTCCGGTAGAGAAAGCTAACTGGTGGTCGGTCAGCCGTATTCTTACTGTGCACCGCAGCGCAGTAAACGGTGATAACGCGCTGGCAGTACCTAAGTTATCCCGTCCCATGCTGGAAGGTATGATGCACGGTTTCATCGATTTGATTTTTGAGCATGACGGCCGTTTTTATGTGGCGGATTATAAGTCCACCCATCTGGGCGATGCGTTCACCGGTTATTCTTTCAATGCGCTGGCGCACAATAACCAGCACCATTTGTACGACCTGCAATATTTATTGTATGCATTGGCATTGCACCGGTTTCTGACGGTCAGTAAACCGGATTATGACATTCACCGCCACCTTGGCGGGGTGTTTTATCTTTATGTACGCGGCATGCATCCTGACAACAAGGGTAGTGAAGGCGTGTTCTATACGCCCCTTGCGGCTGAACTCATTCTCGCACTGGATGCGGCCTTCAAAGGTGAAAACCGGGAGGTCGCGTTATGACAATACCTGCAATGAAAACCTACGCTGGTATCGAATCCATCGATTATTATTTTGCCCGCCATTATGCGCAGGCAGTGGATGCCACAATCCGCACTGAGGCGTTTCATTTGCTGGTGGCATTGTCATGGCACTTGCGTCAGGGACATACCTGTCTGCCTCTGGCAGAAATTGCCGGAAAGCAATTGTTTGATGATAAGGAACAGAAATGTGACGGGGTAACGTTTGCGGAACTGACACCCCTTATCAGGCTGGCAAGAACTTTGGCTGAAACCTTTGAAGATCCTCAACAGCTGGTTTACCACAGAGGCAAGCTCTATACCTCCCGCTACCACGACTTTGAACAGGTTGTCTCAAAAGGTGTCGTGCAGCGACTCCACGCCAGACAATTTACTGATGAAGACTATACGCGGTTGCAAAAGCTCTGGCGGCATCTGTTTCCGGTTACGCCGGTTCTGGAACAGGACTGGCAGCAGATCGCGGTTGCCTGTGCACTGACACGGGAATTTGCAGTAATTAACGGTGGCCCCGGGACAGGAAAAACTTATACCGTAGCCCGTTTACTGCTGGCATTGCAGGCATCGTCGGAAAAAGCGCTGAACATTAAACTGGCGGCGCCTACCGGAAAAGCGGCTCAACGTTTAACAGAGTCAGTGAGTGACAGCCTGAATGGCATTACCGGCGCAGATATTGAGTCACTTAAAGCGCGTATAGTCACACAGGCCAGCACCTTGCACCGGTTACTGGGGATCCGGCCAAACCGGGTCAGACCGCGGCATCATTCCGATAATCCGGTGCAGTGTGACGTACTCATTATCGATGAGGCTTCAATGGTGGATCTTGCCCTGATGGCGCGGGTTTTCCGTGCCTTACCGGATGACGCCAGGGTCTATCTGGTGGGCGATGCCAATCAGTTACCTTCCGTTGAGTCAGGCAATGTGCTTGAAGCGCTGGCTGGCAATGATGACGACCGTCATCTTACTGTGCCTGCTGAGCTTGCCGCACACGTACATAAATTGTGTCCGCATTTACCCGGTCTTGCCACCGACGATGAACAGCTTACTACCGTGTTTTCTCTGAAAGTCAGTCAGCGTTACAGCGGTAAACTGGCAGAAATTGCAGTGGCGGTCAGAACCGGTAACAGCGATGACATGCTGGCACGGCTGACCCGGGTCAGTGAGCCGGTAACCGGTTTGTTGAGCCTGGAAGATGTTGTGCTCATGCCGCCACCTGAAAACACGGATTTCACCAAACTGGTAAAAGACAGCTTCGCACCATTGCAGCAGGCAACATCACCGGCTTCTGCACTGGCTGCTATGGGGCAATGCCGGTGGCTGACGCCGGTGCGCAACGGCAAAGAAAGTGTCAGCGAACTGAATGCGTCTATAGAGCGCATTTTGCAGCCCGGCAAGCTGAATGGCCGGGACATCCACTACACAGGAAGGCCGGTGATGGTCATGGAAAATGACTATACACAGCGATTGTTTAATGGTGATACGGGCGTGATCTGGCCGGATGACAATAAACAACTGAAAGCATGGTTTACTGACGACCAGGGTGCGTTAAAGGCGGTGAGTTTATCCCGGTTACCTGCAGTAGAAACGGTGTACGCCATGACCATACACAAATCACAGGGCTCGGAGTTTCAGCGGGTGGTAATGTGGTTGCCGGAAGCAAGCGGTAAAGCAGCCAGCTTGTTTACCCGCGAATTGTTATATACCGGACTGACCCGGGCGAAAAAAGGGTGTGTGATGATAGGTCACACTCAGCGGATCAAAGAGATTATCGCTCAGCGGGCTACCCGTTTCTCCGGCTTACAGGCATGCATTGAAGAAAACTGGCATCACAGCTGAACATCAAACCTGAAAATAAAACAGGCAATCTGATTTGGCCGTTTCTGCCAGCCGGTTTACTACAATGAGCATCATGGGCATGGTCACGGTAAGACAATGGTCGTCAGCACAGAACCAGGTGCTGACTGCTTCTCTGGGGCTTCTTCCGGCGATGCGGAAATGGCTGAGTTTATGATGGTCCACCCATCCGAGTACATCGCCGGGATTGACCTGTGTAAAACTCAGACCGGATATGTCCTGCCGCAACGTGCAATTGACGCCGAACACCGGTTTATCTGAATACGTCAGCGCCGCACTTCTTCGCAGTTCAAGTCTTCGAGGCTGTTGAAGTACGTTAACCAGCTGACGGGGATGGATTGATTCGGTATGCCAGAAATGCATCAGGCCTTTGTATAACTGACTACGCTGAAGACCGGTATATTCCGCCGGTGCATAGACAGAAATGAGGGGATAATCTGCAGATAAATCCGTAATCGCACCGGTCTTGAGGGGAGACCAGAGCAGATTGCCGGAGAAAAAAGACGTCAGAGCACAGGTATCTCTGTTTTCTGTCGCCGAAATGGCAAAGGTTTCTGTGAGCACGCAGGAATCATGAATATCAACCAGCGCACCGGGTTGCCATTTTTCAATCTGGTTAAGCAGTGTATTAGCGGGATGTCCGGGCTGGCAGATGAAAGGGTCGCGAAAGCAGCGGTTGAGATCCCGCTGACCCGGTAAAAACGGATGACTGAATTGAGGAAGCAGTTTCGCTGCTTCTACCGAGATAATCACAATTTTCATGTCCGTGGCAGGTTCGCCGCCATGAATCATGGTAGCCAGTAATGTTCGTAAACTGTTGCTGTTGTCTCCGTGCAGCAGGCTGGTAATTACTCTGCAGGGTGTTTCTTTCCCCTTTTTTTCCTTCCCTTTGATGTGCAGTACTGACGGGCCGGGCAATTGAGTTATGAAATCTGTTGCAGAGGCGGGGAGCAGTGCGGTATCCACATTATAAAAGTGATAGAAGCCGTCCTGATCAGTATCGGTTTTCCGGAATGCCGCCGTCATAATTATTCCTGTATCGCCATGAGATCCGTTATTCACAGAAAGCATAGTTGCCCGTGGTTTTTATGCGTTGACGCAGATCAAGAGGAAGGATTTCTACAGAAATGGCCACCGTCCGGAAGAAATTACACCCGACATTCGTGGTAAAGGTGGGAGAGTTTAATCGCAAAACCAGCGTTATTCAGCGAGTGATCTTGCACCTTGTGAAACAATCAGGGTAGGGTAGGAAACGGAACTTCCCGTTCACTAAAACATAATAAATATAAATCCGCGCAGGCTTTTCTGCCTGTCGCAGACGTTCAGACACGACACTTGTTGAACTTATAATTTGGAGAACTCACTTTGCGCAAATCCCTCTCGATGTTGATGCTGCTTGTCAGCAGTAATCTGTGGGCTGCACTGCCGTCGGTATCTGACTTTACGAAGGATATGACCCGCAGTGATGGCTACCTGCCATTCTATTACGATGCCGGCTCAGACAAAATTTATCTGCTGGTTAATAAACCTGATACCCAAATGCTGTTGCAGACCAGTCTGCCCCAGGGGGTAGGTTCTAATGATATTGGTCTGGATCGTGGTCAGCTTGGCCTGGCTCACCTGATTGTGTTTGAACGTCACGGTAACAAAGTGCTTATGAAAGAGCTGAACACCCGTTACCGTTCAGTCTCAGATAATGCTGCCGAACTGGCCAGTATTGATGAAGCCTTTGCAGACTCCGTGCTGGCGGGTTTTACCGCAGTCGCTGAGAACGGTGACAACGTCCTGATTGATTATACGTCGTATCTGCTCAGTGACGTGCACGGTATATCAAACCGTCTTACCCGTGCGAAGCAGGGCAGTTATAAACCTGACCCGTCACGCAGTGCTGTTTTTCTTCCACGCAGCAAAGGTTTTCCAAAAAATACGGAGCTGGAGTCTATTGTTACTTTTGCAGGTACTAATCCCGGTGAGTATGTAAAACAGGTTACCCCCAGTGCGGAAAGTATCACTGTGCATTTGCATCACTCGTTTGTAGAGTTACCTGGACCGGGTTATACGCCGCGGGCATATCATCCTTTTGCAGGGTACGGTAAGCAATATTATTTCGACTACGCCACGGATATTACTGAACCTACTGAAGTAAAATACATAGCCCGTCACCGTCTGCAAAAGAAAGACATTGATGCAAAGATGAGTGAGCCGGTAGAACCTATTATTTATTACCTTGATCCCGGCATTCCGGAACCGGTAATGAGTGCGCTTAAAGAAGGTGCTAGCTGGTGGAATCAGGCTTATGAAGCTATCGGCTATAAAGATGCTTTCCAGGTAAAAGTATTGCCTGAAGGTGCCGATCCTATGGACATCCGTTACAACATGATTAACTGGGTTCATCGTGCAACCCGTGGCTGGTCATACGGTTATTCAGTGAAAGACCCCCGTACCGGTGAAATCATTAAAGGCAATGTGACGCTTGGTTCGTTGCGGGTCCGTCAGGATTTTCTGATTGCTCTGGGTATGACCAGCCCGTTTGACGGTGAGCAGACAACAGATGCCCAGAAAGAGATGGCGCTGGCCCGTATCCGTCAGTTGTCAGCTCACGAAGTGGGACACACACTGGGCCTGTCGCATAATTTTGCTGCCAGTGAAGACGGCCGGGAGTCTGTGATGGATTATCCTCATCCCCTTATCAGCGTTAAGAACGACAAAATCGTGCTGGATGACGCGTATGATACCGGTATGGGCAAGTGGGACTTCCACACGATTGCTTACGGCTACCAGGACTATGCTTCTGAGGAAGCTGAAGCTGCCGGACTGGCTGCATTAATTGAATCGGACCGTGAAAAGGGTCTCGAATTTAAAACCGACTGGGACACCCGTTCTGCTTATCACCCTTCAAGTAATGGTCATATGTGGGACAACGGCAATGATCCGCTGGATGCCTTTGATGAAATGGCCGGTATTCGCAGTCTGGCGCTGAAAAACTTTGGAATGAATTCTATTCCTGATAATGCCAGTTTGTCGTCTCTTGAAGACGTACTTGTGCCGGTTTATCTGTCTCACCGTTATCAGCTGGAAGCGGTTTCCAAGCAGATTGGCGGCCTGAATTATGAATATGAGCGCAAAGGTGATTACAGCAAACCAAAAGGTGTGAGTTTTGTTGCTGCAGAGCGTCAGAAGCGGGCACTGAAACAATTGCTTGAAGCGACGTCACCGGCTTTCCTGCGCTTACCGGATGAAGTGCTTGCCCTTATCCCGCCAACGGCATTCGGCGATGATATTACCCGTGAGCAATTCAAAAGCCGTATGGGACTGGCATTCGACCCTGTCAGTGCCGCAGAAGCCGCAGCTAACTTCAGTTACAGCCTGTTACTGCATCCTGAACGCCTGAACCGTGTCTCCTGGCAGGCCAGCCAGTCGAAAGGGATCCCTGACGTGGCAGAAATTGCCGGCCGTATTTTTGCTATGCACTGGTATGACAAAAAGCAGGCTGATTATGGTCTGAATGCCAGATTACGCATGGTGGCGCTGAACGCTGTCATTAAAGCGGCAACGGCAGATGAGCTGGCGCCGGAAGCGAAACTGGCGCTGAATGATGCGCTTATGGAGCTTGACGAGTGGCTGGATGATAAAAGTAAATTGCCGGGCTCTGAGCTGTTACATAAACAACTCGGCGTATACTTTGAAACAGGCAGCTGGCCGGGGGCATTCGAACCTAAACCTCTGCCACCCGGTTCACCCATTTAAGCGGTGTCAGCAGTCAGTTTTTCTGCTGAATAACCGGTGTAATACGGAATAAAAAAACGGCGCATCATGCGCCGTTTTTATTTGTGTTCTTTTTCTGCTCAGGCCGTAGTCAGGTAGGTATAGTTTGTAAATACCTTAAATAACTGGGTGCCGCTGAGCACCGATGCGGACGGAAAATGAAGCATAGGAATTAAATCGCAGGGGGCTTCCAGGGTAAAACAGCCGGCCTCTGTATCGAGTTCATCAATGTTGAGGACCCTCGCCATCGTGTCGCCCCGTGTGACTTTCTGACCGGGTTTAACGCAGTACTCCACCATACCGCCCCACTGGGTGAACAATGTTTTGTAGTCTCTCAGTGCCACGCCGATCCGGTTCATCACGGCTGGCTCCAGCGTAGATGCCGGTAACACGTCTTTTTGTGTCAGGTAAGTCAGAATACTCAGCGCATCCACTTTTCCTTCAGAGAACTGAATCACTTCCTGACTACCCATTTCAAGGGTGAACCCTTCCACGCCGAATGCGAAAGGCCGGCCGAACCTTGTTGTCAGTGCATCCTGCAACGTCCACCAGGGACAAAACGTGGCTTCATCCAGTGCACCGGCAAATTTGTTAGGAATAAAAATACAGTGAGGAAAGTTAAACTGGTAAGCCGCGTCTCTGGCATATTCAGGAATATAAATGTGCCTTGTGGATACCGGTCCATTGTGTAAGTCCAGCACGAAGTCAGCATTCACAGCCAGTTGCTGTAACTTCAGATTAAGTTGTTGAGCCAGCCCGAGTCCCCAGGGCGAAGCCAGCTTTTCGGCAATACATTCTGCCCAGTAATGACGGAAGTCGTTGCGGATAGTGGCTATATCCTCACTGTCCTGCACCGTTTCTGCAAACGCCAGGACCTTTTCTTCATCATAAAAATAGCCGCGGTTCCAGTTTGTACCGTTGACCGGGTCAAAGCGCCCCAGGGTGTATTCACCGGCCTTGATGTTGGTGCCAATGGGATTACAGTTCGGGACGAGAATGATTTCACCGGCAATCTGCTGATCTTTCAGTGCCTGAATTAACTGATAAATCACCACGTTGCCCTGAACTTCAGCGCCATGGATAGAGCTCTGGATATAGACTACAGGACCGGGTTTTTCTCCCGTGAAACGGTAAACAGGCACATTCATGCTGCGGCCTGAAGCATTCTGGGCAACCACCATGTGGTTTTTCGTCATTATTGTCATAACATCTCTTTTATTTTGGCTGACAAATGTCACAGTCTGGCAGCGGTGGTACGGTAAATTTTTGCCATTGAAAAGTGAGGCCGTCAAAAAGGTGAAGTTCACCGGCGGGTAATGTACCAAAACCGGTCAGTACCTGCATGGCAAGTTGCGCCTGGCAGGCACCGGTGATACTGACTACCGGAGAAAGGATACCTGCTTCGTTACAACTCAGTTCCGTCATACTGAAGCGCTTTTCTACACACTGATAGCAGGCTTTATTGCTGCCCGGAATGCTGACAAAAAGCTGACCTTCAAAACGGATGGCTGCACCGCTGACAAGGGGTTTACCATGGCGGTAACTGATTGCATTGATTTGCTTTCTGCTGGCAAGATTGTCTGTGCAGTCAATAACTATGTCATGGCTTTCTACCAGACGGCTCAGCACGTTGTCATCCGGCCTTTCGGAAACACAATGAATGACACACTCCGGCACGAGTGCAAGTAAACGTTGCCGGGCCGCTTCTGTTTTTAATTTACCGCAATCTTCTGGCGTAAACAGAATTTGTCGGGGAAGATTGTGTGCTTCCACTCTGTCATCGTCGGCCAGTGTGATTGTTCCCGCGCCGCCGGTGCACATGAGTTGGGCAACCGTATTACCCAGGCCTCCGGCGCCAAGGATTAATACTTTGCTGTTGAGCAGTTTTTCCTGACCTTCCAGGTCAAACTGTGGCAGCACGATGTGCCGGTTGTATCGCATAGCTTGAGTATGCGTTAAAGTATCTGGCATAGTAGTAAAAAATCTCTTTTCAGCGACGGTGCGGTACTAAGCGTACACGTGTATTTACCGTTGTATTTTATCAGGAAAACCCATGTCTTCAGCAGTATCTCTTAATATCGCCGTTCTTACTATCTCTGACACCCGGACAACAGACACAGACACGTCCGGTGCTTACCTCATTGAAGCTGTAGAAACAGCAGGCCATAAGCTGGCTGCGCGGGATCTGGTAAAAGATGATATTTATGCCCAGCGTGCGATTGTTTCTGCATGGATTGCCGACCCTGCTATCCATGCGATTCTGGTGACAGGTGGTACCGGCTTTACCCACAGAGATTCAACACCGGAAGCGTTGTCGGTTTTATTTGATAAAACCGTTGACGGTTTTGGCGAGCTGTTCCGTCATCTGAGTTATCAGGAAATCGGCACCTCTACCATTCAGTCCCGTGCTATTGCCGGGTTTGCCAACCGGACTGCTATTTTCTGTTTGCCGGGCAGCACCGGTGCCTGCCGCACCGCCTGGGAAGGTATTGTACGCAGTCAGCTGGATTCTGAATACCGTCCGTGTAACTTTGTAAAACACCTTACCGGTGAACTGTAATGAGCGGGTTCAGTCATTTAAATGCCAGTGGCGAAGCCAATATGGTCGACGTGTCCGGCAAGCAGGAAACTCAGCGTGAAGCGCTGGCAGAAGGCTACCTGTATGTGTCTGATGCCGTTATGACAGCCATTTCAGAGCAAACAGTGATGAAAGGCGATGTGTATGCCGTAGCCAGAGTAGCGGGCATTCAGGGCGCGAAACGTTGCGCTGATTTAATTCCGTTATGCCACCCGTTACCGCTGACCAAAGTGGACATCGGCTTTACCGCTGAGCCTGAACAAAACCGCATTCACACGACCTGCTTTTGCAAAGTCAGCGGCAAAACCGGCGTGGAAATGGAAGCACTTACCGGTGTGAATATCGCCTTACTGACATTGTTCGACATGTGCAAAGCGCTGGATCCGGCCATGCGCATTGAAGGTGTCAGAGTGTTACAAAAGCGGGGCGGTAAAACCGGTGACTGGGAGGCAGAGCAAAAGGCATGATTACCATAAAAACCTTTGCGCAGATCCGTGAAATCAGTGGCGACAGCGAGCTTTCTCTTCCCCTGCCGGAAAACTGCGCTACCGTTGCCGGTCTGAAAGCGCATCTTGCAACCCGGTCATCCGCCTGGGAGCAGGCCTTGTCGGCCGGGGTGCTCTGTGCGGTTAATCAGTCGCTGGGTGACGAAACCAGTGCGGTTAACGATGGTGACGAGGTGGCGTTTTTTCCGCCGGTGACAGGAGGCTGAATGTTTGCTGAAGTAACCACAGCCTTACTGGATGAAACGGCTTATGTTGAAAAGCTCCGTCAATCATCGCACAATGCTGGTGCAATAGTAACGTTCACCGGCCTGGTCCGTGACTATAACGCTGACGGTGAAATTGAAGGTATCAGTCTGGAGCAGTACCCCGGGATGACCGCAAGTGCCATGCAACAGCTGTTGCAACAGGCCTTAGACAGATTTGCACTGCTCAGTGCCGGTATTGTACACCGTGTCGGTTACATCGGAAATTACGAGCCGGTGGTGTGGGTAGGCTGCAGCGCCAGCCACCGTAAGGCCGCCTTCGACGGCGCAGAATTCGTTATGGATATGCTGAAAAAGTCGGTGCCGCTTTGGAAGAAAGAACATGCTGACGGAAAAACAGCATGGGTTGCCGCAAAGGCATCAGATGAAGAAGCCGCCATGAAGTGGCTCAGGAATGAAGGTTTATCAGACAATTTATGAAGAACAGGATGTGTCGGGCGTATAAAGTCTGTCTGTGTGTCATGCTACTTCTGGCAGGTAAAGGATTTGCCGCAGAGCAGGTAGTAAATATTGCCGTTGCCGCCAATTTTGCCGGGCCGGTTAAACATTTCGCCAGTGCCTTTGAAGAAAAAACCGGTATCCGTCCGGTTATAACCGTCGGTTCAAGTGGCACTTTATTTGCGCAAATCGGCCACGGTGCCCCCTTTGACGTATTTCTTTCTGCTGATGCAGCCAGACCAGAAGCGCTGGTGGCCGAAGGCAAAGCAGATAAGCAAAATCTGCGCAGTTACGCCAGAGGGCGTCTGACACTGGTAACCAGACAGTCAGCGCCGTCCGGGCTGGAAGAATTTCTGACAAGACAGTTCAACAAACCTGTTGCCATTGCCAATCCCAAACTCGCGCCTTATGGTCTGGCGGCTGAACAGGTGTTTTCCACGCTGCCTGAAAATACCGCACTTCCTTTTAAACTGGTACGTGGGAAAAGTATTTTACAAGCGTGGCAGTACTTTACTGCAGGTAATGTGGACGATGCGTTTGTGGCATGGTCACTGGTGAAAAATTCGAAAGCAAATTACTGGTTAATCCCTGCCTCCATGCACGATCCCATCGTACAAAAAATGGTGATTGTTAAACATAACCAGCACCCTTATGCCGCACGGCGGTTTATGCAATACATGATGTCACCGGCGGTGCAGAACGCGCTGGCAGACTGGGGATATCAGCCGCTAAAAGCGCGGCAAAAGAAAAACAAGGATAAAGCCGGTGAACGGTGACATGGATGCTATCTGGCTCACTCTGGAACTGGCACTGATCACCAGTCTGGTGCTGATGCTGATTGCCACGCCGTTGGCATGGAAGTTATCCCGCTGGCAGCATAAAGCAAAGAATCTGGTTCTTGCTGTGGTGGCGCTGCCACTGGTGTTGCCGCCCACTGTGCTGGGTTTTTATCTGCTGGTGGTGTTTTCCCCGGATGCACTTGCAGGGCAATTATGGCAGGCCGTAACCGGTCAGCAGCTGGCCTTTTCTTTTTCCGGACTGGTGCTGGGGTCGGTGATTTATTCACTGCCCTTTGCCGTACAGCCTCTTTATGCCAGTTTTATTCAGCTGGACAGTCGTTATATCGATGTAGCCCGCACCATGGGAATGTCCAAATGGTCACGTTTCCGTCGCATCATTATGCCTATCTGTAAACCCGCCTTTATCGTTGCACTTGGATTAAGTTTCGCCCACACCATCGGTGAATTTGGTGTGGTGCTGATGATAGGCGGCAATATTCCGGGTGAAACTCAGGTACTGTCTATTGCGTTGTTTGAGCATGTGGAGGCACTTGAATACGGTCAGGCTCATGCGCTTGCTCTTGGCTTGCTGGTCTTTTCCTTCCTGCTGATGGCGCTGCTTTACCGCTATAACCGAAACGGAGTGTCGTCATGGAAGTCGTAGTGCAGGCAGCATGGGAAAATCTGCAACTCAATGCCAGTATTCAGTTACCGGCAACGGCACAATTTATTGGCCTGAGCGGACCATCCGGCGCCGGTAAATCAACATTACTGCGTTGCCTGGCCGGACTTACCGGTTCTGCAAAAGTCACCGGGCAGTGGGAAAATAGTCGCATTGCCAGGGTCCGCACAGGGCTCGTGTTTCAGGACAGTCTGTTATTCCCCCATTTATCAGTGGGGCAGAATTTACTGCTGGCGGCAGATTTTGCAAAACAGCAGACCTATCACTTTGACGAGGTGGTTCTGGGGTGTAAATGTAATCACCTGATGACACGTATGCCCGATACACTCTCGGGAGGCGAAGCGCAGCGGGTAGCCATTGCCAGAGCCATTTTAAATTCACCGCAAATCCTGTTACTGGATGAACCGGTGAGCGCGCTGGATAATACGTTAAAACACGATGTGCTTAAGTATTTAACAAAGCTGGCCCGCAGCGGTCTGAAAATGCTGATGGTGTCCCACGACCTCCGTGAACTGGCTTTGTACAGTGAATACATGGCATGGATGGAGCAGGGCAGTATTGTCCATCAGGGCGCATCAAATGATGTGCTGGCACAGTTAACTCCGTCTATGCCAAATTTCGAACAGCAGTTCAGTGTGCTTAAAGGCGCACTAAAAGCACATCTGCCTGAGCAAGCTTGTTATGCCATAGAATGCGAAGGGCATACGCTCTATGCACGCCATCCTGTGGTCAGTAAGGAACAGGCCATGCTGACCATCGACGCCAGGGATGTCAGTATCGACCGGCAGGAAGCCAATGCCTCTTCCATTGTCAACGCCTTGCCCTGTGTCATTGAGTCCGTGTCTGAAAGCCGGGCCGGGCAGGTGATGATAAATCTGATGTGTGGCCGCAGCAGATTGTTTGCGCTGATCAGCCAGTTGTCCCAGGAACGGTTACAGTTCCGTGAAGGAGAAACTGTTACCGCCAGGTTTAAACTCAGATAACTCTGGAATACCGGTGCTGAATTGCGGCGCTGCCTTTAAGGTAAGCGTCGAAGGTCATACAGATGATGCGGATAAACAGTCTTGCTGACGGAAATACCTCGATACCCGTTCCGGTTACCTGTAATAAACCATCTTCTTCAAATTCTCTCAGTGCCGCAAGTTCCGGCTTAAAATGATGGCGGAACTGAATACCGAAAAGCGCCTCTGTTGCAGAAAAATCCACGGAAAGATTGCACATTAATTGTTGGATAACGTAGCGTCTGAGCAGATCTGAGGGCGACAGAAACACCCCTTTTTCTGCAATTTCTTCATTGCTATCAAGTTTGCCGTAATAGTCATTCAGGGTTTTCGGGTTTTGCAGATAAGCATTGCCTGCGGCACTGATAGAGGAAACACCCAGCCCCAGTAAATCCAGGTCCCCCCGAGTGGTGTAGCCCTGAAAATTCCGGTGCAATTTTTTATTACGTTGCGCTTCAGCCAGTTCGTCAGATGGCAGGGCGAAATGGTCCATGCCAATCATTTCATAACCTGCCTGTGTAAGGCTGGTGATGGCTTGTTTCATGAGCCCTGTTTTTACCTGGGCAGAGGGCAGCCACTCATCTTTTATTTTGCGCTGGGCAGCAAACCGCTCAGGCAGATGGGCGTAGCTGAACATGGAAATCCGCTCCGGCGTCATCGCCTTTACCGCTGCCAGTGTAGAAGCAAAGGTATCTGCTGTCTGGTGAGGCAGGCCGTAAATCAGATCCAGATTAACAGATTTAAATCCGGCGGAACGGGCGCAATCTACCAGCGTGGCGATATGGGATGTGCTCTGAACCCGGTTTATCGCTTCCTGCACACGGTAATCGGTATCCTGTACGCCAATACTCAGGCGGTTATAGCCTAAAGAGGACAGGTGTCGCAAATAAGCAGGCGTGGTACGGCGGGGATCGATTTCAATACTCATTTCTGCATCGCTGACCACATCAAAAGCCGATGTAAGCATGCCTGCCAGGCGTGTTTGTTGCTGCTCTGTGAGGAACCCCGGCGTGCCGCCTCCTAAGTGTATTTGCTCCGCTTTACGGTGCCGGAAAGCAGGCGCGCGCCGTTGAATTTCTTTTTCCAGATAATCCAGATAACGATCTGCTTTTTCCTGATGTCTGGTCACAATTTTATTGCAGCCGCAGTAATAACAGAGGCTGTGGCAGAAAGGAATATGTACATACAGTGAAACGCCGCTGGCCTGAGTGACACTCAGTGCTTTTTCCAGAGGCGCTGGTTCAGATAACCCGGAAAACGTTAACGCGGTTGGGTAAGAGGTATAGCGCGGCCCGTTAATATTGTATTTCTTCAGGCGTGCGGGATCGAATAATTCGTTTGCTGACATGGTTATTCCGGCTTGAGTAGAATGCACGGAAAGTATAATCAGCAGACAAAGAGGTGTTGTTGATCTACTTCAAGTTTTCGCCAGCCAGTTTTGTATAACGCAACCGGCCGGCGTTTACTCTTCGAAATGACAATCAGAACTCGCGGGTAACAGTCACACCCCAGGAGAGCGGCTGGCCGGGATAAGCCATAAGCTTGCCGGCCTGAACAGGTACATCGAAACCGTTTCTGGCGATGTACTCTTTATTTGTCAGGTTCCTGCCCCATAACGTGATGCGTGTATCCCACTGCGGGACTGACAGTTCAACCCGTGCGTTCACCAGGGCATAACTGCTGCTGTGTTTATACGGATCGTTAGTATCATCAAGGAACAAGTCTCCCGTATATTGATAATCTGCAGCCATGACAACCGGATACCCGCCTGCCATTAATGTGTGTTGCAACGTCAGGCTGGCAGAGGTTTCCGGTTCAAACCCCAGGCGATCACCGGTTCTGGAGCAGTAGGGTGTATCTGCAAAAGGCCGGCCGGGATCATCCGTCCCGGTATGCCAGGGATAAGCAACCTGGCAGGTGCCTTTTTCAAAATCGTCAAAACCGGTAAGGGTACGGGCAAGGGTCAGGCCGGCACGGGTATCGGAAACAGGAAACCAGACAATTTCAAGTTCATACCCTTTGGTATGTAAGTCGCCGGCATTTTGTAAATTAAAACCAAGACCGGTAAAAGTCGAGGCCTGAAAATCTTTGATTTGGGTATAATGCAGTGCACCGTTAATACGCAGGTTTTGCCCCGGAAATTGCTTTTTCACACCCAGTTCGTAAGCGGTGGCTTTTTCAGCGTTAAATTGGGGGCTTAACCCTTCGGCAATACGATCTGTATTCATGCCTCCCGATTTAAACCCTGTGCTGGTACTGGCATACCAGAGGCTATTGTTATCTGGTTGCCAGCTTACTTTCAGCGTCCCTGTAAGTTGTCCGTCGTTACGTTTTTCATCCAGATCACTGCGGGGAAGTACCGATGCTGAACCGAGAAAATAATAGCCCCAGCCCGCCTGAGTAAAAGGAAGTAGCGCACTGAGTTGCGTGTAATCAGGGGGATTGCCGGTTGCCAGGCTCTGAGCAAAAGAGCCAAGGGCGACAGCGGCACTCAGCGGATCAGGAATGTTTTCAGTACCTGTTGGTAATCCGTCAATGTCAGGACCCTGTTCATCAAAGCGGGCGGTCAATGTTTTATCCTCGCGGGTGTATCGTAATCCGGCGGTGAGGGTAAATTCTTCAGCAAATTGCCAGTCAGTCTGGCTGAATACGGCCAGGCTGTCCTGCTGCTGATAAGCATTGTGGGCAAACTGAGTCTGGCCGGGCGTGGCTGATGCAACAGCGGGGACAAGGCCGGATGTTGCTGCACTCAGGGCATTTACGCCGTCAGTCAGGGGTTGCAGTTCAGCCGCAGACGCTGTGAAAAATGCCGGAAATGCGTCACCGGTGGTGATAGCAAAATCCAGGTCAAGGTTCTGGCTGAAATACCACAATCCGGCGATGGTAGTGACATGCTCACTGGACCAGGTTGCCCGCAACTCCTGGGAAAACGCCTGTTGTCGGGCGTTATTGGTAGTGGAAAGCAAGTCTGCATCAGTAAAATCTGTATCTGTCTGGTCGAAGCTGTCAAAGCCACGCCAGGCTGTGATGGAGGTGAGCAATAATGCGGGGGATGTTTGCCAGTTTATTTCTGCAGAAAGCCCCTTGTCCTGCATGCGGGATTCGGGCAGGGAGCTGAGTGCCGTGGTATAGCGGTAAAACTCATCACCGGTAAATAAGGTGGCATTGAACGGTGGCATCATAAGCAAGGTGTCTGTTCCGTATTTCCCTTCGACACCGTTTGCTTGCCGGTTATCCTGCAACGTTAATGCGCCGCAACAATGTTCATCGAGTTCTGCGTAATCGGCAATTATCCGCACTGATACGTCGTCTGACGGCGTATACAGGGTTTGAAGACGCACACCGGAACGGTTCCTGTCATTAATTGTGTCGTCACCATAGCCTGTGTCATCAATCCATCCATCCCTGCGCGTACTGAAGCCTGATACTCTGGCAGCCAGTTTATTATCAATTACATTAATTGACGTTGCTCCGCTTAGCCGGATCAAATCATCATTGCCGGCGGTTACTGTAATAAAACCATTGCCGGTTTCAAAATCAGGTTGTCGCGTTCTGAAAACCACTGCACCAGCCGGTGTATTTTTACCGAAAAGTGAGCCCTGAGGGCCGCGAAGAATTTCTACAGTATCAATATCGACTAAATCATTGATCACCGCATTCTGACGAGACCGGTAGACGCCATCTACATAGAGACCGGTAGAAGACTCAAAACCGTAATTCTGCGAAGAGGTACCAATTCCCCGAATGGAAAAACTGGAGTTGACCGCACTTTGACTTTGAAAGGCAGAAAAAGCGGGTACATAACCCTGAATGTCGAAAACGTCCATTGATGCTGTTTCATTAATCATCTTTCCGGTGATGGCAGACATGGCAACAGGCACATCCTGCATATCCCGCGGGCGCTTCTGAGCGGTAACTTCAATATGTTCAAGTTTGGTCGGAGAAGGATCTTGCCGGGCAATACTTTGAAAAGAGGTGATTAAGGCGGTACTGATCAGAGAAAAATAAAACAACCTGCCTGTTGAGCTGTGCGACATGAACAATTCCTGTTTCTTATTTTGTCCGGTCCTTCGCTGCGATGAATAGGTTTTTCAGACTCCTTTTGAAAAACGGCCATTATTCTGCCCGAATAATCAGCAACTTTCATGACAATTTTATAAAAACAGAAACAGGTATGAGCAGGGCGGGAGGAACTATATACGGATAGCACAAAAAATTGCGGCCCGTAAAACGGGCCGCGGAGATGCAGATGTTACTCTGCTTACCATGTTGAAAGGTTCAACACCTTCCCTGGTGCATGTTACGGGTTAGCCGCAACAAGATGGTCTGGTAAATTTTTTAAAAGAAGTGTCTTTTTGTTTTCCTGCAGGGAGCTGAAGATGTCTGCAGTTTGTTGTTCTTCTACGGCTGCCGCCGTCAGAATAGTTTTGTCTAAGGACTTACCTGCGCGAACTTTCTTTTTCACTGAAATCTCTGCAACACCGGAAGCCGCTGCTACGGAGGCTGTTTCGCTAGTGCCGGCCAGAACAACATTGCTGGAAGCCAGCAGAGATAAACCGATTAGTGTTGCTTTGATAGTTTTCATTCTGTTTATCCTGTTTAAAAAACAGGGCGCCGGAAGCGCCCGCAATGATGTTGTTTGTTCGCTATCTATTAAAGGCGATAATGACGCCGTTAGATACGCCCGGGCTGATACTTGGGTATGTGATAAAATACGATAAATTTGGTATCTATATATTTTACAACTAGTTACGTCATTTTGGTGGGTGTATTTTCTCCCGGAAATTGTTGTTTTTACCCTGTGACCAGCTTTAACCAGCTATTTCGTATTTTCAACTATAACTTTTATGATGGGGTGAATTTTTCTTATTTATCAATTCTATAAAAGAAAAAAGCGACGTTCCCGTCGCTTTTTAGAGTGCAGGCGTTAACCTGCTACCATGTTGAAATGGTATCTTCTGTTTCGTCTTAATCCTTAGAGGCGCTTAGACAAAACATCCGCGATAGGGCTGCCCTGGTTACCAGTTTCGTTTACCCAGGCCTGAAGGGTTTTGCCATCAGCTTCCGGTGCACTCAGGTCGCTCTTGGGCATTTTCTTCACCAGCAAGGTGCCGGTTTCTACTGCGTTGCTGCTGATGGCAGTACGGATAAGGCTGTTGCCACCACAGCTGATGCCAGAGTAGTAATCACGCAGCTTCAGGCGGTAATCAGATTCTACCAGACGAATTTTCTTACGCAGCTCACCTTTATCGTCAGCTTGTACAATAGTGCAAATGTTAGCCAGATCATCATTGATGTCCGCTTGCGCTACGCCAGTAAAACCTAAACCCATTGTTGCTACGATGAGAGAAGTCTTAACAATTTTCAACATGGTTAATTCCTCAGAAATAAAATTAAAAAGTGGTGTTGTTTGTTCGGGTTTAATTAAACTAAATTAATGCAGAATGAAAAATAGCAGGATGAATACTAAGGTATGCCGTGAAATACATTAACCTGATTATTGTTAGATAAGTAATTGTATTTGTTTGCTTAATTATCTTTTTGGGGTCTGGCATTTTAATGTTTTTATCTCAGAGCATCAGCGAAAAAGACCTGGCCGGATTTAAGACGAAAAAAAGCGGCGTTTCCGCCGCTTCTTAAGTGCAGGCTTTCGCCTGCTACCATGTTGAAATGGTACTTTAAATTTTTAGTCGTAATAAAATTACAGACGCTTAGCCAGTTCGTCAGCGATAGGGCTGCCCTGGTTACCAGTTTCGTTAACCCATGCCTGCAACGTTTTGCCATCAGCTTCCGGCGCTCCCAAGTCACTCTTAGGCATTTTCTTAACCAGTAGCGTACCAGTTTCTACTGCGTTACTGCTGATGGCAGTACGGATAAGGCTGTTGCCACCACAGCTGATGCCAGTGTAATAGTCGCGCAGTTTCAAACGGTAGTCAGATTCTACCAGACGAATTTTCTTACGTAGTTCACCTTTGTCGTCAGCCTGAACGATTGTGCAGATGTTAGCTAAGTCGTCGTTGATATCAGCCTGAGCTGCGCCAGCGAAAGTTAAACCCAGAGTTGCAGCGATGATAGAAGTCTTAACAATTTTCAACATGGTTAAATCCTCGAAGTAGTTAAAAGTTTATGTTGTGTTGTTTGTTCGGGACCTATTAAACAAAAGTTGAAGAGGAAGAAAAATACCAGGGGATAAACATGGGTATTTGAACTGATACCTAACTGAAGGGGACTTGTAAAGTTTGCAGCCCGGACTGGGCTTCACTTTCTGCCGACGAAAACTTGAAGAGTGAATCCGCTAAGGACAAAGTAAGCGTAATAACTATATAAACAGATTTACACTTCTAATAATGAAAGCAGGAGCAATGACATGACAGAAAAGCTAGATGATCAGGCGATTGCCGCAGCGCTCACGGAATTGAACGAAGGTTTAGCAGAAGATAAGCAGTGGGTTTTAAAAGAAGGGAAGTTGACGAAGCGATTTGCTTTCAGAAACTTTATCCGCGCCTTTGGCTGGATGTCTCAGGCTGCCATATGGGCTGAAAAACTACGCCATCACCCGGAATGGTTTAATGTTTACAATAAAGTAGATGTTGCATTGACGACCCATGATGCAGGTGGAATTACTGAGCTGGACTTCAAATTAGCTACCAAAATGGAGAGTCTTTTACAGTAATTTGTATGCGGTTTGAGCGGTCTGCCGGAATATTGTCCGAACAGTCAAAAAATTGCAATATTCTTACTTCTATCCCTTGCCAAGGATTAATGCCTATGTATAATACGCACCACTCAACGGCAGGGGGCTTTCAAACAGCCAACAGCCGGTAAGTAAACGGACGCGGGATGGAGCAGTCTGGTAGCTCGTCGGGCTCATAACCCGAAGGTCGTTGGTTCAAATCCAGCTCCCGCAACCACTTTACTTCTTTGAGAGCACAATCTATTTAATTCGGACGCGGGATGGAGCAGTCTGGTAGCTCGTCGGGCTCATAACCCGAAGGTCGTTGGTTCAAATCCAGCTCCCGCAACCACTCCGAATGTTTAAATTCTAATTTATTTCCGTATTTTTTCCACAAATAAGTCATCACTTTTTATTAAGTTGCGCTTCACCGTACTTTTTCGGCAACTTCACGACTTTCGCCCTGCAACTAATTTGTACTTCACTCAATAGCTGTTACGCTAACTATTGATAATAAACTATACACGGACTTACTGATGCTCGAATGGCTGATGTCTTTTTTTGTCATTCCTGACACCTCTCTGTTACTTACCGGCGAATATTCACCTGTTCTGGTAACTATTTCCATTTTTATATCGGTTGCTTCTTCTTATATGGCTTTCCGCGTAGCCGGTCAGGCCGCAGAATCTGAAGACAATAACCGGAGACTCATTTTGCTTGGTCTGGGAAGTCTGGCGCTGGGAGGCGGAATTTGGGCCATGCACTTCATTGGCATGCTGGCTTTTGAGTTGTGTACTCCCGTTAGCTGGGCTCCGTGGACAACATTTATGTCCTTTATTCCCGGCGTGCTGGCAGCATTTGTTGCATTGCAAAGTTTGACTCACCGGAAAGTGAAATTTTCTCAGATATTTATTGGCGGCGTCCTTGTCGGCTCGGGTATCGGGGCGATGCATTATACCGGGATGGCGGCTATGGAAATGGCGCCTCTGTTACGGTACAACCTGCCTGTTTTTGCCTTATCCATCGTTGTGGCGGTATTGCTGGCCATGTTGTCTTTATGGATAAAGTTCGGTCTGAAGCGATTTGCAATTTCCCGCGGATTTAAAGGTACCCGTGTTATCGCCAGCGTTGTGATGGGTTGTGCGATCACGGCAATGCACTATACCGGTATGGCTGCCGCCCGCTTTGTTGCCCCTCCCGGATTGGAAACCTCTGCTCAGGATCAATCTCTGTCGTACATCCTTGCTGGCTATGTGAGTTTCTTCACGTTATTGATTATTGGCATTGTGATGGGCGTTACATTGTTGTTCCGTTACATGGATATTTCTCAAAAGGCTGAGAACAGCCGCCGTACCCAGCTTGCGCTGATGGATACTGCTATTGATGGCATCCTTACCGTCAATGGCCAGGGAACTGTGCTGAATATGAATCAGGCGGTGACAACCATACTGGGCTGGACAGAGGAAGATCTTACCGGTCACTCTATTCATCGTATGATTCCTGAAGAAATGCGCAGCCGCTACAATGAGCAATTTTTCCGGCAGGAAGTGGTTCCTGTTGATGAACAAATTATCGGAGTTAGCCGTGATGTGGAAGCACTTAATAAAACGGGCCAGCGGGTTCCGGTTCGGGTGGGTGTGGGCCACACCCGATTAGGTGAACAAAATCTGTTTGTGGTTATCGTGGGCGACAACCGCGAACGCATCGAAATGGAAAAGACTATCAGGGACAACGAAGCTAAGTTCCGGTCTTTTTTCCATAATATTCCCGGCATTGCTTATCGCAGTATGAATACGCCCGGCTGGCCTTTCGAATTTGTCAGTGCGGCTGTTGAGGAATTCAGCGGATATCCGGTTTCAGCATTTATCCGTTCAGACTCACCGGTTACCCTTGAGCAACTGGTGCATGAAGACGACCGGGAGTCGTTCCTTACTGCCCGCCGTTCCGGCGCTGACTTTTATGTGGAATACCGTCTTGTTCATAAAGACGGAACAATAAAGTGGTTGCGCGAGTACGGCAACGTTGTACACAGCACCGACAAGTCAGTGAGCTGGGTCGACGGCTTTATTATGGACATCACTTCCCGTAAGGAAATGGAGGAAGAGCTGCGTCATGCGAAAAATGATGCTGAGCAGGCCGCTGCGGCCAGAGCCAGCTTCCTTGCTAATATGAGTCATGAAATCCGTACACCGATGAATGCCATTATCGGTTTCAGTGATATTTTACTGGATGAGAAACTCACAGACGGCCAGCATAAACACCTGACAACCATTAACCGGTCTGCGCGCTCGTTACTTCATTTACTGAACGATATTCTCGACAGTGCCAAACTTGATAAAGGAAAGCTGGACCTCGAATACCGTGATTTTTCAATTACCGAAGAAATTGACACGGTGATTTCTACCTACTGGCTTGAAGCGAAGAGAAAGGGTCTGACGCTGGGGGTCAGTGTTTCGCCATCCTTGTCTGACTACTATTACGGAGCACCTGAGCGTATCCGGCAGGTGCTGAATAACCTTATAAGTAATGCCGTGAAATTCACTGCCCACGGTGAAGTTGATGTAGAAGTCTACCCGGACGCCGACGGCATGATCGCATTTTCCGTCAGCGACAGCGGCATTGGTATGACCAGCGAACAGGTGAGCCGGGTTTTTGATGCCTTTGCACAGGCAGATGCTTCCATGAGCCGAAAATATGGCGGTACAGGTCTTGGTACGACAATCAGTAAACAACTGGTTGAGTTGATGGGCGGTACAATTTCGGTGTCCAGCGAACCGGAAAGAGGCACTAATTTCACTTTCACGCTGCCTCTTACTGCGGTGGAAAAACAGATCAGTGAAATGCGTGCTGTAACGGTTGATTTACCGCCTCTGCACATTCTGGTGGTGGATGATATCAGCCAGAATATTGATCTTATCAGTTTGCTGTTAAACCGCGCCGGTCACACAGTTGATTTTGCAGAGAACGGTGCCAGAGCATTGGAAAAAATGAATAAAGGTAGTTTTGACATTGTGTTGATGGACTTGCAGATGCCGGTAATGGACGGTCTGACAGCGGCGGCACGACGCCGTGAATATGAGCAGGTACATCATTTAAAGCAACTGCCTATTGTCGCCTTAACCGCCAGTGTACTGGTACAGGATAAACAAGATGCGATAAATGCCGGTATGGAAGGCTTTGCGAACAAGCCCATCGATTTTCCTGTACTGGTGAATGAAATTGCCAGAGTGCTGGGTTTTGAAACAAAGGAAAGTGTGCGTGAAATAGAAACAGCCAGAGAGGCCTGTGCAATAGATTATCGCCGGGGTGTGCAGCTTTGGGGCGATAAGGATACCCTGAATAAGGAAATCTCACAGTTCCTGCGCAACAGTCATGAAACTCTGACTAAACTGGTGAATTTCTTCGCTGATGATGATTATGAGCAAGTCGTAAAATACCTGCACGGCATGAAAGGTGTCAGCGGTAATCTGGGCTTAACAAAGCTGATGAATTTGTGCGGTGAGTTCGAGCGCAGCGCAAGAAATGATCATTTAAGCGCCGAAGATATTCCTACCCTTAAGACGGCATTGCGGGAAGTCGAAAATGAACTCAACCGGCAGACGGAAGAGCCTGCTGCAGAAGAGTCCCGTGAGGAAGTCGACATTACTGCCTTGCGTAACACACTGAATGCACTGCTGGTTTCAGCGGCGCAGAATCAGTTTGACGAATCTACTTATCAATATTGTGAAGGCCAGTATTTTGGAAGCTACAATGTACAGGTGCAGGGCATTTTACAGGATATGGATGATTTTGAATTTGAGCGTGCTGTTGAACGAATTAAGCAACTACTTGCATCTACAGAACAAACAGGGGAATAAATGTGTTTGGTGAACCCGGAAAGCCCAAATTACTGCTGGTAGATGACGAACCGGTTAACTTGCGGGTACTGAAACAATTATTAGGTAAAGACTACATCCTTTATTTTGCAAAAAGCGGTGATGAAGCGTTAAAGCTGGCAGAGAAACAACGTCCTGATCTTATTTTAATGGATGTGATGATGCCGGAAATGACAGGTTTTCAGGCCTGTACACACCTTAAAAAAACATCCGGTCTTAAGCATATACCGGTTATATTCGTTACAGCTCTTAACGATGCGACTGATGAAGCGGAAGGGTTTGCTGTCGGAGGCGTGGATTATATAACCAAGCCAATTTCGCCACCGGTGGTGCTGGCGAGGGTTAAGACCCACCTTTCCCTGGTACAGTCTGACGAATTACGCCGCACCCGTATGCAGGTCATACAACGACTCGGCCGGGCGGCAGAATACAAAGATAACGAAACAGGCATGCACGTGCTGCGCATGAGTCACTTCTCAAAAATCATCGCGCTGGCGTATGGTTTTTCAGAGGCGAGGGCAGATATGCTGCTTCACGCTGCCCCTATGCACGATATCGGTAAAATCGGAATTCCGGACAGTATTATGCTCAAACCTGGCAGACTCACTGATTCAGAATTTGAGGTCATGAAGACCCATCCCAAAATTGGTGCAGAAATACTCGGTGATGCAGACTCTGACCTCATGAATCTGGCGCGAATCGTTGCACTCACACACCATGAAAAATGGGATGGCACCGGGTATCCTGAAGGTCTCGCCGGGGAAGACATCCCCATTGAAGGACGTATTGTGGCAGTGGCGGATGTTTTTGATGCGCTCACCAGCCGGCGACCATATAAAGAAGCCTGGCCGGTGGATAAAACCCTCGACTTTATGCATTCTCAGAGTGGTATTCATTTCGACCCGGCACTCATCGCATTACTCGACCAGTGTCTGGATGATATTTTAGAAGTGAAAGAACGCTGGAAAGATGAAGATCCAAACCCGTTACTGAGTTGATATCTGGTCTGAGTACCAGTATAATGCGCTCCAACTAGTTAGTTAGCGGGCTTACTGGAGCATTTTACACGGTATACGCCTAACTATTTTGCAAACTTTTCTGCGTATTTTGCGTAGTTAAACCTGTATTGTTTGCAACTGCCTCTGGCAGACAGGGTTCAGATTCTTGCAAAAAGCCCCGCTAGTACGGGGCTTTTTGTTGTATTTAAACTGATTTATTCCCTTTTCAGGCAGTAAATTAAGTAGTTGGGCTATATGCCCTTTTTTCGTTTTTGGAGGTAAGGATTGGCAAAGCTTGAAGATAAACTGACCGAGATGCTTGAGCCGGGTGTTGAAGCCCTGGGTTACGAACTGGTAGGCGTGGAATTTGTACGTGCAGGTAAGCACTCGATTTTGCGTGTTTTTATCGACCATGAAAATGGTGTAACCGTTGATGATTGCGCGGAAGTCAGTTACCAGGCAAGTGCGATTCTTGATGTTGAAGATCCAATTACTACGGAATACAACCTGGAGGTGTCTTCTCCGGGTATGGATCGACCTTTGTTCAAGGCCAGGCACTATGAGCAGGCCGTGGGTGAAGTTATTCAGGCGCGTTTGACTGTGCCTATGGATAACCGGCGGAATTTCAAAGGAAAGTTATTGTCATGTGAAAATGGCATGATCAATATTGAAGTGGATGGCCAGCAGTTCCAGTTAGCTGTGGCGAATATCGAAAAAGCAAACATTGTTCCCACATTTGACTAATGGAACAGCACGCTTTCAGCGTAAGAAAGCATCAGTGAGGCGAAAATGAATAAAGAAATTTTGTTAGTGGCAGAAGCCGTTTCAAATGAAAAACAAGTGCCTAGAGAAAAGATCTTTGAAGCACTGGAGTACGCGATTGCCAGCGCAACGAAAAAGAAAAACGAAGGCGAAATTGAAGTACGCGTAAGCATTAACCGCACCACCGGTGATTTTGATACGTTCCGCCGCTGGGAGGTTGTTCCTGACGATCACGAACAGGAAAACCCGTATGCAGAAATGTCGCTGTCTGCCGCACAAGTTGACGATCCTGACGCACAACTGGGCGATTATGTTGAAGAGCAGATTGAATCTATTGCTTTCGACCGTATTACTACGCAAACCGCCAAGCAGGTTATCGTACAAAAAGTACGTGAAGCTGAACGCGCGCAAATGGTTGCAGAATACGAAGACAAGGTTGGCGAACTGGTAACCGGTACGGTGAAGAAAGTTAACCGTGACAACATTATCATCGACCTGGGTAATAACGCTGAAGGTGTTATTTACCGTGACGATATGCTGCCCCGCGAAACCTTCCGTCCGGGCGACCGTGTACGTGGTCTGCTTTACGTTATCCGTCCTGAAGCCCGCGGTGCACAGCTGTTTATCAGCCGTACTCATCCTGACATGCTGGTTGAACTGTTCCGTCTGGAAGTGCCGGAAATTGCCGAAGAGACGCTGGAAATTAAGTCCGCTGCCCGCGATCCGGGTTCACGTGCAAAAATCGCTGTGAAGACAAACGATAAGCGTCTTGACCCTGTCGGTGCCTGCGTAGGTATGCGTGGTTCACGTGTGCAGGCTGTATCCGGCGAACTTGGCGGTGAGCGTGTTGATATTGTGCTTTGGGACGAAAACCCGGCACAATTCGTTATTAACGCAATGGCACCTGCTGAAGTGGCTTCTATCGTAGTAGACGAAGACGCCCATGCAATGGATGTTGCAGTGGAGCAGGACAACCTGGCACAGGCCATCGGCCGGAGTGGTCAGAACGTTCGCCTTGCAAGCCAGCTGACCGGCTGGGAACTGAATGTCATGACAGTTGCCGACCTGAACAAGAAGCACGAAGAAGAAACTGCCAAAGTACTTCAGGTGTTTGTTGAAGGTCTGGATATTGACGAAGATTTTGCAGAATTATTGGCTAGCGAAGGCTTTAGCACACTTGAAGAAGTAGCTTATGTCCCTGTTAGCGAACTGCTGGCCATTGACGGCCTTGATGAAGACACTGTTGAGGAACTGCGTAATCGTGCACGTGCTGCACTGACTACCCGTGCTCTGGCGAATGAGGAAACGCTGGAAGGCGCTGAACCGACTGAAGCGCTGCTGAACCTTGACGGTATGAATAAACACATTGCCTATGTCCTTGCTAGCCGTGGAATTACTGACCTTGAAGAGCTGGCTGAGCAGGGAACAGACGATATTAGTGATATCGAAGGATTGACCGAAGAAGACGCCGGAAAACTCATCATGGCGGCACGGAATATTGTCTGGTTTGGTGAAGAAGAAGGTCAATAAGGGGAAAAAGACTAAGATGGCAGAAGTATCCATAGAAAAGCTCGCCAGCGACATTGGAACAACCGTTGACCGACTGGTAACTCAGTTTAAAGATGCCGGTATTACGAAAGCAGTTGATGATTCCGTTACAGAAGATGAGAAACGTCAACTTCTTGAGCACCTGAGCAAGCAACACGGTAGCGCCGGTTCTGGCGAACCGACACGAATGACGCTGCAGCGTAAAACTACCAGCACGTTAAGTGTAGGCAAGTCTAAGTCTGTAAAAGTTGAAGTACGTAAGAAACGCACGTACGTGAAGCGCAGCGAAGTTGATGAACAGAAAGCGGCTGAAGAAGAGGCCCGTCTGGAAGAAGAACGCGCACGTCTTGAAGCTGAACAGAAAGCAGCAGAAGAAGCCGCCGCTGAAGCCGCCCGCAAAGTGGCTGAAGAAAAAGCGCGTGTAGAGGCGGAAGCGAAGAAGAAGGCGGAAAAAGAGCGTGCCCGTAAAGCTGCTGAAGAGAAAGCCCGCAAAGAATCTGAAGCGCCCGAGCTGAGTGCTGAAGAACTGGCTGAGCAGGAAGCTGCACGTCAGGAAGAAGAGCGCCTGCGTAAGCAACAGGAAGAAGAAGCGAAGAAAAAGCTTGAAGAAGAGGCAAAGCGTGCGGCTGAAGAAGCCCGTAAGCTGGCTGAAGAAAACGAGCGTCGCTGGAAAGAAGAAGAAGAGCGTCGTAAACGTGATGAGGCTGCTGAAGTTCATATGCACTCAAACCGTTACGCGCAGGAAGCGGAAGACGAAGAAGACATGCAAGTTGAGCGATCTTCACGTCGCCGTAAGAAATCGAAGAGAAATGCCGGTGAGCATCTGAAGCAAGGCTTTAATAAGCCGGCTCAGCCAGTTGAACGTGTTGTTAAACTGGGTGCGACTATCACCGTTGGTGAACTGGCTAACCGTCTGGCGGTCAAGTCTAACGAAGTTATCAAGACCATGATGAAAATGGGCGAGATGGCTACCATCAACCAGGTATTGGATCAGGATACTGCCACACTTGTTATTGACGAAATGGGTCACAAGTATGAGCTGGTTAATGACAATGCGCTGGAAGATGAACTGATGTCAGAATCCGGTCAGGGTGAGAAAATTACCCGTGCACCGGTTGTTACCATCATGGGTCACGTTGACCACGGTAAAACGTCGTTACTTGACTACATTCGCCGCGCTAAAGTAGCTGCAGGCGAAGCCGGTGGTATTACTCAGCACATCGGTGCATATAAAGTTGAAACGGATAACGGCGAAATTGCTTTCCTGGATACACCGGGACACGCCGCGTTTACCGCAATGCGTGCACGTGGTGCAACCGCAACTGATATCGTAATCCTGGTTGTTGCAGCAGATGACGGTGTAATGCCGCAAACTAAAGAAGCGGTACAGCACGCGAAAGCGGCTGGTGTACCTCTGATTGTTGCTGTAAACAAAATGGATAAAGAAACAGCGGATCCGGATCGTGTTAAAACTGAACTGTCTCAACTGGAAGTTATTTCAGAAGAGTGGGGCGGTGAACACCAGTTTGTAAACGTATCTGCGAAAACAGGTATGGGTGTTGATGAGCTGCTTGAAGCCATCACGCTGCAAGCTGAACTGCTTGATCTGAAAGCCGTACCGAATGGTCCGGGTCGTGGTCTGGTGATTGAGTCGCGTCTTGATAAAGGCCGTGGTCCCATTGCATCGGTTCTCGTTCAGGAAGGTGAAGTACGCGCCGGCGATATCTTACTGTGTGGTGAAGAGTACGGCCGCGTTCGTGCTATGCGCGACGAAAACGGTATCGAGCTGAAAGTAGCTGGTCCTTCTACACCTGTTGAGGTACTGGGTTTATCCGGTGTACCGGTAGCCGGTGAAGATGCAGTCGTTGTACAGGACGAGCGAAAAGCCCGTGAAGTCGCAGCTAAGCGTCATCAGAAGAAACGTGAACTGAAACTTGCCCGCCAGCAGAAAGCGAAACTGGAAAACATGTTTGCAAACATGGAAGCCGGTGATATCAGTGAACTGAACATCGTACTGAAGGCTGACGTACAAGGTTCTGTGGAAGCGATTTCTGAATCACTGCTGAAACTGTCTACCAGCGAAGTTAAAGTTAACATTGTTGGTAGTGGTGTAGGTGGTATTACTGAAACTGACGCGACACTTGCAGCGGCCTCCGGCGCTATCATTCTTGGCTTCAACGTACGTGCCGATGCAACTGCACGCCGCGTCATAGAAGCTGAAGAAATCGATCTGCGTTATTACAGCGTTATCTATAACCTGATTGACGAAGTGAAAGCGGCAATGAGCGGTATGCTTGCCCCTGAATTCCGTCAGGAAATCATCGGTCTTGCTGAAGTGCGTGATGTGTTTAAATCACCGAAACTGGGTGCCATCGCAGGTTGTATGGTTACTGAAGGTATCGTGAAGCGCAGCAATCCAATCCGTGTTCTTCGCGACAACGTAGTTATCTACGAAGGTGAGCTGGAATCACTGCGTCGCTTTAAAGACGACGTGCAGGAAGTACGTAACGGTATGGAATGTGGTATCGGCGTTAAGAACTACAATGACGTAAAAGTTGGCGACCAAATCGAAGTATTTGAAGTCATCGAAGTTGCACGTCAAATTTAGTCCTGAAATGGCTGAATGACAAAGCGGGGGCGTTAGCCCCCGTTTTTGTCCTTATAGCCTGATGCAGGTATGAGGAGTTAACTATGGCACGGGAATTTTCTCGTACAGACAGAGTGGCACAGCAAGTTCATAAAGAAGTTGCCAGCATTCTGCAAAATGAATACAAGCACCGGGTGGGTAATATCCCTATGATCACGGTGGCAGACGTGGAAGTCTCCAGAGATTTGGCACACGCGAAAATCTTCATTTCAATTTATGGTGCCGAAGAAGAAGAGGCCAAAGCGCATACAAAACAACTGGAAGAGTCAAAGGGCTTCGTTCGTTCGTTGCTGGCTAAACGCTTGCGCATGCGCAGTGTGCCGCATTTGCATTTCTTCCGCGATGAATCGCTCACCGAAGGTATTCGCATCTCAAATCTGGTTTCTGAAACCATTGCAAAAGATGAAGCGAAAAGTAAACAGCGGGACGAAGAGCAGGATTAATGGGCAGACGTCGTAAGGGCCGTAGTATCAACGGTGTATTGCTGTTGAATAAGCCAACAGGCGGTTCATCTAACCAGATTTTACAAAAAGTACGCTGGTGCTATAAAGCGGCGAAAGCCGGTCACACCGGCGCGCTGGATCCGCTGGCCAGCGGCATGTTACCCATATGCCTGGGCGAAGCGACAAAGTTTTCTCAGTTTCTGTTAGATGCTGATAAAACTTACGAAGTCACCATGCACCTGGGCGTCAGAACGACGACGTCCGATGCTGACGGCGAAGTCGTGGAAGAAAAGCCGGTAAATGTTTCTGAGGACGAAGTCCGCAGTGCCTGCCAAGCGTTTCTTGGTCAGAGCAAGCAAATCCCTTCCATGTTTTCAGCATTGAAGTACCAGGGAAAGCCGCTTTACTACTATGCGCGTCAGGGCATTACAGTAGAAAGAGAAGCCCGGGATATCACCATTTTCGAACTGGAAATTACCCGCATGGCGTTACCTGATGTAGACATGCGCGTGCGTTGCAGCAAAGGTACTTACATCCGTTCACTGGTGGATGACATTGGTCAGCAATTGGGTTGCGGTGGTTACGTTACCCGTCTGCATCGTACGGAAGTTGCTGATTATCCTGCAGATAAGATGGTATCTCTGGATGACGTAATTGCTATGCAGGAAGCTCTGGATGAGGGGGAGTTTGATACCCTTGACCAACTGCTGTTACCCATGGACACGGCTGTTTTATCATTACCGGAAATTATGCTGGACTCGCAGCAATGTGCCCGTTTTGAACATGGTCAGAGTGTTTTGCCTGACAGCCCGGCATCACTTGTTGCCGGTGAACAATACCGGGTGTATACCAGACAAGATGATGAAGTGCTGTTTCTGGGGGTAGGAGAAGGCGTGGTATCGCCGAAAGACCAGCCCCGGGCAGATGCCGGTGAGGTATTTGTTTCGCCGAAACGCAGAGTCGTCTACACAGATTGATTTTACTTGCGTATGGTAACGTCATCGTTATAATACGCGCTCTCATAATTTCGCTGAATTAGTGATCGGCGGGATTTAATCCAATCAGGAGAAAATTATGTCACTAACTAAAGAAGAAACAGCACAAATCGTAGCTGATTATGGCGTTAAAGAAGGTGATACTGGTTCACCTGAAGTACAAGTTGCACTGTTGACTCACAACATCAACAAACTGCAAGGTCACTTCTCTGGCCACAAGAAAGATCACCACTCACGTCGTGGTCTGCTGCGCATGGTTAGCCAGCGTCGTAAACTGCTTGACTACCTGAAAGGTAAGAACGCAGAACGTTATCTTGATCTGATCAAGCGTTTAGGTCTGCGTCGCTAAGACACAGTTCTGAACGAAAAAAGCGCCGAAAGGCGCTTTTTTTGTGTCTGCAGATTTTTCTAGCCGGGGTTAGTATCTGCTGAGCAGACCGGTAGATGGCAGAAAACAGTCTCTAAAATACTCTGGCTTGCGGCAGACTGTCGCCTGCCGGCAACAGATTACTGAGGTTGAGGCTGACTGACGACGACTTTTGTCGCTATTTCACGGATTTCGTTTTCCATGCCGCTGATACGGCCTGCCAGGCTGTTGTTACGGTTTTCCAGAACTGAAATCTTGTCAGACAGGCTCTTAACCGTTTGCGCCTGTGAGGCTTTATCACCGGCCGCCTGTTCAAGTTGAACGTTCAGCGCCAGAATTTCATCAGCCAGACCACTTAACTGGTTGTTTAACGAAACCACCTTACTTTGCTGGGCTTTTAAATCTTCAGCGACCGCAGTAACTGACTTCTTCAGTCCGTTTTCTGTGGCGTTAAGCTTATCACCCAAATCCGTGATTTCTTTCTGATTACGGCGCCAGGCTGAGGCCCAGAGCTTATCCATCTGATCCCACAATTCATTGCTTTTATCAGTCAGCTCACTCACTTTCACCTGCAGCGCGACAGTGGATTCACCCATTTCTTCGCCTGTTGCAGAGAGTTTTCTTTCCAGCTGGGCAATGCGTGAATCAGCATCTTCAGCAGCGATTTGTTGTTTCTGCAGTTGATCATACAAGTAATAGCATCCGCCACAGCCGGCCAGAGCGACCACGGCGACAAGGGCAATCCACAATCCGTTACCGCCACCGCTACTTTTTTCAGAAACAGGTGACGCCGGTTTTTTGGTGCCTGACGGTGAACTCGTGTCCGCTTTAATGGTGTGTGCAGCGGTGTGCTTTTTTTGCTGGTAGTCGCGACGATCTTCATCATCCAGTCTGATGGTAGGAAAATCATCGTTTCTTGAATCGTTAGACATACTTACTCTTTTGAAAACTCAACTTCAGGTGATTAATCTTGCTAATAAGGAAGATGGTATCCTTAATCCCATACCAATACCATTCTCCGCGGGAAATAACAATGCACGCAGGGTGCATTGTTATTAAATTCCCACAAGTTACAGCAAAGGGCAGGCCAGTTTGCTGTTTATGGCAGTTAACTGGCCGGTTAACGACTTATTTATCACCAATCCACTGAACACGGTAGAGATCACGACGTCTGTCCAAATAGTTGCGGACAGACCCTTCATTTTGCAGTTTGGTGAGCTTGTCGAGGTCAAGATCAACAATCAGCGTCATCTCAGTGTTTGGTGTTGTCTCAGACACGATGGCATCGTGAGGGAACGAGAAATCAGAAGGTGAGAACACCGCAGTTTGTCCGTACTGAATATCCACGTTATCTACTTTCGGCAGGTTGCCCACGCTGCCGGCGATGGCCACATAACACTCGTTTTCAATGGCACGGGCCTGTGCACAACGACGTACCCGCAGATAACCATTCTTGGTATCTGTCCAGAAAGGAACAAACAGGATCTGCATTTCCTGTTCTGACTGGATACGGGCGAGTTCAGGGAACTCCACGTCATAACAAATCAAAATGCCAATTTTACCAAAGTCTGTGTCAAAGACATTCAGGGCGTTACCGCCTTTCATGATCCAGTCTTTCTTCTCATGTGGGGTAGGGTGAATTTTATACTGGCTGTCTATGGTACCGTCGCGGCGGCACATGTAACTGACATTATATAATTCTTCGTCTTCCACAACCGGCATTGAACCGGCAATGATAGTAATGTTGTAACTCACCGCGAGATGAGAAACGGCGGTAAGAATTTCATCCGTATAGCTTGCCAGATGCCAGATGGCATCAATGGACTCCTGTGACTCACTAAGTCCCATCAACGGTGCATTAAAGAACTCGGGAAACAGCGCAACGTCGCAGCCATAGTCTGATAAAGCATCCACAAAATACTCTACCTGTTGCAGTAACTCTTCAACGTTCTCAAAGTAACGCATTTGCCACTGAATACAGCCGATGCGGGCATTCGATTTCTTGCCGCCGAATAAACGTGGATTACCCGGTTCATAATAGATATTGTGCCACTGAAGCAGTGTGGCATAACCCCGGGAGGCTTCATCTTCCGGCAAATAGGCCTTCAGAATTTGTTTTACCTCGAAACCGTTGGATAACTGAAAGGTTAAGATAGGGTCATAAATGTCTTTCGACTTCACCGCTTCAATGTATTCATACGGCGTCATTTCGTGACTGTGTTTGCCGTAATTCGGAATGCGGCCGCCAGCCATAATAGACTGCAGATTCAGATTCCGGCATAACTCTTTCCGCGCTTCATATAAGCGCCGGCCAAGTCGAAGTCCGCGGTAATCCGGACATACAATGACTTCTACTCCGTAGAGCACATCACCGTTAGGATCGTGGGTGGTGAGGTATGCGTCACCGGTAATCTCATCATAGGTATGTTTGTCGTCAAACTGGTCGTAATCCACAATAACTGAAATGGCAAACGCAACCACTTTGCCTTTATCTTCGATACAAATCTGGCCTTCAGGAAAGGTGGTAACCTGAGCTTTGTAATTTTTGAATGGCCAGGCGCCTCCCACGTTGGCGTAAACCTTGTCCATCAGTTCTTTTACATCATCATAGTCATCCAGCGTTAAGTTACGCAGTTCCAAATGATGCTCTGTTTCTTCGTTATGATGAATATCCTGACTCATTAAATTCGCCTTACTCTTTGATTTTACTACACCGGATGTATACACCATGACAGAAAGAAAAGATCCTTTCCATCACCTTGTCACAGTGGTTAAAAATTGATTGCCAAAACCACTTTTCCGTCGTATAAGTCCGCCAGTTTTTTTACTTACTCACACACAATAATGACTGCACTTCTGGCTGATGACATTCCTGTCGACACGTCGCTTTTTACCCGTATCGCGGATGACATTTATTCGCAGGGATACAGCGTACAAGAATATGCTCTACCCGAAGCATTGGCGAATGCTTTATTTTTGCAAAACAATGCGATGAATGAAGCTGAGTTTCAGGCTGCCGGCATAGGCCGCAGTACTGACTTTCAGGAAAACAGCTTCGTACGGCGGGATGAAATTTGCTGGATAGACGGCTCGTCAGCGGCGGGCGCTGACTGGCTGTCGTGGACTGCACAGCTTAAACAGTTCCTGAACCGTAATCTGATGCTGGGTTTGTATTCCTTTGAAAGCCATTTTGCCGTGTATCAACCCGGGGCATTTTATAAACGTCATCTCGATGCCTTCAAAGGTCAGACGAACCGGGTTTTGTCTCTGGTCACTTACCTTAATCCGGACTGGCAGGAGGCTGAAGGCGGTCATCTGGTCATTTATACCAGTGAAGAAGACAAAACCGGCATTCGCGTTTTACCTAAGTTCGGTACGGTTGTGGTGTTTCTGAGTGAGGAATTTCCTCATGAAGTATTGCCGGCTACCCGCAGCCGGTCGTCTATCGCTGGCTGGTACAGGGTTAACGGCACCATCGGTGACGTCATTGACCCTCCTCAGTAACCAGCAGATTCATCGCTTCTTTGTAATCAAGGTTTATGATGGCAGTGATAATAGCTTCACTGCCATCCTCACCGTACTTGTCTTCCAGTGTATTCCGGTAAGGTTCAACGTCGCTCTTGCGCAGATAATGATGGTTTTTAACGGCCAGAATTAATTCATCCAGTCCGGCTTTCGTTTCACCGCCCTCCGGTTCAATAAAAGGCTTGCAAGCCTTCAGCGCCTTACCGGTATTGTTGTAAACGATATTAAATTCTTTTCTCAAATCCCGCGTTGACTGCAGTTTACCTGATTTGTGTAAGTGCTCTGCTTCTTTAACCAGGGTTTCCAGCCGGGTGGCCCCGATGGACATGGATAAGCCTTTCATCGTGTGCAGGCGCCGGCCAATCTTTTCATCGTCGCCATGCTCACTGAGTTCTTCATCAAATTTGGCAAAATGAAGATGGAAGTTTTCCAGCAAACCCAGATACGTCAATACATCATTTCCCAGTCTGTCTGTGGCGGCATCAATGTCGAAGCCAATCAGCGTGGTCGCCAGAGCTTTACGGATAGCTGCATCATCCTGATCCTGTTGGTCCCGGGGCAACCTGACGACTGAATCTGCTTTGGCGATTTTTTTGACCAGTACTCTTTCCAGCAGTTTGTATAAGTCTTCTCTGACTACAGGTTTGGCGATATGTCCGTCCATACCGGTCGACACCACTTTTTCTTTATCCGACTCCATCACCGCAGCAGACATAGCATAAATGGGAATGGTTTTACCCACCGGCAAGTCGCGAATTTTGCGGGCAGCGGTAAATCCGTCCATATTCGGCATCTGCAAATCCATCAACACAATATCAAAAGGTTTCTTCTGAAACTTACTGATGGCCTCAACGCCATCTTCAGCCACGACTACTTCCAGCCCTACAGCATTCAACAACTCTGTAGCGACAAACTGGTTTGTTGGATGGTCTTCCACAAGCAGCACAGATGCGCCGCTGAACATCAGTGGCGGTTTTTCTTTTGTCCTGTCTTTTAACGTGTGATTACGATTTAAAATAGCGGTGACGGATTCTTCAAGGTCGGACATCACAAAAGGCGTGACAAGCCAGGCCGATGCCGTGCTTAAAATAATATCACTGGCTTTTTCATGAAAATGGCTTTCAGAACTCAAAAAGATAACGCCTTTCGTTATCATATTATCGTGCTGATTGCTGAGCAGTGCTTCCATAACTGAGCCTTTTTCTGCATTATTCAGTGTTGTCATATCAATCATAACAACGTCGAAATCTGTGTCCCATTTCTGATGCAGGTAGTCGTAATTATCGACAATGCTGACCTCGCAGCCCACAGAGGTAAAATACTGTTCTATAACAGGAATATGCCTTGAAGAATTCCCGATAATCAGTGTTCTGGCATTCAGCAATTTCCCTTCCAGCGTGGTGGCATGGTGCGCGTCAGCGACAAGTGGCAGGGTGAGAGTAAAGGTGCTGCCTTCACCCGGCGTACTTCTTACGGTCAATGAGCCGTTTAACAGTGTGGCAAGGTGTTTACAAATTGACAGGCCCAGACCGGTGCCGCCAAACCTGCGGCCAATAGAACTGTCAGCCTGAGAGAAAGACCTGAACAGACTTTCAAGCTTCTCCTTATCAATGCCGATGCCGGTGTCAGATACCGCAAACTTCACCATATACGTGCCGGATACGGGGCTGAGTTCGGCTGTTACAGACAGGGTAACTTCCCCTTTTTCAGTAAACTTAATCGCATTACCCAACAGGTTGTTGATGATTTGAGCAATGCGTGTGGCATCACCGATAACAAATCTGGGAACGCTCTTTCCGACGTCTGAATCGATAAACAGGTTCTTTTGTGTCGCCGTGGTAGAGAACAGGTGCAGGCTGTTTGATAACATTTTGTAGAGATCAAAAGGGGTGTTATCGATTTCCAGTTTGCCGGCTTCCAGCTTAGAGTAATCAAGAATATCGTTGAGGATTTGCAGTAAAGAGCGGGATGAAGCCTGCACTTTTTTCAGATATTCCCGCTGCTTATTACCCATTTCCATTTTCAGCACCATGTCTGTTAATGCGATAACAGCATTCATGGGGGTGCGGATTTCATGGCTCATGTTGGCCAGAAATTCACTTTTAGACTGATTGGCATCTTCAGCACGGTCTTTCAGTGATAACAGATTGTCCTGCATCTTTTTCAGTGGTGTGATATCCAGAAAAGATCCCATGATTTTGAGTGGCCGGCCTTTGTCGTTTCTATCGAAGACCACATCCTGCGCCATTAACCATAACCAGTTTCCATTGGCGTGTTTTACACGGTACTGGAGGGTGAATACATTACCGTCGGTAGGATCACTGAGCAGATGATGGAAATGATGTTTTACCTTGCCCAGGTCTTCGGAGTGGATCAGCGAACTGATACCTCCGTTCAGATTATTGAGCTGTTCAAGAGAGTATCCTGTAATTGCAGTATAGCGGTCGTTAACAAACTGATTTTTTCTGTTTTTTACATCGAAAATGTAGACGCCGGCAATGGAAGCGTTAATTGCTCTTCGCGTGATGCTTTCACTTTCAATCAACTGCCCCTGAAACTGTTTTGCTTCAGTGACATCTTCAAACATCACGACCAGCTTACCCGGGGAAGTATAAAACAAATACAATTGAAGGCTCTGTAAACCGGGAACGGGGAGAGTAATTTCGGTTTTAATCGCTTTTTCATGGCCTTCTGCGACAGATTGCATCTTTGCTGTTAGCGCAGGCTGTGAAATAAATACATCAGGCTCGCATTCTGAAAGCAGTCCGTCAGCAATAGTATTTGATTTCAGTAATACAAACTCTTCCTGATGATATTTATAAAAATGGACACCCATTGGCATATGTTCAATGAGGCTGTCGGTGATGGAGCGGCTGGCCGCTAATGCCTGCTCGTTGTTTAACCGTTCGCTGATATCCTGCACAGACACATAAATAGTGTGCGCATCGTGTTGAGCACGGTTAAGACGGATCTCCAAAGGTACAGGGCTGCTATCTTTTTTATAACCGGTCACTATCCGGTTCATGCTCAGTGCTGCATCAATGGCGCTGCCGTCGATGAATTGTTGCATGAGTTGATCATGTTTTTCCGTGAACTCAGTGGCCACCAACAGATTGATATGGCGATTTTCAAGTTCATCTTTTTCATATCCAAAAATAGAGCAGGTCGCTTTGTTAGCGACAGTAATTATACCATCGGAAGCCAGCACCATGATGCCCACATGGGCACTGTCTGTACTTTCACGCAATATTAAATCCTGCTGGTGCTCATTTTCCAGGCGTAAATTCTCTAGCTTGGCATTGCTGGCGTCTTCCATCGCTTTTTTTAACTGATTAACGTTTGGCAATTGCAGAGCGGCAGGAATGGAACTATATACTTTATAGGCGGTAATACACGAAACAATGGCGGTGACGAGTTTGGCGATACCATGGAGGCCGTAAGCGCCATGCCAGATAACGAAGATACTGATGAGATGCGTCACACCACATAAAGCGATGAAAAGAGAGAAAAGGATAAAAATACCTTTAAACTTTAGATCGCTTCGCTGCCTGACAAAGTAAAAAATGGCAATGGGAATTGAGAAGTATGCCGTGGCAATGAGCAGGTCAGAGATGACATTTAGCCACAAAATTTCCGGGTTCCACAGGTAGCAGTGTCCGTGCGGCATGAAGTTAGTACGCAATAAGTTATCTAATACGTTGGACATAAAAAGTCGTTTTGTTCGCCATGTATTTCATAATAGAAAGGTTTTTGTATTACTGCGAGTTGTTATTGGTTTAAGAAACAGGATTTCAAAAAATGCCCATATCACGTTCCCGCGTGCTAATTGTCGATGATGACATTACGACAATCAGGCTGATCGCCGAAGCACTGGCGACAGATTACGAAGTGATTATTGCAACGGATGCAGAGGACGGCCTCGAACAGGCTATTTCAACTGAGCCTGAGCTTATTCTTCTTGATGTATTGATGCCGGAAATTAACGGCTTTTCTTTATGTCGGAAATTAAAGTCTGACGAGCGTACCCGCCGTATTCCCGTAGTGTTTGTTACCGGTTTAACCGAAGTCAGTGACCAGGCTAAAGGTTTCGAAATTGGTGCGGTTGACTACATTACTAAGCCTATCGAAGTGCCGTTGTTGCGGGCGCGGGTAAAAACCCATGTGCGCCTTTACCGGCAAACTATGCAACTGGAGTCGCTGGCCGCCACAGATCCTCTCACCGGGCTTTCTAACCGGCGTAAGTTCGATGAGAGTCTTGCCCATGAAATCGAGCGTTGTCAGCGTAGTCAGAGCGAACTGGCATTGTTGATGATCGATATAGATGATTTCAAAGCCTATAATGATAAATACGGCCACGGTAAAGGTGACGATTGCCTGATCACCGTAGCTAAATTACTTAAAGACAATGCACGCAGGGGAACAGATTTATGCTGTCGTCTGGGCGGGGAAGAATTCGGTATTATACTGGGTGAAACCGACAGAGCCGGTGCAATGACGCTGGCTGAGCATATCATTTCTGTGTTCAACGAGTTAAAACTACCTCATGAAACGGCCTCTGCGTTTCCTTTTTTGACTGTGAGTGTAGGTGTGTCGGTTATGGATATGCGCAGTGCCCTGAAAAACCGCGTATACGGCCGTGATTTGGTAGACAAGGCGGATGAAGCGTTATACCGGGCTAAATCACTGGGCCGGAACCGTGCCGAATTTATGCCTCTGGCATTTCCTATGGTAAAAAAAATAGGATAAAACCCTTGGCTGGTCTGCTTCATCATTGCTACTAAAGTCGTAACAGTTTATTGTAAACGGTAAATATTGCGAACTTTACACAGATGGCAGGCCGCATTTCATTCTGGTGAAACGGAATTATCATGGCGAGTGTGTGCAGCCACTGAACAGGGAAGAAACGCAAAGGCATTCGGATTAGCAGTAAGATTGGATACACAAATTGGAAAAGTTTCCTCCACTTGTCCCCGCAGAAGAGTTAAAAGTCCTGATTATCGATAATCAGGGTCTGGTTCATGATGTTATCAGCAACGCCTTAAAAGAAGTCGGCATCCGCCGTGTGGACAGTGCATTTAATGCCTTTCACGCTGTTCGCCTTTGTGAGCAGAACACTTATGACTTTGTCATGATCGCTTTTAATGTGAGTGTGGATAAAGACGGCTTTCATTTGTTTGAAGAGCTCAAGCACCACAGTCATATCACAGATAAGACCACGGTTATCTTTCTCAGTGCCGAAACCAGTCAGGCGCTGGTGAACTGCATTGTTGAGTTGCAACCTGCAGATTTCTGGGTCAAACCGCTGGATCGCAACCGTATTGAGCAACGGTTGCGCTATCTGATTAACATCAGAAGTAAGCTGCATAAGCTGCAATGTTGTCTTAATCAACAGGATTATTCTACCGCTGTTTATTACGCAGAGCGTCAACTGATGGATAAATCCGTCAGCGAATACCATCCCCGCCTGAAGCGTATAATCGGCGAAAGCTATCTTGCATTGCGTGACTACACCACTGCAGAAGTGTATTTCAGGAAACTGCTGCAGCAATACGATCATGCCTGGGTGCATATGGGACTGGCCAGATCGTTACTTCGTCAGAATAAACTGGAAGAAACTGAAACCCTGGTGGAAGATTTGCTGCAACGTGATGATACCCGCTTTCTCACATACGATTTACTTGCACAGTATTACATTGAAAAGGAAGAATTTGATAAGGCGTATGAGCAGATGCGTGAGGCCAGTAAGCTGGCGCCGCGGAATATCGAACGTAACAAACGCTTATGGGATCTTGCCAGGTTAAACCATGACAAGCCCGGTCAGTTAATGGCTGTGCAAAATATGGCAAAGTACGCCAAAAATTCAATTCACGATTCGCCGGAACTGACCCTCAATGTTATGCGTGCAACGCTCGATATGGCTACCACCGCTTCTGCCGGTGACGCTGAAAAGCTGGTGAGAAAAGTTGAAGCAGAACTGGCGGAACTGAGTAATCAGCAGGGACTGGATAAAGTACTGACCGAGCAATTTTCTGTACTCAATGCCAGAGTATTGTGTTTGCGTAATCAGAAAAAATCCGCCGAAGCGATCATGAAGACCAAAAAGCCGGATACGGACGGTCTGTCTATGGAAGACAACCTGGATAAAATGAAAGCGTTCCATGAACTGGGTATGCGGGAGCATTGCCTGGCGTTACTGGAAAAACTGCATAAACAGATTGCCGGGGATACCTTTACCAGTCAGGTTGTTGATGAATACCTGAAACAGGAATCTATCGAGCGCAAAGAGATTAATTTTACCACCCGTGAGCTAAAAGACATGGCTGCGGTAAATTACAAAGAGAATCGCTTTGTGCCGGCGTACAATAACCTGCGACAGGCACTCACGTTATCTCCCGGCAATAAGCAAATTGCGCTGAGCCTGCTTAAGGTACTGGTGCAACTGAATAAGAAAGAACCTTTGAGCGACGAACAGCTGGAGCAGGCTGTAAAAGCTGCTACTACGTTATCCGGCGACGGTCTGGGCACTACCCAGGCAGAAAAGCGCAACGAATACGTGCATTTGCTGAATATCGAAGAGCAACTGAGCGGGGTTGATGAACCAGCCTCTTCTCTACTGACCTGACACATCGCCCGATGCCGGCAGCTACGGGTTAGCTGCCGGCGCCTGCGTTTTAGCTGCCGGCATCCCGCGCCGCTGTGCTGTGTTGCGAAATCTTCATTGTATTGTCACTTGATCCCGGCAACATACTTTGCCAGACTATAAATTGCATTTTTCGCTCAAATTCAAATCCAATAATCAAAAAAACTGATTAAGCCTTTCAATATTACCAATTATCTTTTTGAACCCTGCACGACTATTCTAATCACAAGTCAACGGGGACGGGTTCAACAAACCATAAAGTTCGAACCATGTTTCTGATTAATTCGTAGATACCGTGTCCATTAGTCAACCGGTTGCCCGGTGCGAACGACACACAACAAACTAACTTAATGGAGATTAACCAATGGCAATTATCAACACTGCTATCAAACCTTTTAAAGCAAATGCATTTAAAGACGGTGAATTTGTTGAAGTAAGTAGTGAAGACATCAAGGGTAAATGGGCGGTATTCGTATTCTATCCTGCAGACTTCACTTTTGTTTGCCCGACTGAACTTGGCGACATTGCTGACAAGTACGAAGAGCTGCAAGCCCGTGGCGTAGAAGTATTCTCAGTATCAACTGATACACACTTCACTCACGCTGCATGGCACGCGTCTTCTGAGACCATCGGCAAAATCAAATTTGCAATGATCGGCGACCCTACCGGTGAGATCACACGCAACTTCGATTGTATGCGTGAAAACATGGGTCTGGCTGACCGTGGTACGTTCGTAGTTGACCCTGACGGTATCGTACAGGCAATGGAAATCACTGCTGAAGGTATCGGCCGTGAAGCAGACGACGTAGTACGTAAAGTTAAAGCAGCACAATACGTTGCTTCTCACCCTGGTGAAGTTTGTCCTGCTAAATGGAAAGAAGGCGAAGCGACATTAGCGCCTTCATTAGACCTGGTAGGCAAAATCTAAGGTAACGTTGTTTACCAACTCTTTGTGACGGTGCAGGCAACTGCCTGCACCTCCTTAACACTAAGCAAAAGGCAGAATTACCGTGTTAACTAAAGAAATTTTACAGGCATTGAAAGGCTACACCGCGTCAATGCAGAAAGAAGTAACATTCGTTGTCCAGACTGGCGAGCACAGCAAGCGTGACGAATTGGTTGAATTTCTGTCTGGCGTAGCAAGTGTAAGCGACAACATTAAGTTGGAAGAACGTGATACAAATGGCGTTTTACGCGGCGCGACAAGCTTCTTGCTTGAAGCTGACGGTGAAGATACCGGTATTCGTTTCTCCGGCATCCCGGGCGGACACGAGTTTAACTCGTTAATCCTGGCTATCTTACATGCGTCAGGCACAGCGCTGAAAGTAGACGACAATCTGCAAAACATCGTTAAAGGTGTCAACGAGCCGCTGCACTTTGAAGTGTTCATCAGCTTAAGTTGCCATAACTGTCCTGATGTTGTGCAGGCGCTGAATCAGTTTGCATTATTAAACCCTAACATCACATCTGAAATGATTGATGGCGGTGTTTATCCGAAACTGATTGAAGAAAGAGACATTCAGGGTGTACCGAGTGTTTACTTAAACGGCGAGTTATTCGCTAACGGCAAGGTAGATGCGTCTACACTGCTTGATAAGCTGTTAGAGCGCGACCCGTCGCTGAAAGAAGCGAACAAGGGTAAGAGCATGCCGCTGCAGGACGTAACCGTGATTGGTGGTGGTCCGGCAGGTGTGAGTGCCGCAATCTACAGTGCACGTAAAGGCTTAAACGTGACCATCGTGGCCGACCGTTTTGGTGGTCAGGTAAAAGATACCATGGGTATCGAAAATTTAATCTCAGTGCCGAAAACCACAGGCCCCGAACTGGTGGGCAACCTGATGGAGCACATGAAAGATTATGACATCACGTTGAAAGAGCACGTGAAAGTCGAAAACATTGAACGTGGCGACATTAAAATCGTGGCGTTGTCATCCGGCGAAGAAATTCGTACCCGCTCTATCATTGTGGCCACAGGTGCCCGTTGGAGAGAACTGGGTGTACCGGGTGAGAAAGAAAACGTAGGTAATGGCGTGGCATATTGTCCGCACTGTGATGGTCCTTTCTTTAAAGGAAAAGACGTAGCTGTTATCGGCGGGGGTAACTCAGGCATCGAGGCTGCTCTTGACCTGGCGGGTATCGTGAAGTCTGTCACCGTGTTCGAGTTTATGCCAACGCTGAAAGCCGATGATGTGCTGGTTAAGCAGGCTGAAAAGCGTGACAACATTACCATTCTGCGCAATGTAGCAACGAATCAGATTGTGGCAGAAAATGGCAAAGTAACGGCCATTGAGTACACAAATCGCGAAACGCAGGAAGTGACCACGTTACCGTTGGCAGGTGTGTTCGTCCAGATTGGTCTGGTACCGAACAGTCAGTTCATGCAAGGTGTCGTGGATATGACCAAACACGGTGAAATCATCGTTGATAATAAGTGTATTACTTCCGAGAAAGGCATTTTTGCAGCCGGCGACGTCACCACCGTGCCGTACAAGCAGATTGTCATCTCAATGGGTGAGGGCGCAAAAGCATCATTGTCTGCCTTTGAATACCTGTTGACTCACGAAGTCCCTGCAAACGAACAGGCTGATGCATAACGCATCGCAATAAAGAACTGACCGGCATCCTGTGATGCCGGTTTTTTTATGTCCGCCGTACTGTGATAGTTATTCCCGCCACGCCCAGTCTGTATGCTGCAAACCCAGCAGGGTAATAAACTGGGAGTAATCGTTTTTGCCCATCGCCATGGCAACGGTTTTAAATACCGACTTTGCCCGTGAAGCTTTTGCCTGAAGCAGTTCAAGGCGTTTCTCTGAATGGCTGTCGAAGCGGCTGGCGAGGATGTCGTCTATTTTATTTACGGTATGCCAATACGCCAGAACGTTGCTGATAAGCTTCTGGTAAATGCTTACCAGTCTTTTGTCCTTAAATACGTTTTCAAGTCCGGCACTGCTCACTGCCTGTTGAAAAGAGTGTACCGTTTCATGCTCAAGCATGCCTTCCAGTGCTGACAGTTCTCTGAGTAAATCATTCAGGTATTTTTGATGTTCAGCACCGGCGTAAAAACCGCTTTCCTGCATTTCGATATCACTGAGAAGGATATCTATATTCACCAGGTGCCGCTGTGTCGTGGCGATCATTACAACATCAGAATAAAGAAAATAATCAGTGAGCATACACGAATTTCCCACGTAAAGGGTAGGGAGAGCCTGATGAAACCTCTCTGATCCATAAACAGATCTGCATATTGCTTGACAAAAGCGCTTATTTGATTTAAAAACCGACCAGTTGGTTTGTTTTGGAAGAGTGATGACAGAATCAAAAGCGGATACGTCGCGAAAGCGTATTTTGGATGCTGCCACAGAAATTGCTATTGAACAGGGGCCCAAGGTGCTAACCCTGGACAATGTGGCAAAGCAGTGCGGAATGAGCAAAGGTGGTGTTATGCATCACTTTAAAAACAAAGATGCATTACTGGCCGGTATGGTGGAAAGCATGATTGGCATGATGAAAACTGAACTGTATGAAGTTGAGAAAGCCCATGCTGATGCGTTACCGGTGACAAATTTGTTGCGTACCCGCCAGCGGGCACACGAAAAGCTTGCTGTGCATCAGGCCAAAATTTTGCTGGTCGCGGCGGTGGAAAATTCGTCGTTATTGGCACCCATGCTCGAAATGATGCAAAGCAAACGTGAAGAAATTGAACAGCGCGACGCGGTGGATGAAAGCACCCTGTTGTGGCTGGCGGCTGATGGACTAAGCTTTCAGGAGCTGATGGACATCAGTCCTTTCACAGCAGAAGAGCGCATTGCCCTGCGCGGGAAATTAATTAATAAAGCGATTGCCTTAGAGGAAGCACGAAATGAAAATCAGGATTAAATTACCGTCAATTATGGCAATCGCAGCAGCATCTGCGGCTTTTCTGCTCGCAGGATGCAGCGGTGAAGCGCAGGAACAGAAAGCGCCGCCGCCACCGTTGGTTCAGGTTTATGAGGTCGGCGCAGACGATCAAACAGTCGTCAGACACTTTGTTGCCAGAGTGGATGCTCTGAGTACGGTGGATTTATCTTTTCAGGTAGCCGGACGCATAAACCAGCTGGCAGACCGTCAGGGGGTTGTGGTACCGGAAGGTGAATTGCTGGCCGCCCTGGATCCGCAGGATTACGAGCTGGCCCTGAAACAATCTGAAGCCAGTTTCCGCAAGGCAAAGTCTGATTTTGAACGTGGAAAACAGCTTCAGAACGATAATTACATCAGTCAGAGTGAATTCGATGCGCTGGAAACTGCTTATGAAAATGCGGAACTGGCTGTGGAGAATGCCGGTATCAATATTGAATATACCGAACTGCACGCGCCTTTCGATGCGCTGATCACTAACCGTCTGGTTGAAAAGTTCTCGTATGTGCAACCGAATCAGTCTGTGCTGCGGGTACAGAACATTAATTATCTGCGGGTTCACGTGAATGTTCCTGAGCAGCTAATGCGCTACGCCGTGGAAGAAAACCCGGTGTACCAGGCTTATCTTGAAGATGAAAACGGCAATCTGATTTCGGGTGACGACGGCAAACCGGTAACTTTAAGTTATCTGGAGCATAAAACTGAAATTAATACATCAACGCAAACTTATCAGGTGACATTTAAATTGCCCCGCCTTGAGCATCTGGACTTGCTGCCGGGTATGGTGCTGACAGCGCGTATTGTCGTGGCAAACCCCATCGGGCCGGTCGGTCTGTGGGTGCCGGTGAGTGCTGTTGATACTTCTGGCAGTGAAGACTTTGCGGTATGGCGGCTGGAAGGGGATAAAGTGGTTTATCACCCGGTGACAGTAGGTCTTATCCGTGATGATAAAGCGCAGGTAACAGCAGGACTGGAGGCCGGTATGCGGCTGGTGGCTGCGGGCACAGACAGCCTGCAGGATGGTATGACAGTACGGGAATTTAACAAGGAGAAGCCTGTACTATGAGAATCGCCACTTATTCAATTAAGAATCCGCTGACAGTATGGCTGCTCATGCTGATCTGCCTGATTGGCGGTGTCACCGGTGTCGTTGCCATCGGCAAGCTGGAAGATCCGGCTTTCGCGGTGAAAACCGCTATCGTTACTACCACGTATCCCGGCGCCACTGCCGAGGAAGTGGAGCTGGAAATTACCGAACCGCTTGAATCTACTATTCAGCAGCTGGCGCAACTGGGTGATATTACCTCCCGTTCTCTGCCAGGGCAGTCTCAGATCACGGTGGAGATCCGTGACGACTTCAACAGTGACAATTTGCAACAGGCCTGGGATGAATTGCGCCGCAAGGTGTCTGCGGCAGCCATGAAATTGCCGTCAGGAGCAAACAGTCCGGTGGTGAATGATGACTTCGGCGATGTATATGGCATGTTTTACGCTGTGGTGGCTGAAGGTTTTTCAGACCGTCAGCGCCAGGAGCTGGCAACACGGTTAAGACGTGAAGTGCTCACTGTGCCGGGCGTAACACAGGCACAACTGGCCGGCGTGCCGGAAGAAACTATTTATGTGGAAGTGACGCAGGAAAAGCTGGCCAGTCTGGGGATTTCTATGTCCAGTATTGCCAGCGTATTTCAGACCGAAAGTGATATTGCCAATGCGGGCAGCATGCGTCTGGGCGAGCGCCGGATCCGGCTGGTTTTGCCTGCCGGTGATGATTCCGAAGAAACCATTAAAGGTTTGAAATTCGGTGTGCCCGGCACCACCGAACAACTGCACATCGGCGACATTGCCCGTGTGTACCGTGTGGAATCTGAATCGCCGTCACAGGTTGTCAGACATAACGGTCACGAAGCGTTTACTCTGGCCATTGCCGGTCGCAGTGACCGGAATATTGTAGATATAGGTCACGCGGTCGAAGCGCACCTCGACGAACTGCGTACCCACTTACCTCTTGGCGTGGATATTCTGCCGATTTATGAACAGCATATTGTGGTAGATACAGCTATCAGCGACTTTCTGGTGAACCTGGCGGCTTCTGTTGCCATTGTTGTTGCTGTACTTTTGCTGGTCATGGGCTGGCGCGTCGGCGTTGTGGTTGGCGGTACATTGCTGCTTACTGTACTTGGTACCGTGCTTACCATGTGGATATTTGAAATCCAGATGGAGCGGATTTCCCTGGGCGCACTTATTATCGCCATGGGGATGCTGGTGGATAACGCTATTGTTATTGCCGAGTCTATGCTGTTAGGCATGCATAAAGGTCAGGACTCGGTATCCGCTGCCGAAGATGCGGCACAACAAACCCAGTACCCGCTGCTGGCTGCCACCGTCATCGGCATTCTTGCCTTTGCCGGCATCGGACTTTCACAGGATACCACCGGCGACTTCATGTTCTCGCTGTTCGCGGTGATCTGTATATCACTGCTGCTCAGCTGGATTCTGGCTGTTACGGTAACGCCTCTGCTGGGGCACTACCTGTTTACCCAAAAAGAAGCTGGTGAAGATGCCGGTCACTATGACGGCGGAGGCTACCGTTTTTACAAGGGGTTACTGGGTGCAGCGCTGCGCTTTCCCCGCATTACCGTACTTGTGCTGGTTGCCACGACGGCGGTCAGCGTAATGGGTTTTGCGCTGGTGAAGCAGTCCTTTTTCCCGCCGTCAAATACGCCCATTTTCTATATTAATTACACCTTGCCTCAGGGCAGCGACATCCGTGCTACTGAAGCTGACATTGCTGATATAGAAGCGCTGGTGAAAGCCCGTGACGAGGTAGTCAACGTGACCAGTTTCATCGGCATGGGCGCAAGCCGGTTTATGCTGACGTATTCACCGGACCTGCCAAACCCGTCATTTGGTCAGTTAATTGTGCGCACGCATAACCGTGAAGAAATACCGCTGGTGATGAACGAATTGCGGGCGCAAATTCGTGAACGGCACCCTCAGGCTGATGTATTTACCCAGCGTTTGTTCTTCGGTCCGGCTACCGGTGCGAAAATAGAGGCGCGCTTTAAAGGTAATGATTCTGCCGTGCTACGGGAACTGGGAGCAAAAGCTGAAGCATTAATGCGTCAGGAGCCTACCATTACCGATGTGCGTCAGGACTGGCGTCAGCGCGAATTCACCATCTATCCGGTAGTGGATGAGCAGAAAGCGAAAATTGCCGGTCTGTCGCGTACTGATATTGCTGACGCAACGGAATTTGCCACGGTAGGTAAAACCGTAGGTATTTATCGTGAAGACGAACGTCAAATCCCGGTGGTGATCCGCCCGCCTGTATCAGAGCGTCAGAACATGGACTGGCTCAGAGATCGTTTGATATGGAGTGAAGTGCAACAGGACTTTATCCCTATCACACAGGTAATTAAAGAGTTTGATGTGCAGGCACACGACGGCATTATCAAACGCCGTAACCGTGTACGCACGCTGACCGTTCAGGCAGAACCCGCCGGCGATTACACCGCGGAGGAAGCCCGCCGGAACGTGGCAGCCGTGATTGAAAACATGCCTCTGCCGGACGGCTACAGTTTTGAGTGGGGCGGTGAGTTTGAAAGCTCCCGCGACGCGCAAAAAGCGTTGGGACAGCAGTTGCCGCTGAGTTTTCTCAGTATGATTCTGATCACCGTATTGCTGTTTAATGCGGTCAGGCAGGCATTGCTCATCTGGTTTATTGTGCCGATGGCGATTTGCGGTGTTACAGCAGGCCTGGTGTTTACCGGCATGCCATTCAGCTTCACGGCATTACTCGGGTTGTTAAGTCTGTCGGGCATGCTGATTAAAAACGCCATCGTACTGGTGGATGAAACCGATCTGCGCCGCAAAGAGGGCGGAGCACTGAGAGACGCGATTGTCGGTGCCAGCCTCAGTCGTGTAAGACCGGTAGTGCTTGCCGTGTTAACCACTGTTCTCGGTATGATCCCGCTGCTGTGGGATGCATTCTTTGCAAGTATGGCTGTGACTATCATGTCCGGCCTGACCTTTGCCACGTTACTCACGCTGGTGGCGGTACCGGTATTGTATTCGCTGTTTTTCAGTGAGAAGGACATGGGTCACTGATTACGACTTATTTGTGTGTGAGTGTCATATCCCTTCGTACCGGCGCATATTTTGCGCCGGTGCTTTTTCTGCTCCGTTAATCACGGCGTATACTGCGCTGCAGTTTTCGAGATATTAATGATAATGAATATCTTTTACATTTCTTAAGGGTGTTTGTACTATTAGCGTTTAAATGACTAGCGCACAGGACAAGTGCACAAACCTGCCTTCAGGTCAATCCGGACGTTATGACAAATATCATTCTTTCCTGCGGGATCAGTGCCTTATCACTGGTTCTGCTTTATGTAAGCTGGCAGAAGCAATATCGTGCCTGGCTGTGGTTTTCTTTGCTCGCTTTCGCGGGATCTTTTTTCATGTGGAGCAGGGCAACCGGCTGGGAGACTGGCAGTGTGTTCGCCCTTTGTCTGCCTGCTATCGGAGTGTGGCCGTTGATTTTAGCAAACCGGCAAACGCTGCCGTCACCTAAAAATCAGCCGGCACCCAAACCGTTGAGTTTTGTCAGACGGGAGGTGTTGCAACATGCCGGTCATTATCTGGTGATCCTGATCGTGCTGTTAGTCGTCAGTTTACTGTCCAGTCTCGCTGTCAGTCTGGCGCTGCCCATGAAAGAAACAGGACAACTGGCTACCTGTATTGTGTTGTTGCCGGTTATCTGGGGCCTGCTGGGATATCACTACTTTGCCGTTGCATCAAAACCAAAAGCCCTTGCGCTATACACAGTACTGGGTGCTCTCAGCGCAGCGTATCTTCTTTTCATTCCGGCATTTCAGGCAGTATCAGTATGAATAAAACAACAAAACAAGCTGCATTAAATGCCCACAGCTGGGTGGGTGTGTTTTTAAGTGTATTGCTGTTTCTTGTGTGCTGGTCCGGTACGCTGGCTGTGTTTCATCAGGAATTTGAACGCTGGGAGCAACCGGGTGTTACGGAACTGGAAACGGTATCAGGAGACGTAATTGATACCGCCATGGCTAATTTCCTTGCTGAACATAAAGAAGAAACTCATCATCTCTTCGTCGTTTTGCCAACCTCGAATATTCCCAGGCTTGTGGTTGAAAACGATCACACCGCCTGGTTTGCCGGTGCATCCGGTGAACTGCTGGAAGAGGAATCTGTGTCCTTCACTAAAATGCTGGTGGATTTGCACCTGTATCTCAATTTGCCGGCAAGCTGGGGCATGATTCTGGTGAGCGCGCTGGGTGCCATTATCGTCACGTTAGTGATAAGCGGTATTGTGGCGCATAAACGCATCAAAAAAGATGCCTTCCGTTTACGGCAGGGCGGAAACGGTCAGCAGTATCAAATTGATTTACATAACCGTTTCGGTTTGTGGGCATCACCGTTTCATCTGATCATTGGTATCACCGGTGCGTACTTTGGTCTGGCGGGTCTTGTGCTGGTGCTGGTCGCTCAATTGTATTTTGGTGGTGACCGTGATGCGGTGATAGAAAAGATTTTCACACCGGACCCTGAATTGTCGCAGCCTGTTTCGACTCCGCAAATCGGTAAAGCCGTAGAACAGATGGCCACTATTGCCCCTGATAATCAGCTGATTTTCCTCACCGTGCATGAGGTGAATACACCGGAGCAATTCATCGAAATTTATGCCAGAGTGCCGGGTAAAATGATTTACTCAGAGAATTACCGGTTTGACAGTGCGGGGAATTATCTCGGTACAGCCGGCTATGCAGACGGGCACTGGGGCAAGCAGGTGGTTTACGCCATGTATCGTTTACACTTCGGTGATTTTGCCGGTATTCCCTCTAAGCTGTTGTATTTCGTTCTTGGCCTTATGCTTACCGTGTTGTGTATTTCCGGTATGGAAATCTGGTTGGCGAAGAAGGCCAATCCGCCGCTGGCTACACGCTTATGGCATTGTGTAGTATGGGGAAGCGTATCGGCCCTGGCGCTTACTGCGCTGGTTGATATGTTTGCTGCCATTCCGCTCATCCCTGTTTTCTGGATAATGATGGCCCTCAACCTCACTCTTACGGTAGCGGTTAAGTCGCTGGATAAATCCGCCTGGCTTGGATTATCGGCGCTGTCGGTGTTAGTGATGCTGTTCGCTTATGTCATCTGTCACGGCGGGGATGCCATGTCATTGCCGGCATTGCAACTGAACATACCTATGCTCGCTTATGTTGGCTGGGCATTACTCAGGTGTAAACAGTTAAGGGCGGGAACGAACTGAAACAGGAGGCTGATGCCTCCTGTTTTTTTATGCTTTTAGCGGGCTCTTTGCTGGCGCTGACCGGGTTTCCCTTTTGCGCCGTTTCTGCCTTTACCAGAGGCATTTTTTTCGCGGAAGCCTTTTGGCGGTAAACCGGTGTGCTTCGTTAAAGCCCGTTCACCCCGTTTGCCTTTTTGCACCTTCTGGCGTTTTTCGTCTGCGGTTTCCGGCGGAACCAGATGCTGAGGGCCACGACCAATCAGATCTTCACGTCCCATTTTCTTCAGTGCTTCGCGGATTTGCGCAAAGTTCTTCGGATCATGGTAACGCAGCATGGCCTTGTGCAGACGGCGGTGAATTTCACCTTTTGCTGAGGGTACCTGTTCACTTTCTTTATTGACCTTACGCAGCGAATTCACCCCGGTGTGATACATCGTGGTGGCTGTCGCCATAGGTGACGGATAGAAATTCTGTACCTGATCCAGCTTAAAGCGGTTTTCTTTCAGCCAGATTGCCAGGTTCAGCATATCTTCATCCGTTGTGCCCGGGTGAGAGGCGATAAAATAAGGAATGAGATACTGTTTTTTACCGGCTTCGGCAGAATACTTATCAAATAATTCCTTAAACCGGTAGTAACTGCCCATACCGGGTTTCATCATCTTGCTAAGCGGCCCTTCCTCGGTATGCTCCGGCGCAATTTTCAGATAGCCACCGGTGTGATGAAGTGCCAGTTCTTTCACGTACTCAGGATCTTCAACCGCCAGGTCGTAACGTACGCCAGACGCAATCAATACCTTTTTGATGCCGGGTAATTCCCGTGCACGGCGATACAAATCGATAGTCGGCTTATGGTCGGTATCCATATGTGCACAGATAGACGGGTACACACAGGATGGACGGCGACAGGTAGCTTCCGCTTTGGCACTTTTACACCGCAGGCGGTACATGTTTGCAGTAGGTCCGCCCAAGTCGGAAATGACACCGGTAAAGCCCGGCACCTTATCGCGGATCTCTTCTATTTCACGAATGATTGAATCTTCAGAACGGCTCTGAATGATGCGGCCTTCGTGTTCTGTAATAGAACAGAATGTACAACCGCCGTAACAGCCACGCATGATATTAATGGAAAAACGAATCATGTCGTAAGCCGGTATTTTTGCATCACCGTAAACCGGGTGGGGGATACGCTGGTACGACAAATCAAATACCGCGTCCATTTCATCGGTTTCCAGCGGCATGGCCGGCGGATTGATCCAGATATGACGGTCGCCATGGCGTTGCATTAACGCACGGGCACAGCCGGGGTTGACTTCCTGATGCAGAATACGGGATGTATGGGCATAAAGCGCTTTGTTGTCTTTTACCACTTCATAAGCAGGTAGTTTTACATACACGTGTTCCCAGGGCTTGCGGCGTTCAACCGGCTGGATAACAACCCCTTTCGCTTCCGGTGCTTCAGAGGACGTTGTGTCTTCTTTATCACATTCCGGCAATTCCTGATAAGGCGAGGGGATCGGGTCTATTTTGCCCGGGCGATCCAAAGACGTGGAGTCGACACCCTGCCATTCCGGCAGTGCCTCTTTTACGATAATCGCTGTACCGCGCACATCACGGATATCTGCAATGTCTTCACCGGAGGCCAGTCTGTGGGTCACTTCAACCAGCGGGCGCTCGGCATTACCGAAAAATAACATGTCAGCTTTACTGTCAAACAGCACGGAACGTCTGACTTTTTCTGACCAGTAATCGTAGTGTGCAATCCGGCGAAGGCTGGCTTCAATACCGCCAACAATAACCGGCACGCCTTTGAAGGCTTCACGGCAGCGCTGGGAATACACGGTTACCGCACGATCAGGCCGTTTGCCTCCCACATTGCCCGGGGTATAGGCATCGTCATGGCGAATTTTCTTATCCGCTGTGTAACGGTTGATCATGGAATCCATATTTCCGGCAGTTACTCCGAAATACAGATTGGGTTTCCCCAGTTTCATGAAGTCGTCTTTGCTGGTCCAGTCAGGCTGGGCAATAATACCCACGCGGAAACCGTGGGCTTCCAGTACCCGTCCGATCACCGCCATACCAAAACTGGGGTGGTCCACATACGCATCACCGGTGACCAGAATCACATCACAGCTGTCCCAGCCGAGCTCGTCCATCTCTTCCTTTGACATGGGTAAAAATGGCGCAGTACCGTAGCAATGAGCCCAGTACTTCGGATAGGAAAACAGGCCGCGGTCAGCCTTGATGGTAGCTTGCATGACAATAAACCGGAAAGAACGACGTAAAGGCGTAATTATATCAGCTACCCGCGGGGTGACGATAGTTAAATACAAAAAAGCGTGCCCGGTCCGGCACGCTTTTGCCGTGTTTCAACCCCCGGTTGCCACACGGCAGACCACATCGTTGCCTGCAGGCGGCTCAGGCGGTGGTATTAATGCCAATGCTGGAAGTGAGTCTGTCCATCAGAGATGCGGACGCAGAACCCAGTTGTTCATTGCTGGCATAGGTTTGTGTCTGGCTGTTACCTGGCGGTGGTGGTGGCATATCAGTAGCTGCTGACTGTCTGGCTGACTGCTGATCGTGCTTCTGCTGAAAAAAGCTTTCCAGATTGATGCCGTTCTCTTCGGCAAAAGCCTGCATGGTGGCCGGCGCGTTGGCGGCAAGGCTTTGCGCATCAAATTCGCCTGATGTTTCCATGTCCATTATGCTCTGCATAAAGGCTTTTACATCTTCATCACTGCCGGATTCCGCCATGTATTCTGATAATGCATCCTGCTGAGGTGGCGGTGGTGGCGGGCTCTGGTTTTTAATACTGTTAACGTTACTGGTGCCGGTCAGTGCGCCGGTTTGCATGGCACTGTTTAGTTGAGAGATTTCCATTAGGTTGCTCCTGTGGTCGATGCCCGAATTGGCATGATGTTAAAATAGCAACCTGTATTCCGGTGTGTGTCAGTATTGTGTAAAGGTGGGTAAAGCGGACGTTGTCCACGAAATCGGATGCTGTGATAGACTGCATTTTTAAAAAAAGGTTTTCAGGAGACATTGTGGCTTACTGGCTGTTTAAATCAGAACCGGATGCATTTGGTATCGACGATCTTGCTTCCCGTACGGATAAAACTGAGCCCTGGGACGGGGTCAGAAACTATCAGGCAAGAAATTTCATGCGCGATGAGGTGAAAGCCGGGGATTTACTGTTTTTCTATCACTCAAGCTGCAAGGACGTTGGCATTGCCGGTGTTGCAGAAATTTCCCGTGATGCCTATCCCGATGCGAGTCAGTTCGATCCCGAAAGCAAATATTACGATCCTAAATCAGACCGCGATAATCCCCGCTGGTTTTGCGTGGATGTGACGTTTAAAGAGAAGTTTGCTTCGGTGCTTCCGCTGGCGACAATCAAAGCCATGCCGGAAATAGAGCAACTGGGTGTGGTTAAAAAAGGGCACCGTTTATCGGTGATGCCCGTTACACCAGATGAATGGGACGCACTGTACGCAAAGGCAAAAGGTTCCCGTAAATAAAAACCTGCGCTGCTAAACCAGGCGCAGAACAAGCCACGACCCGGCGTCAAAAACCGGGCCTGCTTTACGTTAATAGAAACTGATGTCGTCCATTGACATCCATACTGAATCACCGGCTTTACCGTGCTTGCCGGTCTCCAGCATCAGCAACTGTGCACTGTCCAGTTTTCCGTCACAGAATGCACTGAAGGGTAACTGCACCGTTTGCCAGGCCGGGGTGGCTGAGAATGAGGTTTCACATTCGCCGCTGCCCGTGGTCAGGCTAACAAAATATTCTCCCTCGCCACGTACTGAAAGCGTGATGCCTTTATAAGCCGAAGCGTCTACCGGTACCACAGCGCCCGGAGTGAAGTGCATCCGTACTGAAGCTTCCGGTTCTTCCTTATTAGACAAAGCAGCCTGCATGAAATAGGCATAGCCACTGCCATCTTCTTTCGGTACCCGCTGAGACAATGACCGGCTATGTCCTACGCCGGTATCCCGGTGATTGATATACACCGTATTTAATGCCGTTCTGCCCGATGAAGACTCAAAATCATCAATCAATGCAGTGGCTTTTACCGCTGGCGGTAAGCCTTCGGGCTGCGCCGTGACAAGAGTGTTGTTACGCGCCTTCAGTTCGCCGTCAATCCAGACCTGCTCAACCTTGCGGGTATCTGAGATGGATTCCCAGGGCATACCGTCAATGATCACAAGATCAGCCCGTTTGCCGGCTTCCAGAGTCCCTCTGTCTTCCAGTAAGTTCAGGGCGGCAGCACTGTTTCTGGTTGCAGCAACCAGTGCCTGCTCCGGCGTCAGACCTCCGGCAACTAAAAGCTCCATCTCACGGTGAGTGGAACTGCCGTGTGGTGTTTTAGGCATACCGGCGTCAGTCCCTGTAGCCACAGGAATGCCAGCTTCACTGAACAACTTTAAGTTGTACATGGAGTGTTTCTGACGGTTGTCTGCCATGGCCAGTGCTTCTTCGTCGTAGTAAGCCTTTTTCGCTTCTGTGACTTCATACACTGCCAGGCTGGGCGAATAGGTCATGTTAGCTGACAGCATGGCCTGCACCAGTTCTTCATCTGCGTCGCCGTCCTGAACAGCATGTACCAGCACATCCACACCGGCACCGGCAGCTTTCTTCGCCCGGTCAACCGTTACCACGTGAGCCACAACAGGCAGACCCAGAGGGTGAGCAGCATCAGCCATCCCCTTCATGGTGAGTTCATCCATGCTGGTATTTTCTTCCTTACGGCCATAGCGCCAGCCATCAGCAAATAATTTGATGAGATCAGGCTTATAGGGCGCCAGCGTTTTCATGGCAACAGCGGCATCTTCCGGTGTGGAAATTTTATACGTGGTGTGGTTATCTGCCCACATTGCACCATGGCCACCCGGTGTGCTCATTCTGGCAGCGAAAGCCACATGCGGGGCACTGAGGTTCGCCAGCCAGGCGCGCTTGGGAGCATAAGACTCCGGCGCAGAATGAAAATCGGTGACCGTGGTAACACCATGAATAACGTATTGCTCAGCAATGGCCGGAATAGAAGGAGGTTCACCACCCGGTGTCCAGTGCACGTGGATATCAAAAAAACCGGGTAACATTGCTTTGCCGCTGGCATCTATAACCTCAGCATTTCCCGCGTCACTGATGGAAGCGGCTATCTGACTGATGCGGCCGTCTTTTACCAGCACATCTGCAACGAAAGGTTTTTTACCCGTGCCGTCGAACAGCGTAGCCTGTTTAAAAAGGGTATCTGCACAGGCAGCGTTGAAAAGCGAAAAACAAAAAGAACCGGCCAGAACAAGAGATGAGCCAGTTGGGCGTAAACGCATAATAACAATCCGTATTGTTTGCTCAAGCGTTGGCAGCGCGTGAAGCGGGTAGGGTGTCCTGACAAATCCGATATTTGCAGATGGCTGCCGGATAACCTACAGGCTAAAGATAAATCGCTAATAAAATGCGTTCTGTGACATATAGGCTATACTTTTGTTGTAGAGATTGTGGTTGCAAAAAGTAGCCGCTGTTTTTTCTCAGGTAGCAGGGAAACACCTTGAATAATCACAGTACACCTATGTCAGCTCAGCCATTACTGAACAATCAGCTGGCCTTCACCGAATTGCTTTCAACACTGACCTCAAGATTAATCAATGTAAAACATGCTGAGCTGGATCCTCTGATAGAGCAGAGCCTTGGCGCATACGGAAAGTTCCGTGGTGTTCAGCGGTGCTACCTGTTCCGTTTTTCTGCAGACAAAACCACTATGGACAATACCCATGAATGGGTAGCAAATGGTGTGCAGCCCTATAAGCAGCAATTGCAGGGCGTGGTAACAACAGAACTCCCTTACTTTACCCGCGCCATTTTGTCTGAGCAGCTGTTCAGAATTAATGATGTTAATGATCTGCCGGAGGAAGCCGCCGGAGAAAAGGCGGAGTTTCAGCGTGAAAATATCAGTTCTATTTTGTGTGTTGCCATTCGGATAAACGATGAACTTACCGGATTTGTCGGATGTGATGTGGTGGGGTCACCCTATGAGTGGCAGGACAACGACGTACGTTATCTTAAGCTCATCGGCGAAATTCTGAGTAATACTCTTGAAAGTCAGGCAAACCGCATCGCCCTCGAGCGGGTAAGTAACGAACTGCTGGCCGCGAATCAAAAGCTGGATGTACTGGCAAATTCAGACGGACTGACCGGTATTGCCAACCGGCGCTTTTTCGACAACAGTTTGCTAAAGGCCATCCGCCGTTGTGCCAGAAGCTGTAACACATTGAATCTGGTTATGCTGGATGTGGATTTTTTCAAACAGTACAACGACACATACGGCCATGTGGCCGGTGACGAAGTACTGAAAAATATCAGTGAAGTATTGAGCAGGGTTGCCCGCAGACCGGATGATGTGGCTGCACGGTATGGTGGAGAAGAGTTTGCTGTACTGTTGCCCTGTATTCCCGCTGAAGAGGCGCACAATATTACGCAAACGTTGCTGGATGAAATTTCTGCGCTGGCAGTACCTTTTCCGGAATCTGCAGTGAGTAACTTTATCACTGTCAGCGCCGGCATTGCGTCTTTGCGTTGCGACAAAAACACCAGGCCGGTAGAGCTTATACTGCTGGCAGACAAGGCCCTTTACCGTGCAAAGCAAAACGGCAGAAAAGGAATTGTCCTCGGAGAAGTGAATAACACGCCCGGTTGATTCAGATCGGTTTTTAAGAAAAAAGCAGCCCTTACACCTTGATCCACGACGCCGAAAAGGAATAATACGTCACTCAGTTCATCTTCCGGAGTTTTCTGGTGAAATACCTTCCGCTTTTACCGTTATTTTTATTCGCTGCCCCCTCTTATGCAGCAACCGGCACCACCTTCATAGGCATGATCATCGTTGTGGTTTTTGTCACTATTATGCTGGTCCTTTATTTCCTCGTGGTAACCGAAGCCGGCAGCAAAAACAAAGACAACAATGACAGTGAGCAGGCTGCTGCCCCGGCGGAAGAGCACAGTAAAAAAGAGCGTTAATCCGCTGATTCCGCGTATTAGCACTAATTTGGCTATTTTCTGGTCCGCAAAGTATTCTCAGGTGAAGTTTACTAAGTGAAAAAGCCGTGAATCATGTATCCTTGGCAACTTCATAAAAAGTTGTCAGTTAAAGGTTATTCCCCGTTATGAGTTCAGATCAGGCAAAACGTCTTAATAAATACATCAGTGATACCGGTCACTGTTCCCGGCGAGAAGCAGATAAACTCATCGAACAAAAACGGGTAACCATTAATGATGAGCTCCCTGAACTGGGCACCAAAGTGGCGCCGGGGGATAAAGTCAAAGTTGACGGTAAGCTTATCGGTGCGGTGGCTGCGGATAAATCAGACCGGATTTACATTATGTATAACAAACCGGTTGGTATTACCTGTACAACGGAACGTCACGTCAGAGGCAATATCATCGACGCGATAGGCCATAAAGAGCGGATATTTCCCATCGGTCGTCTCGACAAACCTTCCGAAGGACTGATCCTGCTCACCAGTGACGGCGACATTGTGAATAAAATTCTGCGGGCAGAAAATGCCCACGATAAAGAATATGATGTGACCGTGAATCAGCCCATCAGCGGACGCTTTTTACAAAAGATGTCCCGTGGCGTACCCATCCTCGGCACAGTCACCAAACCCTGCCAGCTGGAATCCCGTGGCCGGGATCGCTTCACCATTATCCTGACTCAGGGATTAAACCGCCAAATCCGCAGAATGTGCGAATTCCTCGGCTATGAAGTCACCAAACTGAAACGCACCCGCATCATGCACCTGACTTTAGGCAATCTGCGTCCCGGCCAGTGGCGTAACCTCACTGAAAAGGAACTGGATTTGCTGAATAAAGCTGTACAAGGTTCTAAGAAGACAGCGCCGGAAAAAACAGAGAAGTAAAGCTGCTTGCAATGGATATGAAAAAGGGACGTAACTCATAGATATTGAGCTACATCCCTTCGATGTTGGTGGAGCTGGCGGGATTTGAACCCGCGTCCATGCCCTTGTTTTATTGCTCTGGAGAAGATTCCGTGCAGAAATTGTGTATATAAGTTTTATCTAAAGTAAAAATCAAGCTTTAAAGGTAGTCGATTCTTCATCTTTCAGCGGTGCGTTCCACCACTGTTTCAAAGTGAGATTCTTGCTCCAGCATTCATAGCCTATACGAAGAACCTCATAAAGTAGGTACAGTCCATAAACTAGTCCCAAGAACTTCAGTCCCATTATGTCTTCCTTCTCAATTGATGTTAGCCCACTTTAACAAAATTCCCCCACCATGAGCTTAGTTATTTCCGAGGTTTACTACAAGGACATAACTATGGCAAAGAAGACGCAACATCGTGATCTGCAAATCACGTTCATTCATCAATTCAAACGTTCGACAAGAACCGAGTGGCCTGACAAATTTCGCGTGTGCTGGTATTTCAACGCGGATACTCTGGATTGTATCTATGAGCACAAGGATGAGAAGTTTGTTACTAACGGCTTTGTGCTCTCAGATGGATTAGTTCAGCAGCTCCCTGAAGAGTTTCGGAAGAAATACTTTTCACCTGCTGAGAGGTGCTTGCTGTTTCTAATCTTCGAATTCCAGATTTTTCAATTCATCAGTTCTGATGACGTTGACGACCAGGAGTTTGAGAACGTCTTTGGGGTATCAAAGAGAAGGTACTTCTCGGATGAAGCTATTGAGGAATGGATTGAACAGATCGAACTACTCTAGGGGCTGCATTGCAGCCCTTTTTTTAATTAGAAAGGTTTAGTATTGAAGTTGTACGTAAATTTTTATTAAAATCGCAGGGTTAGCCTGTCATTTGCAATAATTAAAGAATGACCATTAAGCTAAATCATTCTTAATTTTCAGAAATCTAAAGCTGCCAAATACAGTTTAAAGCCTGAAAGTCCGAGAGGACACTTACTTTTCTATGCCCCATAAGAGACGTGGGCATGAATTATTAAAAATACGGAGACAAATAACAATACTATGGTCGTCCATACAGCAGACTTGATTTTATAAATATGTGATGATTTTTTAACACACTGTTTTAAATAGATTTTTAAGTTATCTTTCTTACTCTCAGGGAAAACCTCAAAGGGAAATACTACATGAAGTTCAAAGTGGCCGCTGCAATACCCTCGCTTTTAGTCCTCATAACTAGTTGTAAATCGACACCAAATGAACCTATTGGAAATGGGATTTTCATCAATGGACTTGAACCAGCTACAACATTCACAGAAGCAGTTGAAAATGCCAAGAGAACCCCTGGAGCCGAAACTTTTCAGGTCGGAGGATCTTCTGAGGTGATCACGACACCTTTGAGTATTGAGAATACGGTACAACCTATTAGTTTCGAACAAGCCGATCATTATCAATCATTCGTTATCAGAGAGACTTTTGAAAAGTCCTGCAATGCTGAAGATGGATTTTTTCTAGTGGAGGCAGGTTTTGGGGCTAGCAACTGGGATATTAAAACCCTATTTCAAAAAGGGTTACTTAGCGCAGAAGCTTACGATTCATCAGATGAATATGTAGCTCTTATAGAAACAGAACCGAAAATAACATCTAGAGCACAGTATAGGAGTAAAATATCGAATCCCCCTAAGGTCAATGATGTCAAGACTGGAAAGGAAATATTCTTGGATGATGTAGATCAGGATATAAGGGCTGCATATTCTTGCTTAAAAGATGGGAAAGTAATAGGTTCAGTGGTTTTTGGTAAGATTAGACTCTACAAGATGTATGTTTATGCAATTTATAAAGCAGGGTTTTTATATATATCTGGAGAAGAATCAAATAGGTATATTCAAAAGTCTCTGGATTTCGTAGAGCGTGAACAAAATCTGAAGAGGCATAAGGAACAGGGCAGAATGATAGCTGAAGAGAGGAGGAAATCAAAAACAAAAGCTAAAATTCAAGAGCTTGAAAATATAAACTCATTAAATAAGAAAACTTGGGAATTACGATTATCTCAGAAAATATACGTTGGTGATAAAATCTGTACTTACGAAAATCACCTTGGTTTTGTAGACGAAATTTCTGGTAACAATTATAGAATATTGTTGAAAGAAAAACTCGATGGTGAGGATGGGATGTACTTCGGTAATTGGCCCTTGGAGCAATTTTCTGACAGTAACAGGTTCCGCAAGGACTTCATAAAACTCGATGAAACTGTTTGGCTGCCAAGAGAGCAGATTTCGCTGTGTACGATATTGTAGTACAGCTTAACGACTAAAATAAATATCCCCGTTTTGATCGCAACATCAGTGCACTGTTTCACCTACTTCTAGAATAAAAATAGCTCCTCATCAGGGGAGCTAAAATCATTCTTTCCACTTCCCCTAAACTGAGACAGACTTATTTGGAGTTTTCTGCAATGATTATTGCAGGAGACGACTATGAAAAAATCACGCTACACAGAATCTCAGATCATCGGGGTGTTAAAAGAAGTTGATGCCGGCAAAAGTTGGGAGTTTGCTTGATTAACTAGAAAAAATAATTCAAATTCTAGATTGAGCTTCTCTGAGTGCATTACTTAACTTTTTGCTAAAGTCGCCAAATATGTGGCAGAACGACTCATGATCAGTTGCTTCTTCAAGAGAATCATCCAACGAATCAATAATGCCGTTAACTTCTCTATAAAGACTACTATCCACAATTTGCAGAACCATAGACTTATCGCGCAACTCGTTCATTTTATCCAGAAAATAAGAGCGATAAAAGCTATCCAAGTCGTGTGACGAACGGAACTTCTCTGGGCTTTCGATACCGAGTTCTATTAAAGGCGCTAGTATATTAGGAAAAACGACAGTTCTTAACCAATAGTCATCATTAACAGACTTTCTCCTTTGAGCATTGTTAGTGTATATGGTGTAGAGAAGAGCGCCTAACGACACAATCAACGCCAGCCAAGGTAGGATATCAAAGGGTTTGTCTTTATTACTATCACTTACGATAATACTAGGTTGGCTTAATACACATATTTGGGGTGACATCCCAGCCTGAAACTCCATGCTGGATGTATTGATGAAAACATCAGGCTTTAAACTAGAACAATTCTCGGTCCGTTGATAGGCCTCTGCGGATTGCTCTGGTACATTCTTCTCGGCTTTTGTCACTTAAACCATCCATGTTAATCATACTTAGTGCTTCGTTAGCAGTAGTAAAATTTTTCAACTCTTTGCCCAGTAGACCCAAAAAATAAGAACTAGTAATTAGCTGCTCTCTACCAGAGCTTAGGACGTAACCGTCAGAACTTTCCACAATATGAAAACGCTCTCTAGCCCGAGTTCCGTTTTTTCTACCTGTAAGTAATTGAGAATCAAGCTGACCAAAATCAACGTTTATAGCTGCCATCATTTCATTTATCCTTGATCTTACTAAGACTGCCGTTCAGAGGTACTTGAATATTAATCATAGCCCCAGGGAAAAAGCCTGCCTTCATTGTCTTAATATAAGTACGGTCGGGCGGGAAAGCAAGGTCACTTTCTTCATTGAAAGAGATCAATATACGCTCTCCACCGCCTGCGTCATTAATATTAAACGACTTATATTTATCATCAAACCTTATCACTACTGAACCACTTATGAGGTTCATTACTGGAGTGCTACTAGTCTCCTGACCATTAACAATGATTCTTAAGTCGCTATAATTTTTATATAAATTTTCAAAAGTCTCAATCAGAGTTATGGTTCCATGACCTCTTGTGCCAGCAGTATCTTCATTTTTTGAACTTACGTTTCCTTGGAGGGCTGCGATAGTCAAAAGTGCTTCACTTGATAGCTCCGGTGATCTATGCCTCATTACATATTTTTCAGCAATTTTTTTGCTAAAGTTGTTGTCTGACAAGTTGGAAAAAGTTTCAGCAAAAGTTCTTCCGATATTAAAAACAGAAATCTCTAGTGTACGGTTTGAGCTGCTATTGTTGATATATGCTCGAACATACCATCTAGGAGTACCTAGCCCGCAATGTTCGTGCACATTGTCTAGTAATTCGCCCATGCAAGCTTTCAAATTGTCTGCTGCTGATTTTATTAATTTTAACTTGTGATCCTTAAGGCAATTCATAAGGTGTTCAACAAAACCAATTGCAGTTTCGTTGTTTAAATCTTTTGCCGAGACGCTCGATGATTCATGTAAAGTACAGTCCTGCTTAAAGGTATGAATCAATGAATCATCTGAATCTGTTGGTGTGTCAAACTCATGCAAAGGAAGCTCAGACACAATACCAACGGAATTAATTACATCTTGATGATCATCATTTTTAGATGTATGCCCTGATATATCGCAGTCCATGCCATACTTACTACAAAGCCTATAAACTTCACTTGTTAAAACGCCAAGAAGACTCTCACTTCCGAGACTCCATTTTTTTGTACGACTGTGATCTATAAATATTTTGCTTGGATTTGCTATCGAAGTTTTTACGAATCTTTTAATGAAAAGCAAGCTTTCTTCAGATCTTTCAAATACGCAAAAGTTCTTTGGAGTACATAGTTTTGAGTTCTTTTCAAACTGTTTGCCAATAGTTTTATAAGTGGGAATAAAGGCTCTTATCAAAGCTGATTCGCGATAGTTTATTGCTTTTTTACGATTCTGTAACTCTCTTCTTTTTTGAGATCTTTTGCGTTGCAATTTACTTTTTATTAAGTGTTTTTTTAATCTATTTATTCTAGAGATATCAGTTGGCGTCGCGCTCTTTCGCATTGTTTTTTACCTAGACATTCAATTCCATGTAAATTCTGGTTCGGGCAGCCCCTTAATTAGCTCTACTCTATATAGACAGCTAAATAGCGATTAGCTATGCACTTCCTGTGGAGATTAACATCACATTATCTACTGATAGCTTGAAAAATTCAAACTTTACGAGGTAATTTGCAATCAACGATAAATGCATTAGCCAGCTATTCAGTTGCTATGCCCACTAGTCCATTTATGGTGTGCTTACAAGATAGCACCAGAAGGCTCTTACTCTAATAATTATACAAAATTTGAATTGAGAATAAAGCTAAGAAGTTTCCTAACAAATACTATTATAAATACTGCAACTAAGCACTTAAACAGGCATGTTTATTAGGAAGTGGGGCGGTTCACGCTTTATTGAATAAGGCTTTCGCAGACGGATTTAAAATCCCTTGTGTTGGCGCTTGGCTCTGGAATGACACTCATTGTATAGCGCGTGTCATTTGCGTGTCATTTTTTGCGGTTTTGCTGAGGTATTGTAGAGGGTAGGTAGCGCTAAACCCTTGTTCTGCTGGGGTTTAGCCTACCCTGAATTGGTGGAGCTGGCGGGATTTGAACCCGCGTCCAGAAAATGTCTACCTTTGGTACTACATGCTTAGTTTGTCTTTTATTTAACTACTTTGGACCCCGACAAACAGGGTTCCTGGTAGCTGTCCTGATACTATTTCGCGGTTCAACCTCAGGAGAGTTTCCCTCGCTAGTTTGCTTTAATGACCTTCCAAAATCCTGGCTAGCAGACAAAGCTTAGGGGGAAGGGCCTATGCCGGTTATTAAGCGGCTAGTGCGTAGTTTTCGTCGTTTGCGACTATTTAAATGCGGCTTTTTAAGAGGCAAACCGCTCCTCTGCATGCACCTCCAGCTTCCTAGATCCTGTCGAATCCTAATCAGCCCCGGCGATCGCCTGTTTCCAGGTCATTCAATAACCTTAAAACAACATGTTACTGAATATTGGGTGGAGTCTAACTTATTCAAGTGTACGCCACAAATTAATTCAACATTAGTACGTCTGTTTGCTCAAAAAGTTTACGATATAGCAGAAAATGGCCGGCATGCTGCCGGCCATATCCTGAGTATTACCTGTCAGTACTTACCACAAATATTCTGGCAGTACGGCTACTGATTCAGGGGCTGTGAATGCAACGCTGTAATCCGGTGCCATGTCACCGCTTGCGGCATTCATAATGTCATCGAATCGCAGGATCATACCGTTGGATTTTTCTGCCACGTATACATTGCCGTTGCTGAGCATAATATCTACCGGATTACCCAGCATGCTTGAGGGACCGGCAATGTTAACAGTCATATCTGTGAGGCCATCTGCCATGCCGGCGTCAGGGATAACGTAAAGTTTTCCGTCTGTCGCACTGGCAGCACTGCCCACATCAGAAATGACCAGCGCATCACTTTGAGCATCATAGTCAATGCCGTGAATATTCGTGGGTGCAGCAATCGCCTCACCATTCATAGCCGGTATGAGCAGGCGGTCTTCACCCGTAATTTCACTGGTGCCGCTCATCATCTTGCGGGTAACTTCATCAAACACTGCAACAGTGCCGTTTGTCAGGGCGAGGAAAGCGCGGTCAGTTTCAGCGTCGTAATCCACATCCCAAGGGCGCGCACCGTCAGAAGCTGTCAGTGTCATCACAGGCATTACATTGCCTGCGGCGCAGCCCGAAAACACGCGGACGGCGGGTGTAGCTTCATTGACATCTGCTACGAACACCAGAGCGTGCTCACTGTTTACGTCCAGTCCTTTTGGCGCAACCAGACCTGTCATGTCCCCCATGATTTCGCGGTCCTGAGACAGGCTGAACATGCCGTCATCGCGCATGGATGCCATCCGGTTCACTACCAGTAATCCGCCCATGGCTGTTTCCGGGTCATCATACGTAACGAAGCCGTCACCATTGACTGAGTAAGCAACGCTTTCGATACTCATGCCAGTATCGAACATAGCAGTCTGACTACCGAGAGAGGCATCAAACTGCACTACCATGCCTGTTGTATCGCCGGCAGTAGCAGGGTTACTGCTGGCACTGACACCGCCTATGGTCACATCTGCAAGGGCCTGGTCAGAAAAATCTGCCATTTCAGGCATATCCGTCAACTCTGCGAGAGATTCAGGTTTTACTGAAGACGTGGAAAGGGTCGGGGCAATATCGCCACTGTCACCACTAAATATATTTGTATAAACAAGAATCGCGTCGTTGGATTTTTCTGCGACACGCAGTGTGGTGCCCGACAGAATAATATCAACAGGGTTGCCCAGCATCGTTGACGGGCCTGCGATGGTGCGCGCCGGTTCCACTGCACCGTCAGCGGTGGAAGCATTGTTGATTACAAAGATCTGCCCGTCATCGGCAACACTGGCATCACCCACATCGGAAACCACCAGACGGTCCGAGTCTGCGTCGTAGACAATGCCGTGACTGTTTACGGAAATCTGTGTGCCACTGGCATCTGACGGTACAATAATACGCATCACTGACGGCGCGAAATCCGAACCCATAACATTGTCATACACCGCGATGGTGCCGTCGGTAAGTGCCACGTACATCCGGTCAGCGTTTTCATCTACGGCCACATCCCAGGGCTGTGCCGGCAACATGATCTCAGCAACCGGCGCTACATCACCTGCTGCAGCACTGCCGAAAACAGCAATTCTCATTGCGTTAAAGTCAGCCACATAAATCAGGCCGCTGTCATCAGCCAGTGCTATACCTTTAGGGTTGGTGAGACCGGTGTTTGCTCCCATAATCTGAGAATCGACAGACGACATCATCATTCCGTCTTCCCGGCCTGCAATACGGCAAAATGCGCCAAGCATGGGTTCACCGCTGTCTCCTGCCTGATAAAGTGTGCCTGAAGAGGACAACGCAATGCCTTCATTGGCACCGGTTTCGAAACTGCTCAGCATGTCGCCGTCCTGATCAATCCAGTCCACCGTGCCCCGGTTTTCATCACCGTTGTTCGCCCGCAGGAACGTTCCGGTGGTCAGGGCCGGCGTACCATCCTGGCCGTCGGCACCATCCATACCGTCCATGCCGTCGTCGCCATCACTGCCGCTGCAGCCTGCCAGCGAAACGGCCAGTAACGTTGCGAGAAGAGAATATTTGAATGGTGCGTTTTTCGTCTGTGTATTCAGCATTGTTGTCTCCGTATGTGACATGCATTTTCAAAGACGCGCCTGCTTTTCTGCGTCCGTATAACGAGCCAAACGACTGAAAGATGCAACCGGATGCAAAAAATATAAATTTTTTTAAATTTTTTGATTTTTGAGATTTAACGGAATAAATGAAAAGGGATGAAACAGGCGCGGCGCAGTACGTGGTGGTGCTGCGCCGGTAGCCGTGTTATGAGGGTTTTAAACAGAAAATATGTTGGTGTGATATAGCACGTCAGTGGGTGAACCGTTTGGCGAGCCCCCGGGTGGCTCCATGCTGACGGCCAGTACCGTAACGTTTTTGTCCAGCAACATCGAGGGTGGAATACGGGTGATATCTCCACTTTTGGGAAGCAGTCCCAGGGAGACTGGTGCACCGCCACCGGCCGGCGCCATCCACAATTGATAGTCCTTGTCAGGTCTGGCAGCAAGTGCTCCGGTAACTCTTACATTCAGGGAGTCACCGGAAATTTCGATGATCCATAAAGGCTGATTATTGGTGTCATTAAATATTGCCACCCGCTCAACAGGGGCGGTGACAGGTTCCGTCATGGAAACGAGTAACACGGCCATCATCAGCGCGGCAGCGGCGGCCACGCCGGAAAACAGACGCCACTGCTTTCGTCGTTTACGTTCGAAAGCGACAATGTTACCGGACGTATCTGTCCGTTCTTCAGGATTAATGCGTTTCTGGATGGCCTGCCATACGCGCGGAGGCGGAGTGACCGGCGGCAACCTGTGGTTCAGTCCGTCGAGATATTGTTCCCATAAGGCGGTCGTTTCAGCAATAACCTGATATTGCATCATCAGCTTCTGATAACGCACTCTGGCTTTTCCCCGCAACGTACCCAGTACATATTCAGCAGCGAGGGCGTTTCTCCGTGCTTCAGTAAGATAATTCATAGTGACAGACACCTCTGCAAACTTTGTAATCCGCGACGGATCCAACTTTTGATAGTGCCCAGCGGAGACGCCATGTGGCTTTCCACTTCGTGATGAGATAAACCGTTAATGTAAGCGAGATGGATAGCCTGCCGCTGGGCAGGTTCAAGTTCATCCATACAGGCTTCAAGCTTTTTCTGCTCTGCATCAGACAAATTGGATTCGTCCGGGGAAACAGGTAAATGTGTATCTTCAGACAAGTCCACTTCATTGCGCACTTTATGATAGCGCATCAAATCCAGTGCACGGTAGCGGGCTATACTGAGCATCCAGGTAAACACAGTACCTTTACCACGCTGATATTGTCCGGCATTGTGCCATATTTTGACATAAGCATCCTGAATGGCTTCATCCGCCAGTTCAGGCCTTTTCAACATCTTCAGTGCGACTGCATACATCTGACCGCTGGTCAGTTTATACAATTCTGAAAACGCTTCTTTGTTGCCGTTTGCCGTTTCACACAAGAGTGGAAACAATGTTTCGTGTTCCATGAAATCTCAGTTTCCGCTGTCTGCTGTCACTATTTACACATTATTAACGTTTATTCCGTTTACTATCAAGTTGAACCTACCTGAACCAAACGACTGAACGCTCAGATCGGATGCAAAGAAATGCATATTAGTGAAAAGGTAATAGTGGCTTGTCGATGTTGACGAAGCCACATCACGGCCAGGAGTCATGTTTTTAGTCATATCAATGATTTAAAGCCGGCAAAGACACGCTTGATAGTGCAGCATGTGATTACTGATAGTAAAACGTGTTCAGCCGGTTTACGGGCAGTGACAGGGCGCCGGAAAGAAAACGGATAAGGTATGGGTTAATGGATTAACGACAAAAAGTCTCAACATAGAGCGCTTCCACTTTGGCCCTGGCCCAGGGAGTACGGCGCAGAAATTTCAGTGACGACTTCACCGACGGTTCGTTATAAAAGCAGTTCAGATGAATGCGTTCATCCAGTCCGTCCCAGCCATAATGATCATGCAGCTGCACGATTATCTTTTCTAATGTCAGACCGTGTAAGGGATTATTTGGCTGTTGCTGGCTCATGGCAGGGCTTCCGGTAATACAAACCGCCGTAGTGTAACAGATAACCAGTCCGGTGGGTCAGTTCCTGTCTGTTGATCTGTATCATTTACGTAACGGCAAAATGAAAAATAACGCACATGAAGCATGAAAGCGCCGGGCATTTCCTATAAAGTAGTCGCGCTTAAGCTTCAGACACGGAATCATGCAGCAAAATCAAATATCAATGGCGACACCGGTAACGTTGCCATGCGGGCAGGTTGTTAAAAACAGGATTGTCAAAGCCGCGATGGAAGAAAACATGGCGGATAAGCAACTTCAGCCGGATCATGCGCTTTATGCACTTTACCGGTACTGGGCACATGGCGGTGCCGGAATGATCATTACCGGTAATGTGATGATTGATGCTACTGCTATGACCGGCCCGGGCGGTGTGGTTATGCCGCTGGAAGGCGACTTAAAAGCCTTTGAAAAGTGGGCGGCAGTGATCAAATCCGGTGGTGCAAAAGCCATTATGCAACTTAACCATCCGGGCAGACAGATGCCCCGTGAGATTGGTGAAGTGGCATGGGCACCCTCAGACGTTCCACTTTCTCTGGGACGATACACCAAACGTTTTGCTAAACCACAGCCGATGTCCTGTGAACAAATTCATCAAATCACCCATCAGTTTGCCCAGGCGGCGAGGCGTGCAAAAGAAGCCGGTTTCGACGGTGTGCAAATTCATGCTGCCCATGGCTACCTGTTAAGTCAGTTTTTGTCTCCGCTGGCAAACCGACGGGAAGACGAGTGGGGCGGTTCTCTGAAGAACCGTGCCCGTCTGTTGCTGAACATTGTTTGTCAGGTAAGGGCATATTGCGGTAATCATTTTATTGTGATGGTGAAACTGAATACGGCAGATTTTCAGCGTGGTGGTTTTACTGCGCAGGAGGCAACTGAAGTAGCACAGTGGCTGGCAGGATTGAATGTGGATGTGGTGGAACTGTCCGGCGGAAATTATGAATCTCCGGCTATGCAGGGAACCGCGCAGGAAGGTTTTGCCGTATCCCGTAAAGACGCTTACTTCGCAGATGTGGCAAAGCAGATTTCTGAACAGGCTGACATACCGCTGATGACCACAGGCGGTATTGCCCGGCAGGAAACTGTGCAGCAAGTTTTAGACAACGGATGTACGTTCGCGGGTATGGCAAGCGCTCTGGCATTTACGCCGGATCTGATGAAAAAATGGCAGCAAAAGCCGGATTATGCGGGGATAAAACCGGAGTGTGACTGGCAGGATAAAACACTGGCATCGCTGGTGAAAATGGCAAAAGTACGCCGGCAGCTGAGACGTTTAGGCAACGATCTGACCACAATGCATAACCCGACGGGTTTCTGGAGCTTGTTTCTGGATATTCTCCACCGCAGAAAGATGACGATGGTATACAAAGCGTATATCAGCGCAAAGATCAAAGAGACCATTGCGCCGATGCAACCTGAGGTTACACACTGTGTTTCATCACCCGTTGTTTCTGACGTTCCCAGTCGCGATCTTTAACGGCATCACGTTTATCATGTTCCTGTTTACCTTTCGCCAGATAAATCTCGAGCTTCACCCAGCACTTTTTCCAGTACATGGCAGTGGCAACAATGGAGTAGCCCTGACGCTCTCGGCCGCCGATAAGCCGGTCGATTTCTTTTTTATTCAGCAGTAATTTGCGGGCCCGCTCAGGTTCGCAAATCACGTGGGTGGAAGCCTGATTCAGCGGCGTAATGCGCGCACCTACCAGCCAGGCTTCGCCGTTTTGCAAAATAACGTACGTGTCAGTAATGTTCACTTTACCTTCACGGATGCTCTTTAATTCCCAGCCTTGCAGCGACACTCCTGCTTCGAATTTGTCCTGCAGATGATAGTCGTGACGCGCCTTCTTGTTCAGCGCGATGGTGCCGGTTGAGTTTTGATTGGATTTGTTCTTTTTCATGCCCGCCATTATACCGATTGCAAACAGAATGTCTTTTCATTTCCATGGTATATGGGGGCGATAGCGCGCGCTTAAAGGGTAGGTGACAATAAACAGTCGTGGTAGACTTACCAGATTATCAGAAATAAAAAGTGAGTTTATGCCAAGTATCCAACGCAGTGCGTTAGTGGCATACAGTGCCGGGGCCATGTTTGATTTGGTCAATGATGTAGCTGCCTATCCACAATTTTTACCGGGCTGTGCCGACAGTCAGGTTCTTGACCACAGTGAAAGCCACATGAAGGCGTCGTTACTGGTATCGAAAGCCGGTATTAAGCAATGGTTCACAACACTCAATACTCTGGAGCCGGCAAGGCGTATAGACATGCGTCTGGTTGATGGTCCGTTTAAGCAATTATCAGGCGGGTGGACGTTTTCTCCGTTATCTGATGACGCCTGTAAAATTGCGCTTAATCTGGATTTTGAATTCAGTAACCGTTTAACTGAAATGGCCTTCGGTAAGGTATTCAGCGGGCTGGCCACCAGCATGGTGAATGCATTTACGGAGCGGGCGCGGAGCGTGTACTGATGAGTGACGAAATAACGGTAGAAGTTGCCTACGCACTGCCACAAAAGCAATCGCTGGTGGAAATTTCGGTGCCGGCAGACAGCACTATCGAAAGCATTATTGTTGCTTCCGGTTTATGTGAACTTCATCCTGAAATCGATTTAAAGAAAACGAAAGTGGGCGTATGGAGCCGTGTGGCCAAAATGCGCGATACAGTTAATGATGGTGACCGGATTGAAATCTACCGTCCGTTGATTGCAGATCCGAAAGAAATCCGTAAACGTCGTGCTGAAAAAGCCGTTGAAGAAGGTCGGGCAGATAAAGTGACCGGTGGCCGCCCGAATCCGCTGAAAGCAAAAGAATGATAAGTGAAGGTTAAGTGACATCCGGCGGGTTAATACCGGAAACAGGCCCCATAAAGAGAAGCCACGGCAAACGCCGTGGCTTTTTTTATTTATCCCGCAGGGAACCCACTTCAAGAAACGGGGAGGCATCAATATCTTCAGCGTCCATCATGGAAGCTATGCGTTGCATCGTTGCAACCATCTGGCTTTGTTCCCAGTCCTTCATGTTATTGAACCGGTCAATGAAGTGCTCCTGTAAAGGGCGGGGCGCGTTTTCCAGCGACGCTTCACCTTTGTCCGTCAGATACACGCCTACTTTTCGCTTATCGGTGGTGCTGCGGATGCGGGTAACCAGTTCACGGGCTTCAATGCGATCAAGAATATTGGTAATGGTAGCAGGACTCAGATTAATGCTTTCCGCAATTTCCCGCACCATGATGCCGGGGCGTTCCTGAATATTTTGCATTACCAGCAACTGCGGGCCGGTCAGACCCACATCTTTACTTAATTGCTTACTGCGTAAATCAACCGCACGGATGACCTTACGCAGGGCAACCAATAATTCTTCTTCTTTTCTCATAAATAAGCCCGTCCTGTGAACTGCTGATTTCACACTAACCGGTGTAAAAAGTGCTGGTGTTTGTGGTACTGATCGATGACATCGTTGATAACAGCAAGTGTCGACCAGCCCATGATGTCGTATCCCTGTCCACCCTCACTCAGGTGAACTTCGGCGCGATAGTACGTGTCATCACTATCTATGTCCAGCGTACCGTTTAAATCCGGTTGTACTGTGGATGTAGGATAAACCGCATAGATAAAATCAGGCTGCTCGTTGAGTTTCACCGTCAGCATCATGAACTTATCTGTCTGCTCAATTTCCACATCAAAATTCAGTTTACCAAATTCCTCTTTTACATCATTAAATGCTGGCAGTACCGTTTTATCCAGAAAGCGATTTACGGCTTTTTTGTTCGGGAAAGACACGATGTTTTCCAGCCTCGAACGCCAGTTTTTGTCACTGTCACCGGTACTGGTCTGAAAACCACTTATTTGCATACTTTCCCGCTTGTAATCTTCCACCCGCAGGGCCTTCATCAGGCCGAAGAGTGCAACAAGCAATATCACCGAAAAAGGCAGTGCTGCGACTATCGTCATGGTTTGCAACGCGCCCAGCCCGCCGGCGTAGAGCAGGATGGCAGCCACCACACCCACGCTGACAGCCCAGTAAATGCGTTGCCATAAAGGCGTATCGTTACGACCGTTAGAGCACAGCATGTCGACAACCATGGCGCCTGAGTCACAGGAGGTCACAAAGAAAATCACTACCATCAGTACTGCCAGTAATGTCAGTACACTGCTGAACGGGAAGTTTTCTAAAAAGACAAACAGGGCGACAGAGGTATCTTCGTTTACCATTGAAGCCAGCGCGTCTTTGCCCTGTACAAGTACCATATCGATAGCGGTATTGCCGAACACGGTCATCCACAACAAGGTAAATGCAGTCGGGATAAGCAGTACACCCATGACGAATTCACGGATGGTGCGGCCATAAGAGATACGGGCAATGAACAAACCAACAAATGGCGCCCAGGCTAACCACCATCCCCAGTAGAAAATTGTCCAGCCGCCAATCCAGTCTGTTTTGGCGTAGGCAAACAGGTTGAGGGTATTCCGCACGATGTCGGAAGCATACGCTCCCATGTTTTGCAGGTAAGCCTGCAGTAGGAATACCGTGGGGCCAAGCACCAGTACGAAAACCAGTAATGCTACGGCAAGTAACATATTTGCTTCGGATAACCGGCGGATCCCCTTATCAAGACCGGTAGTCACAGAAATGATGGCAATACCCACAACACCGGCCATCAGGCCAATTTGTACACCTGTTGTGCTGGGAATGCCGAACACATAAGACAAACCGGCATTAATTTGTGCTGCACCGAAACCCAGTGACGTAGACACACCGAAGATAGTGGACGTAACAGCAAATATATCCACCAGGTGGCCGGGCCAGCCGTAGATACGCTCACCAATTAAAGGGTAGAGCGCTGAACGTAGTGTCAGTGGGAGTTGGTGACGGTAGGCAAAGTAACCCAGCACCAGCGCAACCGCGGCATAAATTGCCCACGGATGCACGCCCCAGTGGAAAAAGGTGGTTTTCATCGCTTCTTTCACTGCGGCAATACTGTTCGGGTCGGCAGTGGGTGGCGCCAGGAAGTGCATGACAGGCTCGGCAACACCGAAGAACATCAATCCTATCCCCATACCGGCGGCAAATAACATAGATAACCATGTCAGCTTGCTGAACTCAGGCGTGGCGTGATCAGGCCCGAGACGGATATCGCCATAGCGGGAAAATCCGAGGATCACCACGGTAAGAAGAATAATGGCTACCGTGAGGATGTAAAACCACCCGCCATTTTGCGCCACTGTGTCCTGCAGTGACTGGAAGAATGTATTGGCCTGGTCAGGGTTGCTGGCTGCATAAATCAGCAAAACAAGAATGGCCAGAGAAGAGGTAAAAAATACCGGTTTATTTAACATTGCACCCGGTTTACTGGTTTCTGTCACTACGGCTTCCTTTGTCTTAATAGCTATTAATTATGAATGAATACGACAATTTTGGCGTTTCGTTTAAGGCTCATTCATATTTGCCATTAGTATAATAATTAGTGTTCAACTTGATTTTATTGTCTCCGAAAGGGATCATAGACAAGTTTTTTGACTTATCTGCTATAATTATAGGGTTTTGTAACGCTATCATCGCGATTACGCATGAACCAAATCGTTAGCGAACAAGTATATCTGCTTGCGATTGCTAAATAAATGATAAGCAAATAGCACGACATAAAATATTTACTCATCTAAGTAAAACAAAGAACCAGAGGAACACACATGCATAAAACACGTCTAAGCTGTGCCATCGTTGCAGCGCTGGCGGCATCTGCGGTGCACGCCCAGGAAGCACAAAGCAAAGCGAAGATCGAAACCATTGAGGTAACGGCAACCAAACGTAGTGAATCTATACAGGACGTACCGGTCGCGGTCAGCGCGCTTGATGGAAAAGCATTGGAAAACCTTGGCATTGACAGCTTCCAGGATTACGTTGAATTCTTACCTAACGTGGTATTCCAGGGTACAGGCCCGGGTCAGAATGAAATCTATATCCGTGGTGCTGCAACCACACAATCAAATATCATGTTGTCATCTGTTCAGGCACTGCAACCTTCAGTTGCTTTTTACCTGGACGAACAGCCGGTATCTATGGCCGGCCGTAACCTCGACATTTACGCCACTGACATCCAGCGCGTAGAAGTACTGCCCGGTCCTCAGGGGACACTGTTCGGCGCAAGCTCGCAGGCGGGTACAGTGAGAATGATCACTGCTAAACCTGATCACTCAGGTTTTTCTGCCGGTGTTGATACCAATATTGGTTTCACCAAAGGTGGCGAGATGAGCAATGCGGTTGAAGCTTACTTCAACATGCCTCTGACTGATGACCTGGCTGTTCGTGTAGCTGCATATAACGACAGACAGGGCGGCTGGATTGATAACGTGCTGAATGATCCGGGTAACGGTGGCTACATCGGCAGTGCACAGGTAATCAGCCGTATTTCCGGTGGTGTATTAACCAACCCCGCAGGCATGGATGCAAACCGCATTACTAACCCTGAGATCACGTCTCCGGTAGATGCTGACGTAGTGTCACCGCGAAATGATTCGCTGGTTGAAGACGATTTCAACGATGCAGTTTATGCCGGTGCCCGTTTTGGTCTGTCATATCACATCAATGATGACTGGGATCTGCTGGTACAGCACACACAGCAAACGTTAGAAACAGAAGGTGTGTTTGCATACGATCCGAATCTGGAAGGTGAAAGTTCCACTAACCGTTTCCAGCCTGAAGAGAACCAGGATGAATTCGGCCTGACGACGTGGACACTGGAAGGCCGTCTGCAAAAGCTGGATGTGGTGTATACCGGTGGTTACCTCGACCGTGAAATCGATACCCTTGCAGACTACACCGGTTACACCAACGGCGGTTTATTCTCAGCGTACTATGTATGCAGTTATGACAGCTCTGATGCAAACAGCGAAGACCGTTGCCTTGACCCTACCAAGTTCTACCGTGAAGACACCACTTCAACCCGTATGACCCATGAGCTGCGTTTCAATACCACCATGGATGAGCCATGGCGTGTTACTGCCGGTCTGTTCTATGACGATCAGGAAGTGGCGACTGTTGGTCAGTTTAACATTGCCAGTACTGAGTTATTCCCGGATATGGCAAGGAATCTGGTAGGTAATGAAGGCATTAACAGTGATGGCGGCCCGTTCCCGGCTGATATCAGCTTCGTTAACGACATCACTCATACCATTGAGCAGGTAGCAGTGTTCGGTCAGTTTGAATACGATATTACCGATACCCTGACCGCCAGTGTGGGCGCCCGCTGGTACCAGATTGATGACGAGTACAAAGGCTCTACAACCACCGTAGATGTTTCACGCCGTATCCGTGCATTCGGCACAATGGACGATGCTGAATTAGCCGCAGTGGGACTGGATCCTGCTCTGGTTAATGAAGCTATTCAAAGCGGTCAGCTGGAAGTAGATCTACTGGATTCTGACGGCGTACTTACCGTTGATGACACTATCTGGAAATTCTCACTGGACTGGAAAGTGACAGACGGCATCTTACTGTTTGCTAACTATTCAGAAGGTTTCCGTCCGCCGGTAACTAACCGTGTTGGTGGTGGTCTGGCATCTAATCAGTCCGGTAAGTTCGAGAACTTCCGTATTCCTGTTTACTCTACAACGGATACGCTGGACAACTATGAACTTGGTCTGAAAGGGGATTTCTTTGACGGACTCGTACGTGTGAATGCAACTGCGTACTATTCTGAAATCACCGATCTGCAAACTTCACGTTTCGATCCGACCAATATCTCGTTCCTGGTATTCACCGACAACGTGGGTGATGCTGAGATCCGTGGTCTTGATGCCGATATTACCTGGCTTGCCGGTGATGATTTGATCATCAGCAGTGCATTCAGCTTGCTGGATACTGAGCTGACCCGCGTGAACTCTGAGCTTGAAGGTATTTCTGCCGGTGTCGGTTCTGAACTGCCTTACTCTGCGAAGTTCTCAGGAAACGTAAACGCCCGTTATTTCTTTGAATTACAGGGTGACAAGCGCGGTTACGTGAATGCTTCTGTGAGCTACACCGGTGACAGACTTGCCGGTATGGTGATGGATGCCTACGTAATGGAAGATGCCACGCAACTTATCTACGGCACGGGCTCAGGCCTTAAAATCGAAGACGAAGCTGCAGTCTATGAAGGTGTAACCTATGCAGACAGCAACGGCGAAACGTTCCGTGGCGGCCGTTATGTACAGGAAGCCTATGTACTGACAAACCTTGCGGTGGGTGTGACTAATGATGAGTGGAAAGCTGAATTGTATATAGACAATGTATTTGATGAGAATGCTATTTTGAACATTGATACTCAGCAATTCACGCCGAAAGTGGTAACTAACCGTCCGCGTACCATTGGCGTGCGTTTGTCATACGATTACTATTAAGTTATCCGTTGCGTAATTAATTACGTTAATATTGAAACGGCAAGCCTTTGCGGGCTTGCCGTTTTTTCGTTGTTTAATGCAGGATTAACATGACCCGTTCCGTTCAGTCTCGTCTAAATGAAGCCAAAAAAGCCCTGATGCAGTCTCAGTTCGCGCAGGCAGTGTCGTTATGCAAAGAATGTTTGTCGGGACATGACAATACCCTGACAGACCGTGAATGCCTGTATCTGATAGCTGTGGCTTTACGAATGGCAAAAGAGCCGGCGCAGGCCCTTCCTGTACTGGACAGATTACTGAAAGCTTTTCCGGATTATGGCCGGGGATATCAGGAGCAGGGGTATTGTTTTAAAGCGCTGCAGAAAGGCCGGGAGATGGCCGCTGCGTTTTACCGTGCTACACGATTTAATCCGGCTCTGCTGACTGCCTGGCGGGAGCTGGAACAGGTATACCGCCAGACCGGTAACACCGACGCACTGGCGCTGGCAGGACAACACATTCAGTCCTTATCGTCACTGCCAAAACCACTGCTGGGGGCCATGGATTTACTCCATGAAGGGCAGTTACAAAAAGCAGAACAAATTTGCAGGGACTTTCTCAAACAACATAAACATCATCCGGATGCCATGATGTTACTTGCGGAAGCCGGCATGCAACTGAAGGTCTATCATGATGCAGAATTCCTGCTGGAAAGTTGTGCAGAACTGTATCCGGATAATGAAGCTGCAGCAACTGCGTATCAAAGTGTACTGGGTAAGCTGGGTAAGTTTCCCCGTGCCGTTGAATTTGCCCGCGGGCGTCTGGCACGTCAGCCGGATAATTTTCAGGCAGCCGTCGCCCTTGCCCATGCTCTCACCGGCACCGGGGAGGTAGATGAGGCACTGACTTTATACCGCACACTGCTTGATAAAAACAGCAGGCGACCGGCGTTATGGGTACAGTATGGCCATGCGCTGAAGGCCTCAGGCGACGCCGCTGCCGCTGTGGCCGCCTACGAAAAAGCAGCAGAGATAGCGCCTGATTTTGGTGATGCTTACTGGAGCCTGGCGAATACTAAAACGTATAGCTTTTCAGCTTCGCTGACAGACAGGATGAAAGCGGCAGCAGAGAATGAAAATACTGCGCTGGAAGATAAAATTCATCTGTATTTTGCGCTGGGTAAAGCCAGTGAAGACGATAAAGCGTTTGATGATGCTTTCCGTTATTACGATAACGGTAATCAGTTGAAGCGCCAGACACTCCGTTTCGATATTTCCCGTACTGAACAGGCGATGGCGTCACAGCAGTCCGCCTGCAATGCGCCTTTGTTTGAGCACGCAAAAGGCTGTGATGCTCCTGATCCGATTTTCATCGTGGGTTTACCCCGCGCCGGTTCTACACTACTGGAACAAATTCTGGCCTCTCACTCTATGGTCGACGGTACGATGGAACTGCATGATATTCTGGGGATCGCATCAGGGCTCAGCCATCAGGCGGTGCCTTATCCGCAAAACTTGTCATCCCTCACAGATGAGCAATGCAAAAAGCTGGGAGAGCAGTATATTGCTCAAACCCGTGCATACCGCCGTGGTGCCCCATTTTTTATTGATAAGATGCCCAACAATTTTATTCATACCGGACTTATCAAACGCATTCTGCCCAATGCCAAAATCATTGATGCCAGACGGGATGCTGTGGCTTGCTGTTTCAGCGGGTTTAAGCAGCTTTTCGGCGAAGGACAGGAGTTCAGTTATTCACTGAATGACATCGGACGTTATTACAATGCTTACCGGAAGCTGATGGACCACTGGCATGAAGTGTTGCCCGGACAAATTCTTACGGTGCAGCACGAAGATGTGATTGACGATCTTGAAGGGCAGGTCAGACGCATGCTGGACTTTTGCGGATTACCTTTTGAAGAGGCCTGCCTGAACTTCCATCAGACGAAGCGGGTGATTAAAACCCCCAGCTCAGAGCAGGTAAGACAACCGATTTACCGTTCCGGCATGACGCAATGGAAAGGCTTTGAACCTTACCTTGCGCCACTGTTTTCGGTACTGGACGGGGAGTCTGAAGCTTAGTATTTTTTCCGTTGCAGGCCGGTTTCAGCAAGAATTTTCGCGGAAATTTCTTCTACGGAATAGCGGGTTGAATTCAAAAACGGAATGCGCTCGCGACGATAAAGGTTTTCTACTTCCCGAAGTTCCATACGACACTGCTGCAGTGACGCGTAGCGGCTGTTGGCCCTGCGCTCAGAACGGATCTGACTGAGCCTTTCCGGATGGATAGTAAGGCCGAACAGCTTCTGTTTATAACGGCGCAGTGCGGGGGGCATTTTCAGCATGTCCCCCATGTCTTCTTCAGTGAAGGGATAATTGGCCGCTTTAATGCCGTATTGAAGCGCCAGATACAGGCTGGTGGGTGTTTTACCGGAGCGGGAAACACCCACTAATATAATGTCTGCTTCTTCGTAGTTTTTGATGTTGGAACCATCATCATTGGCCAGTGCATAGTTCACCGCTTCAATGCGAATATCATAGGTTTTTTCGTGAATACTGTGGGTACGGTGTTTTTCCGGTTTTGACGGTACACCGAGCACTTTTTCGACAGGCGCAACGAATTGATCGAGAAAATTATAATTAATACCCACTGAACGGGAGATAATTTTGCGCACATCGACATTCACAATTGTATAAAAAACGAGCGGCCTTTCTCCCGTATCTTGAAAACTTTCAGAAATTTTCTCCAGGACCTTGTAGGCCTGTTCCTCGGTTTCAACGAAGGGAATCGTGGTGTGATTAAACTGAATAGGGAACAGAGACAGTAAGGCGTGGCCGAAGACCTCAGCAGTGATGGCTGTACCATCTGAAATGTAGTATGCGGTACGCAAAACAAATCCTTAACATTGTTGTAATTTTATTACGGAATACAGAAAGATTTTACTTTCGATTTTTCACCATTCTAAGATGAAACCGTCGAAAAGCCAGCATGCTATGAACAGGTTGGCACTAACCTCGGCGAATATCGCAAAGTTTCGTGATAAACATTTCGTAACACAGGTTGCGTAAATTAGCGGAACTGACAAGTTTAATAAAGCTGGAGGCTTTGGCCGTGCAAGAATACGTACTTTGGTACCAGGAATTGGGGATGCATGATGTAGGTCGCGTTGGCGGCAAGAATGCATCTTTAGGTGAAATGATTTCTAATTTGGCAAATGCAGGTGTGCAGGTGCCGGGCGGTTTTGCTACAACTGCAGATGCATTTAACGAGTTTCTTGAGCAAAGTGGTCTTGAAGCACGGATCCATGATGTACTGGATACCCTGGATGTTGACGATGTAACAGCACTGGCTGAAGCAGGTAAAAACATCCGTCAGTGGATCATCGACACGCCGTTCCAGCCCGCGCTGGAAACTGCAATTCAGGAAGCATTTGCAACGTTACAGGGCGATGCCGGTGATGAGGCGTCGTTTGCAGTCCGCTCTTCCGCAACAGCAGAAGATATGCCAGATGCGTCTTTCGCAGGGCAGCAGGAAACTTTCCTTAACGTGAAAGGTTACGATGCGGTGCTGGTGGCCATCAAGCACGTATTTGCCTCACTGTTTAACGACCGTGCCATTTCCTATCGTGTTCACCAGGGCTACGACCATAAAGGGGTTGCACTGTCTGCCGGTGTACAACGCATGGTACGAAGCGACATCGCGTCTTCCGGTGTTATGTTCACCATTGATACAGAATCAGGCTTCGATGATGTGGTATTTGTGACCAGTTCATTTGGTCTTGGTGAAATGGTGGTGCAGGGTGCCGTTAACCCTGACGAATTCTATGTACACAAGCCTACGCTGGCCAATGGCAACCCGGCTATCCTGCGCCGTAATCTGGGCAGCAAGCTGACAAAAATGATTTATTCTGCAGATGAGTCTCATGGCAAGCAGGTATCTATTGTTGATATCGACAAAGCCGACAGTCTGCGCTTCTCGCTGACTGACGATGAAGTACAGGAACTGGCTAAGCAGGCTGTAATCATCGAAAAGCACTATCAGCGTCCTATGGACATCGAATGGGCTAAAGACGGTACAGACGGTAAGTTGTACATTGTTCAGGCCCGTCCTGAAACTGTACGCAGCCGCGAAGACAGTCAGACAATTGAACGTTTCCACCTCAAAGATAAGAGCAGCATCGTTTGTGAAGGCCGTGCTATCGGTCACAAGATTGGTGCCGGCGAAGCGAAAGTGCTTGGCTCAATTGAAGAGATGGACAAGATTCAGCCCGGTGATGTGCTGGTCACTGACATGACGGATCCTGACTGGGAACCCATCATGAAAAAAGCCTCTGCCATTGTGACTAACCGTGGTGGCCGTACTTGTCACGCCGCAATCATTGCCCGTGAATTAGGTATTCCGGCAGTGGTAGGGTGTGGTAATGCCACAGATTCTATCGCCACCGGCGACAAAATCACGGTTTCCTGTGCAGAAGGTGATACAGGTTACATCTACAGTTCTGAGCTGGAATTTGATGTGGTGACTTCCCGCATTGATGCCATGCCGGATTTGTCACTCAAAGTGATGATGAACGTAGGTAACCCTGACCGTGCATTTGATTTCGCCCGCCTGCCAAGTGCCGGTGTGGGTCTGGCCCGCCTTGAATTCATTATTAACCGCATGATTGGTGTTCACCCTAAAGCTTTGCTGAATTTTGACAGCCAGCCTGAAGAGCTGAAAGAAGAAATCAGTGAAATGATTGCCGGTTACGAGTCACCCCGTGAATTCTACATCCAGAAACTGGTAGAAGGGATTGCCAGCATCGGTGCTGCATTCTCACCGAAGAAGGTAATTGTTCGTATGTCTGACTTTAAGTCGAACGAATACTTCAACCTGGTAGGTGGTTACCAGTACGAGCCGGATGAAGAAAACCCGATGCTGGGCTTCCGTGGTGCCAGCCGTTACATCTCAGATGATTTCCGCGATTGCTTTGCGCTGGAATGTGAAGCTATCAAGCGCGTTCGTAATGTGATGGGACTGACCAACGTTGAAATTATGATCCCTTTCGTCCGTACACTGGAAGAAGGTCGTCAGGTTATCGAAATCCTGGCTGAAAATGGTCTTATGCAGGGCGACAACGGTCTGCGGGTTATCATGATGTGTGAACTGCCGTCCAACGCATTGCTGGCTGACCAGTTCCTGGATATCTTCGATGGTTTCTCCATCGGTTCAAACGATATGACACAGCTTGCGCTGGGTCTTGACCGCGACTCAGGCCTGATTGCTCATCTGTTCGACGAGCGTGACCCTGCCGTGAAGGCGTTGCTCTCTATGGCAATCCGTGCGGCAAAAGCCCGTGGCAAATACGTAGGTATTTGTGGTCAGGGACCATCGGATCATGATGATTTCGCTGCATGGCTGGTGGAAGAAGGTATCGATTCTGTGTCACTGAACCCGGATACTGTGGTAGAAACCTGGTTATACCTGGCAGAAAATCACGGATAAGCTATAGTTAGCTTGTAGTTTAAGGAAAGCGGGCCCATCCCAACCAGCCCGCTCAGACACAAAAGCCGCTTAAAGCGGCTTTTTTATTGGCTGTTCTTCAGCGTGATTTACGGGCCAGCTTGCGGGAAAGCAGGAAGGTATCGAGCTTGCGGGCACCCCGCTGCATGCTGCCCTGTACCACCTTAAGCCACACACGGGCCTTTGGTATGTCGTAACTGAGTACAACCAGACCGGCCAGGATCAGCAGTGTTGAACCGGGAATAATGGTCAGTACAACGCCGGCAACGGCGAGCAGGGCACCAAGTGTAATTCGGATTGCTTTTATCATCATAAGTCCGGTTTTTCTCCAATGCTGACAGACTACTTTATTTACAGCAAAAACCAAGAGAATTGATGTAAGTAAGTGTAAACGCCCCTGCTGATAGCGATAGTGATAACTATCAAGCCGGGAATAATGACGAAAAATGGCGTTTGTGGTAGTTTACGAAACAGGAAAGCATTAAAAACACCATTAAAAAAGAAGTGAAGTATGACAGAGCAAACAACGCCGCAAATCTCAGAACAACAACGTCAGCAGTGGCTGAATGAGCAATTTAAAAAAGCAACGAAATATCTGGCAGAAAACGGAGTTGTGGTATCCACCGTTGATGATGCAGCCAGCCGGTATCTTTATCCGTTATGGGCAGTTCTGAAAGTGAAAGCGATGGACGGTGCAGCATTCTGGGTACTGAGTGGTGACTTACCGGTAGATTTTATCTCCGCAGGTAATGCAGCGAACGGTCGTGATGCATTACGCCACTTTGTTATGAGCTGGCAGCTAAAAGCTGAAAACATTCAGCGCTCGGGGATCACCGATGAGACTCAGCTGCAGTTTGCAGCCATTATGCAAAACCGTGCAGAGCAACTGTATAAGTTTGTTGAGAAAGATGAAATTTGGGGTTCTGTCTGAGCTGCCGGGTCTTGAGTAAGACGGAGACTTTTAAGTCTTAAAGTCTCCGCTCAATGGCATTCCTGCACGTCCGGTAGCCTGAAACGGTTGATAGGGCAAAACATACGCTGACGGGGAATGCCCGCTTCCATGAATACCGGGCCTTCCGGTGTGTAACCCCGGGCTTTATGCTCATCCACACTAGCCAGATTACAAACCACTTTCACCTGATCCACTCTGGCTGTTTTGCCCAGTTTGATTAAAGAACGGAACAGAATTTTATACACATCCAGCGTGCGGTAAGCATGCAGCACGGCGATCCGGCCAATTTCACCGTCTCTGGTAATTCTGCCGGTGGCAACCGGCTGATGATTTTCGTCTGAAACAAGGATGTGCAGGGCGTCAGGATCCCTGTCGTCGAATTCTGCCTGTCGCGGAATACGCCACTCCACAACAAATACCTGTTCGCGAAGTTCTGTAAGTCGATTTTTACCGCTCATCCAATCAACATTTTCGATTTGAAAACGCATGATTCAAGCTCTGAGTTGCCTGTACGCTGCGGGACTTTCTTCATGAAATACGCAGCGAGCCAAAAGGACTAGTTCCTTAGTTCCCAGTAACCTTTATTGATCAGTATAGACAAAAGTTGAATCATCGCAATGTCATCTGCGTCAGCAACATGGTGTTCCGGCGGATACGGCTGGCCTGCGAGAACGGGCAGTAATAACGGTTTTAATGAGGACGGAGCACTGAATCTTTCACCATTAACATAAAACGCAAACTCTTCATCTGCCTGATTTTCACTGTATACCGGCTTGCAGCCGGGCGCACGGAAAACAGCACATCCTGTTTCAACCGCTTCAGTGATTTCAGCAAGGGTATAGGGCTCTCCCGGCACGTTTTCCGGCAGGTGCTGAGCGCTCAAAATACTGAGCAATCCATCCTGACCCTGGTCAGATTGCAGGTAATCAATCATTAGCTGTTGTAAACCTGATAACGCATCATTGCTTACCATGGAGGGATGTTCCTGCGGCAACAGGTGCGGGTCGCTGTATCGTCGTGGTGTAACACCGGCTACTGACGGCGCTGCCGCAAGATGGTCTGCCAGTTGTTGCAGTAAATCGTTCTGGTCAGGTGCACGGAAGCCAATGGAATAAGTGAGGCAGTCTTCCAGTGCAGTACCTTCGTGGGCCCAGCCCGGAGGGATATAAAGAATATCACCGGGCTTTAGTACCACATCGATGTCGGGGTTAAAAGAGGCAACCTGTTGTAAATCTTTGTGCGGGCGGCACACTTCAGCATTGTCTGGAGGCGCAACGCGCCAGCGGCGGGAACCTTTACCCTGAATAAGAAAAACATCGTACTGATCGGTATGTGCACCCACGCCGGCCCCTTCTACAGCGAAACTTATCATTACGTCATCCATTCGCCAGTAGGGAATAAAGCTGAACAGCGACATTAATTCGTCCACGTCATCACTGTAACGGTCTGTCGCCTGTACGAGCAACGACCATTTGCCGTTGCATACCTGGTCGAAATCTTCAAACGGGCCGTGGGCAACGTCCCACTTGTCACCGGTCCGGCTGACGATGCGGCTGTCGATGTCAGCTTCCATCGCCATGCCGGCGAGGTCATGTTCATCAAGGGGATCATCGAAATCAATAATGCCGCTGCGGATAACTAACGGGGCTTTTTGCCAGTAAGTGGCGAGAAACTGATCAGTTTTAAAATCAGTATTTAAGGTGTACATAAATAGTTAATCTTTTTGTAATCGCAATGAATGGGCAACCAGGTTGTCGCCGACGACAAAGCTGTTAGAGAATTCAAATTGAGAGGCACCGGCATCGACAAGTTGTCCCCGGGTTCTGGCGCACACGGTGATTGAGCCGGGCTGACTGGCCTGTTCAAGCCTTGCAGCGCGGTTCACCGTTTTTCCCCAGATATCAAAATGGGGTTTATGGGCACCGATTATCCCGCCTGTGACAGAGCCGGTTGCGATTCCTATCCGGATATTACAGCCAAGGTCTTTTTCTTTTGCCAGTTCATGAAAGCTTTCTAAAATTGCGCTGGCAAAGGTACACAGTGTCACCGCAGTATTCTCCTGAATATATTCAGGTACAGTAATGGTGGAGGGGATACCGGTAGCGGCCATGTATTCATCGCCGTTGGTTTTTACCTTTTCAATACCCAGGCGCAGGGCGTGGGCATCGAAAAGGCGGTAGAGATCGTCCAGAATAGCAACAATGCCAATGTCATCGTATTTTTCGCTGAGCTTGGTATAACCCTGAAGGTCTGCGAAAAGTACTGAAACATTGGTGATTTTTTCTGTGTGCCCTAAGGGCCAGTGTTTGCTCTTATCGTCCGGCGCTGCGGGCAACATGCTTTTCAGCAAGGTTGTGTTGCGGCGTTCAGACAACAACAAGGCTTCTGCCTGCTTTTCAATTTTATCCCTGACCAGCCTGAGCATGACCAGACCGCCGGAAACCAGAATGATGGCATTAGACAGGCGCAATGTGGCCCAGGTATGGGTTTCACTGAATACAATTACGCCTTCCACGATGATGTACAACAGGCCGTAGGTATATTCAGCAAAGCGGCGTTGTTGCTGTTCGCTGCGGGGAAAAATAAAGCCGCTGGTGATCATACCGACCAGCAGGAGCTGTTGTAATCCCGTGTCTTTTTCCCACATCAGTGATAGTAGCGTGATGAGGGTCATACAACTGGTGACAAAAATAAACCGCGCGCGATCTGCGGCATCCGGTTGATTACGGTAAGTCAGTGCGAGGGTGCTGCTGAACAGGAGTGCATGAGTGGCGATAAGCAACAGAATCGACACTGAATAGTCTTCAAGAATAAAAACAACAATCAGTGTATAGGCAGCCAGACCGGCTAAAACCGCAAGTGATAATGTCCGTACCAGTGAAAGCATTGAAACACTGGTTTTGCTAGCATGTGAATTCACAAGTATCCTGAAAAGAAGAAGGGCTGCACAGCAGCCCTAATATTCATACCGGTGACTAAATAGTATACCGTGACATTTATTCCGGCAACTGATCAACAAGGCGAATTGCATCACCGATGTAGTTAGCAGGAGACAAGTTTTTCAGTTCTGCTTTCACTGCGTCAGGCAGAGCCAGCCCGTCGATGAATTCAGCCATGACTTCTGCATTGACTTTCTTACCACGGGTCAGCTCTTTGAGCTTCTCGTAAGGCTTTTCAATGCCGTAACGACGCATAACGGTTTGTACCGGCTCAGCCAGCAGTTCCCAGTTGTTGTCCAGTTCAGCAAGCAGGCTGGCTTCGTTAACTTCCAGTTTGCTGATCCCCTTCAGGGTCGCCTGATAAGCAATAACCGCATAACCCACACCAACACCCAGATTACGCAGAACTGTAGAGTCAGTCAGGTCACGCTGCCAGCGTGATACAGGCAGTTTGGCAGCCAGGTGATCGAAAATTGCGTTTGCCAGACCCAGATTACCTTCTGAGTTTTCAAAGTCGATTGGATTGACTTTGTGCGGCATGGTAGAAGAACCGATCTCACCGGCAATAGTTTTTTGTTTGAAGTGACCGAGCGCAATGTAGCCCCACACGTCACGGTCAAAATCCAGTACGATGGTGTTGAAACGGGCCACGGCATCAAACAGCTCAGCAATGTAATCGTGAGGTTCGATTTGTGTGGTGTACGGGTTCCATGTCAGGCCAAGGCTGGTAACAAATTTTTCTGACAGGGCGTGCCAGTCAGTATCTGCATACGCAGACAGGTGAGCATTATAGTTGCCCACTGCGCCGTTGATTTTACCCAGCAGGGTAACCGCAGCAATCTGGTCGCGCTGACGGCGTAAACGCATGGCAACGTTCGCCATTTCTTTACCCATAGTCGTAGGCGATGCAGGCTGGCCGTGAGTACGGGCCATCATCGGAATGGTTTTATATACCTTCGCTAAACGGGTAAGTTCACTGATCAGCTTATCACAGTAAGGCAGAAGCACGGTGTCACGGGCTTCAGTCAACATCAGGCCGTGAGAAAGATTGTTGATGTCTTCTGAGGTACACGCAAAGTGAATGAATTCACTGATAGCGTTTAATTCGCTGTTGCCTTCTACCTTTTCTTTTAAGAAGTACTCAACTGCCTTCACATCGTGATTCGTTGTGCGCTCAATTTCTTTAATGCGCATTGCATCATCAACAGAAAAAGAAGCAACAATGTCGTTCAGCAGTGCGTGAGATTCATCGCTAAAAGCAGGGACTTCAGTAATTGAAGCCTGTTCAGACAGCATTTGTAACCATCTTACTTCTACCTGAACACGGTATTTCAATAAGCCGTATTCACTGAAAATGCTGCGCAGCTCTGCACTTTTACTTGCATAGCGGCCATCGACAGGGGAAATTGCGGTTAACTGAGTCAGTTCCACCTTTAGCTCCTAAACTAATTGATTAATCTCAGTGCAAGGGTTGCACTGTGTAAAATTTGTTTGCGGTTAAAGAGTATCTGGCGGCGCCGGCCGCCCATTTGCCGCCACATGACGGCAGCACGCACACCCGCTAGCAGCAGGGCACGGACCCGCTGCTGATTAAGGGGACGGCTTAAATGTTCTGTATTGCCGGCTACCTGAATTTTCGGTGCCAGCGGGCTGATAATATCACTGTAAATACTGGCCAGGGAGGCAATGATCTGACTGTTGTCAAAATCTACATGTGCCAGCTGTCGCTGAACGTGGGAAATACGCTGGCTCAATTCATTCAGGGCTGCCGGTTTGGCGCTGAGTTTTCTTTCCAGACCAAGCAGGCTGGCAACATAACGGGTGAGTTCGGCATCTTTATGACTACTGCGGCCGGAGAGCTGGGAGACAATGCTCTGATAACCCATCTTCAAATTGCTTAACTGCCCGAAAACATGTTGTGGTGATTCCGGGTCGGTCACCAGGATACTCGACAGGCTGGCCTCACAGGCTTCTGTATCCACAGTGCCTGCGCGTGCGACTTTTTGTACCAGTGCTGCGGCCTGACAAACGCCTGCCAGCGCAATATGTTGCTCTATTTTAGGATCCAGCATCACCGTATGTAACTCTCAATGATTCCGCCACCCAGACAGACTTCTTCCTGATAAAACACCGCAGACTGGCCGGGCGTCACGGCTTTTTGCGGCTCATCGAAGATCACTTCCATCAAATCATCATTTAGCGGACGGATAGTGCAGGGGATGTCTGTCTGACGGTAACGGGTTTTAACGACGGCCCGCACCGTTTCAGTTACAGGGGTTCTGTCTACCCAGTGCAATTGCCGGGCGATCAGTCCTTTGGAATACAGACGGGGATGATCAGCACCCTGACCGACGATGAGCACATTACGTTCAACGTCTTTGTCTACCACGTACCAGGGATCGTCACCATGAGCCGCCAGACCACCAATGTGTAAACCTTTTCTCTGACCCAGTGTGTGATACATCAGGCCTTCGTGTTCGCCGATAACTTCGCCTTCAGCGGTTTCGATAACACCCGGCTGTGCAGGAAGATATTTAGACAGGAAGTCTTTAAATTTACGCTCACCGATAAAACATATGCCGGTGGAGTCTTTTTTGTCAGCTGTTACCAGTCCCTGCTCTTCAGCGATTTCACGGACACGGGGCTTTTCCAGTTCGCCAACAGGGAACAACGTTTTAGCGACATGTTCTTCGCCCAGCGTATAAAGGAAATAACTCTGATCTTTATTACCATCCAGGCCACGTAACATTTGCCAGTGACCGTCTTTCTCACGGCGGCGAACATAGTGGCCGGTAGCAATGTAATCTGCACCTAAGTCTTCAGCTGCAAATTCCAGGAAGGCTTTAAATTTAATTTCTTTATTACACATGATGTCCGGGTTGGGCGTTCTGCCGGCTTTGTACTCTTCCAGAAAGTACTCAAATACATTATCCCAGTACTCAGCGGCGAAATTGATCGTGTGTAATTCAATGCCCAGTTTATCAGCCACGGCCTGTGCATCAGCTAAATCTTCTGCAGCTGCACAATATTCGTCGTTGTCATCTTCTTCCCAGTTTTTCATGAAAAGTCCCTCTACCTGATAACCCTGCTGCTGCAAGAGATACGCAGAAACAGAAGAATCTACACCGCCGGACATACCGACAATAACTTTTTGAGATGCAGGTGAAGGTGTTGAATTTGATGACATATTAACTCTTAGTGGATTTCCAATTTATCTGGCTGACTCAGGGTCGCGGATTCTACCAGAATTATCTGGCTATGGCACGGCAGTAACCCGGCAATTCAGCTATAACTTGTGCCTTTTTGTAAAAAGTATAGAAGCCTGCTGCTATTGCACAATTGCCGGTACGGATTTTCCTCAGGCTCTGTCAATGACAAATTACTGGATTTGCAGGTATTCGCCGTTAGCAATGCCATCAATGGTCCAGTTACCGATGCGGTACCGGATCAGTCTGAGCGTCGGGAATCCCACGTGGGCTGTCATCCGTCTGACCTGACGGTTTTTGCCTTCGGTAAGGGTCACCGATAACCAGCTGGTGGGAATGTGCTGCCGGAACCTCACTGGCGGATTGCGCGGCCACAGTGCCGGTTCATCCATGCGGTGTACTTTTGCCCGCCGCGTAAGGCCGTCTTTCAGTTCCACACCATCACACAGCTGTTGTATGGCCTCATCTGTGGGCTCTCCCTCAACCTGCACCCAGTAGGTTTTACTGGTTTTGGCTTTAGGATTTGCCAGACGGTGCTGCAGTTTGCCATCGTCAGTGAGTACCAGTAACCCTTCGGAATCTCTGTCGAGCCTGCCGGCTGCATACACGCCGGGAACGGGAATGAAGTCTTTCAGGGTTTGTCTGCCTTCCTGATCGGTAAACTGTGTCAGTACGTTGAATGGCTTATTGAACAGCAGAATTTTGCCCGCCGGCATTTGTCACTCCCGGAAAATAGTCAGAACCGGTGCGCATGCTACCGCAAAAATGCCGTCGGGGCGGACTGTCTGTGTCACTTTTTTGAAGAAAAAAAACGAAATTGCAAAAAAAGATCAGGAAATTGACAAAAATTAGATTGATCTTCACGCTTAAGACAATGGTATGACTTGTAACTCCTACGTTCGACCCTATACTATTGAGCGCGGTAATTTCGGCAGGACAGGGTGCGTCTGCAAGGCGGGCCCGCAAAAATGACGAATTGGGTGTAGTGTTCGTGGGCGAGAGGACATTACACAGTGATCTGTAAACTACAGATATAGACCAGACTGAAAGGTTATTTCAGTAATCGTGATCAGAATCTTACGATATTACCGGAATGCCCTGCATATTATAGCGATTCCACGCGGGGTTAATGGAATAAATCAGGTAGCTCTTTACCGACAACTTTGAGGTATATAATGACCAAAGCTAAGTCGACTATCATCTACACAAAAACAGATGAAGCGCCAATGCTGGCGACTTACTCTTTACTGCCAATCATTGAGAAATTTGCTAAATCTGCTGACATCGACATCGAGTTAAGCGATATTTCACTGGCTGCGCGTATTCTCGCCAACTTCCCGGATTACCTGAACGACGATCAAAAAGTGCCTGACGCACTGACTGACCTGGGTGAAAAAACGCAGGATCCAGAAGCAAACATCATTAAACTGCCTAACATCAGTGCATCTATTCCCCAATTGCGTGCAGCAATCAAAGAATTAAACGCCAAAGGCTATAACGTTCCTCCGTTCCCTGAAGATCCTAAAACGGACGAAGAAAAAGACATCCGTGAACGTTACGGAAAAGTACTGGGTTCTGCTGTTAACCCGGTTCTGCGTGAAGGTAACTCAGACCGCCGTGCACCTACAGCGGTTAAAAACTTCGCGAAGAAACACCCGCATTCAATGGGTGAGTGGAGCCAGGCTTCACGCTCTCACGTTGCGCACATGCGCGGCGGTGATTTCTACTCAAGTGAGAAATCTACTACTGTTGAGAAAGACGGCTACGTAAGCATTGAATTTACCGGTAAAGATGGTAGCAAGAAAACCCTGAAGCCACGTGTAGATCTGCTGGCGGGTGAAGTTATCGACGGTATGTTCATGAGCAAGAAAGCCCTGTGCAAATTCTTCGAAGAACAAATCGAAGATGCGAAGCAAACCGGCATTCTGTTCTCACTGCACGTAAAAGCGACCATGATGAAGGTGTCTCACCCCATCGTATTCGGTCACTGTGTAAAAGTGTTTTATAAAGAACTGTTCGATAAGCACGGCGAACTGTTTAAAGAACTGGGTGTTAACCCTAACAATGGTTTAGGCAGCGTTTACGACAAAATCGCTTCTCTGCCTGAATCACAGCGTTCTGAAATCGAAAAAGACATCAACGCCTGTTACGCTGACCGTCCGCCTATGGCAATGGTTAACTCAGACAAAGGTATTTCTAACCTGCACGTGCCTTCAGACGTTATCGTTGACGCGTCTATGCCTGCAATGATCCGTAACAGCGGTCAGATGTGGGGACCAGATGGTAAGGCGCACGATACTAAAGCGGTTATTCCTGAGTCTACTTACGCGACTATCTATCAGGAAGTGATTAACTTCTGTAAGACCCACGGTGCATTTGATCCTACTACCATGGGTACAGTGCCTAACGTTGGTCTGATGGCGCAGAAAGCGGAAGAGTACGGTTCACACGACAAGACCTTTGAACTGGAAGCTGACGGTACTGTACAAATCATCGATCAGGACGGAAACGTACTGATTGAGCACAATGTTGAAGAAGGCGATATCTGGCGTATGTGTCAGGCGAAAGACGCGCCGATTCAGGATTGGGTTAAACTGGCCGTTACCCGTGCGCGTAACTCTGGTATGCCGGCAGTATTCTGGCTGGACGATGAGCGTGCCCACGATGCACAGCTGATCAAGAAAGTTGAGAAGTACCTCAAAGACCATGACACGAATGGTCTGGAAATCCATATCATGTCACCTGTACGTGCGATTCGTTTCTCTATGGAACGTGCAATCCGCGGCCTGGACACTATCTCTGTAACAGGTAACGTTCTGCGTGACTACCTGACTGACCTGTTCCCGATTCTGGAACTGGGTACCAGTGCGAAGATGCTGTCTATCGTGCCTCTGATGGCCGGTGGTGGTCTGTACGAGACCGGTGCGGGTGGTTCTGCACCTAAGCACATTCAGCAGTTCGTTGAAGAAGGTCACTTACGCTGGGATTCACTGGGTGAGTTCCTGGCACTGGCAGTGTCTCTTGAAGAGCTGGCTATCAAGCACAGCAACTCTAAAGCGAAAGCACTGGCGGTTGCCCTTGATAAGGCGACTGAGAAGCTGCTGAACACCGGTAAGTCACCTGAGCGTAAAGTGGGTCAGCTGGATAACCGTGGCAGCCATGTATGGCTGGCGCTGTACTGGGCTGAAGCACTGACTGAGCAGACTGAAGATAAAGAGCTGGCTGAACTGTTCAAGCCTACTCTGGAAGCGATGACTGCGAACATCGACAAAATTATCGAAGAAATCGATGCATCTCAGGGTCAGCCACAGGATATTGGCGGTTACTACTTCCCTGACGAAGACAAGCTGTATGCAGCCATGTCTCCAAGCAAAACGCTGCAGGAATCCCTTTCTAAATAAGCGTTTAAGCAAGAACCAAAAAACCCGGCTTTCGCCGGGTTTTTTATTTGGTAGCGGTAAATTTGAAGACACCGCTGAAAATGGCGCATAAAAAAGGCCTTCTACCGACTGCCGAATCGCAGTAAAAAGCCCTTTGAGATGCTTTTTTGAATTTTAACGTTCAGGTTCTTCGACAACACCAATGTTTTCTGCGTGAAGGCCCTTAGGACCCTGCTGTACATCAAACGTTACTTCCTGGCCTGCCTTGAGAGAACGATATCCATCCATCTGAATGGTGGAGTAGTGGGCAAAAATGTCCTCTCCGCCGTCTTCAGGAACGATAAATCCAAATCCTTTAGCATTGTTAAACCATTTAACTTTACCAACCGCCATACATCGACTTCCTCTTAATCCTTGAACTCATAATACTATGCCCCCACAATAGAAATATGAGGAGCACGATGGCTATGCGCGTCACTCGCATGGCCATAGTTAAAACTGTAGATATTTTAACCATTGAATGTCAAGCGTAAATTAAAGATTATTTATTTACAAAAAAATCGGCTAATCTGCGCTAAGGCACTATTATTGTACTATGAGTAAAGACAACGCGATCAGTATAGACAGAGAAAAAGAGAGGCTTGCGGAGCGACAGAAGACGCAGCCGCCGCCAATGTATAAAGTGTTGTTGAACAACGACGATTACACGCCGATGGACTTCGTGGTCGAAGTACTCATGCATTTTTTTAATATGGATGCTGAGAAGGCCAATCAGACTATGCTCACCGTACATTATCAGGGACGTGCTGTGTGTGGCATATTTTCTGCAGAGATTGCAGAAACCAAAGTGATGCAGGTCAATCAGTATGCGCGTAAGCATCAACACCCGCTTATGTGCACCATGGAACAGGCATAGGTCTATTAACAGAGGGCGAGCGATATGTTGAATAAAGAGTTAGAGCAAACGCTGAACGAAGCTTTCGTGTTTGCCAGAGAACATCGTCACGAATTCATGACGGTAGAGCATCTGTTGCTGGCGCTGATGGATAATTCTGCCGCCCGGGACGCACTTAAAGCGTGTGGTGCCAATATCGAGCAAATCAAAAGCGAGCTTATCGAGTTTGTTAAAGATACCACGCCACTCATCATGGATGAGCAGGCAAATGACCGTGAGACGCAGCCAACTTTAGGTTTCCAGCGTGTACTTCAGCGCGCGGTTTTTCATGTTCAGTCATCAGGTAAAGACGAAGTCACCGGCGCGAACGTGCTGGTGGCTATATTCTCCGAGCAGGAATCTCAGGCGGTTTATATTCTCAAACGTGCTGACGTCACCCGTCTTGATGTGGTGAATTACATCAGTCACGGTGTCAGTAAAAATGAAGACGAAAGTCCTGCCGGTGCTGAAAGTCAGGAAGAGACAGCAGAGGGCGAAGAGTCAGGTTCTGCACTGAGCAAATATTCTACTGATCTGAACCGTCAGGCGAAGGACGGTAAGATTGACCCGTTAATCGGACGTGATGCGGAAGTTGAGCGTACAATTCAAATTCTGTGTCGTCGCCGTAAAAACAACCCGCTGCTGGTGGGAGAAGCCGGCGTAGGTAAAACGGCTATTGCGGAAGGTTTAGCTTACCGCATCGTTAACGATGACGTGCCGGACGTGATTGCTGACAGTACGGTGTATTCTCTGGACTTAGGCGGCTTGCTGGCCGGTACCAAGTATCGCGGTGACTTTGAGAAACGGTTAAAAGCCATTCTTAAAGAACTCAGCAAAGACGAAAACGCCATTTTATTTATTGATGAAATTCATACGATCATCGGTGCCGGTGCGGCATCCGGTGGTGTGATGGATGCATCTAATTTGCTGAAGCCAAAACTGAGTTCCGGTGAATTGCGTTGCATCGGTTCTACCACCTATCAGGAATACCAGGGCATTTTTGAAAAAGACAGGGCACTTGCACGTCGCTTCCAGAAAGTCGACGTGGTGGAGCCTTCAGTGAGCGATACGACCAAGATCCTGCTGGGTCTGAAGTCCCGCTACGAAGAGCACCATAGCGTTCGTTTTACCCAGAAAGCACTTCAGGCAGCTGCAGAGCTGTCTGCCAAGTACATCAACGAACGCCATTTGCCGGACAAAGCCATTGACGTCATGGACGAAGCAGGCGCCAGCCAGCGTTTGTTGCCGGTGTCCCGCCGTAAGAAAACCATCAATGTGGCTGATATCGAGCAAATCATCGCAAAGATGGCCCGGATCCCTGAGAAGTCCGTGTCTGCCTCCGACCGTCAGGCGCTGAAACATCTTGGCCGTGACCTGAAAATGGTGGTATTTGGTCAGGACAAAGCCATTGAGACGCTGACAGACGCGATTCACTTATCCCGTGCCGGTCTGGGCAGTGAAGAGAAGCCTATCGGCAGTTTCCTGTTCGCCGGTCCTACCGGTGTAGGTAAGACGGAAGTCACACAGCAGCTGGCAAAAATCATGGGTGTGGAGCTTATTCGTTTCGATATGTCGGAATATATGGAGCGCCACGCGGTAAGCCGTTTAATCGGTGCGCCTCCGGGATATGTCGGGTTCGATCAGGGCGGTCTGCTTACCGATGCAGTCATTAAAAACCCGTATTCGGTAGTACTGCTGGATGAAATCGAAAAAGCCCACAGTGATATTTACAATATTCTGCTGCAGGTCATGGATCACGGTACGCTGACGGATAACAACGGCCGTAAGGTTGATTTCCGTAATGTGGTACTGGTCATGACCACCAATGCCGGTGTGCAGGAAACCGTACGTAAATCTATCGGCTTCCAGCAACAGGATCACAGTCATGATGCCATGTCGGAAATCAACAAGGTGTTTACCCCTGAGTTCCGTAACCGTCTTGACGGTATTATCTGGTTCAATCACCTTGGCACCGACGTTATTCTGCAAGTGGTCGATAAGTTCCTGGTGGAACTGGAAGCGCAGCTGGATACCAAAGGTGTTACCTTTGAAGTCACGCCGGCTGCAAGGGCGTATCTTGCTGAGAAAGGTTACGATAAATCTATGGGCGCACGGCCTATGTCACGCCTTATAAAAGAGGAAGTGAAGAAAGAGCTGGCTAACGAACTGTTGTTCGGAGAGTTGAGCAAAGGTGGCAGTGTGAAAGTCGATTTGGGTGAAAACAAACTGGAGTTCTCTTTCTCCGGTGCGGAAACCCGGAATGAAGAGGCGGAATCCAACTAAGGATTTCGCATTCAACCCAACTTAAAAACAAAAAGCCCGGTGACATCACCGGGCTTTTTTTAAGATTCTACAGACTACTGAGTATTATCTTGCACGATAAACGATGCGACCTTTAGTCAGATCGTACGGCGTCATCTCTACGGTTACCTTGTCACCAGTAAGAATGCGGATATAGTTCTTACGCATTTTGCCGGAGATGTGTGCAGTCACAACGTGACCGTTCTCAAGTTCAACGCGGAATTGTGTGCTTGGAAGTGTGTCAACCACGGTTCCTTCCATTTCGATAGAATCTTCTTTTGCCATGAAAAGCAGTTACCTCAGTAAGTCAAAATTTTGCCGCGCAGACATTAACCAATAAACGCCCGAGTGTAAAGGGTTCAGGCTTTATTTGAGCTGAATTTTTGCCAATTCATGTCAAATAAACGTTCATGGGGCAAAAATTTCGTTTTGTAATTCATTTTATTGCACTCGTCTATCTGGTAGCCGAGATACAAAAAACTGCGGGCATCGGATTTAGCATGGGCGATTTGTTGTAATATCATCCACGTGCCCATTGACGAGGACGATAACTCAGGCGCAAAAAACGTATACAGCGCTGAGAAAGAAGCTGTACCGTCACAATGACGGATGTCATCGGTAACGGCCACTGCAACCAGCTCATCTCCGTCCCGCGCTTCAATAAATACGGGGGGATTCCAGTTGCAGAAAATGAAACTGTTATACTGGTCTCTGTTAGCCGGATACATGCTGCCGTCGGTATGGCGCTCATTAATGTATCGTTCGTATAGAGGGTAGTATTCGTCTTTCGGTGTTAATGACAGCGTAGTGGTGAGGTGACTGTTGCGCTTCAGCACACGTCGCTGACTTCTTGAGGGCGAAAACTGTGCCACAGGAATACGTACCGACTGGCAAGCTTCGCAGGTGGGGCAGTGGGGCCGGTAAATTTGATCGCCGCTGCGACGGAATCCAGCCTGAATCAGCTGTCCGTAACGATAGCGGAGATCCTGTTCAGTTTCTGCAAATACCAGTAACTGTTCATTCTTATCCGGTAAATAACTGCAGGCGAAAGACTGCGTAAGCCCAAACTTCATGGCGTTATATTTCCACCTTGCCAACTACTACGGTATGAGGCAGTTATTCTGCCGTCTTCGTCTATTGTAGCATTATGTTGACGTAAGCGGTCAATAAATGTGCTTCTGGGAATGGTTTGCGCCCCGAGGGACTGCAAATGTTCCGTAGGTAACTGGCAGTCAATAAATGCAAGATTATGGTTTTGCATGTGTTTTACCAGCGCCAGCATGGCCAGCTTGGATGTATTCGGTTCTTTGTGGAACATGGATTCACCACAAAAAACACCACCTACTGCCACACCGTACAAGCCGCCGGCCAGTTGATTGTCTTCATTCCATACTTCAACAGAGTGGGCAATGCCGGCTCGGTGTAGTCTTTCGTATGCGGTAATCATGTCACCGGTGATCCAGGTATCCGACGACAGTTCATTACTGTCAGGCCGGTAGCGGGGAATGGATGAGCAGGCACGGATAACCGCGTAGAAATCTTCATTCAGCGTGACGCGGTACTGTTTTCGTTTTGCCAGTTTTTTCAGACTTTTAGATACGTGAAAGCCATCCAGCTCAATGATTGCTCTTGGATCCGGCGACCACCAGAGTACCGGCTCATCATCGCTGAACCAGGGGAAAATGCCGTTGGAGTAAGCCTGAAATAATCGGGGGGCATCCAGTGTTGCGCCGTAAGCCAGCAGGCCGTCAGGTTCTTTCAGTGCAGTTGAAACAGGCGGAAAAGGCGTATCAACATTCAGGTAAGGAAGTTCAATCATGGAATCACGGGGCAGGGAAGCTGCCCCGTACCTCAGTTATCAGCCTTGTTCCGGGCGGAAACCGTCGAGGAATTTTTCTGCATCCAGTGCAGCCATACAACCAGTACCGGCTGAGGTAATTGCCTGACGATAAATGTGATCGCTCACATCACCGGCAGCAAAAATACCTTCCACCGAGGTTTGTGTGGCATTACCCTGCAGACCGCTCTGAACAACAATATAGCCGTCTTTCATTTCAAGCTGACCTTCGAAAATATCCGTGTTCGGCTTGTGGCCAATGGCAATAAACAGGCCCATTACATCGATTTCTTCTTTGGCATCGGACTGCGTGTCAGCGATACGGACTTTGGTTACGCCCATTTCATCGCCCAGCACTTCGTCCAGCGTTTTATTCAGGTGCAGAACCACGTTACCGTTTTCTGCTTTGTCCAGCAGACGCTGCTCAAGAATTTTTTCACTGCGGAAAGTGTCACGACGGTGAATAACGTGAACTTCAGACGCGATGTTCGACAGATACAGTGCTTCTTCCACGGCAGTATTACCGCCGCCCACAACCGCTACTTTCTGGTTACGGTAGAAGAATCCGTCACAGGTTGCGCAGGCAGAGACCCCTTTACCTTTGAACGCTTCTTCAGATTCCAGACCCAGGTATTTCGCAGAAGCACCGGTTGCGATGATCAGTGCATCACAGGTATAAGTGCCTGAATCACCGTAAAGGGTGAACGGGCGCTTACTGAAATCAGTTTTGTTGATGTGGTCAAAAATGATTTCTGTATTGAATTTCTCTGCGTGTTTTTGCATGCGTACCATCAGATCAGGACCTGTCAGTCCTTCAGGGTCGCCCGGCCAGTTTTCAACTTCTGTGGTTGTTGTTAACTGTCCACCCTGCTGAATACCTGTTAACAGTACAGGTTCAAGGTTTGCTCTGGCCGCATAGACTGCTGCGGAATATCCTGCCGGGCCAGAGCCCAGAATAAGTAGACGGACGTGTCTGCTTTCTGCCATTTCTATCTCCAATGCTTTCACTCATCGCCGCTGACAACGAGCCTTTTAATGATGGTATCTTTATGTGGGTCAATATCGCATATTCAACCTGAATTGAGTATGACTTTTCATTACAATATATGTCAGTAATGTAACCTGAGCCGTTAACCGGGCTATAATAAACCAAACCGCAGTATATTTAGTATAGAATGCTGAATACATCCGGGATTAATTGTAGTTTAATAAAATAAAATCCAGACGTTGACCGGGGTCAGCACCGGCAGGAGAGCAGGCATGTCACAATCAGTAATTACGCTTCTGCGTGACGGACAAGACTATATGAATACCTGGCCGGTAAAACGGGAGCTTTATGCTTTCTTTCCGGAGTGCCGTGTCGTCAGTGCTACAAAGCTGGCTATCAAAGCCATGCCGCCTCTGGCCATTGTGGCCGCGGGAATGATGTTAAATGTGCTGGGAAGTGCATACCTGCCGCAGGCGATGGCAATTGGGTTGTTCTTCATCAGCCTGCCATTACAGGGCTTACTCTGGTTGGGGCACCGCTCGAATCAGACTCTGCCGCCGCAAATTAAAAGCTGGTATCAGGAAGTTCACCGTAAAATGGCAGCAGAAGGTTGTGAATTGCAGGCAATGCGTTCTCAGCCTAAATATCGTGAACTGGCGGCTACGCTGAAAACAGCATTCAGTGAACTCGACCGCGTTTTCACGCAAAAATGGTTTAACTGAAAGCCGTTCTTTATACCGGTGACGTCCTATTGCGTCACCTGACTGCCTTGTCTTTGAACCGTTTTTAAGCCTTCTTATCTCTCAGTCAGCTTACGTTGCTTCGCTGCTTTCAACGAATACCAGATTTTCCCCGCATCGTCTGCAGCGATAAGTCATGCCCTTTTTCACATTATTATGCCTTCTCACCGACAATTCTATAGTCTGGCAGCCACAGCGGTAGTTAAAGGTTGTCAGGCCCAGTACGGATAAGTCGAAGTCATGTGTCGTTGAAGGGGATACGCCGTAAACATGTTGCATGACAGTCTGCCATTCCGGACCGTGAGGTTTCACTCTGCGTCGTTTGCCTGCTGTATGCCACGTTATCAGATGACTGACTTCATGTGGGATCACATCACTGAAAAATGCCGCTTTGTTTGCAGCCAGTAATACAGGATGAAAGTTAACCCTGTTCTGCTGTAAAAAGGCGGTGCCGGCGTTTTTACCGCTGCGCCTGAAAGATACATCCGGCAAAGGGAAAGAGCGGTTAAAATAACGTTCTGCAACAGCAAAGAGGCGGTGAACCTCACGGATCACCGCCTCTTTTTCAGAGTGATTAAGTGTCACCGGGTCTTAGTCCACCTTACACTGAAGGCACAGGGTGTATACACCGCGTGGATCATTCAGGTTGGTTACCGTGCCGGTTTCTGCTAACAGGTTCTTCACCATTTTCATCAGGTGACTGTCGTTATCAGCGAATTGCATTTTTGCACCCCACACCAGCGCCTGGCCGAAAAACTCTTTCCAGAATTGTTCCTGAGGAGACAGGATACGCTCTACGTACTGGGTGTCCCAGGTTTCCAGACCGGCAATTTCAGCAGCGGATGCGACGGCATCATCAAGGTCACCCAGTTCGTCTACCAAACCCAGTTCCAGTGCCTGACTACCAATCCATACACGACCCTGGGCAATTTTATCAACCGCTTCAGGGCTCATACCGCGGGATTCACCCACCATGGTGATGAACTGGCGATAAGCGCTTTCCACATTGCGCTGGAGGATTTCACCAAAGCGGGGATCCAGCTTGCGCAGTGCTGACATACCGGCAATTTCGGTAGATGCAACACCGTCGGTGTTAATGCCAAGGTATTCCAGTGAATCCTCGAAGGTAAGAAACATACCAAACACACCGATGGAGCCAGTGATAGTGCTGGGAGAAGCAATGATTTTATCTGCCGGTGCAGAAATCCAGTAACCGCCGGACGCTGCATAGGTGCTCATAGACACAACGACAGGTTTACCGGCGCTTTGCAGTTCCAGCACTTCCTGACGGATAATTTCGGATGCAAATGAACTGCCTCCCGGTGAATCGACCTGCAGAACGACAGCTTTCACCGTATCATCCAGACGGGCCTGTCGTAATAAGCGTGCTGTGCTGTCCCCACCGATTGTGCCGGCGGGCTGATTACCGTCGAGGATTTCGCCTTTGGCTACCACAATTGCGACTTTATCCTTCGTGTTACCAATTTTGGGTAACGGCGGATTAACGGCTTTCAGGTAAGTATTAAAAGGGGTAACGTTGACACCCAGTTTGTTTTCATCCGTTCCGACTAAAGCAACCAGTTCCTGACGGACTTCTTCCCGGGTTTTAAGGGCATCCACCCAGCCGTTGTTCAGTGCATATTTAGCGAAATCTGCACCGGCTTCTTCAAACTTGTTCAGCAGAACGTCCAGTTCTTCATCGAAGTTACTGACATCAATACCACGGGCAGCAGCCACATCAGCTTTGTATTGTGACCAGTAAGTGTCGAGCCACAACTTGTTTGCTTCTTTTGCCGCGTCAGACATGTCATTACGGATAAACGGCTCTACGGCAGATTTGTACGTACCAACACGGAAGATATGTGTCGTAATGCGCAATTTCTCCAGCATGTCTTTAAAGTACATGCCAAAGCGGCCGTAACCTTCAAACATCACACCGCCCATTGGATTCAGGTAAATATGATCAGCACGTGCTGCAAGGTAATATTGATTCTGGCTGTAGTAGTCGCCGATAGCGTAGACCGGTTTTTCGGTCTTAAAGTCATCGATGGCAGCGGCTACGGTGCGGAGTTTATCCAGTCCGCCGCCCTGTAACCCGGACAAATCCAGAATGAGCGCTTTTATGCGGGAGTCCTGTTTGGCGTTATCCAGTACCTTAACCACATCACGTACCAGCACTTCCGGGTTTTCCGGTTCTTCACCAAACGCTTCCTGCATGAATTGTGAAAACGGGTCGACCTGTTCTTTTTCAATGACCAGGTTACCGTTCAACTGCAACAATAATGCACTGTCAGGTTTTACCGAGATGGGATCTTCACTGCTACTGATGGCAATAATGACGCCAATAACAAGAACCAGAAAAATAAGATTAAATACGAGTTTTCTGGCGAAATTCAGTACTGTCCATAGTCCTGTGAATAATGCTTTCGTCCAGCTTCCTTTTGCTGCCATATTGCTTTGTACCTCAGACGGATGTTTAGTTCATGGTAACGGAACCACGAAGGATAGCTAACTTAAATTGTAATGAATTGTGATAGCGGTAAACAAGCGCTACAGGCCTGATTTACTGTGAATATACATCATTGAGGGATAAGTTTGGTAAAAGCTGTTTCATCTGCACCACGCCGCTGATACATTGTGCTTTCATCAATGTATTTCCCGATGTGTATAAGGAGAACCGCAATTGGAAGCTCTTGACCTGCTGTTAAACCGTCGTTCCCAACCCAGACTCAAAGCCCCTGCGCCGGAGGGCGATGCCCTGGAAAATATTTTTCAGGCCGCTTTACGTGCGCCGGACCATGCGGCGCTTACGCCATGGCGTTTTATTGTGTGTGAAGGGGAGGGGCTGGTAAAACTCGGTTCTGTGTTTGAGCAGTCTGCTATTGAAAACGACAAATCCGCCAAAGAAATAGAACGTGCCCCGCAGTTGCCGATGCGTGCTCCTATGGTGATTGTGGCCATCACAACGTATAAAGAGCATGAAAAAGTGCCCCGTGTAGAGCAGGTCGCGTCGACAGCCTGTGCGGTAATGGCCATGCAAATGGCTGCTCAGGCGCAAGGATTTAACGGAATATGGCGGACCGGCGCCTACGCCCATTGTGAGCTGGTGAGAAAGGCATTGTCGTTAAATGAAGAAGATGAAATAGCCGGATTTTTATATTTAGGCACACCGGCAATCGATACGCCGCCGGTAATACGTCCGGACAGCACGCCGTTTTTCACTTACTGGCGCTGATCGTTTCAATCCTGACCGGCGTTGACCGCATCAGTGATAAGCACAAAGCAAAAGGCCGGCAACATTGCCGGCCTTCCTGTATCCGTTGAACGGACATTAAATTGAGTCAGTATTAATCTACCTGAACAATTTTCAGCGCGTTGGTCGCACCGATTTTTTCCATTTCATCGCCGTAAGTCATGATCACACTGTCACCTTCTTTCACCAGACCGATGGCTTTCAGTGCTGCCATGGTATCGTGTTTCAGCTGACCCGGTTCACTGTCGCGGGAATCAAAGAATACCGGCTTCACACCACGGTAAAGTGCCATTGCATTAAGCGTGGCTTCGTGACGTGACATAGCTATGATAGGTAAACCGGTGGTAATACGTGACATCAGCTTAGGCGTATTACCACTTTCAGTTAATGCAACAATAGCTTTGATGCTTGGCAGGTGGTTAGCAGCATAAACTGCAGACAACGCCACTGTTTCACTGACCGTAGAGAACACTGTATCCATTCTGTGCTTGGACAGTTTAACGCTGGGGTGTGTTTCTGCACCTTCACAAACCCGTGCCATGGCTCTCACTGTTTCAACAGGGTAATTACCGGCAGCAGTTTCCGCCGATAACATCACTGCATCCGTACCGTCCAGTACGGCGTTCGCCACGTCCATCACTTCTGCACGGGTTGGCATCGGGCTGGTGATCATTGATTCCATCATCTGCGTGGCAGTAATGACAACTTTATTCAGTTGACGAGAGCGGGCAATCAGTTTCTTCTGAACACCTACCAGCTCTGCATCACCGATCTCCACACCCAGGTCACCACGGGCAACCATAACGGCGTCAGATGCACTGATAATATCGTCAATGGCTTCATCGGTAGCAACGGCTTCAGCACGTTCTACTTTGGCACAGATTAGTGCTTCACAACCGGCTTCGCGGGCCAGCTCGCGGGCGTAGTTCAGGTCTGCACCTGAACGGGGGAAGGACACTGCCAGATAATCAACGCCGATTTTGGCGGCAGTTTTAATATCTTCTTTGTCTTTCGCAGTCAGAGCTTCGGCAGACAGACCACCGCCCTGACGGTTGATGCCTTTATTGTTAGACAGTTTTCCGCCTACGGTTACTTTTGTATGCACTTTACGACCGGCTACTTCTGTAACTTCCAGTTGAATACGGCCATCGTCGAGTAGCAGAATGTCGCCGGTGTTTACGTCGTCAGGCAGCGCTTTATAGTCGATGCCTACTGCGTTCACGTCACCGTCATCCTTCGCCATTTCAGCATCAAGGGTAAAAGGTGCGCCTACATCAAGATTTACAGCGCCTTCTTTAAACCGGGCTACACGAATTTTAGGGCCCTGCAAATCACCGAGAATGGCGACATATTTATTTAAGTTCTTTGCTGCCTGACGTACTTTCTTCGCACGCTCAATGTGATCTTCAGCCTGACCGTGAGAGAAGTTCATCCGCACTGTGTTTGCACCTGCTGCGATGATGGCTTCAATGCGTTCGATGGTGTCTGTTGCTGGTCCTAATGTGGCAAGTATCTTTGTTCTTCTGGTCATATGATTCGTCGCTTGTTCTTCGTCGTTAACAGGGAGGCTTCTACACACGTTACTTACATTGACAATAATGTCGAAAAAATGTTCGATTTATGTTGCTGTAATGCTTTTACGTAATTTTATTACAGAATAGTAGAGCAATCTGACAAAAATGTGAATGCAAAGAACTTTTTTCCTCACTGGCCTTACCAGTGAGGTGTGAACTAATCTGAACGCAGGAAGAAGAAAAAATGGTTAAAAAAAAACCGCTGGTAAAAGCGGTCTTCAATAAATCAGCTGGAATGAACTGTTATAAGTCACGCTTGTCAAAACGAGAACCACGAAGGGTGTCTTTGACCCGCTTGAGATTTTCTCTGAATTTATTGCCACGACGCAGGGTGAAGCCGGTGGCCAGTACATCAATTAAGGTAAGCTGGGCAATACGGCTCGCCATGGGCATGTACATGTCAGTGTCTTCCGGCACTTCCAGAGACAATACGTAACTGCATTCACGTGATAAGGGGCTGTCTGCAGAGGTGATACCAACGACAGTGGCATCGTTACTGCGGGCAATCTGGGCAATCTCGACCAGGCTTTTGGTTCTGCCGGTGTGGGAAATCAATACAACCACATCGCCGTCTGTGCAGTTCATGCAACTCATGCGTTGCATCAGAATATCTTCAAAGTAAACCACGGGCACATTGAAGCGGAAAAACTTATTCAGCGCGTCATGGGCTACAGAGGCCGAGGCGCCGAGGCCAAAAAATGAAATTTTTTGTGCCTGAGTCAACAGATCAACAACACGGTTAACAACATTGACGTCAATGGACTGCCGCGCAACTTCGAGGGATGCCATGGTGCTTTCGAAAATTTTGTTGGTGTATTCACCCGGGCCGTCACTTTCATCTACATGACGGTTAACATACGGCGTGCCATTCGCTAAGCTTTGTGCCAGATGCAATTTAAAATCCGGGAAGCCTTTGGTGTCCAGGCGGCGGCAAAAACGGTTTACTGTCGGCTCACTGACATCAGACATTTTAGCGAGCGTTGCTATACTCGAATGAATTGCCGTTTGCGGGTTGGCCAATATTATTTCGGCAACTTTGCGCTCAGACTTGCTGAAAGCGGCTTTATTTTGCGTAATTTTCTCAAGAATATTCATACGGATATAGCGAAAAGTAAGGTAAAGTTATAATCATTCCAGCTTTCTATACTACCCAAAGTGACTCGGGTGACAAGAAAAATGTAATTTTTTGACAATCGAAGCAACAGAATGGCGGGTATTCAGCGAATAAATACCTCTTTAACGTGTCATAGATGACTCAAGTTGTAATTTTACTACATTTGGTGTTAACTATGTGCTAACAACGACGAGACAGTTCATCTGCGTTGCCTGACAGTATCGAACTGTTATCTGGATTATCATTAAGAAGGTCGACGAAATATGGTAATGGATAATTCCTTTGAACCCTGTGATTTTGTGCTGTTTGGCACGTTAGGGGATCTCTCACGACGGAAACTATTGCCGTCCTTATATCAGCTGGAAAAAGCTGAGCTCATTCACCCTGATACCAAAATTATTGGTGTAGCGCGTCAGGACCTGAGCACTGAGGACTACAAGAAAGAAGTCCGTAACAACATCGAAAAATTTGGTTCCAAACAAGTTTGCGAAGATACCTGGGCCCGCCTTGAAGCCCGTCTGCAATATGCTTGTGTGGATATGAAGAATACTGAAAGCTACCGCGTTTTTGATTCAGTAGTAGATGCAGACCGCATTATGGTTTGCTATCTGGCGACTCCGCCGGCTATCTACGGTGACATCTGCCGTGGTCTGCACAGCTGCGATATTATCGACAGCTCCGTACGTGTAGTGCTGGAAAAACCAATCGGTCACGATCTTGAATCTTCTAAAGTCATTAATGACCAGGTTTCAGAATACTTTAAAGAATCGCAAATCTACCGCATTGACCACTATCTGGGTAAAGAAACCGTTCTTAACCTGATTGCCCTGCGTTTTGCTAACTCCATATTTGCTACCAACTGGGACCACAACTCCATTGACCACGTACAGATTACTGTTGCTGAGTCGGTAGGGATTGAAGGCCGTTGGGGCTATTTTGATGACGCTGGTCAAATGCGTGACATGGTGCAGAACCACCTGTTGCAAATTCTCAGTCTGATTGCCATGGAACCGCCGGCAAACCTGAATGCCGACAGTATCCGTGATGAAAAACTGAAAGTACTGAAAGCCTTACGTCCGATTAACCTGAGTAATATCAACGAATCAACAGTTCGTGGTCAGTACACGTCTGGTTTCGTTAAGGGTGAAGAAGTACCTGGCTATCTGGAAGAAGAGGGTGCCAACACCCGCAGCCGTACTGAAAGCTTCGTTGCCATCAAGGCCGACATCGACAACTGGCGCTGGGCCGGCGTGCCGTTTTATTTAAGAACAGGTAAGCGTTTGCCGACTAAAGTGTCTGAAGTTGTGATTTACTTCAAACGCCAGCCACACAACCTGTTCGGTGACAGCTTCCAGAATCTGCCGCCTAATAAACTGGTTATCCGTCTGCAGCCTGACGAAGGTGTTGAAATCACCGTAATGAATAAGGTACCGGGTCTGACCAGCTCAGGTTCAATGGACCTGCAAAAGTCAAAACTCGACTTGAGTTTCTCGGATGCATTCGGCGACGACCGCATTCCTGATGCTTATGAAAAGCTGTTACTTGAAGTGATGCTGGGCAACCAGGCTCTGTTCGTTCGCCGTGATGAAATTGAACAGGCGTGGAACTGGGTTGATTCAATTCTTGAAGCGTGGAAGCAAACTAATGAGCCACCGGAGCCTTATCAGGCTGGTACGTGGGGACCGGTAGATTCTATCGGGTTATTAGCCCGCGCTAACCGTAGTTGGTATGAAAGCAAAACAATACGGAAGAAGAAATAAGATGGCTTTGACAATTAATGCTTTTGACAATGCAGATGCACTGACCAGTGCATTTGCAGACACGCTTATTTCACTGCTGGAAAAAGGTATTGCAGAACGTGGTCGCGCCAGTCTGGTAGTGAGCGGGGGCAGAACACCTCTGGCTCTGTTCAAACAGCTTAGCCAGACTGATCTTGCCTGGGATAAAGTTGACATTACGCTGGCTGATGAGCGTTGGGTTGGTGAAAATGACGACGCCAGCAATACAAAGCTGGTGCGTGAAAACCTGATTCAGAACAAAGCAGCAGCCGCTAATTTTGTCACTTTGAAAACGGACGATGCAGATGCCAATGATGGTATCGCCGAGGCGGAAAACCGCCTGTCCAGTTTCAGCCAGCCTTTCGACGCGCTTATTCTCGGTATGGGCGAAGATGGCCACACAGCATCACTGTTTCCGTGTTCGGAGCAGGTTGCGGATGGTCTGGATCTGGCGAGTGGTAAAATTTGTATCGCTACCCAACCCACCACGGCCCCTCACCAACGTATTTCACTGACACTGCCTGCGCTGTTAAACAGTCGCAATATCTTTATTCACCTCACCGGTGAAAAGAAAAAAGCGGTTTTAGAAGACGCCATTGCTAATGCAACTGAGCTGGAAAAACCCGTTACCGCAGTTGTCAACCGTGCTGATGTCACGCTGATGTGGGCACCCTAGGAGCAGATCATGAATTCTAAAATTGCTGAAGTAACACAGCGAATTATTGAACGCAGTAAAGCAACCCGTAAGGCCTATCTGGAAAAAATAGAAAAGGCCCGCCGCCAGGGGCCGCACCGTGGTGTGCTGTCCTGTGGTAACCTGGCTCACGGCTTCGCCGCTTGTGGCAGTGATGACAAAGCCGATTTGCGTTCAATGACGAAAGCCAATATCGCAATCATCTCTTCTTACAACGATATGCTGTCGGCTCACCAGCCGTACGAAGCGTATCCGGCAATCATTAAAGAAGCCATCCGTCAGGTGGGCAGCGTAGCGCAGTTCGCCGGTGGTGTACCGGCCATGTGTGATGGTGTTACTCAGGGTAACCCGGGCATGGATCTGAGCCTGATGAGCCGTGACATTATTGCCCAGGCGACCGCAGTGGGTCTGTCTCACAACATGTTCGACGGCGCTCTGATGCTGGGGATCTGTGACAAAATTGTTCCCGGATTACTGATGGGCTCACTGGCCTTTGGTCACTTACCGACTGTTTTCATTCCTGCCGGTCCAATGCCTTCAGGTCTGCCAAACAAAGAGAAAGCCCGTGTCCGTCAGGAATTTGCTCAGGGTAAAGTAGGGCGCGACAAATTACTTGAAGCAGAATCTCAGTCTTACCACTCTGCCGGTACCTGTACTTTCTACGGTACAGCGAACTCTAACCAGCTGGTTGTTGAGACTATGGGTCTGCATCTGCCGGGTTCATCGTTTGTTAATCCGGGCACGCCACTACGTGATGCACTGACAAAAGCTGCATCCGTTCAGGCAACCCGTATCACTGACCTGGGCGACAACTACACGCCGATTGGTCATATTGTTGACGAGAAAGCCATTGTTAACGGTATCGTTGCATTACTGGCGACCGGTGGTTCAACTAACCACACCATGCACCTTGTGGCGATTGCCCGTGCAGCCGGTATTCTGGTTAACTGGGACGACTTCTCAGATCTGTCTGATGCCACACCGTTAATTACCCGTATCTATCCGAATGGTCACGCTGACATTAACCATTTTGTCGCTGCCGGTGGTATGTCGCTGTTGTTCAAACAGCTGCTGGATGCAGGACTGCTGCACAATGACGTTAAGACAATTTGTGGTGACGGTCTGGATTTATACACCAAAGAGCCGGTTCTGAAAGACGGTGAACTTGAATGGCGTGACGGTCCGGTTGAATCTCTTGATAAAGAAGTACTGGCCACTGTTGAGAAACCCTTTAAGCCTGACGGTGGTGTTTGCGTTCTTCGCGGGAACCTGGGTCGTGGCGTTATCAAAACGTCTGCACTTAAGTCTCCGGTTTGCCATATTAAGGCACCTGCTGTGGTGTTCGAAGATCAGTTTGAACTGGATGCGGCGTTTAAATCCGGTGATCTGGACAAAGACTGCATTATTGTTGTGCGTTTCCAGGGCCCGTCAGCGATTGGTATGCCTGAACTGCACCGCTTAACACCACCTCTGGGTGTGTTACAGGACCGCGGATTCAAAGTCGCGCTGGTAACAGACGGACGTATGTCCGGCGCGTCAGGTAAAGTACCTGCGGCTATCCATGTTACCCCGGAAGCCTACAAAGGCGGCATGCTGGCGAAAGTGGAATCCGGCGATCTCATCGAACTGAATACAGAAACCGGTGAACTGACATTGCTGGTGGATGACGAAACTCTGGCTGCACGTACCGCAAAAGAAGCGGACCTGGCGCATCATCAGGAAGGTATGGGACGTGAACTGTTCTCCGGTTACAGAAATATTCTGTCCGGTGCTGAAGAAGGCGCGTGTTCATTGTTTGTAACTCAGGAGCAGGCGCTATGACGGCACTTTTTGTTGCAGATGTCGGCGGGACGAACATTCGTCTTGCCCGTGTAACTGATACCGGTGTAGACAATATCATCAAATACCAGTGCAGAGATTTTGCCAGTATTGATTTGGCTATTGGTCAGTATTTCGCAGATTTACCTCAGTTCACCTTTACGTCAGGTTGTATTGCTATTGCCTGTCCGGTACTGGGTGACCAGGTAGAGATGACGAACCACAGCTGGGCATTCTCACAAACTGCATTACGTAGTCAGTTGAAGCTGGACAATCTGTTTGTGATCAATGATTTCACAGCCGTGGCGCATTCATTACCGGTATTAGGTGATGATCAGGTGGTGCAAATCGGAACCGGCACGGCGAAAACCAACGGCAATATCGCTGTATTTGGTCCGGGCACCGGGTTAGGTGTAGAACACATCACCATGACGTCTTCAGGCTGGCAAACTCTGGACGGCGAGGGTGGTCATGTTGATTTCGCCCCTGTTGATGAAACAGATGTGGTGATCTGGCGCTACCTGCAAAATGAACACGGTCGCGCATCTGCCGAAGAGGTGATGTCTGGTCGCGGACTGATGAACATCTATAAGGCGCTGGCATTACACAATAACGTACCGGTAACACACACAGAACCGTCTCAGGTTACTGAACGTGCGTTGTCCGGCGAATGCGATGTGTGCGTACAAACTCTGACTCAGTTCTGCCGTATCATGGGCAGTTTTGCCGGTAACCTGGCACTGAACATGGCTACCACCGGTGGTATTTTCATCGGCGGCGGTATTGCGAACCGTTTTGCAGAATTCTTAAAAGAGAGTGACTTCCGTGCCCGCTTCGAGGCCAAAGGTCAGATGAAGCATTACGTGAAAGACATTCCAACTTATCTGATTGCAGAGCCCGACCACGGATTATTAGGTGCATCTGCATACCTGAAACAACATACAGCGAGTGAACTATGACAACGAACGCTAACTATACACCGGCAGACATTTTTGCTGCTGGCCCGGTAGTCCCGGTACTGGTAATTAAGGACCTGGACAAAGCTGTGCCACTGGCAAAAGCACTGATTGCAGGTGGCATTAAGGTGCTGGAAGTCACACTGCGTACACCTGTTGCTCTGGATGTGATTAAGAAAATCGCAGACGAAGTACCTGAAGCGATTATCGGTGCGGGTACTGTTACCAATGCACAGCAGCTTAAACAGGTTGTTGAAGCAGGTGCGAAATTCGCTATCAGCCCGGGTCTTACAGAAGCACTGCTGGAAGCCGGTAAAGGCTACGATATTCCGTTAATTCCGGGTATTTCTTCAATTTCTGATCTGATGACAGCGAAGGATGCGGGTTATGACCACCTGAAATTCTTCCCTGCTGAAGCATCAGGTGGCGTGAAGGCGCTTAAATCTATCGGCGGTCCTTTCCCTGATGTGACATTCTGTCCTACAGGCGGTATCGGTCCGGCTAACTACAACGACTACCTGGCTCTGTCTAACGTTCGTTGTGTTGGCGGTTCATGGGTTGCACCTGATGATGCCATTGAAAGCGGCGACTGGGACAAGATCACCCAACTGGCAAAAGAAGCCTGTGACGGTGCCAAAGCCTGAGTACAAATTCTCTGATTTTGCTCAGAAACCGGATGTTGTATAACATCCGGTTTTTTTATGTCTGCAGGCATGCTTATGCCTGATGGTGTGTTTTTCCCGCTTGTGACAATAGCTGACTAAAGGGGGGAAACAATTTGCGTGACGCTGCGGCTTTCGCCGGGTGCTAGCGTGCATCCATTGGTCACGGCTGTCTCAATACATAACATATGTCTGAAACCAAACGCGTCCATGTCAGCGATAGAAGCAGCCCCTTGCCAGGGATTCCAGACCACCAGAGAATCGTGTCCCATAGACGTTACGCGGGTAAATGGCTTCTCTTCTACATAAACGGTTACGTCAGGAGCAGCATGCTGATGAATGCGGTCTGTTTCACCACTGAAAGTATACGGAGACGGGGCAGGCTTTAATGCCCAGTTTTCCAGTTTGTCTTTATACTCGCCTTCAATACCTGTAATTTTGGTATGCGCGATATCTGCCACTGAAAAATAGGTGTGCATTGCTACATTGAATGAAAACGACACGATACCGGTGTTTTCTGTTTTCAGTGTAATCGACAGGGTTTTACCCACCAGAATTTCGTAGCTGACTTTGCAATCATATTCAAAGCCTTCACCACGACTGAATGTGGGGGTAAGAACAATGCGCGTGCCGTCTCCGGTGTCTTCAGAAGACTGAATCTGCCAGCTTTGGGTGCGCAAAAAACCATGAGAAGGAAGTTCACCTTTCTCACGGCCATGATCATCACTGAACCAGGGCCAGCAAAGAGGAATTCCACCACGGATCGGGCGCTCACCGTTTAAGAACGCATGTGGACTGAGCCATAAACGGTCACGATCATCAGATTTTGGAATGAATGACAGTACATGCGCGCCAAATAAGCTGATACGGCTGCTGGCAAACTGATTGTCTACGTTTAAAAAGGTAATCCCTGAAGATTCTTCAACAGTTACAGAGTCGGGAATACTCATGTGACATCTCCTTGCCAAAATAAAGTCCGGTTATTATTGTGCATCCAAAAACAAAAAGGTGCGATAGCAAATCGCACCTTTTTTTACATTTTTATCTTGCTTATCACCCGGTTAGGGCGTGTTCGCATTATTTTGAAATATGCTGAACCAAATCAAGTACTTTATTTGAGTAACCCCATTCGTTGTCGTACCAGGATACAACTTTAACGAACGTGTCAGTCAGAGCGATACCTGCATCTGCATCGAAGATTGAAGTGCGTGCGTCACCCAGGAAGTCATTAGACACAACAGCATCTTCGGTGTAACCCAGAATGCCTTTCAGTTCACCTTCAGACGCTTCCTTCATTGCTTCACAGATAGCTTCATAAGTGGTTGGCTTTGCCAGATTTACTGTCAGGTCAACAACTGAAACATTCGGAGTAGGCACACGGAATGCCATGCCGGTTAATTTACCGTTCAGTGCAGGGATAACTTTACCAACGGCTTTCGCAGCACCGGTAGAAGATGGAATGATGTTCTGGCTCGCACCACGACCACCGCGCCAGTCTTTGTGAGAAGGACCGTCAACAGTTTTCTGTGTTGCTGTCGTCGCGTGAACAGTCGTCATCAGACCGTCAACAATACCGAATTTGTCGTTCAGTACTTTCGCCAGAGGCGCAAGACAGTTTGTGGTGCACGACGCATTAGAAACGATAGTCTGGCCATCGTATTCACCGTGGTTAACACCCATAACGAACATAGGCGTGTCGTCTTTAGATGGTGCAGACATCACCACTTTCTTTGCGCCGGCTTCAAGGTGAGCTGAAGCAGTATCTTTTGTCAGGAACAAACCTGTAGATTCAACAACAACGTCAACGTTTACATCGTTCCATGCCAGGTCAGCAGGGTTTCTTTCTGATGTAACACGGATAGTTTTACCATTTACTATCAGCTGGTTATTGTCTACCTTTATTTCACCATCAAAAACGCCATGGGTTGAATCATATTTCAGCATGTAAGCGATGTAATCTGTGTCCAGCAGATCGTTGATAGCAACAACTTCGATGTCGTCACGCTTTTGTGCAGCGCGCATTACCAAACGACCAATGCGTCCAAAACCATTGATACCGATGCGAATAGTCATGTCATACCTCTAATTGTATTTTGGTACAAGTGAAAAAAAATTACGTAAAGTATGGATCAAAATGGCATAATTGGCAAAGTAAAAAGCAAAAAATGTTGCAAAATTACAACTATGAACTATGCAAACGTATTCAGTTTCGTCGTATCGGGTCTTTAACTGATAATGCTCAAAATTATGTGTTGATGAGAATGCGCGGCCGTTGCCTTAACATTATCAACACGGGAAACAGGAATAGATAAAATGACAAATCCCGTTTTACAACAGCTGGTTGAGATGCGCGGCATAGAGACCCACTATGTTGATGCGTGGGGCAAACCTGCCACGATTTCAGAATCAAGCCAGACCAAATTACTTAACGCACTGGGTTACGACACCAGCAATGAAGCTGCTATAGAACAACAGCTTTCTGAAGAAGCCAGAAAAATCTGGCAGACTCCGCTCAACCCGGTACAGGTTTTACGCCAATCAGACACCGTTCCGTTTTCTGTACGGTTACCGATAGAACTGGTAACCGATGAGTACACTGTAGCGCTCTCTTTTGAAGATGGACAGACATTCGTCCACACTTTTGCACCGGTTGACGAAACACTGGTAAATGTCGCCCAGCTGGAAGACGTGGAATATCACGAATACGCTGTCACACTGACGGTTCAGGCGCCCACGGGTTATCATACACTGAGCTTATCGGTGGAAGGGGATGATGAACCGCTTTGCAGTATGCGGGTTATTATTGCACCTTCAGCCTGCTTCATCCCTGAATCCATTGTTGCCGGTAAAAAGATTTGGGGCCTGAGTGTGCAACTTTACTGTGTACGCAGTCAGAAAAACTGGGGCATGGGCGACTTCTCAGATCTGGCTTTATTAACCGAAAAGGCCGCTGCCACCGGAGCAGAGTTTATCGGGTTGAACCCTATTCATGCGCTGTATCCGGCGAACCCTGATGCCTGCAGCCCTTACGGACCGTCTTCACGTCGCTGGCTGAATTATTTATACCTCGATGTGACAGCCATGCCCTGTTTTGACGACGCCAGTGTGCAGACCATTGTGAATGATGCGGCTTTTCAGGAAAAACTTGCAGCAGCAAGAGCGGCTGACCTGGTTGACTATGCTGCCGTTGCGTCACTTAAACTGCCTGCACTCTCCGCATTGTTCGACGTGTACTACAACAAGTACCTGACTAAAAATACAAAACAGAACAAAGCATTTAAAGCGTTCGTGGAAGCCGGTGGTGAAAGCCTTGATATGCTGGCGGTGTACGATACGTTGCAGGAAAAGCTGGCTGAAGAAGGTAAGCCTTCCTGGGGCTGGCCGGTATTTCCTGAGGAATTCCGTGAATACCACAAACCTGATGTAGCGGTATTCAGAGAACAGAATAAAAAGCGGGTTTCTTTTTACCTGTTCCTGCAATGGCAGGCTGCGTTGCAATTACAGGCCGCCAGTGATGTGGCAACTAATGCCGGCATGGCTATCGGTTTATACCGTGATCTCGCCGTAGGTGTCAGTGAAGGCAGTGCAGAAATCTGGGGTAACAAAGACTTGTACTGTACCGGTGCCTCTGTGGGGGCGCCGCCGGATATTTTAGGGCCACTCGGACAAAACTGGGGGCTGCCGCCTATGGACCCTTACAAGCTTTACGAACAGGCCTATCAGCCAATCATAGACTTGTTTGCTTCCAACATGGCCGGTTCCGGTGCTTTGCGAATTGACCATGTTATGGCACTGCTTCGTCTGTGGTGGGTGACTAAAGGTGACCATGCAAAAGACGGTGGTTACGTTTATTATCCTGTCGATGATCTGCTGGCCATTCTGGCACTGGAAAGCCACCGGAATCAGAGCCTCGTGATTGGTGAAGATTTGGGTACAGTACCGGAAGAAATCCGTGAAAAACTGGCGGATAACGGTGTCCATTCGTACCGTGTATTCTTCTTTGAGCAGGCTAAAGACGGCGGCTTTTATTCACCGGCCCATTACCCCGTGCAATCTATGTCGACACTGACAACCCACGATATGCCAACTTTGACCGGCTTCTGGCATTGCCTGGATCTTGAGCTGGGTAAAGAGCTTGGTTTGTATCCTACTGATGAAATATTGTCTGTGTTGTATCACGACAGGCATAAGAATAAACAGGCGATACTGGATACCTTGCACGGTCACCATTCCATCAGTGACAACATTAGTCGTGATGTGAATGTGACGGGAATGACTACAGAACTTAACCGCGGTATGCAATTGCATATGGCGGCAGGTTCCAGTGCGTTACTCAGTCTGCAACTTGAAGACTGGTTGGAAATGGATAAGCCTGTTAATGTACCGGGTACGTTTAACGAATATCCTAACTGGCGCAGGAAGTTATCTCAGCCTTTAGAGACTATTTTTGAAAATCAGGACATCACTAACCTGGCTGCTAAGCTGACCGCTGTCAGAAAGCAGGCCAGCACAGATTAGGGATGTTCTGCAGTCTGCCGTATTGTGCGGCAGACTTTGCAGGAGTAACAAATGGTAGTAGAGCAGCAACTGGCACAAGCGCGGTGCAGTCAGCCTTTTTCCGTACTTGGTAATCAGCAAAGCGAAGATGGCGTAACGGTTACCGCCTATATCCCGGAAGCCAAAACAGTGTCAGTCCGCTGTTTAAAAACCCGCAAAGAAATCATCAAACTCAAAAAACAGGGCGACTCAGCTCTGTTTTCTGCATTATCAAAAAAGTTAAAGCCTGCGCAGCGTTACGAACTGCAGGTGACAACGGCAGACAGCGAATACAGCTTCACCGACCCTTACCAGTTCCGTGAAGAAGCATTTCATGCTGTGCACTTTATCGACCATCAGCCTGAAAATCTTTACCGGCAGGGCGGGGCACAACTGCTAACCACAGATGGCATTACCGGAACACGTTTTGCTGTTTATGCCCCTAACGCATCTGCGGTTTCCGTCATCGGTGATTTTAACCGCTGGGATGGCCGTACTCATCCTATGCAACAAACTGACATGGGCTACTGGGTACTCTTCATTCCGGGACTCGTTGCCGGCGAGCGCTATAAATATCAGTTAAAAGATGCCTGGGGTAACGATTTACCTCACAAGGCTGACCCGTTAGGCTTTGCTGCTGAGCAGTATCCATCTCACGCTTCAAAAGTGTTCGATCACAATGCCTATGAGTGGAATGACAGTGCCTGGATGGAGAAGCGGCAGGCAGACAAATACGCAAACCCCATGAGCGTATATGAAGTGCATCCGGGTTCATGGCGCCGGCCTTCTGAAGAGAGCGGGAAACGCTATCTCAGTTATCATGAACTGGCAGATTCGCTGATCCCCTACGTGAAAGAGATGGGGTATACCCATATAGAATTGTTACCCGTATCAGAGTTTCCTTTCGACGGTTCCTGGGGGTATCAGCCGGTGGGGCTTTACGCACCGACAAGCCGCTTCGGTTCACCTGACGATTTTAAATACTTTGTTGATCAGTGCCACCAGGCAGATATCGGCATCATCATTGACTGGGTACCGGCGCACTTCCCGGAAGATGCCCATGGCCTTGCGCGGTTCGATGGCAGTCATGTGTACGAATATGACGATCCCCGCCGTGGCTGGCATCCGGACTGGAATTCATGCATTTACGATTTCGGTAAAGATACTGTTCGCCAGTTTCTGGTTGCCAACGCACTTTTCTGGTTGGATAAATTTCACATTGACGGCTTGCGGGTGGATGCAGTGGCGTCCATGTTGTACCTGGATTATTCCCGTAATGAAGGGGAGTGGATCCCCAACGTGCACGGGGGCAATGAAAACTACGAAGCTATCAGTCTGCTGAAATGGATGAATGAAGAGGTTTACCGGCACTTCCCGGGTGCAATGACTATTGCTGAGGAGTCCACTTCATTCCCGGGTGTATCCAGACCGGTGAGCGAAGGCGGTCTCGGATTCGGCTTTAAGTGGAATATGGGCTGGATGCACGATTCATTGCATTACATCAGTAAAGATCCGGCGTATCGCCGCTATCATCACGGAGAAATCACCTTTTCCATGGTGTATGCCTTCGATGAAAACTTTGTATTGCCGATTTCCCACGATGAAGTCGTACACGGAAAAGGCAGTCTGATTGGTAAAATGCCGGGAGATGAATGGCAGCAGGCGGCAAACCTGCGTTGCTATGCCGGTTTCATGTATGGTCATCCGGGAAAAAAACTGAATTTCATGGGTAATGAAATTGCCCAGTCAAGGGAATGGAATCACGATGGTGAGCTTGACTGGTGGTTGCTGGAGTTCGACAAGCATAAAGGCATGCAGGCACTTTACCGTAAGCTTAACCATCTGTACCGGACTATGCCTGCACTGTATGAGCAGGATCACAATTATGAAGGTTTCAGCTGGATAGACCATAATTATGCTGAACTAAGTATGTTGTCCTTCGTAAGAAAAGCCAAAGACGACAAGCAAAAAGTCTATGTGGTGAATAACTTTACGCCTTCTCCCCGTGAGAAGTTCCGCATTGGCGTGGAAGACCCGGGCACTTACTCACTGGTACTGAATACCGACAGCGGTGAGTTCTGGGGCAGTGATTACCCTGCACCTGAAATTGTTACTGCTGACGCGGTGGAATGGAACAATCAGCCGTATTCTATTGAAATCACTTTACCGCCACTGGCAACACTTTACTGGGTTTATGAATAACAGGAGAACCGGCAAAGGTGAAGCAAGACTCACTTGTAAACTATAACGTTAAGGCTGGCGTGCCGTATCCGCCGGGGGCGACTGTCACCGGCGACGGCTGCAATTTTGCTGTTGAATCGCCGGACGCCAGAGCTGTCGTGCTGTGCCTTTTCCAAAGTGATACAGAGGAACCGGTTGCAGAGATTGTGATGCCGGCCAAAACCGGTTCAGTCTGGCATTGTGAAGTAGAAGGTGCCGGCGAGAATCAGCATTATGCATACAGGGTGGAGCGTGGTGAAGAATCCCTTCACCATGTGCCGACAGACAAGCTGTTAATCGACCCTTACGCGCATAAATTCAGCCGGCCACTGCACTGGAATGCCAGACACTATGAACATGACTCACAGTTTATGGTGCCGAAATGTGTCGTGGTGCGTCATGATAAACATGACCGGCCGCCGAAGCCTGCCTTTCAGCCCCATCAGCGAATTATTTACGAAGCCCATGTGAAAGGGCTGACTATGCTGCACCCCGCTGTACCCGACGAGGATAAAGGTAAATATACAGGGGCGGCCCATCCGGATGTCATAAAACATCTGGTTGATCTCGGTGTGACCACTGTGCAATTTATGCCTTTGTCAGCGTTCATGCCGGAACCTTACATTACTGAAAAAGGCATGACCAACTACTGGGGTTACAATCCGGTAAACTACTTTGCACCTGAGCCCCGGTACGGAAAAGCGGATGCTGTCCGTGAACTGAAAGCCATGGTGGATGCCTATCACGGAGCCGGCCTGGAAGTCATCATTGATGTGGTTTACAACCATACCGCTGAGGGCGGAGATGGCGGACCGGTATTGTCTTTCAAAGGCTTCTTCCCCCACCAGGCCTATTTGTACGAACAGACCAAAACCGGTGAGATTGTTTACAGCAATCACTCAGGATGCGGAAATACAGTAAATACTGCCAGTCCGGTCATGACGACGATGATTATGGATGCCATGCGTTACTGGGTTGAGGTTATCGGTGTAGACGGATTCCGTTTCGATCTCGCCGTATGTCTTGGCAGAGATCCGCAACAGTTTTCGCCTCACTCCGGTTTGCTTAAATCAATTTCACAGGACCCGGTGTTGAAACAGGCTGTACTGGTGGCGGAACCCTGGGACATTGGCCCGGGCGGTTATCAGTTAGGCGCTTTTGCGTATCCGTGGCTGGAAGTGAACGACCGTTACCGTGACACCTTAAGAGCATTCTGGCGGGGTGATCACGCTATTACCGCGGAGTTTGCAACACGGCTGATGGGGTCACGGGATATTTTCCATAAGGGATTCCGGCCTGTTTATACATCGGTAAACAATGTGACCTACCATGACGGCTTTACCCTTCACGATTTGGTGAGCTACACCGAACGCCACAATGAGGCGAATGGTGAAAATAACCGCGACGGGCATGGTCACAATTTATCAGCCAATTATGGTGTGGAAGGACCCACTCAGGACGAGAAAATTCTCCAGCTTCGTGAGCGTCAGAAACGAAATATGTTTTTGTCGATGATGCTGTCACAGGGGATCCCTCATGTTCTGGGCGGTGATGAGCTGAGTAAAACCCAGAACGGAAACAACAACGCCTATTGTCAGGACAATGCCCTTAACTGGTATGACTGGGAGCTGAATAAACGGGAGTCTGATTTTCTGCATTTCTGTCAGCACGTGATTCAACTGCGTCGTAGCAGCGAGTTGCTGAGTCATTTACTGCTCGAAGACGATTTATTTCAGCTTGATACGAATGTAGCGGTGATCCGCTGGTATAAACCTGACGGACAGGATAAAGAATCAGAAGACTGGCAGTCACCGGACAGTCAGTCATTCGGCGTTGAAATCCGCGGTACAACCAAAGATGAAAACGACCCTGAACACTGGTTCCTGTGTTTTAATGCCAGCCTGCAGGACAAGCGTTTTAATCTGCCAGGGATCTCGCCTCAGTGTGCCTGGCAACTGATGGTCGATACCCGGTACGGTTCTTTACCGGAACAACCGGATATTTGTATTCAGAGAGTGTTTTTGCAGGCGGGCAGAAGCGTAGCCGTGTTTAAACAAAGCCAGATAGTGCCGTAAAGGGTTTACTGCTGCACGGCAAGTAAGCAATCAGTCATGATTTGAGCATAATTCGCAGAAAATCAGTCATAAGTTAGTGTTCGCACTATTATCGGGTGGTATGATCCGCAGCCATCTGTAACTTGAGGTGACACCCAATGCAAAAAGAAGATGGAAAGCACACTGAAACTAAGTGTGATATCGGTTTTATTGGTTTAGGCGTAATGGGCGCCAACCTGACGCTTAACCTGGTCGATCATGGTTATCGCGTAGCCTGTTTCGACCTTGATCAAACCAAAGTCGATGCAATTATTGCTAAAGATGCTGAAGAGCGTGGCGACGCGGCTGCCCGTGTAGAAGGCTGCAGCTCATACACCGAATTACTCAGCAAATTGAAGTCACCTCACATGGTTATTCTGTCGGTGCCTGCCGGCGAACCTGTAGACCATGTTTGTTCTCACCTGATTGACGCCGGCATCCAGGCGGATGACATTGTTGTGGATACCGGAAACAGCTTGTGGACGGATTCTGTCGAACGGGAAGAAAAGTACAAAAGTAAGTTTATCTTCTTCTCTACTGCGGTTTCCGGCGGTGAAGTGGGCGCACGTTTCGGCCCTTCTCTGATGCCTTCAGGCAACCCGTATGCGTGGACACGCCTTGAGCCGGTACTGAAAGCTATTGCAGCAAAAGTCGATGCTGAGACAGGTCTGCCGATTGAATCTTTCACCCCGGGTAAGCCGGTGCTGGAAGGGGAAGCCTGTGCCACGTACATTGGTCCTGTGGGTGCCGGTCACTACGTTAAAATGGTGCATAACGGTATTGAGTATGCCGACATGCAACTTATCTGCGAAACCTATCAGGTCATGCGTACCGCTTTACACATGTCTGCTGCTGAGATTGCAGAGGTTTTCCGTCGCTGGAATAAAGGCAAGCTGAACAGTTACCTGATGGAAATCAGTGCAGAAGTGCTGGAGCAGCTGGATCCTGAAACCGGTGTACCACTGGTAGATGTCATTCTTGATAAGGCTGGTCAGAAAGGCACGGGTCTCTGGACCGCCGTCAGCGCGCTGCAAGTGGGAAGTCCTGCCCAGACGATTACTTCTGCGGTATTTGCCCGCAGTCTGTCCAGCCTCAAAGACGAGCGTGTCGCAGCCAGCAAAGTTCTGCAGGGACCGGAAGTCAAAGTCCTTTCTGACGAAGAGAAGTTTGCGGCTATCGACAAGCTGGAATATGCGCTTTATTGCTCAAAGATTTGTGCATACGCGCAGGGTTTCCAGTTGATGGCTGTTGCTTCTAAAGAGCACGGTTGGGAACTGGACTTCGGTGGTATTGCGAAAATCTGGCGTGCCGGCTGTATTATCCGTGCGGTTTTCCTGCAATCTATTTCCAAAGCCTACGAAAACAACGAAGATCTGGCGAACCTGCTGCTTGATCCTTTCTTTGCTGATCAAATCACCCAATATCAGTCTGACTGGCGGGAATCACTGGCACAGGCTGCTCTGGCAGGTATTCCCTGTCCGGCAATGATGTCAGCGTTAAGTTATTACGATTCTTACCGCACCGCAGTACTGCCGGCCAACCTGCTTCAGGGCCAGCGTGACTACTTTGGCGCACACACGTATCAGCGTGTAGATAAACCGTCGGGTAAGAAGTTTCACCTTGACTGGAGTGATCCGGCGCGTCCTCAGATTGCTATCAAAAAGTAATCGTGTAAACGAACACAGGAGCAAACATGGCTGTCGATAAAGACTGGAAAGCAACGCTGTCACCTGACGAATATCGTGTCACCCGTCAGGCTGGTACAGAGCGTCCTTACACGGGTGTATTACTGGACGAGAAGCGTCCGGGAACCTATATATGCAAGTGTTGTGGTGCGCCGCTTTTCAGTTCGGATGCTAAGTTTGATTCCGGTTGTGGCTGGCCTTCATTTGATCAGCAAACAGATGACGGTAATGTGTTGTACCGTGAAGACAATAGTCACGGCATGCGCAGAACGGAAATTATCTGTAAATCCTGTGACGCCCATCTGGGCCATGTTTTCCCTGACGGACCCACAGAGACCGGCCAGCGGTATTGTGTAAATTCGTTATCACTGAATTTGAAAACTGCTGAGGATGAAGTCGTCCGCGGCTGACATGTTCACTTCTGGTTAAAAAATAAACACCGCTTTGTTGTAAAGCGGTGTTTTTGTTTGTGACTTCGTCATAACGGGTGGAAATACTGAAATTTCCTGTGAAAGTGACTTACAGGATCCGTTGAAAAAAGCGACCCCGGTCAATGCTGAAGTCTGACGGTTACAGTTTGGTAAGCCCCAGCGCCTTTGCATCGAATTCACCGTCTTCCAGTGCGCCGGTTATTTCATCTGCTACGTTATTCATCAGTGACGCCGGTAACTGAAACTTTGTTGCCATTGCTTCCAGTTGATGCGTATTGATTGAGTCGGAGTAGTGACTGGCGACTTTTGACCAGATCCAGGCAAGTTTGTATTTCTTCTGTTCCATGCTGATGGTTGTCAGCGTATGAAATACTGAGACATCGACATTTTCATCATCTTTGTAGAGACTCAACGCACGGTACAGGGTGTCACGGGTGCGGTTCATGTCATCTTGCGCCTGTATTGACGCCAGGGCGATCAGTTGTTCCGGCGTGTTAAGGTGACCGGCACTGGCAGCAGACATAAACCGTTTCAATGCGTCTTCATCACCGGAACGGGACCAGTGATACCAGGCGAGAAGGGGCTCACTGCTATTGCGGGTTTTACGGTTGAGACGATCGAGTTCTTTGCGTGCTGTCAGCACACCTTTCATCCGGTCTGCTTCTTTGTCCCGGTATTTTTTGTGGGTCAGGCCGGAGGCGTTAACAATACAACGCTGGTAGTCTTCAAACATCAGCATCAGGCGATAAATGTCTTCACCTTCACCGTCGTCAGGGTGGCGGTAGCGTTGCTTGATAATTTCTGCTTTTTCCCCGCGGCACCATTCATCGCTGTTGAGATCGTTACACATTTGCGGATTATCCTGACAAATTGTGGCGACTTTAGGCGCAAACATATCACCGCAACCGGGCAATACCACTGTCCCAATCAGTAACGGCAGGCACTTCGCCAGTTGTGTTGGAAAATTACTAAAGGATCGGGGTGTTTGTAGCTTAAATGATGAAATACTGAAAATTTTCAACAGTTTGGTCTTCCTTGATGGTTTTCTTAGAATAAGTCCGTTCCACGCAGACAACGACTTTTACACCTTAGTGTACCCTACAATTATGAAGCTTTCTGCGTGGACTGTCCGGTTAATTTCAAATGGTTAAGGCAAAGGCATGAATCAACAGTTTGAACAGGAATTGCAAAGTAGCTGGCAGGAACGTCAGGAATACGCGGAAATGATGATGCCGCTCATCGGTAAGCTCTACAGAAATCATTCAGTAGAAGTGTCTGTGTATGGCCGTTCGTTACTGGGTGCCAGTGTCATCGATATCGTTAAAGCACACCGCAAAGTGCGTTTACATGAAGGCATTAAACTGCGTTTACGGGAGAGCTTTCCTGTACTTGAAGCGTTAACAGCAATGCCCCTCGCACCGGCACAAATTGATATTGGTAAACTGGCTTTTGATTTCCATTATGGTAGTGCCGTCGATCAGACCGATTTGAATGCTTATTTGCAGGAAAAGCTGGCTGATGTAGCCGGTAAAGACGATGAGCAGACGCCTCAGGATGTGGTACTTTACGGCTTTGGCCGTATCGGCCGCTTACTTGCCCGTCTGCTGATAGAAAGACAGGGTAAAGCGAACAAGTTGCGCTTGCGTGCAATTGTTGTGCGCGGCGGCAAAGACGGCGACCTGGAAAAGCGCGCAAGCTTACTTCGTCGTGATTCGGTACATGGTCCGTTCAATGGCAGTATCACAATTGATCACGAGCGCCAGGCCATTAAAGCTAATGGTTCTTTTATTCAAATCATCTATGCAAACAGCCCGGATGAAGTGGACTACACCAAATACGGTATCGATAATGCTATCGTCGTTGACAATACCGGCATGTGGCGCGACCGCGACGGTTTGGGTCTGCATCTTAAAGCCAAAGGTGCTGCGAAGGCATTACTGACTGCTCCGGGTAAAGGTGACATTAAAAACATCGTTCACGGCGTTAATCATGAAGACATTCTGGCAGAAGACACAATCCTGTCAGCCGCCAGTTGTACAACGAATGCAATCACGCCTGTGCTGAAAGCGCTGGATGAAGAGTATGGTATTGATTCCGGTCACGTGGAAACCGTACACAGTTTTACCAACGACCAGAACCTCATTGATAACTACCACAAAGCTGACCGTCGTGGCCGCAGTGCACCGCTTAATATGGTTATCACTGAAACCGGCGCTGCGAAAGCAGTAGCAAAAGCCTATCCTAAACTGGCCGGAAAGCTGACTGGTAACGCGATTCGTGTGCCTACACCAAACGTGTCTATGGCTATTCTGAACCTTAACCTGAAAACTTCCACCGAGAAGTTGGCGGTGAATGAGTTCCTGCGGGATACGGCTCTGTTCTCATCGCTGCAGCATCAGATTGACTATACGGCCAGTAAAGAAATCGTTTCAACTGACCTGGTGGGTTCACGTGCTGCGAGTGTGGTGGATTCACAGGCAACAATCGTCGCTGATAACCGTCTGACGCTGTATGTGTGGTATGACAATGAATTCGGATACAGCTGCCAGGTGATGCGTGTAGTGCGCGACATGGCCGGGATCACTTTCCCAACGTTACCTGCATAATTGTTAGCGCAGGCGTTATTACCGGTATCGCTTCGGCGTTACCGGTTTTTTTTGTCTGCAGAAATGTAAACCTTCATGCTGTTCATTTCCCGGGCATAACCACCGGACGGATGTGTTAAACATGGTATTTACATTCCCGACTATGCTAAATTAGCGGCAAAAATAGAAGGACACGACAGATCCATGCATATCTCAGCACAGTTTGACAGCGGAAATATCCGTGTCATCGAAGCCGCCTCTCCGCAAAAAATCGTTCTTGGCATCAACAAAGACAATCAGTCGGATTTTTATCAGTGGTTCCATTTCCGTTTATTCGGGGAAGTATTCGAAACCCATCACATCACGCTCACTGATTTGGCTAAATCTGCGTATCCCGATGGCTGGAAAGATTACAATGTACTGGCTTCTTATGACCGCCAGAACTGGTTTCGCGTAGACAGCGAATTTGACGGTGATAATCTATCATTCAGCTTCACACCGGAACAGCCAGCCGTCTATTTTGCCTATTTCATCCCTTACAGCTATGAACGGCATCTGGATCTGGTTCACGATGCACAAATGTCTCTGCGCTGTGAACACCGCTTGTTAGGCGAAACGCTGGATGGTCGTGACATTAACCTGTTAGTTATCGGTGACGAAGAGCCGGCTAAAAAGAAAATCTGGATCACAGCCAGACAACACCCCGGCGAAACCATGGCCGAATGGTGTGCAGAAGGACTGCTTTACCGCCTGCTGGATGAACAGGACGGTCTGTCCAGACAATTACTGGACGACGCTGTTTTCTATATTGTGCCGAACATGAATCCGGATGGCGCTGCACGGGGCCATTTGCGTACGAACGCGGCGGGTACTAACCTGAACCGTGAGTGGGCAGAGCCCAGCGCAGAGAAAAGCCCGGAAGTCTTGCATGTGTTAAATGCCATGACAGACACCGGTGTAGACATGTATCTTGATATTCACGGTGACGAAGCATTACCGTACAATTTTGTCGCAGGCAGCGAGGGGATCCCTTGTTATTCTGCACGCCTGAAAGATCTGGAGGACACGTTTAAAGCAGCATTACTGTCTGCTACGCCGGAATTTCAGGACGAATATGGCTATCCAAAAGACAAGCCGGGTGAAGCAAACCTGACCGTGGCATCCAATGCTGTTGGTCAGAAATTTGATTGCCTTGCCTACACGCTGGAAATGCCGTTCAAAGATAATAATAATTTACCTGATCCTGTGTATGGATGGTCAGTGCAACGCTGCCGCCAGCTGGGAGAAGACCTTTTGATTGCCGTGCGTGCGGTAGTGTCAAAACTACGATAATAAAAACACGCAAAATAACAACAAAGTATTGAGGGGAACTCGTCTTGGAAGGCTTGTATAATTTTCTTGTGTCAATAGATGGCATGCTCGGGGGAGCACCTTGGTTCCCCTTCGTTCTGCTGGGTGTCGGTTTGTTCTTTACCGTGTACCTTAAATTTCCGCAAATCCGCTTCTTTAAGCATGCCTGGCTGGTCGTCACCGGCAAGTATGATAAAGAAGGCGAGGAAGGGGATACCACTCACTTCCGCGCGTTAACCACTGCACTTTCCGGCACAGTGGGTACAGGTAATATCAGTGGTGTTGCTTTCGCAATCTTTCTTGGCGGTCCTGCGGCGTTATTCTGGATGTGGGCAACAGCCTTTCTGGGTATGACCACTAAATTTGTAGAAGTGACACTTTCCCACAAGTACCGTGTGAAAACGGAAGACGGCACCATGGCCGGTGGTCCCATGTATTACATGGACCGTCGTTTGAACATGAAATGGTTAGCCGTAGCTTTTGCTATTGCGACGGTAATCAGTTCATTCGGTACCGGAAACCTGCCACAAAGTAATGGTATTGCACAGAGTATTGAAGCCACTTTTGGTATTGATCCGGTTATCGTCGGTAGCGTGCTGGGTATCCTGCTGGCACTGGTTATCTTAGGCGGTATTCAACGTATTGCAGCATTTACAGCCAGAATTGTTCCCATTATGGCGATGGTGTATCTGATTGGTGCGCTGGCGGTAATTTTTGCTAACCTGGAAAATATCGGGCCGTCATTCGCTGCTGTTATCGGAGATGCATTTACCGGTTCCGCTGCTGCAGGCGGATTCCTTGGTGCATCACTGGCTTATGCATTTAACCGTGGTGTAAACCGGGGACTGTTCTCTAACGAAGCTGGTCAGGGTTCAGCACCAATTGCTCACGCCGCTGCGAAAACCAGTGAACCGGCATCTGAGGGCATGGTATCTCTGCTTGAACCTTTCATCGACACCATTTTGATTTGTACAGTAACCGGTCTGGTTATCCTGTCTTCAGGTGTATGGAAAGAAAAGCATGAAAACGTGTTTGACCGCGCAGATATGTATTTCGTACAGGGCGTCTATTCTGATGAACAGCCGCAGGATCGTGAAGCACTTTACAAATACTTAAACGGTGTCGACGGCAGTGGCGTTGAGGCTTATACCGGCCCGGTTTCAGTGGTTAACGGTACGGCAGTCAGTGAGGGCTTCACCCTGATTAACTCCCGTTCTATTGCGGAAGACGTAACCTATTCACTGGGTGACGACGACGCTTACACCGGCACGCTGCAAATTAAGAATGGTAAACCGGTTAAAGACAACCTGGAAGTGCAGGGCAAGTCGCTGGTGCATTCTGCCGCACTGACTACCATTGCTTTCACCCGTGGGTATTTCGGTGACTTCGGGCAGTACATTGTATCTATTGGTCTGATGTTATTCGCTTTCTCCACCGCTATTGCCTGGTCGTATTACGGTGACAGGGCAATGACCTATTTGTTAGGTCCCCGTTCTGTTATGCCTTACCGGGTGATTTACGTGGCTGGTTTTATCTGGGCTTCGTTTTCAGATACCACGCTGGTGTGGGCTTTATCGGCGGTCGCAATAGTTGTTATGACACTGCCTAACCTGTTTGGTATTATGATGCTGAGCAAGGAAATGAAGCAGACGGTGAACGAGTACTGGGCCAAAGTCCGGGACGATAAGTAAACCGTCAGCGTATTCCGGCTGACACTTATGTCAGCCGTCGAATTGAAAAGGACACATTGGTGTCCTTTTTTGTATAAGCGGGCCACACGCAGGGTTCCGCAATGAAACTTATTTAAGTACCAGTAAAACAGTCCGGGAGCAATAATGGCATTAACAGATTGTCCGTCATGTAATAAAAAAATATCCGATAAGTCTGAAGAGTGCCCCCATTGCCAGTTCAGAGTGGGTGATGCTTCAGCTGAAGATGTGTTGAGAAAGCAGAGTTTGCAGCGCTACAAGAAAAAACAAAGTATACAAAATCAGTCACTGCTGGCAGTGCTGTTGTTTGTTGCCGGATTCGGCTTTATGTACTGGGGCGGCACAAAGCCCGGTGATATTCAGCATAACCTGGCGATTTTAGCCGCTGTGGCCGGCTTTATGTGGTATGTTGTGAACCGTGTCAGATTAGTCATTATTAAACGTTTTTCCTCATGAATATAGATGCATTACTTGCCGCTATGACGCCCGATGTGTACGCACGTCTGCGTCAGGCAGTTGAAACCGGCAAATGGCCTGATGGCACTGTACTGTCTGAAGAGCAGCGGGACAGTTGCATGCAGGCGGTATTGTTGTACCAGTCCAAAATCGAAAAATCCTCCGAGCACATGACAATAAATGCGCAGGGAGAGATCGTGCAAAAAAGTAAAAGAGAATTCCGTGATGCGTTGCAGGCGGAACAGGATGAAAACACCATAGCGCGGTTCAAGCAGGATGATATTTAGTCGACTTTTTTCCCCGGCGCACACCAGTTCAGACCCGCAAAAACGACTTCAGGCCATTGCCGGATTATCGGTAAGTAAACCAGCAGAACGCTCGGCGTTGCATGAACTGGCTTTCAACGACAGCAACAGCGATGTGAGTCTGGCCGCACTGGAAAAACTGGATTCCTTTCCTCTGTGGATGAAAATGTCACAGACAGCCCGTGATGACAAAATCCGGCGCCGTGCGGTTGCACGGGTTGAATCCGCCATTATTGATGCTGACAGTGCTGATATTTCTACTGACGACCAGTATGAGTATGTGCTGAAGCAGGCCCCTGCTGAACTGGCACGCAAGTTAGTGGAATCTCCCCGCCGGGAAACCCTGACGGAGGCTCAGATTTTTGCGTTGCTGGAAAAAATCGGCCGCAGTGACTACACACGGGAATTCTTTGGAGCATTTGCATCTGTGTCGCTGCAAATGCGTATCGCAGAACAATGCGATGATGCAGTATTGCTGGGCCGTTTAATAAAAAAGGCGGACGATACGCAGGTACAAACGTTTATTCAGGATAAGCTGAGCGCCTTACAGGAAGCGGCAGAGAAGCCGGCCAGAACTGAGCAGGCTTATACGCTGGTGTTGTCAAAGCTGCAGGCAGTCACTGACCGTTTTGATTATGAAGATGTGGATGCACGTTTGCAGGCCTGTGCTGAAGATTTAGATGCGCTGTCAGCGGATTTACCCGTTCTCGCTGAAAATGTTGTTGCAACGATCACTGAAAAGCAAACCCGTTTACTTGCACGAGCGCAGCAACACCGCGATCGTCTGAAGGTCGACTGGGATGCGCAACAAGCAGAAAGGGCATTGCAGCAGGAGTGGTTGTTATTCAAGGCTGCATTGTCTGCAGCGGAAGAAAAGGTTGCCTGGCTGTTTAATGAGCGTTTGTCAGAAGCAACACTCTCTGATGTCGAATCTGTCAATGATGCGGTAAGGGAACTGGAAGGCAAAGCTGACAGCTTCGCACAGTTAAAGCCTGCCGGGGAACGACAGGCACTGGCAGATACAATTAATGACCTTGCCGGTAAACTGGATGCATTCTCAGCACAACAGCAGATCGCCATACGGCTCAATGCGGTGCTCAGTGATGCTGAACGTGCCGCTGCTGATGCCGGTGGCGCAGAAAACATCGACGATGAAGTGTGGCGTGCGCTGGCAGGCCGCTGGGCAGAACACAAAGACTTATTGTTCCCTGTAGCGGATGCGTTAAAGCAACGCTGGAGTGTACTGTCGAAAGCGAAGAAGCGTGAACAGACTCAGCGTCGTGTGGCTCAGAACAATACGCTGAAGCAGGTCCGGAGATTATCATCTGTAGTCAGTAATCTTATTGAAACCGGACGTTTCAGAGCTGCCATGACGCGGTTCACTGAACTTCAGACTTTATATGATGCACTCGATGAGAGCAACCGGCTCTCCGTTGAGCGCAAATACGGGCAGCTCACTGAAGAGATAGCCCGTCTTGAGGGCTGGCAAACATATCTGGCTGCGCCGCGCAAACCGGCCATGCTGGAAGAAGCACGACAGCTCGCTGCAACAGCTCCTGCTGATATTGCTGCCAGAGCGGCAGCTATCAAACAACTGCGTAAACAATGGCAGTCACTGGCAACCTCTCAGGATAAGGATGAAGCAGATATCGCCTTTGACGAAGCGCTGGAACAGGCTTTTGCGCCATGTCGTGCCCATTATGCTGAACAGGAACAGCAGCGACTCGCTGCGCAGCAAAAACGGGAAGGGTTGATCAGTGAGTTATCATCACTCACACCGGCTTGTGATGACCCCGCGTCACTGGCTAAACAGCTGGATAAATTGCGTCAGCGCTGGCGCGATGCCGGTGCTGTAGATAAACCCGTGTATGAGGCGCTTAAGAAACGTTGGGATACTGCGCTGGCGCCACTCAGTGACAGCGTCAATCAGTGGTTTAATGACAACCGTGTGCGCAAGCAGGCCATTATTGAACAAGCCCGATCTCTGGCGTCTCAGGAAGACAGTGCTTCTGTGTCTGAACAGGCTAAAGCACTGCAAGTGGAATGGAAAAATACCGGTCATGCCGGCAAGCGTCATGAAAGTCGTATGTGGCAAACCTTTAAGAGCATCAATGATGAGCTGTTCGCCCGGGTCAAAGAGCAGCGAAATGCCGTTGCAGAGGAAGAAAATGCACAGCTGAATACGCTGCTTGAACAGGTTAAAGTAGTTGGCAAATCAGTGAAACAACATCCGGAAGAAATGGATGCGGCACTGGTACCTGTGGTCGAAGCGATGCAGACCCTTGACGCAAAGAAACAGGCGGTGGTGCAGCAGCGTATTGACCGGCTTCGCAAAAACGCGCAGCAGCAGGTTCAGGAGCAGGCGCTGGATGATCGTAAAACAGCCATGTTGTCATTGCATGATGTGCTGAAAAGCTGGCTGGCGAATGATGCTATACCGGTGGATAGTGATGCCTGGGCTTCACTACCGAAAGCATGGCGTAATGCACTGACAGGTCAGTCTGCTGCAGATAAATCCCGCGACTGGTACACCCATGTGCTTGAGCTTAAATTAAATATTGATGCAGCACCGTCTTTGCAGGCGGAGCGTCGTAGCGTGCAGCTTGCGCTGATGACAGCGAAGCTGGAAAAGGGCGATGATATCAGTTTCAGTGAGGCCCTTTGTGCATGGCTTGGTCACGGAAAACCCGGTGATGCTGAGTTCCGGCGGTTACTGAATGTCATCGGTCAGGTGCAGGAAAATGCCGTGTTACTGAAAGAGGTCGTGTAGTGCAGGTGCAACTGGAATTTGTGTTCGATACGGAACCGGACGCTTACCGTTTCTTAAATACAGCGAAGCATTTTGCTGCAAAAGATCTCATCGTTAAACGGGGCAGGACTTCACAGCATGTGTTGATCCGCTATCGTTATGCTGACGGGGAATTTGATGATACAGCTGCAAAGCTTGACGATCTGGCCCGTGAAATGGGTGGTGAAGAGTTTCGCGGCTGATAAAGCGACCGGATGAGACAGGGAGCCGGCTTTTCCGGCTCCCTTTTATCTTAATGCGTTTTCTTACCTGCCAGCTTGCCGGCAAGCATTAAAAAGATAATGTTGCCCGGTAACCCGCATATTTGCGGATGTTTATGACCCTGTCACCATCGAGCATAAGATACTGGCCCTTAATGCCATGCAACGTGCCCGTGAATGCAGGGGTTTTGTCCAGATTAATTGATTTGATTTTTACCGGATAGTTATCCACCGGATAGTGGATAGAGACCGCTTCTGCAGTGGTTTCGCTTACCGCATCAAGCCCGTGTTCACGGCGTATATCTTCCAGACCATCAGCGATTTTCTCCATCAGACTGGCTTTCAGAGCCGGTAAATCTGCCGCTTCCGCTTCGCCTTTCAGCATTGTCCGCCAGTTGGTTTTATCCCCGATGTGGGCTTTACATAAGGTTTCCACCAGACCACTGGTCAGGCGGTCTTTGACACGAAGAAAAACCATAGCCTGACTGGCGCCCTGGTCCATCCAGCGGCTGGACACCTGATCAGATACATGACGGGTAATGCCAACCTTCAGGTTGCCGGTATTCGCCAGATAAACAAAGTGGTCACTCAGACAATGGGTTTCTCCCCATTCCGGCTCCCTGCAGGTGCCTTCTTTGTAATGGCAAAGTTCCGGTTTGATAATACAACTGTCGCATTGAGCCAGGGTGATCAGGCAACGGTAGCAGTAACCCTGATTGAAACTTTTTTTGGTTTTCGCATCACAATGAACACAGCGGATTTCACCTTCTGTGGTCAGCGTAATTTCTTTCCCGATGAGACTGTTCATATCTACCTTCTCATCACCCAGCGGTAATGTGTAGTGGACAAGATGACTGGTATTAACGGTTACCTTCATTTTGCCAAGTGCGCCTGTAAATGATTGCATGTTTACTCTTTTTTTATTCGCTTAGCTCACCACGTAAACTGGTAGTCAGCTTTGATTTAATCTCTTCATAATTTAATGACTGGCTGAGCAGATAGTGCAATTTGGCAAGGGCTGCTTCCGGCGTCATGTCACTGCCGGACAGTACGCCGGCTTCTTTTAAACTGTTACCCGTTGCATAGCCACCCATATTCACCCGGCCACGGAGACATTGTGTGCAGTTGAGTACAACGATTTCTCTGTCTGCCGCGTACTTGAGTTGTTGTAACAGAGCAGGCTGTTGTGGTGCGTTGCCTACACCGTAACTTAACAGAATGAGTGCATTAACCGGCTGCTGTAACGTGTTTTTAATTACCTCCGGTGAAATCCCGGGGTATAAGCTCACCAGACCGATGGGTTGTGATTTAACACGGCAGACTTTCAGTGGTGTTGCTGCCGGTTTGGCCAGTTCTCCGGCTTTGACACGGATATTAATACCGGCTTCCAGTAACGGCGGGAAGTTCGGTGAGTCAAACGCATTAAAACCGTCAGCATCGACTTTACGGCTCCGGTTTCCTCTCAGAAGGCGGTTGTTGAAGAACAGGCTGACTTCTGCAATGGGATAGTTCGCCGCGACGTAAAGGGCATTGAGCAGATTAACCTGACCGTCAGAGCGCAGTTCTGCCAGCGGAATTTGTGAGCCGGTAACGATAACAGGTTTACTCAGGTCCTCCAGCATAAAGCTGAGGGCAGATGCCGTGTAAGCCATGGTATCCGTACCGTGGAGAATAATGAATCCGTCATATTTATCATAATTATCTGCGATATCATCAGCGATACGCTGCCAGTCTGACGGATTCATATCAGAAGAATCAATCAGGTTGTCATACTCATGCAGAGTATATAAAGGCATTTCAGGACGATGAAACTCAGGCATGTTGGCGAGGGTGTTGCCAAGGAATCCCGCTGCGGGCACATAGCCTTGTCTGGAAGGTTTCATCCCGATAGTACCGCCGGTATAGGCAATGTAAATATGTTTTCTCATAGGGACTCCTGTTTTTAGCGGCGTATTGTAACAGGCTGGCAGGGCAAGTCATCATGTGCCGCTGCGAATAGAGGCGGGTAGCATCATTGATTTGCCTCACATGTCTGATTAATAAAGGTAAGACGGACATAATTCATGCTTGCTCCGCAAAATTATCAGGGCATAATTAGAATAGATCGCTCAGACAATATACAGCCTTTAACAGGCTGGTCTGAAACCGTTTATAAAATCATAAAAAATACAGCAGTACGGTTATTACTATGCAAAGTAACACAGGAAGTTTGGTCTGCGTGGGGCCGGGAATGACCCTTGGTGCTCATATGCCGCTGCGCTGCCGCAGTCACATCGAAAACGCTGATGTGGTCTTTACCAATTGTCATCCTCTGATGGAGCAATGGGTAAGCACCATGAACAAAGATACCCGTTCTTTACAGCCACTTTATGCGGAAGGTAAAGATCGCCGTGATACTTATCGCGAAATGGTCGCAGCGATAATGGCGGAAGTGACATCGGGCAAACGGGTGTGCGGTGTATTCTACGGGCATCCGGGTGTATTTGCTCAGGTGCCTCACACGGCTATTGCTCAGGCAAAGCAGGCAGGCTTTCGTGCGCATATGGAGCCGGGCATTTCTGCTGAAGACTGCCTGTATGCTGATATGGGCATCGACCCCGGCGCCTATGGCAGTCAACATTTTGAAACCACTCAATTCATGATGTTCTCACGTAATATCGATACTACTGCGTATCTCTTCCTCTGGCAGGTCGGTCTGGCAGGGGACTTATCCATAACAAAAAAATCAACGTCGGTGGCTCAGCGTAAAGTACTTACTGATCTGTTAATTGATGATTATGGCTATCCGCCGGAGCACCGTGTTGCGTTGTATGAATGCCCCGTGGTGATAACGGATAAAACCAGAATTGAATGGCTGCCTTTGAATACGTTACACGAAGCAGCGTTATCCTTGATCACCACCCTGGTGATACCACCATGCAAGCGATTAATTAAAAACGAAAAAATACTAAATAAACTCAACTCACTCTCATCTGACAAGGAAGCAACATCATGAATAAGACTATAGAAATACTCGCTGCACTGGCAGAGGATGTCACCCGTTCGGTCGATCAGTTATCACCGCAAGAAATGGCAGATATCGCACGTTTGAAAGCAGAAACTGTTAGAATGAACCCGCTGATGGCTATCGTGGAGCCTAATGATCCCGACGAGCCTTCACGGGAACCGGAGCGAGAGCCCGACAGAAACCCGATTGTGGCGTAACTGCTGCAACGGATAGTTGTCTAATACTGAGATTGCTGAATGCGCTGTTTTCTTTTCATTTTGTTGTTTATTCCTTTCGCCTGTACGGCAGCGAATGATCATGAAAGACTGCAGCGCATTGAATCCCTCGCTTTGTCTGACTGGGACACGGCAAAAATCCTCCTGAAAGAAGTTAACCCGGAGGAGCTTGCACCGGCAGATAAACATTTTTACCGCTATTTATCCATTTACCTTTCTACGAAAGATACGCCTCTTGAAACTGTTGTCGGTCAGTATAAGGGGCTTTACCGCACGCTGCCGGATGAGGCGGTGAAAGTTAAAGTTGCTAAATCTCTGCTGGCACTGGAAGCTTACCTGAACGAATGGGACCATGCGTTCGGCCTGGCAAAAGAACTTGAAGCGCAAATCGCCCGGCTGAATGACGTACAGAGTAATTTATCCACCTGGAAAGGCATGGTGGTATTTTACAGCCAGGCCGGTTTGTATGACATGGCGTCTGATATGGTGGGGAAAATCCTTGCAACAAAAGAGGCAGGAGATGATTTACGTTGTTTCGCACTGTCGCTGGGTGAAGAAATAAATCTTCATAACAACACGGCGTCTGAAAAAGGCTTTAATCATGCGATTGATGTATGCAGACGGGCAGGGCAAAATTACTACATCGCTTTCAATTACGTCCATCTGCTTGATTTATATGTAAAGGAAGGGGCTTTCAACAAAGCACGCATTATTGAGAAGGAAGCTACCTGGCGGGTAAACGAGAGTCAGTTTCATCATTTGATGGCCGGATTCAGTTTATCGCTGGCAGAGATGCGCCTCAGCGAAGGTAAAGTGGAAGATGCTGAAGCTCTGGCACTGGGTGTGATTCAAAAGGATATCCGTGAGGAATTTAAAGAGGCCCTGCGCGATGCATACCGTATCCTTGTCGGGATAGCCGTTGAAAAGCAGCAATATCATAAGGCGTTTGATTACATCAGCAATAAACAACGTATGGAAGACGCGCTGCATTCAGAACAAAGCATTAAAGAGCTCGCATTTCAGAAAGCCATGTTTGATTTATCCAGTAAAGAAAATGAAATTCTCCTGCTGGACAAACAAAACAAGTTACTTCAGGCAGAAGCAAAATACAGCAGCCAGAAAATGAAGACCACGGTGCTGGCCCTCTCGCTGGTGTCAGTAATGGGTGTTGCTTTGCTATTGTGGAGCTACCGCAGCCGCAGGCTTGCCAGACGCCTGCGCTACCTGGCAACCCGTGACAGTCTGACAGGTGTTTATAACCGGGGTTACTTTACCGACCTTGCCGCAGAAAAACTTAAACGCTGCCAGAAAAATGAAACGTCTGTGGTGATGTTACTGCTGGATCTGGATTTATTTAAAGGTCTTAACGACACCTATGGTCACCAGGTGGGAGACTGGGTTTTGCGGGAAGTGGCCCGTGTTCTTAAAAATTGCTGTCCGGAGAAAGGTCTGGTCACCCGCATGGGCGGAGAAGAATTTGGAATTCTGGCCGAAGGAATGACAACAGAGCAGGGATTCGAACTGGCGGAACGCTGCAGGCAGGCCATTGAAGAAATTGATTCCGGGATATCCGGTCATAAGTTTACTGTATCAGCCAGTTTCGGAGTCAGCAGTTCATCGCAGGTAGGATATGGTCTCGATAACCTGATTTCGGCTTCGGATCTTGCGCTTTATCAGTCTAAACGCTTCGGCCGTAATCAGGTTTTTGAGTACAGTCATTCAATGAATTAAAAAACCCGGCATTTGCCGGGTTTTTTATAATACTTAGCTGAGAGTTACTTCACTTCTTTACCGGCTGCCTGCTGGTCTGCATGATAGCTTGAGCGAACCATTGGACCGCATGCCGCGTGCACGAAGCCGATATCTTTCGCGTAATCGCCAAGCGCATCAAATTCGTTCGGGTGCACATAACGTTTCACCGGGTAATGGTGACGGGACGGTTGCAGGTATTGACCCAGAGTCAGCATGTCGACATCGTGAGCACGTAAATCACGCAGTACACCTTCAATCTCTTCGTTCTCTTCACCCATGCCCATCATCAGGCCGGACTTGGTTTTCACGTCAGGGTGCTGAGCTTTAAACTTCTTCAGCAGATCCAGAGACCACTGATAGTTCGCGCCCGGGCGGCATTCCCGGTAAAGGCGAGGAATGGTTTCAAGGTTATGGTTGAATACATCCGGTACACCGCTTTTGAAAATCTCCAGTGCACGATCCATACGGCCACGAAAATCCGGTACCAGTACTTCAATGGTGGTTGACGGACTGTGTTCACGTATTGCATTAATACAATCAACAAAGTGCTGAGCACCACCGTCTCTGAGATCATCACGGTCTACTGAAGTAATCACCACGTATTTCAACTTCATTTCCGCAATGGTCTTAGCCAGTTTTTCCGGTTCTTCGGCACTGGGCGGTAATGGTTTTCCGTGAGCGACATCGCAGAAAGGACAACGACGGGTACAAATATCACCTAAAATCATGAAGGTGGCAGTTCCGTGGTTAAAACACTCAGCCAGGTTAGGGCAGGAGGCTTCTTCACATACGGAATGCAGTTTGTTTTTACGCAGCGTCTGTTTGATTTCGTCAATACGATCAGTTGTACGTGGAAGCTTAATCTTGATCCATGACGGTTTACGAAGCATCTCCTCTTTTTCGGTAGGGACGATCGTAATCGGAATATGTTTTACTTTCTCATCATCGCGGAGTTTTACCCCGGCTTTAGGACGTGCGTTACTCATCAAAACCTTCTTTGTTTATGACTTCCTGAATATTTAGAATATTCAGAAGGTGTTGCGTGAGAGCCGGGCCTGCAATTTCCAGCGAATCAGGCCCTGCTAACCGCGCAGTATCAATCATTTCCATGCCGGCATAGCCGCAGGGATTAATCCGGTTGAACGGAGCTAAGTCCATATTAACATTGAGTGCGAGTCCATGGAATGAACAACCTTTACGGATCCGTAATCCTAAGGAACACACTTTCCGTTCATCAACGTACACACCGGGAGCATCTTTCTTAGCGCGGGCTTCTACACCGTAGTCTGCCAGTAATGCAACCACTGCATCTTCCATCGCCGTCACCAGCTCCCGCACACCCAGTTTTCGACGCTTAATATTCAGCATCAGGTAAATAACCTGCTGGCCGGGACCATGGTAGGTAACCTGACCGCCACGGTCTACGTTGACTACAGGAATATCTCCCGGCATCAATATGTGTTCGGCTTTACCCGCCTGACCCTGGGTAAACACAGCGTCATGCTCTACCAGCCAGATTTCATCGGTTGTGTCTGCGTCACGCTCATCTGTGAACGACTGCATTTTTTGCCACACCGGCAAATAATACTGACGGGCTAACTGACGGACAATTACAGGATGATGTGTTGCGGTCACTTACAATACAACCCTGACCAGTTCAATTTTAGCCAGCTCGGTATAAATGGTTTCCATGTGCTCTTTACTGGTCACACGGACACTCACCGACACAGAATGGTAGTTACCTTTAGCACTGGGCTTAACGGTAGGAGAGTAATCTCCCGGCGAATGCTTCTGCAGACAGGTAATCACCTGCTGCGGTAATTCTTCATGGGCTACACCCATTACTTTAAACGTCTGGAAACAGGGAAAATCCAGCAACTCATCGAAACGGGTATCCATTACGATATCCTTACTTCTTTATATAAACAAAACGGCCAGATTATAACAATCTGGCCGCTGATCAACTAGCACTACTGACCGGTTATTCGTCCCAGCCAAGCTGCAGCATGACATAATCAACCATACGATCTAAGAAACCACCTTCATTCACTTCCTGCAAAGCAACAAGGGGATAGTTGGCAACGTCTTCGCCGTCCAGTTGCAGGTAAAGTGTGCCAACCACCTGGCCTTTTGCCAGCGGCGCTTCCAGTTTCTTATCTAACTCAAAACTGGCTTCAAGGTTACCTGCCTGGCCACGGGGAATGGTAATGGGGGTAGATTGATTAATTCCAAGGTCTACAGTTTCGCGGTCACCCATATAAATGCGGTGAGCAACGAAGCTTTCACCGGCTTTATAAGGGGTTACAGTTTCATAGAAACGAAAACCGTAACGCAATAATTTTTTGTTTTCTTCTTTTCGGGCGCGTTCACTGTCTGTGCCCATCACAACAGAAATTAAACGCATATCACCCTGTTTAGCCGAGGTGATGAGGCTGTAGCCTGCATCAGAAGTGTGACCGGTTTTAATGCCATCCACATTCAGGCTCTGATCCCACAGCAAGCTGTTACGGTTGTACTGTTTGATACCGTTGTAGGTGTACTCTTTTTCGCTGTAAATCGCGTAGATTTCCGGCGTCTCAGCGACCAGCGCCTGAGACAACAGCGCCATATCCCGCGGCGTTACGTAGTGATCGGGGTCGTGCAGGCCGTGGCTGTTCACAAAATGTGAAGAAGACATACCCAGCGCCTGCGCGTGGGCATTCATCATGCTGGCAAAGGCACTTTCAGAACCGGCGATATGTTCAGCCATAGCAACACAGGCATCGTTACCGGACTGAATAATAATACCGCGAACCAGGTCGGCCACTTTTACCTGTGTACCCACCTCAATGAACATTTTTGATGATTCCGGAAAATTCTTCGCCCATGCATTCTCAGATATGGTTACTTCATCGTCCATGCTGATATTGCCGGCTTCCAGCTCTTTTCCGATGACATACGTCGTCATCATTTTAGTCAGACTTGCAGGCGGCAACTGCATGTCTGCATTTTTCTCTGCGATAACCTGGCCCGTTTCGTTATCCATCAGCACGAAGCCTTCAGCGGCAACACTTGGCGGCGGCGGGATCACGACGTTGGCGTGGACTTTGGCAACATAAGACATGCACATCATGATAAACATGGTGAGCATGAAAGACGGTTTAGCGCGATTTATAATTTTATGCATGGGAATATCAATTACCGTTTTTTATTTAAGACAAACTGTTTTGAATTTTAACGTAAGCAACAAGCCTGGACCAGAGTCAGTGCAGCTTTGTTCCTTATATAAAGAGCAAAGTGATTCAGATGCTGATTTGTACCTTAAAAGTCTACCGGATTACAGTGTTGCTGACCGATTTACCCGGCAAATCCACAAGTTCGGCAGATGAATGCCATATTTACAGGTTGCCGCCCACGGTATAAGCACCGGGATAGCCATTTTTCTGCAAATCATCTAACAGCATTTTTGCCTGAAAGCGGTCAGCCAGCGGGCCCAGCCGTAATTTGTAGATATTATTAATTAACGGTATTTCAGCAGGCACCTGATAAAGTTGGGACAGGACGGTAGATACTGATTTGGCACGTTCAGGATCACTCACTGCGGCGACCTGAATGTAAAGCCCGTCGTCAGCAGCAGAAACCGGCTCAGCTTCCGGCTCTTCAGGCAGAGGAACAATGCCGGCATATTGTTCATAGCTGACAGTAGGCTGATCGCCCACAGTCACCTGATTGTTCTCATCAAAATGAATCACTTCCAGCTTCACCTTTGCCGTGCCGTGCTGCTGGTAATCCAGTTTTTTCGCTGCGGCATAAGACAAGTCGATAATCCGGCTGGAATGAAAGGGGCCACGATCATTTACCCGCACAATGGCTGTCTTGCCATTACTCAGGTTAGTCACTTTAACAAATGAGGGCAGCGGCAAGGTTTTATGTGCCGCTGTCATTGCAAACATATTGTAGGTTTCACCGTTAGAAGTGAGGTGCCCGTGAAATTTCTGGCCGTACCAGGAAGCCAGCCCGGTTTCCACAAAACCTTTGCCGGATTGCAACGGAAAATATCGTTTACCCAATACTTCGTAGGGGCGGCTGTTCCATTCACGGTAAGGTTCGTATTGCGGGTCTGCGTCAGTGTAATCCGGTTCGTCATACACAAACGTGGGGGCTGAATCGCTGTGCTGGGCATAGCGACCTGAAGACTGGCAGCCGCATAACACGACTGCACATAGCAGTAAGATACAGTATTTAGCGCACATAACCGGTTATCGGGATAAGAATCTTTTTTGTGTTCCGATTGCCATCAGAATGCCAAAACCTGCCATCAATGTCACCATTGACGTACCGCCAAAACTAACCAGTGGCAGTGGCACTCCTACTACGGGCAGTAAGCCTGACACCATACCCATATTTACAAACACGTAAACAAAGAAGGTCAGGGTTATCGAACCCGCCAGTAACTTACTGTAGGCGTCCTGAGCACGGTTGGCAATGATCAGGCCGCGAATAATGATAAACAGGTAAATTGCGAGTAATCCGATGACGCCAGTCAGACCGAATTCTTCACTGAAAACCGCAAAGATAAAATCGGTGTGACGTTCCGGCAGAAACTCAAGCTGTGACTGGGTTCCCTGCAACCAGCCTTTGCCCTGAAGGCCGCCGGAACCAATGGCAATTTTAGACTGGATAATATGATAACCGGCGCCCAGAGGATCGGATTCAGGATTTAAAAACGTGATTACCCGCTGCTTCTGATATTCCTGCATCAGAAAAAACCACATTACCGGTGCAAACGCACCGCCCATGGCGGCAACAATGCCAATAAGACGCCAGCTCATGCCTGCCAGAAAAATAGCAAAAATTCCCGAACTGGCAATAAGTAGCGACGTCCCTAAATCCGGCTGTTTAGCGATGAGGATTGTGGGTACGATAACCAGAGTGAAGCCAATGCCTATCTGAATAAGACGGGGGGGCAGGGTAAACTTACTGATATACCAGGCCACCATCATGGGCACCGCAAGCTTCATCAGTTCCGATGGCTGAAAACGAACAAATTTAAGATCAAGCCAGCGCTGGGCACCTTTACCCACGTCGCCGAATAAAAGTACAGCAATCAGCATCAGTAAGCCGGCAATGTAAGCATAAGTGGATAACCGCCGGTAGGCCATAGGTGGTACCTGCGCCATGACGCACATTACACCCATGGCAATACCGAGACGGGCGAACTGCCGTTCCATCTGGCCGGGATCCTGACCGGAGGCCGAATAAAGGGTATACAGGCCGACCACCATTAAAACCAGCAATCCCAGCAACAGCCAGCCGTCAATATGAAGCCGTTCGAGCAGAGTAGACTGATTTTGTTTTATCGTTGTACGTTTCATTCAGCCTGTTCCTTTGATGCTTGCTCCGGCGGCACATAATCAGGCTGCATAAAGTCCCTTTCGCGGAAGAAAAAATCCATAACCTGACGGGCTACCGGCGCGGCATTGGAACTGCCGCCTCCGGCATTTTCAACCACAACCGCCACAGAGACTTCAGGTTGCTCATAAGGGGCGAAGGCTACATACATGGCATTATCACGAAGATGTTCAGAAACCTCTTCTTCGTTGTAGGACTCGTTCTGGCCTACTGAAAAAAGTTGTGCAGTACCGGATTTACCCCCGGACTGGTAAGGGGCATCAGAGAATGACTTGCGGCCTGTACCTTCATCGGAATGATTAACATCGTGCATGGCACTGAGCATTAAATCCCAGTTTTTCCTTTCTTTCACCATAATCGGACGCATGGTTTTTAAAGGCTCCTGCGAGACCTCGCCGTTTTCACTCATGAATCCCATCATAATTTGAGGAACAAACCGTTCGCCGTGGTTTATCAGTGTATTTATTGCCTGATTCAATTGGATTGGTGTCGCTGTCCAGTAACTCTGGCCAATACCCACAGGAATCGTATCGCCGATGTACCAGGGCTGATTAAAACGGGCACGTTTCCAGCCGCGGCTTGGCATATTGGCGTCTGATTCTTCGTATAAGTCTACGCCGGTGTAATCGCCGAAACCGAATTCAGACATCGCATCACTGATTCGATCGATACCGAGCTTGTAGGCAAGGTCATAGTAGAAAGTATCGCAGGACATCATAATTGCCCCTTCCACACCCACCCCCCCCCCCCCCCCCCCCCCCCCCCCCCCCCCCCCCCCCCCCCCCCCCCCCCCCCCCCCCCCCCCCCCCCCCCCCCCCCCCCCCCCCCC